>CAVXVM010000207.1:0-31519 GCA_963765025.1 uncultured Acidobacteriaceae bacterium | reverse complement strand
TCCATCCACACCGGAATCAGCCGCGCCATGTCCGCATCCACCTGCGCCATTGAGACTCCCGGCTTCATGCGCGCGATGCCGTCGCAGCAGAAGGGCGCGAGTTTAAGCTCGGCTCGGTTCAGCGCCGCAGGCACCAGCAAATCGAATTGCTGATCGCCAATGCGAAAGCCGCGCGGCATCACGCCCACAATCTCCCGCGTCTGCGCATCCACTTGAATGCTGCGGCCAATCACGCTCGGATCCCCACCAAAGCGCCGCTGCCAGTAGCCGTAGCTCAGCATCAGGCTCTTGGCTCCGTGCGGATCCTGATCCTTGTCCTGGAACCAGCGGCCCGCCACAGGCTGAGTCGCGAGCGCCTCCAGCACTCCACCCGTGATCGTCGCAGTGTGCACCTCTTCCGGTTGTGCCACACCGGTCACATTCGCCGTCCCCGGATACCAGATGCCGATCGACTCGAGCGTCTGGTTCCGCTCGGCGAACGTCGTGTACATCGATGGCGAAATCTGCAAGCCGCTTGAGAAACTCGCCAGCCCGCCCGCGCCCGGCGCATTCAGCCACACTGCCACCAGCCTGTCCGCATCCGGATAGGGCAGCGGCTTCAGCAGCACGCTGTTCACCACGCTGAACACCGCTGTATTCGCGCCAATCCCAATCGCCAGTGTCAACAGCACCGTTGCCGCAAATCCCGGCGCCTTCCTCAACCGTCGCATCGTCAGCTTCAGGTCGGTCCAGATGGATTCGAGAGTCCGCCACTGCCACTCCTCGCGGCTGCGCTCTGCAATCAGGGCCACATTGCCAAACTCGCGCCGCGCCATCTGCTCGGCCACCTTGCGCGGCCTGCCCTCCTCCATCAATTCATCGACCCGCTCTTCAATGTGCTCCTCAATCGAAACGGAGAGATCGTCGTAGCGCTGTGCACGCCCGAAGACCCGCCCAAAAATCCGGTTCAGAACATTCATCGACCTCTCCTATGCCTTCGCTGCCGCCAGCACGCGCGTGATCCCGGCAAACATCTTTTCGAAGCTGACGACTTCCTCTTCCAGATGCCGGAGCCCCGAGTCGCTCAGCCGATAGATCCGGGTGGGGCGCCCTTTGGCTGAAATGCCGGTCTCCGCTTCGAGCCAGCCTTCTCTGAGCATCCGTTGCAGTGCCGGATAGAGTGAGCCTTCTTCCACCTGAAGAAGGTTGTCGGAGATCTCTTTGATGTGTTTGACAAGCGCGTAGCCATGCATCGGCTTCAAACGCAACGATTGAAGGATCATGACCTCGAGGGCGCCGGGGAAAAGGTCGCGGTGTTCGGGGTTCTTTGCCATGAGGACAAATCTACATCTAAAATACCTATTTTTACAATAGGTATTTCAAATAAATGCTCATGGCCAAGATCAGGACGAGACCTGGGCCGGCTTCAACTGCTTAGGTCATACCCATCCTCAACCCTCTTCCTCAAAACCTCCTTCACTCCTTCCGAAGCGAACGCCGCCTCGACGCCCATCAAATTCGTCAGCAAGAAATCTTCCGCACGCCAACTAAACACCCGCCGCAACCCCTCATACTCCCCGGTCAGTGTCACCGGATTCAGCATGCGCGTATCGGTATTCACGTTCAGCGAAACTCCGGCGCGATAGAGCTTGTCGATCGGGTGTTCTTCCCACCGCGCAATCTCCGGCACAATCTGCACGTTCGACGATGGACAAACCTCAAGATGAATCCCGTTGCGCTTCAAATGCTCCACCAGCCGCGCATCCTCGATGCTCCGCACACCATGCCCGATCCTCTGCGGATCGAGCAATCGCAGCGTCTCCCACACGCTCTCCGGCCCGCACGCCTCGCCGGCATGGGCTGTCCGCGACAGCCCATGCTCCCGCGCAAACCGGTACGCTGCCTCATGCGCGTCGAGAGGAAATCCGGCTTCGTCTCCCGCAATGTCGAGAGCAACCACGCGACTGCCGCGAAACTGCTCAACCAGCCGCGCCGTCTCCATGCTCTGCGCCTCAGAAAAGTGCCGCAGCGTGCAAAGAATCAGTCCCGCCTCCACGCCCGACGCACGCGAGCACTCGTCCGCGGCCCGCTCCACCACGCTCACCACGCGCTCCGCCGTCAATCCCTGCTCAAGATGCAGAAACGGCGCGAACCGTATCTCCGCATACACCACGCCGTCGTCTACAAGCTGCTCGAAGACGTCTTCCGTCACAAGCCGCAGCGACTCTTCGGTCTGCATCAACTGGAAGCCTTTCGGCGCACGCGAAAGAAAGTCCGCCAGGTTGGTGCAGCGCGCAGGGGCAACATAATCGCGTTCGTATTCCTGCCGCGTCACCGTTGGCGCAAGCCGCGACACCGCTTTGTAGCTGAGTGAACAGTCCAGATGAAGATGCAATTCGACCTTGGGAAAGCGCTTCAGATCCATGCGTTCAGATTATCCCGTGAGGATTGCAGATAATTACCGGCTCCCGGCGCACAATTGCAAAATAGACGTAATTCCGACGGCGCCGGTCAAAAAAACCGCGGCATCCGCTCGATGCGCCCATAAGTCCTTTGCCATGAGATATCTGCGGCGAACTCCATTGGACTGACATACTTGGAGGACTTGCCACCCCATAAACCCTTTTGATAGAGGAATTTAGCCACAGAATACGGGGGGGGGGGTAGCCTCTCAGACCTTCCCGGCCTCACATCGCCAGGATCTTCTCCCATGTCGCCGGCTCCACCGGCAGGCCGAGTTCCGTATTCTCGGAGCGCACCTTCAGCGTTTGCTCGCCGGGATAGCGCACAGGCTTGCCCGCCGTGGCCGGCTTCGAATTCTGCACGGAGGCCACAATCTCGTCAGCAATCCTGTCGACGGCTTTTGCCGAGCCCAGCGCTGCCGGATTCATGGTGAAAAACATCTGCGACACGCCGGTTTCTTGAAGTGGATCGGCAGGGATCTGGTGTGTTGCGTTGCCCACCGCCATCATCGCGGCCATCATGTCGAGCACGATCGAAAGCCCGGAGCCCTTCCAATAACCCACTGGCAGCGCCCGCCACGATTTGAGAATGGCGGCCGGATCCCTTGTGAGGTTTCCCTCTTTGTCAAAGCCGCCATCGACAGGCAGCTTCTCGCCGCGGTCGTTGTAGGCATCGAGCGTGCCATAGGAGTACTGTGACATGGCCATGTCGAGCACCACAGGTCCACCTGCGCGCGGCACTGCGATCACCAGCGGATTGTTGCCGATAATGGGATCCACTCCGCCCCACGGCGGCAGATTCGGCATCGTGTTCGTCCAGCAGATGCCGATCACGCCGGCTCCGGCCGCCTGCCATCCGTACGTGCCTGCGCGCATCCAGTGGTTCGTGTTGCCCAGCGCCACGCAGCCAACGCCGTGCTCGCGGCCCAGTGTGATGGCGCGCTCCATGGCGCCCAGCGCATTCAAATTTCCTGCGCCTCTTTGCCCATCCCAGCGCTCCAGCGCGCCGTGCCCGCTCACGCGTTTCGCCTCGGCCTTTACATCGACGCTGCCGTTCTTGATGGTCTCAACAAAGCGGGGAAAGCGATTGATCCCGTGCGTATACACGCCGTCGCGCGTGGTCTCGCAAAAGAGCCGCGCGCATACCTGTGCCCGCTTGGCACTCATGCCCTGCTTTTCGAGAACGCTCTTGAGCGTCTCCTGCACTTGATCAAATGGAATGCGATTCATTGTGACCCCGGATTTTTCTTAAGCAATGCGCTTGAACCTCGCGCGCGGAGGTCAAAAAAACTGCGGCGAACGCCGCGTCTGCCGTACCGCAGGTGCTTACTCTTTCAGCGTCACCGTAATCTTGCGCCCATCGCCGCCTGTGGATGCGATGACAATTTCACCAGTGGCCCGCTTGCGAATGCTTTTGAATTTATCGCCCCATTCCACCAGCACCAGGGCATCGGGCGTGAGCAGTTCTTCAAGCCCCAGCGTCTCCAGTTGCCGCTCGCCTTCAAGGCGGTACACATCCAGGTGATACAGCTTCACCGTTTTGCCGTTGAGCGCGCCATCGTACTCATGCAGCAGCGTGAAAGTAGGGCTGGTAACCTCGTCGGCCTCGGCCGCGTCGAGGGCCTCGGCAATTCCCTTCACCAGCGTCGTCTTACCAGTGCCCAGGTCGCCGCGCAGCAACAGCAATTGCGGCGGCTTTAACAGCTGCGCCAGTTTGCGCCCCACGTCAATCGTCTCGGCGCCGTTTTCTGTCGTGAATTCGTACACCATCTCAACGGCGTCTGTCATTGCAAAATCCCTCGCGAGGCTGCTGCCATCGATGCATCCGCGGGCAGCCCCTGCAACCAAACATATCTGTTCCCACCATGATTGCGAAAGTGCGAAACCCGCATGCGAAATGCGCGGGAGAGATATTTCAAACTATGCGTGGCCAGCAGCGTATGCTCATCGCCGGCGCGCACCGCCAGGTCCGCGGCCAGTCCGTGCAGATAGACCGCCGATTCCACAGCGCGTGCCACATCGCCCGGAAACTGCGCCAGCATTCCCGCGATCAATCCTGTCAACAGGTCGCCGCTGCCGCCTTTCGCCATCCCCGGATTGCCCGAGGTATTTACCGCGACGCGACCGTTCGCGTGCGCAATGATTGTCCGTGCGCCCTTCAGCACCACAGTTAGCCCGTGGTGCACCGCAAACGCCAGCGCAGTCTCAAGCCGCCGCGCCTGCACCTCAGTCACCGTCGTTCCCGCGAGCCGCGCCATTTCACCGGGGTGAGGTGTCAGCACCATCGTTCTGCCTTTGGCCAATTCGATTAACTGGTCAGGGTTCTCGGCCAGAATATTCAAGGCATCCGCGTCGATGACCGCTGGAATCCTGGTGGCCGCCAGCAACTCCCGAGTAAAGTTGGCAGTTTCAACTGACTTGCCGAGCCCCGGCCCGATGGCCAGCACAGATTTGTCTTCGAGCAGCTGCGTCAGGCGTGCCGGCGCAAGATTCGAGTCGGAAATGGATCCCGAACCGGTTGCTTCAAGCGGCCACGTCATCAACTCAGGCGCAATCAGCGACACCACCGACATGGCCTTCGCCGGAACTGCCGCGGTGACCAGGCCCGCCCCCACGCGCATGGCTGCCAGTGCCGTCATGGCCGGTGCGCCCGCTTTGCCGCCTGCCGGTCCAAAGGTGCCGCCTACGACCAGAACGTGGCCAAAGTTTCCTTTGTTGGCGGTCGCGCTGCGGGGCGAGTGCACCAGCTCCATCGCCGAACCGGCCCATTCCAGTTTGAGTTCAGAGACAATTGCCTCCTCAGGCGAACCGATGGGCGCCACTACCACGGGCTGGTTCCATGCCCTGGTCAAAAGGCCGAACACATGCGCCGGCTTGGGCGCGGTAAAGGTGATCACAGCGTCTGAAGGAAAAACCGGATCGCTCAGGCGCGCGCCGGTTTCGTCGGCCGGCCAGCCGGACGGCAGATCGACTGCAAGAACGGGCCCTTTCCTGGCCTTGAGCCACTCGTGCGCGGCCAGGGCCAGCCCTTTCAAAGGAGGCTTGAATCCCGTTCCCACCACCGCATCCAGAATCAGATCGGCATGCAAATTGGCTTCGCGTTGCGCCAGGTCTTCTTCAGTGGCCACAATGTAGATCGCGCTGCTCTTTGATTCGCTCTGCTCGGGGCCGTTCAATTCCTGCCACGCCTTGGCCGCGTCGCCGGTCAGCTTGTCAGGCGAACCCAGCAACAGCGTCGCCACGTCGAGGCCTGCATGCGCCAGCAGGCGGGCGGCCATCATCCCATCGCCGCCGTTGTTGCCCGTCCCGCACAGCACGGTCACACGCTGCGCCTGGGGGAACTGCCTGCGCGCAAACGCCGCTACGGCCGCCGCCGCGGCCCGCATCAAATCAATCGACGCCACCCCGAAACGCTCCGAGGTGGCGCGGTCGCAGGTCTGCATCTCGGCTGCCGAAAGAACATGCATCGCTTCAATACTAGCTGATGTCAGAACTCAATCCTGGCCTGAAATGCAATCATGCGTGGTGAGCTGTCTCCGCCCAGGCCCACGCCCAGCAATCCCGTTGGCGGCGAGATGGTGCTTTGCAGAGTCCCGAAAGCGGGTGGAATGTTGCCTGAAACTCCGGCCTCCACGCTGCTGGGCAGCGCGAAGTTGGGATGGTTGAAGGCGCTGAACATTTGCACGTCGAAGCGCAGCGAACTCTGTTCCCAGAGGTGAAACCTGCGCGACAGGTAGATGTCGGAATCGGTGAAATGCGGGCCGCGGACGGTATTTCGGCCGGAGTCGCCGAACTGGCAGAGCGCTGGTGTGTCAGACCCGCCAGGAGCGACTCCTGTGCAGTCGCCAGTGGCTGGATCGATCACGGAGATAAAAGCGTTGGGGTTGAGCCATTGTTTTCCGGTGAGGGTAACACCAGGAATCGCGGTTTTCTGATAGACCGGCACTCCGGGGACGCGGCGGGCGAACTGCGGTCCATTGGCCTGAAAGACGCCGTTCCCGTTGGCTGTGTAAGGCTGGCTGAGGACGGAGAACGGAAGGCCGGAGTGCAGGAACGCTGTTTCAGAGAACGACCAGCCGCGGAAGAGTGCGCGCAGCACAGCATGACTGGACGCGAAGGGGATCTGGTAGATGCCGTAGGCGGAGAGGTTCTGGCGAACGTCGTAATCGCAGTTGCTGTATTGGTTCCTTAGCCCGCCAGGGAGCGGAGTGAGAATGCCCTGCGTAGAAAAGGGGAGCAAGCCGCCATTGGAGATTTCATCGAGACAATGACTGAATGTGTAGTTTACGTTGAGGGTGAGTGCGTGGAACTGCTCTGTGAGGCTGGTTTGCAGGCCGTTGTAATTGCTGCTGGCGTCGGTGCGGAATTCGTTGACATTGCCGAAGCGCTGGTCGAGGGGCTGCGCATAGGGATAGGGCGCGAAACATCCGGAGCAGACAGTCTGATAGCCGTTGAGACCAACCTGAAACGGCTCGTGGAGGCCGCGCGTGCCGACATAGCCGATGCGGACGGCGCCGTGCGCATTTAATTTCTGCTCGATGCCTAAGTTGTACTGGTAGTAGTACGGCGTTTTGAGGGTACCCGTAGGGAAGGTATTGAGGCTGACGGCGAGAGGGCAAGTTGGCTCGCCAGAGGTAATACCTGCGCACGGCGGCGCACCGGATTTGAACAATGACTGGAACTGTTGATTAGCAGCGGAGGCAGCGCCGGCAGCGCTGTTGGCGACGCCAGGCGCTATCGCCAGGCCGCCCACCTGACCACCGATGCCGCCGACAAATGTGGGCGCATAAGGAGCGTTGGTGGCGGCGAGATCGGCAATCTGAGCTGGAATGATGTCGTTGAAGACGCCGAAGCCGAGATGAAGCACCGTTGCCGGTCCAACCTGGTAGGCAAGAGATACGCGAGGCTGCCAGACCAGCAGTGGTGTGGAGGGAAACAGGGAGCTCACCCCGGTTTGAATGGCCTGGTTCAGCGGCTGATTCACGTTGTGCGCGAGATCGAGGAACGATCCGGCCGGGCGTGCGAAAAGATGCTGCCGATTGGCGGGGTCGGTATTCCACGAGGTTCGCATGCCAAGGATGAACGTTGCTTTGGGCGTTGGCTTATACGTATCCATTGCATAGAGGTCGAGATTGCCGACGGCTATTCGCTCGTTGAAGGAGACAGGAAAGGTCGAGCTCTCCGTATAGGCTGCACCGTAAGTAAACTCAGCCAGATCGTTGTAGACGGCGGTGGGCACGCTGCCTTCGCCCAAGTCGTAGTCGCTAATGTCGACGCGGCGGGTATTGATGCCGAAGCGAAATTCCTGCTTGCCACGAATCCAGTCGAGGTTGTCGTTGATCTGCCATTGCGTGACCTTGCGGCCTTGGGGAAGAGTGCTGTCATCGCCGCCGATGGTGGTAAAGGGAGCTTCATTGCTGCCCGCGGCGAGCACGATGGGAAATGTTTCGAGGACCTTTGCGTAGTTGTTGGGCTCAAAGATGCTCGAGTACCAACTCATGCCGGGGTTGAACTGATTGACGAGATTGGGACGGAAGATGTGTGTATAGCCCGTGACAAGCGTGTACTGCGGCTGCGGAGAGTAGGAGTTGAAGATGGAATTGATGGGATCGGTGTAAGCGGCCTGCAGGCCTGTGTCCGATTGAAAGCGGTACCAGACGGTGTTGGCGCTGTTGATGGTGTGATCGATTTTGACGACGAACACAGTTTCGTGGTCGCTGTTCTGAATCGACTCCTCGCGGCGGTTGGCGCAGCCGAGGCCGTTCGCAATGGGGCAAGAGTCGACAGGGATGGCGGTTCCCGCAGTGTTGTCGTAGAGGGCAAACATCGATCGATAGAAAGGCACCTCGGCAGTTTCGGGAGGGAGATTGATTCCAGTGACGGGGTCGACGCCTCCGAGGGGGAGCTGGTTGAGCACGTATTGCTGGTAGGCGGGCGTGGGCACGACGGCCTGGGTAACGATGGGAAGCGCAATGCGGACGCCCTCATAGGCAGTAAAGAAGAAGAGCTTGTCTTTTCGAAGAGGCCCGCCCACGCCGTAGCCGAAGTGGTTCACATTGGAGCGCGGCTTGGGAGTCATGTTGCCCGGCGTGTCGTTGGCGTGGAGAAAGTAATTTTCCGCGCTAAAGATCGAACCATCCCAGAGTTCATAGACGTCGCCGTGAAATTTGTTGGTCCCGGTCTTGGTGAAGGAATCGACTTGAGAGGCCCCATAGCGTCCCTGATCAACAGAGTAGGAGTTGGTGTTCACGGTGGTCTGGTCGACGGCATCGAGGCCGAGCACGAGGTTGGTGGAGAGGCCAATGTTCAAGCCGAGCCAGGGATCGTTGGTGTCGTAGCCGTCGAGGATGTAGCCGTTTGAAGTAGCGGGAAGGCCGTTGAACTCGACATTGCCATAGCCGCCCGGGCTTTTGCTGTCATTCGAGGAGCCGGCAGTGTTCATCAATGCGCCCGGTGCGAACTGGGCGATGAAGGTGATGTCAGAGCCGGGGTTGGGCAAATTGGAAATAGTTTTTGATTCGATAGTGGTGGTGGTGTTGGGATTCTCAAGGGTGAGCAACGTCTGCTGGGCATCGACCTCAACGGTCTGCAAGGCTGCCGAGACGAAAAGATTGAAGTTGAGTGTCGCCGTGCGGCCAACTTCGACTACGATCGGCCGCGAAGTTTGCTCGGCAAAGCCCGTTGCTGCAACGGTGACCGTGTAAGTTCCAGGATTGACCTGAGAGAACAGGAAACGGCCATTTTGGTCGGTTCGCACGGAGCGGCCGGCCTTGGTGTCGACCTCGTTGGCCGTGATGGCGGCATTGGCGAGCGCCGCGCCTGACGGGTCATCCACTGTTCCTGAGATTGCGCTCGAAGTCCCGCTCTGCCCCCCGAGCAGAGTCGAATTAATCATGGTTAATAATAGAAAAAGGATAGAGCTATACCGGATCCGTTCTATGCGCATCATGCGAACCTCCGAGGGGAACCGGGCGTTCAGCGACCCATTGCGGTTTCAATCAACAGCCAGCCATTCAGCCCTGCAATCAGCACGGCGGTGAACCACGCCAGCGCTTGCAGCCAGCGAGCATTCACAAACTCGCCCATCCATTTGCGGCTGCCGGTAAAAATCACCAGCGGCACCACCGCGAAACTGAGTTGCAGCGACAGGATCACCTGGCTCAGGATCAGGAGCTTTTCAGTTCCTCGCTCGCCATTGATGGCGACAACGATGATCGTAGGAATGATCGCCAGCGTGCGCGTAATCATCCGCCGCAACCACGGCGACACTCTCAGGTGGATGAATCCTTCCATCACCACCTGTCCGGCTAGCGTGCCGGTGATCGAGGAGTTTTGTCCGCTGGCCAGCAGCGCCACGGCAAACAACGTACTTGCGCCGGCAGCGCCCAGCAGCGGGCTCAGCAGTTTGTAGGCATCCTCGATGGCCGCAACTTCGAAAAGCCCGCGCCGATAAAAAACCGCAGCCGCCACAATCAGGATTGCCGCGTTCACAAACAGCGCCACTGTGAGCGCCAGCGCCGAATCCACGTTTGCCATGAAGATTGCTTCGCGCTTGCCCTTCGGCGTTCGCTCGTAATTCCGGCTCTGCACAATCGACGAGTGCAGGTAAAGATTGTGCGGCATCACCGTCGCGCCGAGAATGCCGATGGCGATGTAGAGCATGCCGGGATTGGTCACGATCGACGGAGAAGGAACAAACAGATTGCGCAGCACCGGCCAGAACTCCGGCCGCGAGAGAAACATCTGCACGCCGAACATACCAATAATCGTCGCGATCAGCGCGATCACCAGCGCTTCTACGTAGCGGAATCCCCAACGCTGCAACAGCAGAATCAGCAGCACATCGAGGCCGGTGATGAGCACGCCATAGAGAAGCGGAATGTGAAAAAGCAGGTTGAGCGCAATGGCCGAGCCGATGACCTCGGCAAGATCGCAGGCCGCGATTGCAATCTCGGCACCTACCCACAGCGCGAAGCTCACCCTGCGCCCGTAGGCTTCGTGGCAAAGCTGGGCCAGGTCGCGCTCCGTGGCCACGCCCAGTTTCAGACTCAAACTCTGCAGCAGGATTGCCGTCAGGTTTGATGCCATGATGACAAACAGCAACGTGTACCCGAAACGCGAACCGCCAGCGATGTCCGTGGCCCAGTTGCCGGGGTCCATGTACCCCACTGAGATCAGGAATCCCGGGCCGAGAAAGCCGAGCAGCCGTCGCCAGTAGATGGGCGAGCGCGAAACCTGGACGCTGGAATGCACCTCGGGCAGCGAGGGCTCTATGGGCTCCGTAAAGATGCTGAGTTCTGTTGCCATGGGTGCAGGGACGGGGCCAAGGTGGCCCGTCAACCCAAGTATTGCACAGTTATTTAATTATGGTTAATGTTTTTTCTTATGGTGTATTACGATCGTGCGCCGGCCCCCAGCCAAACCGCAGCCGCGGCCGGGCGACCCAAGATGCAGCTTCCTGTAGATAGCTCAATTGAAACGGTTTGATCGTAGTTCTGGCTCATCACCTTAAGGCTCTTGCCCGGCCCGATCCCCGCCTGGTGAAGAAACAGAAGCAGCTTTGGGTCCCGTTCCTGGAGGCTGGTGACCGTGTAGCGCTTGCCTTCCAAGGCTTCAGACAGGGGAACCTCGCCGCGCCGCTTTCTTTCTTTCGGATTTTCCGGCAGTACGGCGTTTCCATGCGGGCAGGCGCCGCCTTCGCCCAGCTTCTCGCGAAGCTTGCTTTCAAAACCTGGCGACACGGCATGTTCCAGGCGCTCCGCCTCTTCGTGGATCTCGTGCCACTCCATTCCGAAGATCTCACTGAGCATGCGCTCGATGAGGTGATGGCGCAGGGCTGTGCGATACGCCGCCTCGCGTCCCTCAGCCGTGAGCCGCACGATGCCGTCCGCGCCCACTTCCACCAGACCGTCGCGTTTGAGCCGCTTGAGCGCCATGGTCACGGCCGGGGCCGAAACCTCAAGCCAGTGGGCCAGCACGGCAGGGATCACCTGGTGGCCCTCCGCCTCGGCTTCGAGGATGGCCTTTAGGTAGTTTTCTTTTGAAACGTGGATGGAGTCTTTCATGTGCGAATACTCCAGTCCAGTCTAATCGCTACAATGGGATTTAGACGCGCCGGGACGCGACGTTCCGGACAAAGCATCGTTCTAAGCCAAAATCTCTCACCGCCGCACACAAGGTTCATGACCCAACTTTCCCGAATATTGCTTCTTGCCTTTGCACTTATTTTCGCGGCGCAAGCCAACGCGCAACAGCCCGCAGCCTCCGACTGGCAGCCGCAACTGCACTTCAGCGCGCCTCCCAACTGGATCAACGATCCCAATGGGCCGATCTTTTTGAACGGCCAATACCACCTTTTCTTCCAGCTCAATCCCTTCGGCGACCAGTGGGGGCATATGAGCTGGGGGCATGCGGTTTCCGCCGACCTGTTGCAGTGGAAGGTGTTGCCCGTGGCGCTGCCGGAAGAAAACGGCGTGGCCATCTTCTCTGGATCGACAGTGGAGGACCGCGACAATACCAGTGGCCTGTGCGCACCGGCGGGACAGAAGTCGCCGGGATGCATGGTGGCAATCTACACCGGCAACTCGCAGGAGAAGCAGACGCAGAACATCGCGTACAGCACGGACGCGGGTGCAACGTGGACCAAGTTCGCGGGCAATCCAGTCATCGACCTGGGCCTGAAAGCTTTTCGCGACCCCAAGGTGTTTTGGCATGCGGCGAGCTCGAGCTGGGTAATGGTGGTGGCGCTTCCCGATGATCACAAGGTACGTTTCTACCGCTCTGCCAATCTGCGCCAGTGGCAGGCGGCGGGCGAGTTTGGCCCGTCGGGCGCGGTCACAGGCGAATGGGAGTGCCCCGATCTATTTGAGCTGCCGGTGCGCGACTACGACGGCAACTATCAAGAAAACCGCTGGGTGCTGAGCGTGAATGTGAGCGCGGGCGGGCCGAACGGCGGATCAGCCGACCAGTACTTTGTGGGCACGTTTGAGGGCTCGCGCTTCACGATGGATCATCCTGACTCCGGCACGCACTGGGCGGACTGGGGCAAGGATTTCTATGCGTCCACATCGTTCTCAAATCTTGCACCGGATCACGAACGGCTGTGGATTGCGTGGATGGATAACTGGCAGTATGCCGCAAAGCTGCCGTCGCTGCCGGGACGCGGCGAAATGACTGTGGCGCGCGCGCTTTCGCTGCGCCAGCCGCCGGCGCATCCTGCGCCGACGCCGGGGCAGGAGCCGCTCGCGCTGGTGCAGAGGCCGGTGCTGTCGGTCGCGGCGCACCAGAAATATCGCGCGATGTTTGGCGCTCCACAGTTCCAGACCATCGAGGAAGCGAATGCGCGCCTGGCCAAGGGCAAAGCGCCCGGCCGCGTGTTCGAGCTGCGGTTTGAGCTCGATCCAGGCGAGGCTGCCGAGGCGGGCGTGCGGCTGCGGCGCAGTTCCAATGATCCGAACGAGCGCGCGCAGGAAGAAACCATCGTGGGCATCGATACGGAGAAGGGGCAGATCTTCGTCGATCGCACCCGTTCGGGAAAAACGGACTGGTCGCCCGAGTTTCCCGCGCGCATGACTGCTCCCATGAGGCACTCGCAGGCGCAGACCACGCGGTTCGACATTGTGGTGGATGAGAATTCGGTGGAAGTCTTTGCAGAAGACGGCGAGACCGTGCTTTCGAGCTTGATCTTCCCATCCAAAGGCAGCACAGGCGTCGACTTCTACATGACCCCAGTCCCTCCAGGGTCGGAGCCGGCGCGGGTGCGGGACTTTGAAGTGTTTCCGCTGGGGAAGTGAAGGGGCAGGGATTAGGGAACAGGGAATAGGGGTTAGAGACACTTTTGGGTTGACTTCATAGCCGTCCCATCCATTCCACAAAATTACAAGAAGCAGGTCCCCATTTGACTTCGCTCAGGGCAGGCTTTCGGCTCCGCTCAGGAGGATGGGGCACGAAGCTTCATCTGTAAATTGAGAGAATGCGGGTGCGGATTTTGCGCGCACTTATTTTTCGGACTGCGGCCAGGAGCCGATTTGAGTGCAAAACGACTGCGGGCAGGAGACAGTTGGGCTGTTACGGGTGAGCGGTGTTGGGTTGTTCGTGGCGGTGAGGCCGTTTTTCAACGAAATGACTGCGACTGGTGAACTCTCGATGAGCTTAAAGTGCATTTTTGGTCGTTTTTTGTGGCTTTTTGCGGCTTTTTTGCGACTTTTTGCGCGCGGGTTTCGGCGGTTTTCGTGATTTGGGTCACGGAAACCGCAGCTTCTAGCTTTTAGCTCCCAGCTGTTCCGTCCCTTCGGGACGCGGGACTCAAGGGCCTGAGTTGTTCAGGGATCAGGGGTCAGGGGCAGGGGTCAGGGACCGAGGGAACAAGGGGTCGGTGCTGGGGTGGGCTGGTGTCGATTCCGAGTTTCTAGATGCGGGCCCGGGCAAGCGGTGAAGTCGACTCCGGAACACTGGGGAGACTCTCGAGACCAATGTCTAATGTCGGCTCAATTCCGAGCTCGATAAGCGCAACGGCCTGAAGGCGGCAGTGAGCCAAAGGTCACTTGCGCGGAGAAGCGGACACTTGGAGGGGCGGCGAGAAGCCCGTTACAACCAGGCTTCCGCCGCTGCCCTAAGCTATATCCTGCGCCTGACGATCATCAGCACTTCAACTTCTTATTTCGCCTGCGCCAGCTCCGCAACAACTGCGGCAACTTTATCGAGTATCTGGATCCAGCCCTCCATTTGCCCGCTATTTTTCGCGCTCTCCATGGGTTCATTTCCAATGAAGGTGAGTTTCGTCTGGCCGTTTCCGAGATCCTCAAAGATGGTAACGTCGTACGCACCGTCGATGGCCTCATGTTCTATTCCCAATTGCGCAGGGTCAATCCTGTTTCCCTTCGGGTCGGAAAAGTACATCAAGGAAACGATCTTTTCGTGCAGAACAATCTCGTGGTATTCAACCGCATTCCAGAACTCCTGGCCATCGGGCGATCTCATGCAGCACAGGAGTTTCCCGCCGACGCGGAAATCCATCTTGCAAACAGGCGCAGTAAAACCCTTCGGCCCCCACCACTGCATTATGTACTTCGGGTCTGTCCACGCCTTCCAAACCAACTCGCGCGGGGCATCAAAAATTCTTGTAATAACCATCCGCTCTGTCTCGTTAACCGTGCCGTCTGTCATCTCTGACCTCCTGTTTCTTCATTTGATTTACAACCACTTCCAGTTTGTCGAAGCTCTCTTCCCAGAATCGGCGATAGCTAAACGCCCAGTCGCTGACTGTCTTGATCGCCTCTGGTCTAAGCGTGCACACACTCTCTCGTCCACGCTTCCTCTTGATCACAATCCGCGCCCGCACCAGGCAGGCAATGTGTTTTGAAATCATCTGCTGCGAGAGTGCAAACGGTTCCGTCAATCCATGCACAGAGGCCGGCCCATGGGAGAGTCGTTCGATCATCGCCCGGCGGGTTGGATCGGACAAAGCGGCAAATGTCGTACCCAATTTATCCACAACCACATGGTAGTGGATTTCCCGGCAATGTCAAGTATGAATTTTGCGTTCCCTGATTGCTGTTCCCTGAAGTCCGATGGCAACGAGTGGTCAATCGCCGATGCGCTCCCCAGAACCGGGCTGGTACGGAGTAGCCGGCATTTGGGATTTCTTCTTGCGGCCTGGTTGCGGGCATATTGCCGGTTCCACGGAAGCTGCTCCTATCGATTGCATGTATCAGGAGCTAGACCTGGAGGGCCTGAAGGATGGGTCTTCTGGGTTCCTTCAATCCCACCCAAGATCACCCGTGCGAACAAAAATCGTCCGCCGGGGAACCCGATGGCCACAAGAACGGGAGCGGGGCGAGGATGGGGCACCCGGCCTTTCTTCCCCGGTCCCCGAAAGCGAGGGACCGGGGGCACCCGGCGGCCTGGCGACGCCCGCTCATCGCGATGAAACTGCGATGAACGGGGCACAGCTTTTCAGGGACCCTCTTCTCTTTCCCTGTTCCTTGTTTCCTATTTCTTGGACCCTGGCTTTCTATTTCCTGTTCCCTGTTTCCTGTTTCCTATTTCTTGGACCCTGGCTTTCTATTTCCTGTTCCCTGTTCCTTGTTCCCTGTTCCCTGCCTTCAGCTATTCCTTGTTGCTTAGCAGCGAGAACATGGCTCCCTGGGGGTCCTGGCCCTGGATGATCCAGCCGCCGCCGGGGACTTGATGAGGACCGTTGAGGACTTTGCCTCCGCCGGCCTGGACACGCTTGATGGCTCCGCCGATGGAGTCGACGCAAAAGTAGAAGTTCCAGGAGGAGACGGGCACATTGGGAGGTCTGTTCATCATGCCGCCGTCGCCCATCTGCTTTTGGTCGCCCTCGTCAAAGATGCGATAGAGACCCATGGGCCCCATGTCCATGTCGCTGAGCTTGGTCCAGCCGAAGAGTTTGTTGTAGAAGTCGAATGCGCCGTCAATGTCAGTGGTGTAGAGCTCGTGCCAGCCGATGGTGCCGTTCGCGGGCGGCGCGGGGCGGACCGGATTTCCCATGGCGGGGTTGGGCGTGAAGACGACGATGCCGGCTCCCTGCGGGTCACTCATGACGGCGAAGCGCAACATGCCGGGAACGTCAGTGGCGGGCTTCCAGAGCTTGCCGCCTGCTTCGACGATTTTCTCGATGTGGGCGTCGACGTCGTCGACGGCGATGTAGCCGATCCAGCCTGTGTGCTGGTGGAGATGCAGCATACCTGCCATGCCGACGTCGCCCAGGTTGAAGGTGGTGTATTCCATTCCGCCGCCGGACACGTCGCGCGTGGACCAGCCGACGACGTCAGAGTAGAACTTGCCGGCTGCCTTGGTGTCGCTGGTCATGAGCTCGAACCAGCCGAATTTTCCTTTTGGGGTAAACATGGTGGGGAATCTCCTTGTTGGAAAAATGAAAGTGCCTGGGAAGTGGTGTGGGGACCGAACTGCATAGACGAGTGTACGGCAAGACAGTGAATAGCGGACAGCGATTATCAGCTGGTCGCGGTCGCTTGGTAAACGCGAATGGCTAGGTCGCCGAAGTACTCATCGATTCCGTCAGCAGATCGGCGGCGGCACGCGCAAATTCATCGTCGTTTATGTGCGCGTCAAGCTCGATGAGGCGGACGGTGGGGATGAGCAACGATTTCAATGCGCTGCGATAGGCGTCTAGCGCCTCGGGCGAGTAGAAGGGGCCGCCGATCTTGTCGATGGCAGAAACGCCTCGCAGAGGAATGAGGACAGTGACGGGACCGGTTGCGTTGTTGAGCTTGCTGGCAGTGAAGCGGCCGATCTCCGCACACTCTTCGGGGGTGGTTCGCATGAGAGTTACGCTGGGGTTGTGAACGTAGAGGTTGCGGCACTTGAACTGCGCGGGCACGGTTTCCAAAGGCCCGAAATTCACCATATCGATCGCGCCCGGACAGACGAGTTGAGGAATCCCCTTGCGGGCCGCGGCTTCAAGCCGGTGCGGTCCTGCGCTGAAGACACCACCGACCACGAAATCTGCAAGCTCGGTGGTGGTGATGTCGAGGACCGCTCGAATGGCGCCGTCCGCGATCAATTGTTCCATCGCCTGTCCGCCGGCTCCGGTGGCGTGAAAGACCAGAACTTCGTAGCCTTTCTCCTCGAGGACGTGGCGCGCGGCCGTGACGCAAGGTGTGGTGACGCCAAACATGGTTGCCGCAATGGTGGGTTTCTGGTGGAGGGCGCCTGCAGGCTGCTTTGCAACCATGCCGCAAATCGCACCTGCGGCATTGCCTATGATGAGGCGGGAGACGTGATTCAAACCGGCAATGTCGAGCACGGAAGGCATCATGCAAATGTCGGAGATTCCGATGTACGGCTTGACATCGCCGGAGGCTACCGTGGAAACCATCAACTTTGGGAAGCCATAAGGGAGCGCGCGCATGGCGGTGGTCGCAATGGCCGTGCCTGCGGAACCGCCGAGGGAAACCACTCCATGAATCGCACCTTGCTCAAAAAGCCGCGTTAGTATCGCCTTGGCACCGACCGCCATGGCGGCGACGCTTCGACCGCGGTCTCTTTCCGCTCTTAGCACGGTGAGATTTTCGTTTGCCGCGGCGGCGACTTCTTCTCGCGAAATGTCAGCTTTAAATGCCGGAGAGCCAAGCACACCGGCATCGATCGTCAGCGTTCGCAGGCCCGCGCTCTCAATCCGCTCGCGCATGTAGGAGGACTCTTCACCCTTGGTATCGAAGGTGCCGATCAGCGCAACGGTCTTGGGAACGGTGGCATCGCTGGGAGTCATGGCATCAACTTTCCGGGAGTTCGCCAGGGGCAACCACACGGCACTCCGGCATTGCGCGGAGAATTGCTTCGGGGCCGGGTGGTGAATAGACGGCAATCAACTTGAGGGGCTCCCAGCCGGTGTTCACCGTGGAGTGGTAGATGTCCGCGGGAATATGAATCATGTCTCCAGCGGCGATGGGTTCCCACTGCTCACCGTCGATATCGATCATCTGCCGGCCTTGCCCGGAGACTACATAGAGGATTTCTTCTGTTCCAGGGTGGTTGTGGCGCACGTGGCCTTTGCCGGGTTGCAGCAGGACAACGCCCATGGTGAAGCGCTCCGTGCTAGTGACGCGCGGTTCGCTGAGCCACTTGATGGTTCCCCAATCGAAGACCTGGGTTTCAACGGAGGCGGGCGATACGAATCGGCGGCCTGCGAGCTTTGACATGCTTGCTCCTTTATCTGTTTTCCGTTTGGATCTTCAGCTTCTTGAAATTCCTTACCTGCTCGGTGATGGCGCGCTCGGTGGGCATGCGCTCAATGCTGGAGGCGCCAAAGAATCCGCAGACGCCTTTGGTGCGGCTGAGGACATACTCAACATCCTCGGGCTCGGCAATCGGGCCGCCGTGGCAAAGTACCAGAATGTCTGGGCGGATGGAGATGGCTGCTTCGCGGATGTCCTGAATGCGGTCCACGGATTGATCGAGAGTGAGGGCTGTTTTTGCGCCGATGGTTCCTTTGGTCGTCAATCCCATGTGAGCGATCAAAAGGTCTGCACCTGCCTTTGCCATTGCGATCGCGTCGTCTTCGTTGAAGACGTACGGGCAGGTAATCAGGTCCAGATCGTGCGCTCGCGCGATCATCTCGACTTCCTCGGCGTATCCCATCCCGGTTTCCTCGAGATTCTCGCGAAAGATGCCATCGATCAGCCCCACCGTGGGAAAATTCTGCACGCCCGAGAAGCCCATCTGCTTGAGGTCGCGAAGAAACAGATCCATGATGCGAAATGGATCTGTCCCACATACGCCGGCCAATACCGGTGTGTTGCGCACGATGGGCAGAACTTCACGGGCCATCTCGACAACGATGGCGTTCGCGTCGCCATAGGGCATGAGACCAGCCAACGATCCTCGTCCGGCCATGCGGTAGCGGCCGGAGTTGTAGATGATGATGAGATCCGCTTGTGCAGCTTCAGCGCACTTGGCGGAGATCCCTGTGCCCGCACCACAGCCGACGATGGGAACTCCCGCCGCACTACTCGCTTGCCATCGCTTCAAACACGCCGCTCGGTCCATGATGCTGCTTCTCCCAGTTGCCCGGCTGAGTCACAAAGTCACTCTACGCCATTGACGCTCCATTCTAAATTGAACTGGTTGATTCGGGCGCTCCCCAACGCGAAGAGGTTCATCCCAGTTTCGCCCCGGAGACAAAAACTCCCCGATTCAGGAGCGCATTCAGTGTTTGTACAAGCTGAGTTTCGCAAGAGCCTCCTGAGCGCGGGGTCTTTTTTGTTGCGTTCACCCAGAGGAATCGGATAAGGGTTAGGGGGCGATCGATTTTCCCAATCACCGTGTGCGAAACGGTTTCGCCGGAGGAGAACATGATGAAGCGATGGAACCTTGGGTGGGTGCGGCGTGGTTCAGGGTTGGCAGTGCTGGTTTTGCTCTGCTTTGGCGCCGCGTTGCGCGCGCAGGATGACGGAAGCACCGAGGTGGTTCCGGGGATGGAAGATTCGTGCATCGAGAATCTCGGCTATAACGCTTGCAACGCCGACGGCATGCCAAAGCCTCCGGGCGGGCAGCAGATGGTCGTGGTGCATTATGCGGCGGTGGCAATGTCGACAACGACCATGGATGCAGGAGCCTCGCACGGGCAAAACTCTCAAGACAGCGCGGAGCAGTCAGCTCTGCAGACCTGCCAGAGAAATGGAGCGAAGGATTGCAAGGTACTGACGTGGGGCGAGAACTACTGCATCGGGCTGGCAGAGAGCTATGCGGACAAGAAATCGGGGTTCTTTGTGGGAAACGGCCGGGATGAGTCCGCGGCTGGGGCGCTTGCGCAATGTCAGGCTGGAGGCGGCAAGAGCTGCGTGACGATCACGGCGCCCTGCGCCAGCGACGACGTTCGCTGGTCGTCGCCGCTGCCTTTGCCGCCTGGAGGGTCAGCGGCAACGGTGGATCCGAACATGGTGGGGACTTGGGAGCTGTTCATCAATCCGGGGCGGTGGGTGTGGCGCGTGGCGCCCAACGGCACGTACGAATTTCATAGCGAGGCGATGGACCCTACTCCGTCGAACGCTGGAACGTTTTCTGCGAGCAACGGTAAGTACACGCTACACGCGATCTCGATGGTCTGGGATGACGCGGGCACTTACAAGGTGCAATCGCCGGGAGTGGTTGTGGCGACAGGCAAGCTGGGAACGGGGACATGGAAAAAGATTGGCGGGGCAAGCGACAACGTGACCAGGGCGCCTGCGCCGGCGAGACCGAGCGGCCCGCCCATCACGATCAGGAAATAAGAGAGCACTGCGGAACTTCGCGTGGTTAGCTTGCGGACTTCATCCGGTGTTGAGGCAAATCACGCTTGCAGCGAAGGGACAGCTGCAAAAATCGCCCCGCCCAAAGCCATTTAGGCGATGAACGCGCAGACCACAGCAATTGCCATGCGACCGTAGTTCATAGGCACCTCACGCAATTGATGGGGGCAATTCTCTCAGACCGAGGCGGCCGCGCCAAGGATTAAAAGTATTCGCGGTGAAGGTCTTCTTCCCCGGTCCCCAAAAGCGAGGGACCGGGGGCACCCGCGTGAAGGGGAAAAAGTTTTCGCAGAAAAGCGTTGGGGGAATTCTTTCTTTCCCACCCATTGCGCAAAAAGCGCGCAATGGATGGGGCACAGGGTGTTTTCCTGGGATGGGCGAAGAGCAACCGCGGGTCCTTCGACTACGATTAGCGCAAAATGCGCGCCAATCTCCGCTCAGGATGACAGCCTATTTATGTGCTCAAGATGACAGCATAATTCGGATGCGAACTTCAGAGACCTAATGCTAGTTTGCGCCGAGGGTGGTGATTACTTTTTCGATGCGGTCGTAGGCCCAGTCGAGCTCTTCCCTGGTGATGATGAGGGGCGGAGCGATGCGGATGACGTGGTCGTGGGTTTCCTTGCAGAGGACGCCTTCATCCTTGAGGGCTTCGCAGTAGGGGCGGGCGCGGTGGGTGAGCTCGATGCCGATCCACATGCCGCGGCCGCGGACTTCTTTGATGGCGGGACTCTTGATGGATTGCAGGCGGGCGAGAAACCAGGCGCCGAGTTCGGCGGAGCGCTCGACCATTTTCTCTTCAATGAGCACGCGGAGGGCGGTGCGGGCAACGGCGCAGCCGAGAGGATTGCCGCCGAAGGTGCTGCCGTGGTCGCCGGACTTGAAGACGCCGAGAATTTCGCGCGAGGCGAGAACGGCGGAGACGGGATAGAAGCCTCCGGCGAGGGCTTTGCCGACGATGAGAACGTCGGGCTTGATGCCTTCGTGCATGTAGGCGAAGAGCTTGCCGGTGCGGCCGAGGCCGGACTGAATTTCATCAGCCATGAGCAGGACGCGATTCTGGCGGCAGAGTTCGGCGGCCTGGCGGAGGAATCCCGTGGGAGGAATCTGGATGCCGGCCTCGCCCTGGATGGGCTCAACGAGGAAGGCGCAGGTGTTGGGCGTGATGGCGTTGCGCAGGGCGTCGATGTCGCCATAGGGAATGATTTTGAAGCCGGGGGCGTAGGGGCCGAAGCCGTCGCGATATTGATCATCTGAGGAAAAGCCGACGATGGTGATGGTGCGGCCATGAAAGTTGCCGGAGCAGACGATGATTTCGGCCTTGCCCTCGGGGATTCCCTTGACCTTGTAGCCCCACTTGCGCGCGGTTTTGAGGGCGGTTTCAACGGCCTCAGTGCCGGAGTTCATCGGGAGGACCATGTCATAGCCGGTGAGGTCGTGGAGATCTTTGCAGAGCAGGGGGAGCTGGTCGTTGCGGAAGGCGCGCGAGGTAAGGGTGACTTTGGCGGCCTGCTCGTGGAGGGTGGCCAGGATTTTTGGATGGCAATGGCCTTGGTTGACGGCGGAATAGGCGGCCAGGCAGTCGAGATAACGCTTGCCGTCGACGTCGTACACCCAGACACCCTCGGCACGCTCGATGACGACGTCGAGAGGGTGATAATTGTGCGCTCCATGCTGGTTTTCCAGCTCAACCAGGTCATGGGCGCGGGAGTGAGTCTCTGCTTGGGTCATCATGGTCTCTCTCTTTATTGTGCCAGACGGACAGGGGTCAGAGATCAGAGATCAGGGATCAGAAAGGCGGGGACTAAGGGACTGAGGGACTTAGGGACTAGGTTTGGCTGGAATTGGTGGCAGGGTGGGCTGGCGTCGTGTAAAACTGACGCATGTCAAAATTTCTTCCCCTTGCTTTGATTGCCTTTGCTTCTGTGTGTGGTGCACAGAATCCGACAACTGCTGAGACGAAGCCTGCAGCGGCGACCGCTGATACGAAGGCTGCGCCTGCTTCCCTGCCTACGATTGCTGCGAAGACTGTGGGCATGACGCACATGGCGGGCATGCTGGCGCTGGATTGGGATGCCAAGAGCGGGAAGCTCTATCTGGAGATCCCGGAGTTGAGCAAAGACCTGCTTTATATGCACTCGCTGCCCTACGGAACGGGTTCGAACGACCTGGGGTTGGATCGCGGGCAGGTTTCAGAGGGCGCGATTGTGCGCTTTGAGCGGATCGGGCCCAAGGTGCTGCTGGTGGAACCGAACGAGGCGTTCCGGTCATCGTCTGACGACAAGGCTGAACAGTTGGCGGTGAAGCAATCGTTTCCGGAGTCAGTGTTGTGGGGATTTACTTTGGAGGCCGAGGACGGCGGCGGTGCCGTGCTGGTGGACGTGACGGATTTCTTTGTGCGCGACGCCCACAAAGTTGCCGAAGTGCTGGCGGGGGCGAAACAGGGAGTGTACAGGCTGGATGCGTCGCGCAGCTCGATTGCGCTGGATGGGACGAAGGCCTTCCCGAAGAACACGGAAGTTGAAGCGATCCTGACGTTCACGACCGACGATCCAAGCAAGGCGGAGTTTGTGGGGAATGTGGCGCCGGATGCTCATGCGATGACGGTGCGCGAACACCAGTCGCTGATTGAGCTGCCGGGACCGGGATTTACGCCGCGCAGGTTCGACGCGCGAGCGGGGTATTTTCCTGAGAGCTATCGCGATTACACGACGCCGCTGGGCGAATCGTTGGACAAGCAGTTCATCATTCGTCACCGGCTGACGAAAAAGGACCCGAACTGCGTGCGGGCGTGCGAGGCGGTTACGCCGATCCAGTACTACGTGGACCGGGGCGCGCCGGAGCCGATGCGCACGGCACTGCTGGAAGGTGCGCGGTGGTGGGACGAGGCTTTCCAGGCAGCGGGCTGGGCGAAGGGAACGTTCAAGGTGGACTTGCTGCCTGCGGACGCGGACCCGATGGATGTGCGCTACAACATCATCCAGTGGGTGCACCGGTACACGCGGGGATGGAGCTACGGGGATGCGGTGGTGGATCCGCGGACGGGCGAAATCATCAAGGGGAATGTGACGCTGGGGTCGCTGCGTGCGCGGCAGGACTACCTGATCGCCGAAGGGCTGCTGTCGCCTTATGTGGACGGCAAGGCGCTGCCGGCGGCGAGCGATCCGATGCTGAAGATGGTGCTGGCACGCACGCGACAACTGGCCGCGCACGAGACGGGACACACGCTGGGACTGGAACACAATTTTGCGGCGAGCAGCTTTGCTCATGCGCCGGGCGAGACGGTTTCGGTGATGGATTATCCGTTTCCGTACATCACGCTGGACGCGAAGGGCGTGCCGGATTTGTCTGAGAGCTACGGCGTGGGGATTGGCGTGTGGGACAAGACGGCGATTGATTACGGCTACCGCGAGTTCGACAGCGGGGGCAAGGTAGTGGAGGACGCGGAGGGGCTGAACCGGATTCTTGCGGAGTCAGAAAAGAGCGGGGTGGTGCTGATCAGCGATGAGGACGCGCGGCCGATGGGCGGGGCGCATCCACACGCGCACTTGTGGGACAACGGCACGGATGCGGCCGATGAGTTGAACCGGGTGCTCGGGATCAGGAGCGCGGCGCTGGCGCGCTTTGGTGAGAACGCGATCAAGGACGGGACGCCGATGGCGCAGCTCGAAGATACGCTGGCGCCGCTCTACCTGCTGCATCGCTACCAGACGGAGGCGGCGGTAAAGGAGATTGGCGGGCTGGACTATCGCTATCAACTGCGCGGAGACGGGCAGATGAATCCGGAGATTGTAGCGCCGGCGGAACAGAACAAGGCGCTGGCGGCGGTGCTGAAGACGCTGGCTCCGGAGACGCTGACGCTGCCAGAGGCGCTGCTCAAGATTCTTCCACCGCGGCCGACGGGGTTGCCGCGAACGCGCGAGTCGTTCGCATCGGAAACGGGGTTGACGTTCGATCCGGTTGCGGCTGCGGAGTCGGCTGCGGATTTGACGCTGACGGGACTGCTGAATCCTGCGCGTGCATCGCGGCTTGTGCAGTACCACATGCGCGTGTCGGGGTCGCCTTCGTTGCGGGGCGTGCTGGAAGCGATTTCGACGGCGACGGCTTACCGACCCGAGGGCGGGCATACGATGTCGTCGGAAGTGGAGCGTGCGGTGGAGTTTCGCGGGCTGGAGGCGATGCTGGCGTTGTGCGTGAATTCTGAGGCGTCAAGCCAGGCGCGGGCGATTGCACGCGCGCACATTGCGGATGTGCTGATCCAGTGGACGACGGCGGCGCCCTTGACCGATACGGCGGAGGCGATTCATCGGGCGGCGCTGATCCACCGGATCGAGGAGTTTGAGAAGGATCCGGCGAAGTTTGTTCCGGCTGCTCCGGTGGAGGCTCCTCCGGGAATGCCGATTGGGGATGATTTTGGGTACTGAGAGGCAGGGACTCGGGACTAAGGGACTAAGGGATTGGGGTCGGTGGACGGTGGACGGTGGACAGTTGTCAGTTGTCAGTTGTCAGTTGTCAGTGAGCTCACGTGGGCGCTTCTCTGTCCCCGGTCGCTCCGCTGCGGCGGACCAGGGACCTGAGGGGCACCCGGCACTCAGACGTGCTAGCCTGAGCGCGCATTCAACCGGAGGTCGCGATGCGTTACAACCGTTCGGTTCCACCCTGCCAGGTTATTCCTGTCCTCATCTATCCCGATCCTAGTATTGCTGCGGATTGGCTCGGCAAGGCATTTGGTTTTACTGTGCGGTTACGCATCGCCAATCACAGAGTTCAAATGCGGGCCGGCGACGGTTGCTTTACCATCGCCGAAGGCAACATTGTGCCAAACCATTCAGCTCTCGTGCAGGTACGAGTTGAGAATGTACTCGCGCATTGCGAGCGTGCCCGACAGGCAGGCGCCAAAATCCTGACAGAGCCGAAGGATCACAACTATGGTGAGCGGCAGTACAACGCCGAGGATTTCTACGGCCACAGATGGGACTTCACTGAGACGTTGACAGACGTGGACCCGGAAAGCTGGGGAGGCATCCCGGTGAAACTCTGACCATCGTCTTTATGCGCAAGCGGATCCAATTGGCTCGTCAGGTCGCTTAGCCAAGCAGAGTTGCCGAAGGACTTATTTGCGATCCGCACGGCGGGGTTCATCGCCTAACCGAAAGATACTTCTTTTTTGCTGACAGGCTACCGCCGAAAGGCAACTGCAGATCCTTCGCCTACCATCCCCAAACTGAAATGCGTTTGGGGCCCCGTGCGCTCTGGATGACAGGCAACGGGTGACGATCAAGCGCGAGGGAGTTGGTTCTGTTCCGGGTGCCTCTGCTGCGGCGGACGAGGCGCCGGGGGCGCCCGGCTGTCGCTTACACTCGAACTAGATGCTCAACCGGGGCTATGCTTACACTGCGATCATCAGCAGCAAAGACCATGGACAAACCCTGCTCTCGCACCTGGCAAGCCTTTATCCGCACTCAACCCCACAGGCATGGCAAGAAAAACTGAACAACGGCGAAGTCACCCTTGACGGTGTTACCGCCTGCGGAAACGAATCGATCACTCAAGGCCAAACGCTTGTCTGGAACCGTCCGCCGTGGATTGAACCGGACGCCCCTCAGCACTTCGAAGTGTTGTTTGAGGACGAGTATCTGCTGGCAGTGAACAAACCGAGCGGGCTGCCTACCCTGCCCGGCGGCGGCTTTATGGAAAACACCCTGCTGCGCCTGGTGCAAAAGCAAACGCCCAACGCAAACCCCGTGCACCGGTTGGGCCGGGCTACCAGCGGCATCGTCCTGTTCGCAAAAACGCCGCAGGCGGCCTCAGCTCTGTTCGCAAACTGGAACACATCCAAAATTCAGAAAATCTATCGGGCGGTGGCTCAACACATTGCCGTGCACGATGCCTACAAGATCCTCACACCGATCGGCCTGGCGCCGCACCCGCGCCTCGGTCAAGTGTGGGCTGCGAGCCCGAGTGGCAAACCGTCGAAGTCATTGGCAAAGGTGATCTCACGCAGCGCGAGCACTACGACATTTGAGGTAAGCCTGTATTCGGGGCGCCCTCATCAAATCAGAATCCATCTGGCATCGATCGGCCATCCGCTGGTGGGCGATCCGCTGTACGGATTCAACGGCCAGCCTCTTGAGAATCTCCCTGGCTTGCCCGGCGATGGAGGGTATTTTCTGCACGCGCAATTTCTGAGATTCCAGCACCCCATCAGCGGAGAACAAATCAATCTTGAGGCGGGTTTGCCGGAGGGATTCGGTGGATAGTGGACAATGGACAGTGAACGGAGATCAGGGGTCAGAGTTCGGGGGCAGTGGACAGTGGTCAGTGGTCAGTGGTCAGTGGACAGTGGACAGTGGACAGTGAACAGTGAACTGACGTGGGCGTTCTTCTATCCCCGGTCCCCAAAGGCTAGGGACCGGGGGCACCCTCGACGTTTTTTTTCATCGCTCCGTTTCACTTAGTTGGTATGATCTCGTAACGCAGCGTAAAGAACTGCGTGAATTTCCCCTGCTCACACAGTTGCAAGGAGACCCTCATGGCACGAGTTACTGGAATCGGCGGCGTCTTTTTGAAGGCCCGCGACCCCAAGGCCTTGGCTGCCTGGTATGCACAGCACCTCGGCATCGCGATCGCCGACTACGGCGGCGCCAGCTTTCTGTGGACCGACGAAGTCCCCGCCGGTACCGGGCAAACTACGTGGATGCTGTTTCCCGATGCCAGCAAACATTTCGGCGACGCGGCCCAGCGCGCGATGATCAACTATCGCGTGGACGATCTCGAAGGCATGCTCGCTCAGCTCAGCGCCGCTGGTGCGACTATCGACCCGAATCAGGAAGCGGCTTCGTATGGGAAGTTTGCGTGGTTCACGGATCCCGAGGGGAATCGGGTGGAGTTGTGGGAGCCGCTTGTTGACGAGGGGACGTAGCGCAGGGGCTAAAGTGCCTGCGTGAGAGCTCGTAGAACTTAAGTTCCTTTCAAGAGGCACAGTTCAGTTCTACGGATTCGCGCCGCCCCTACAGGGCCCCAGGCTAATTTTTTCGCATTTCCCAGGATTGCGTCCGCGCTCGCCGCGGCGAGCGCTGACTTCATCCATGGGCTATTATCCTTCGCTCCCTCCGGGAGGTCTTGCCGCTACGCGGTCCAATTTCGCGAGTTCTAACGCAGACACTAAAGCCCGACGCTCCCTCCGGAAAAACAACCGCAGGTCCTTCGACTCGTCCGCTGCGGCGGACTCACTCAGGATGACAGTCAAATTTTTTTGGAATTGTGCTTAGAGACAGGACGGAGGGTAAGAAAGAACATCCCTCGGGGGCTAAAGCCCAGAGTCATTTTTCGAGTGCTTGGCGGCGCAGCTAAAGCCGCGCCCTTTCAAAACAGCGCGGCTGTGTGGGTTTGGTAGAAGGCCCGGGGCTGAAGCCCGACGCTCCCTCCGGAAAAACAAGGGCAAATACCGGTTCTCGTGTATCCCCGGTCCCCAAAGGCGAGGGACCGGGGGCACCCGCATAGTGCGATCGAAAAGACAACAGCCTCCGGTGATTGATGCCGGAGGCTGTTTTTTCTTGTTGGTCTGCTGTTCTATTTCACGCTTACTTTTGGTTCTACTGAGAGGCCGGGACGGAGGAGCTTGTTGGGGTCCTCGCTGGCGAGGTTGGTGAAGTCGATGCGGACCGGGATGCGCTGCACGACTTTGACGTAGTTTCCGGTGGCGTTCTCAGGCGGAAAGAGCGAGAGGACCGAGCCGGTGGCTCCGCCGATCTGGGTGACCTTGCCGGAGTAGTCCTTGCCGGTGGAGTCGACGTGGATCTCGACCTTTTGTCCGGCGGACATGCTCTTCAACTGCGTCTCCTTGAAGTTGGCGGTGATCCAGAGATCATCGAGGGAGACGAGGGTGAGGAGGTTTTGGCCGGCGGAGACGTTCTGGTCGATCTCGACGCTCTTGCGGGTGATGATTCCGGCGGCGGGGGCGACGATTTTGGTGTAGCCGAGGTTGAGCTTCGCCATGTCGAGCTGGGCCTGGGCCTGCATGACCTGGGCCTGCGCAGCCTTTGCACGCGCGCTTTGCGCAGCAACCTGCTGTGGTCCGGTCTCAGCGTATTTCAAACCTGCTTGCGCAGCCGATTCGCGATCGTGGGCGGCCTGCACGCCGGAGGACGCAGCCTGCTCGTTGGCAAGCGCATCGGCAACAGCCGCCTTGGTGGCATCGGCCTGGGCTACGGCCGCGTCCCACTGCTGCTTGCTGATGACATCTTTCTCGACCAGGGGCTTGTAGCGCTCGAGGTCAGCCTGCGCCTTGGTGTTGTTGGCCTGAGCCTGGGTGACGAGCGCCTTTGCGGCTTCGAGCTGCTGTTCGGCCTGCTTGATGCCGGCCTGCGTGCCACTGACGTCGGCACCGGCCGAACGCAGATTGCTGCCGGTGTTGACCGTGGTGATGGGCACGGCGACATTGGCCGCGATGGCGTTGGCCTGGGCAGTGGCAAGGGCTGCCTGCGCGTTCTCGACGGCGACCTGGTAGTCGCTGGGATCGAGCTCGGCGATGACGTCGCCGGCCTTGACGAGCTGGTTCTCCTGAACGTCGACCTTGAGCACCTGACCGGCGATGCGCGAACTTACCTGGATGAGGTGGCCGTTGACCTGGGCATCGTCAGTGTCTTCGCTGAAGGTTGAGCGCCACCAGAAACCGGCGGCGACGAGCGCGAGCACGATGAGGACAACGATGAGGATGCCCCTGCGCCGGGACTGCGGCTGTATAACCTCAGTTTCCGCGATCGGTTCA
Organism: uncultured Acidobacteriaceae bacterium; assembly: GCA_963765025.1. Classification (GTDB taxonomy): domain Bacteria; phylum Acidobacteriota; class Terriglobia; order Terriglobales; family Acidobacteriaceae; genus Telmatobacter. The sequence goes on along the minus strand of CAVXVM010000207.1, from coordinate 2,534 downwards.
CTCGGGGTAGGTGTTGGACTGGAATCCGCCACGATTACTTTCCTCCCAAATAGTTCTTGTAACTTGCACCGGCGCCCAAGGCGCGAGCCAGGCTGAGCTTGGCCACGTTGTGCCGGTAGAGGCTTGCGACATATTGATTGTTGGCCTGAGCGACGGACTGCTGGGCCTGGCTGACGCCGAGGTTGTCACTGACGCCGGCGGCATAGCGCTGCTGCGCTTCCTTCAATTCTTCAGTAGCGAGCGAGACGCTGGACTGCGCCACCTCAACCAGCTTCTGCGCGGATTGAATGTCGAGCAGGGCGTCGCGTACATCGGCGTCGACCTGCGCGCCTTTGTCGCTGGATTGGGCGCGGGCAACGTCAAGCTGTGCCTGCGCGGTTTGCGCCTCGCCGCGGAGAGCGAACTCCTTGAAGAGCGGGACGCTGATGGCGCCGGATGCGTTGCCGGTTCCGTGCGAATTGGCCAGGTTGACGCCGATGTCGCCGTAGTCGCCGTTGAAGGTGAAGGTGGGCAGACGATCGGCGGTGGCGGCCTGACGCTGGAGCTCGGCGGCCTTGGTCTGCTCGAGCGCGGCGGCGAGGTCTTTGCGGTTGGCGTGGGCTTCGCGAATGGCGGCGTCCACGTCGATTTGATCAAAGGCCGCGTAGGGAGCTTTGTCAGAAAGATTGAAGAGCTGCGCGAGAGGCAGGCCGATGGTGCGGGCCAGAGCCAGCTTGTCTTTCGCCAACGAGTTTTGGGCCACGATCAACTGCTGCTGCTGGGACTGATAGTCGACGCGGGCTCGGAGTTCGTCGAGCAAGGGAGCGGTGCCGGCCTGATGGTTGGCGACGGCCTGATCGAGAGAGACTTTTGAGGTGTCGACCTGCGCTTGCGTGCTTGCGACTTCAGTTTCGTCGGCGAGGACGAGCAGGTAGGCGTTGCCGACGGTGAGCACGACGAGGTCGCGTGCATCTTCGACGGTCAACTGGGCGGCCGTGAAGTTGTGCTTGGCGGCAAGGTAGTTGCGCATGGAGGCAACGTCAAAGAGCGACCAGGTGAGCGAGGCGCGGACATCGGTGTAGCCGAAGGGGCCGATGATCTTTGGGATGCCGGGAATGCGAAGGCCTTGAGCGGGCAGATCGACCTGGGCCAGATTTTCCTGGGCCTTGAAATCAATGGAGGGGAGCAGGGCCTGCATTTCAGTAAGGCGTGCTCCGCGAGCCGACTGCGTGAGGGTTCCCGAGAGGATGACGCCGAGATTGTTGCGAAGACCGCGCTGGATGGCGTCGTCGAGAGAGAGATCGAGGGGCTGGGCGGTTGGCTCGCCTGTGGGCACGCTGCCCTGAAAACTCTGTGCGGTGGGCACGGCGGGATTGGGGACTGGGAGCGACTGCGCGCGGGCGGTGGGCGGGATGAACAGGGCTAAACAGAGAAGGGCCGGGACCGGAAAGGCACGGCCGGGCGCACTCGCGGCTGTGCGACGAGCGAAGGGACTCACAAGGATGAATTCTGACAAAATCAAGGTTTTCAAAACTCGCTCAAAAAGAACATTTGCCTGAAAGATGGCTGTACATCATAGATGCTTTGAAAATGCCGCAAGGTTCTTAAATGGATTGTATCGAAATGGGGTGGGGACCGAGCCGCTCTACATCACACATTGTTGAAGGGCGGACCGGCTAGCTAGTGTGGTGTCTCCGCATTGCGGGCGTCTAGAAGCAACCGCAGATCCTTCACTACGTTCAGGATGACAGCGCTATTCCTGTGATGAATTTTAGAAACAGCGCTAATCCTATGATGACTTTCGGGATTGGAGCGTTCTTCCTGTGATGAATTGCAGGATGGGAGCGCTCTTCCGATGGGAGCGCTCTTCCTATGATGAATTTCAGAGACAGGACACTCGCTGCGCGATCGGTTAATTGCTGGCGCGGGTTGAAGCCTGGAGCAGTTGCGAGGCCAGCGAGCATAGACCCTGGCGAAAGACGGAGCGTACGGAGTCGGCATTCCAGCCGGCGGCTTGGGGGCCACCGTGGGCGGCGAGCAGTTCGGCGGTTTCAAAGGCGCAGAAACCGGCAACGGCGCGGAGCACAAAGACGGTGCGCACGCCGGCGGGAAGCTTTTCAAGCCAGGTGCGGACGCGATCGCGGTCAGGGCCGGCAATCATGCGCTCAAGCTCATCGCGGGAGACGCCGGCAGATTCAAGATCGTCGTCGTCAATGCAGGAGCCTGAGGACTCGATGCCTTCGGGAGCGGCGAGCGCGCCGGGGTTGCGCCGTTCAATCAACTGAAGGGCGGCGCTGACGAGGGCTTTGCGGCTGCTTTTGCGGGACTCGACTGCGTCGGCGCAGGCCGAGACATCGGCGTTGGTTACGGCAGTCTCAACCAGAGCGACCGAGTCTTCTCCCTCGCCGACAAGCATGGACGCGAGGCTGTAGAGCCCGGCGGCTATGGCGTCGAGCATGGCCTCCATTCCGGCGAGCGCCTGGGCGACGGAGGATTCGTCTTTTTGCTTGCCGTCGAGCAGCTTCTGGACACGCTTTGAAAAAACAACAATGGTC
>CAVXVM010000206.1:0-3571 GCA_963765025.1 uncultured Acidobacteriaceae bacterium | reverse complement strand
TGGCACACAGGCCGAGTGCCAGTCGTGCCACGAGGCCCTCAATCCCGAGCTCTACGAGATCATCGACGCCGACGAGCTGTTGGTGCGCGAGGCCAAGCCGTCGGCGGCCTACGCCTTCGCGGTCGCCCCCATCGTCGCCGACGGCGCCATCGGCGGGGTCGTGGTCGAGAGCAAGTCGGGGCGGCAGGCCGTGCTCGCGAGGCGCGTGATCGACGCCACCGGCGACGCCGACATCGCCTACCGCGCCGGGGCGCCGTGCCGCACGACGCCGGTGGCCGAGATGATGGGCGTGAGCGTCGTCTTCTCGTGCTCCGGCGTCGACCGCGCACGCTTCTTCGACTACGTCGCCGATGACCACCTACAAGGACTGCGACCGCGGGCTGGCGCATGGAAACAGTGGCAAAGAAGACGATCTCTTCAGCCCCTTCCTGCAGGAGCCGTTCGACCTGGCGCGCGCCGCCGGCATCATCCCCGAGAGCATCACGAGCATCGGCGGCACCTGGCGCGCGCGCTCGACCGGCGCGGCGTTTGCCCCCCCTCGGAGGTCGACGACTGGTCGAGCATTATTGGTCAGTTCAGCTCGGGTGCGACCGGGGTCTGGGAGGAGAACAAGGCCCTGGCCAAGGGCTATGGCCGCAACGGATACGGCCACGAATGGGCCGAGATCAACGGTTCCGAGGCCTCGGCCGTCTATCAGTTGCACCAGCCCAACTCGGTGCTGCTGGGCCGAACCGGCCGCCGCCCTGGAGCCGGGCTGAGGTGCCCGCCGAGTGGCTCAAGCCGGCCGGCAGCCCCCGCAACCCGGCCGAGGGCTCGTGCACCCTGAGAAGTCGCGCCGCATCGACGCCATGGACGAGATCAAGCGCGCTCTTGAAGCTGCCGAGCACATTCCCTTCCGCAACCTCATCGTCCATCTCGGCGAGCGCGACGACGTCTGGTCGCCCCGCACCATTGAACACGGACTCACGGCCCTCGAGCATCTGGATGCTTTTGCCCGCCCTCTCGGCGTGCGCGTGCTCGTTGAAAATCTCCTCAGCGAAGCCACCACGCCAGAGCATCTCGTCATGATCATCGAGATGGGCCATCTCGCTCACATCGGCGTCTGCCTCGACCTCGGCCACGCGCACATCACCGTCGGCGTCGCCCAGGCCATCGCCGCCATGGGCAACCGCATTGCGTCTGTCCATGTGCACGACAATCACGGCCTCAAAGACGAGCACCTCTGGCCTGGCGACGGTACCATCGAATGGCCCGACCCCGTAGAAGCCCTCAAGAAACTCGCTACCCCGCCCGCCACCGTGCTTGAAATCAGCCAGAACCTCGGCGAAACCTCAGCCACCCTTCCGGCCAAGGTAGAGAACGCCTTCAACCTGTTCGCATAAGCAAGCGCGGGCCAGCCGCCCTCGCCCAACTCGTCCGCGTATGTTGTGATACGATTCGCTCGCACAAAATGCGAGGTATTCGATAACCATGAACGGCCCGGAACCCTTCCAGAAGATCAAGATCAACAGAAGAGACTTCGTTCGCAATGGAGTCATCGTTGCCTCCGGCTGCGCCATCGCTCCACAAATTCTCCACGCCGAAAAAGACGATGGTTCGCAGTCCTGGACCATCGCCAACAACCTCATCTCGCGGACCCTCGCCTTTCAACCTGCCACAGGCCTCTACACGCAACAATTCTCCGCGCTCGCCACGCACGCTCACCTCATCGGACCTGAAGAAGAGCACCCTGCCCCCGAGTTCTCCTTCCTTTTGAACGGAAACACCTGCACAGGAACCAATGCGTCCTTCACACTGATCGACGCCGCGCAGGCCACTCTGCCCAACGGCAATTCGCTCACCATCCGCCTTCGTCACAAGCAACTTCCGCTTCAGGTCTCGGTCGTCTATCGCATTTATGACGCGCACCCGGCCATCCGCAAACACCTGGTGCTCTTGAACACCGGCTCCGCTCCGCTCCATCTCTCTCACCTCAACATCGAGTCGCTCAGTCTCGCTCTCGGCCCCGCCAGCGAGCTCACGCTCCTTACGCAGTACGGAGCCGTCCCTCGCGAGACCTTCTACACGGGCCGCTCTGAGGATGCATGCCTGCTGGTGGCCAACAGCCTCACCGGCATCGGTGTTGCTGTCTTGAGTGAAGTGCCCGGCTACATGAAGCGCACTGAGATTGAGGGCTTCTACGATCCGCACCATGTGCGCATCGGCGTCATGTACGACACGGACCTCATGCCCTTCGAGCGCGCCCTCGCTCCCGGCGAGCAGTTCACCACCGCCGACGCATCGCTCATCGTCTTTCAAAATGGAGCCGGATTCAACGACCCCCACTGGCTGCTGCCTTCCTACACCGCACAGGTTCTCGAGCGCCGTGTTGACGCCGAAGGGCCGCCCTGGATCGTCAACACGTGGGAGCCCTTCAACCGCAATGTCAACCATGATCTTGTCCTCGAGCTGGTCGATGCCGCGGCCGCCATGGGCATGGACATCTTCACCATCGACGACGGCTGGCAGAAGGATTACGGCGAGAACGCCGTTGACCTGGACGCTTTTCCTGGTGGCCTCGACCCGATTCTCGCCGCGGTTGAAGGCAAGGGCATGCGCCTCGGCTTATGGATTCCGCTGGCCGCCGTCGGCACATCCACGGCCGTCTATCGCGAGCATCCTGAGTGGATCGCGCTCGATCAACAGGGCAAGCCCAAAATTACCGGCACGGCTGCCGGAGCCAAGGGCGTCATGTGCATGGCCACCGCCTATCGCGATGCTGCCGCCGAGCGCGTCATCGAAGCCATCGAGCGCTTCCGCCTCGCCTACGTCAAGCTCGACCTCACCACCATCTTCAATGCCTATGGCGAAGCGCCCGGCTGCTGGGCCAGCGGACACCTGCACGGCTCCTGGGCTGAATCGCTCAACCTGATTTATGAAGGCATCGCGTATGTCACCGCGAAGGTCTATCAGCGCCATCCCGATGTGCTGCTCGATCTCACATTCGAGCTATGGGGACAGAAGCACATCATCGACGCAGGCCTGCTCGCGGACGGCGACCTTGACTGGATGAGCAACGTGGACGACAAGCAGCCCGATTCCGCCGGTCCGCGCCAGGCCCGCCAACTGCTCTACCAACGCGCCACGTCCATGCCTGTCGAAAGCATGCTGATCGGCAACCTGCACGCGGAGCTGCCCACGATTCAGGAAAGCTTTGCCACTGTCATTGGTTCGGCGCCCGTCCTGCTCGGCGACCTGCGCAAGCTTTCCGCTGCCGACCGCGCCTGGTACCACGACAAAATTTCATGGTTCAAGAAACTGCGCCACGGCACAAAAATCAGTGAGAGCTTTTTCCCGCTCGGCAGTTTCGAGCAAGTCTCGGCAGGCGCATGGGACGGCTTTGCGCGCTTCGACCGCGGCGGCAACGGTGTGATTGCGCTCTTCCGCAACAAGTCGCGAGCTGTCGAGGCCAATGTGAAGTTACCTCTGCTCCCCGCCGGCAACTACGCGCTGCGCTCCGTGATCACAGGAAGACTGCTGAGCACGACTAGCGCTGCTGATTGGACACACGAAAATCAGGCGGCAATATTGA
>CAVXVM010000205.1:0-4546 GCA_963765025.1 uncultured Acidobacteriaceae bacterium | reverse complement strand
CTATGAGCAGAATTGGCTTGTTCACTGCGAGGCACCCTCTGCTATCGGCAGGCTAACGCGAAACTCCGTGCGCCCGGGCTGCGAGTCCACATCGATGACGCCATCGTTGTGGGATACCAGCCGACGCACTATGTCGAGACCCAACCCGGTGCCCTGCCCCATCGGCTTGGTCGTAAAGAACGGATCGAAGATGTGTTCCCGAATGCCCGCCGGAATGCCGGGGCCGTTGTCTACAACGCTCACCAGGATACGTTGATTCTCACGCTTGGCCAGCACGTCAACGCGGCTGCCTTCAGGCACCGCATCGAGCGCATTGTCGATGAGGTTGCCCCAAATCTGGTTGAGCTCGCCGGCAAATCCACGCGCGCGCGGCAGTCCTTCTTCAAGTTCAACGGCAACGGCAATTGATTTTGCACGCGCTTTGGCCCCGAGTACGGCGACCGTGTTGCCGAGGCTCGGACCAAGATCCACGGGCTCGGCCACCATGGCCTGGTCCATGTGCGTGAAGCCCTTGATCGCCGCCACCAGTCCAGAGATGCGCATGGCCGCATCCTGAATCTCCGAGGCGAGGCCGCGCACCGAGCATCCGGCCGCCGCCCAGCGCAGCACCGCGTCCAGAGCCGCTCCCTGCACGGTACCGGCGAGTTGGTCGAGCGCCTCAAACGTGACCTGCGTGTCGGCGAGGGTCTCTGCCGAGTCCGTATCGAGGCCATGATCGGTAAGCCAGTCGGCGATAGCCTCTTCACGGTCGGCGCGCTCCACCGGCGAGCGCACGCCCTGCACTGTTTTGGCCAGGCAGGCCGAACGAATCTCATCCACGGCCTTCAATTGCGCGTCGCTCAGCCGCGCCACGCCGAGCGCGCGGGTCGCCGCCTCGGACTCTTCGAGCCGGTCCTCAAGCAATCCGGCACTGCGCTCGATGGCCGATGCCGGATTGTTGAGTTCGTGCGCCAGGCCCGCCGAAAGCTTGCCCAGCGAGATCATTTTTTCGTTTTGCAAATCGCCTGAAGTGAAAAGCCGCGCGCGGTCGACCATGTTGTGCACCAGGATCGTGGTCACCTGGTGGCACTCATGCGTCAGCGAGCGCAGGCATCCGCGCGGAATGGAAAGAATCTCCGTCGGCTCCTGCGCAACCGCATCGCCCGGCGGGCTGCCCAGCCGCGAATATGGCAGAATCCCCGAAATCTCTCCGGCCCGCCACTCAATCGCTTTCTGAGGCCCAGACCCGCGATCCACAGACAACACAATGTGGCCTGTCAGCAGTATGTGTAGCCACTCGACCTGGCGCCCTTTGCGCTCCAGCGCGTCGCCGGTCTCGAGCTTATGCAAGATGCCGTTCTGCGCAAGCCACGTCAGCTCCTCCCTCGGCACGCTGCCCAGGGTCTTGTGCTCCGCGAGCCTCGCGATCAGCGGCGTGAGATCTGCCGGATCTTTCAGGTCGATGAGATCTGTGCGATCCATTTCTATTTCCTGCGTTTGGTTTTCGGTTGGGAAGCGGGACCCGTCACGCTACAAGTTACCAGATGGAAGGGGGGAGAGTCTGCTGTTGGGGCGGGGAATGGGATAGGGAAACGTGGACCGAGGGACAGAAAAGGGTCGGGGTGGGCTGCTTCTTTCGCAGGTCTTCCGCCGCGGCGGACGAGACCTGGGTACCCTCGGTTTATTGCCGTGGAGAAGTTTTCAAAGAAGCCAAACCGGTTAGCCACGCGCCAGGCAGGAGTCAGTGATCAGCGATTGGGTCAGTAGTTGACCTGGTAGTTGATGAGGACAAATTGGGCCTGGCCGCCGGTGAGGTCTACGCCGTGTCCGAAGTAGTTATTCCCGCCGAAAGTGAGGCCTACCCACGCCACATTATTGAGCGCATCCTTGAAGCCGGCTTCGTCCTGCTGTCCGTACACATCGGTCCAGTGGTCGTACGTGAGCGGGCAGGTGATGGTGAGGACGTGGTTGTCGTTGGAGCCGAGCTGATAGCCGCTCTGCCCGCACCACCAGCGATATTCGGGATTGCTCAACGAGCCATCGTCCTTGCGTTCGAAGAAGAGATGGAAGTGCGCGGGATTGGTGTCAGTTGGGGTCGACGGCGCCGTTGTATTGCGGCTCGGTGGAATCGACCTCGAAGGTGATGGTGATGGACGCGGGAGTCTTGGTGGTCTGGAAGGGGGTCTCAAGATAGTCGACCGCGCCGGGCTTGTCAGGCAACTGAAAGGCCCACGCTCCCTGGGTAGATGCGGCCGGGCTTGTCTCCAGATCCGTGCCATAAAAGAACTGCCAATCCTGCGGTTTGAGCGAGACGGCATTCAAGGTCTGCGGCGCGGCGTCCATGTGATAGGACGAGGCGCATCCACAAAGACAAACGGCGAGGAGGAGGAGCAGCGTGGGTTTCATGACATGGATTTCCTGTGGCCCCGGATGAGCGGGGTTCGGTTGACAAGTTGTGTTGGGGAGAAGGCGGGGGGCCGGCAGGGGCTCTCAACAATCTCCAGTCGTGAGCGGCCTGGATTCCGGAATCGGGAAACTGGTTCGATTCAGGAACTTTGCCGCACGCGAAGGAAATCGGCGTGGTTTCGGGCGGGCATGAGGAGCAATTAAGGAGCTGGGCGGAACTTGCTCTGGATCAACAAGAAAGCGCTGAGAGGGCGGTGCGCGGCATGGTCGAAAATGAGCCAGACATCATTAGAAATGGTTTAGAAATGGGGGGATTCAAATGCATCCGGCTGCAATCAGCGCCACTTGGCAGCGCTGGAGTTCGATCAGGCGGGCCAGGGATTCTTCAGGAGGGAGCAGAGGCCGAGGTCGTTGCCGTAGCGGAGGACTTCGACTTCGGCCATCTGGATGGGGTCGGGCATTCCTTTGAAGGCGGGGACGGCGTCAGAGCCCATGATCTGCGGAGAAACGAAGAGGTGAACGCGGTCAACGAGATCGGCGGCGAGGAACGCGGTGTTGAGGCGCGTGCCGGTTTCGGTGAGCAGCGAAATGATATTTTCTGCCCCGAGCTGGTCGAGAACCTTGTCGAGGGGGACGCGGCCCGCATCCGCTGGGAGGACTTCGACGCGGACGCCGCGGGCGCGCAGCGTGGCTGCCTTGGCCTGGTCGTTGGAGACGGTGAAGACGGCGACGTCGTCGTGCGCGGTGTTGACCAGCTTGCAGTCGAGAGGCATGCGCAGGGCGGAGTCGAGGATGAGGCGCTGGAGCGGGCGACGGCGGCGTAGACCGCTGCGGTCGGTGAGCATGGGGTCGTCTGCAAGCACGGTGTCGACGCCGACCATGACGGCGTCAGCCTGCCAGCGGAGGGGCTGCACGGCGGCGCGCGCGGCTTCACTGGTAATCCAGTAAGGCTCGCGTACATGATGAAGGCCTGCAGGCGGCGCGATGCGGCCGTCGAGGGTCATGGCCACTTTCATGAGGACGAAGGGGCGCCTGGTCTGGCTCCAGCGGGCAAAGGGCTCGTTGAGGCGGCGGGCTTCTGCTTCGCAGATGCCGATGGTGGTTTGGATGCCTGCGGCTTCAAGAGTAGCCATACCGTGCCCGGCTACGGAGGGATTGGGATCGATGGTGGCGGCGACGACGCGGGCCACGCCTGCGGCGATGAGGGCCTGGGTGCAGGGCGGAGTGCGGCCGGTGTGGTTGCAGGGCTCGAGGGTGACGTAGGCGGTGCCGCCCTGGGCGCGCGGGCCTGCCTGGCGAAGCGCAACAACTTCAGCGTGGTCGCGGAGGTCGTATTCGTGCCAGCCTTCGCCAGCGAGTTCGCCGTTGCGGTCAAGGACGACGCAACCGACCGCAGGATTAGGAGAAGTGAGCGCGATGCCTCGGCGGGCGAGGTCGAGAGCGCGCTGCATCCATTGGAGGTCTTGATCGGTCATTGCTGTCTTGAAATTCAGTTATAGCAGTTTGCGGGCCGCTTGATTGGAGCGATACGATTCCCAGGATTCGTGGGCGAGCGGAGCCGTCGATTCTTAAGCTGGAGGCAAGGTTCGCCGGCGATGAAGCCAGGAATGGAGAGCATTCAACACTCTTCATCAAAAAAACCAGGAAATACACGCCCTGGAGGAACCTGAACGCGATCCGCTGCGTAAGGAATGAGAAGGGCAGCCTTGCTTGTCGAAATCCCCACCCGCCGCATGGAGGATTGACCATGAACGAGTTCTCGAGCCAGCTTAGGCAAATTGTGCGCAGGCTTTGGCGCGCACCCGTCTTCACCGCGATCACGCTCATCACGCTGGCGGCGGGTGTGGGCGCCAACATCGCGGTGTTCAGCGTCGTCGAGGGCGTTCTTCTCAAGCCGTTGCCCTATCCGCATCCTGAGTCGCTGGTGGGCATCTGGCATACGGCGCCCGGACTGAATCTGGATGACGTGAATATGGCGCCGTCAAACTACTTTATCTATCGCGAGCAAAACCAGACATTTCAAGATATCGGAATCTACCAGGGAGACTCGGTGAGCGTGACCGGACATGGCAACCCCGAACAGGTGCAGGCGCTTGATGTAACCGATGGAGTTCTTCCGGTTCTTGGTCTTCCGCCGATTCTGGGGCGATGGTTCAATCGC
>CAVXVM010000204.1:0-17403 GCA_963765025.1 uncultured Acidobacteriaceae bacterium | reverse complement strand
CTGCGGGCAAGTTGCGCATGAGACGGATCGGCCATGCCGGCACGCTCGATCCCATGGCGACGGGGCTTGTGGTCATCCTGGTCGGCAAGGCGACCCGGCTCTCGCAGTACCTGATCAGCGTCGACAAGGAATACGAGGGGACGGTCGAATTGGGCGAAATCACCGATTCGCAGGACGCCGACGGCCAGGTTATGGAGACCCGGCCCGTGCCGGAGCTGACGGCAGCGAGCAGATGCGCGGACGGCGATCCAGGGTTTTCTCGGCGACCAGTACCAGACGCCCGCCCATGTTTTCGGCGATCAAGATCGACGGGGTGCCGCTCTACAAGATGGCGCGCAAGGGCGAGGAGGTCGAGCGCGAGCCGCGTTTCATCCGGGTGATGAGCTGGGAGTTGACCCGCTTCGGCCGCCCCGGTTCGATTTCCGGCTGCGCTGCAGCAAGGGCACCTACGTGCGCACCCTGGCCCACGACTGGGCCAGAAGCTCGGCTGCGGGGCCCATCTGGCAGCGCTGCGCCGGACGGCGTCGGGTCCCTTCGCGTCGCCCAGGCCCTCACCCTCGACAGATCGAGGCCCTGTCGCTCCCGGAGATCGAAAAACGCCTCCTTCCCGCCCATGCCGTCGCTCCGACGGGCTTTCTCTGACCGTGGATCCGATTCAACTCTTCGGTCGATCCGCCGGCGCCGCGCCCTGCCGCTGCCCGCTGCACCTGGCGATCGGCATGTTCGACGGGGTGCACCTCGGGCACCGGGCGGTCATCGAGGCGGCGGTCCAGTCGGCCCGCCGCAGCGGCGGCGTCGCGCAGTCCTGACCTTCGCCCGCACCCGAGCCGCATCCTCAGCCCCGACCGCCCGACGAGGCTCATCCACGATCCGGACACCCAGGCCCGAGTGCTTTCCGAACTCGGCGTCGACGCCGTCATCTTCGATCCGTTCACACCGGAGTTTGCCCGGATCGAGGCGGGGGAATTCCTGCCCTGGCTGAGGCGGCGCCTGCCGGGCCTTGCGGCCGTGCACGTCGGCGGCAACTGGCGCTTCGGCGCGGGGCGCAGCGGCGACGTGGCCTGCCTCGTGGAATCGGCCCGCGGAACCGGCCTGTCGGTCCTCAGCGTTCCCCACGTGAATTCGACGGAAAGCCGGTCAACAGCACGCGGATCCGCTCGCTGCTCGAGTCAGGGGAGGTCTCCCAGGCCAACGCCCTGCTCGGCTACACCTATTTCGCCCGCGGACCGGTGATCGCCGGCAAGAGGCTCGGCCGGACCCTTGGGTTCCCGACCCTCAACCTGGCCTGGAGCGCCCGAACTTGACGCCCCGGTTTGGCGTCTATTTTGTCCGGGTTTCCGGGCGCGGCCTGAGCCTGCCTGGAGTCGCCAATTACGGCGTGCGCCCGACCGTCGAGCGGGCGGCCGCTCCGCAGATCGAAACGCATGTCCTTGGCGACTGTCCCCTGGACGCACGCCGTCAGCCTGCTCCTTGTCCAGGGCGATCTCGAGGTCGCCGCCACCTGCACCGTTACCTACATCGATCCCAAACAGTTGCTTGCCTGCGGCCATCCCATCCTCCAGTCCGGAACCATCTCCGTTCCCATGACCGCGGCCGACGTGGTCGCCACGCTCTCCTCGCCGCTCGATTCCTTCAAGATCATCAACACCGGCGCCACCATCGGCGCATTCACTGAAGATCGCGCCTCGGCCATAAGCGGAGCCCTCGGCCTCCGCGCCCGCATGATCCCTTTCCACATCACTATTGATGCGCCCACCGGCAAGCGCGAAATCCGGGTCAGCATCATCGACCTGCCCTCGCTCACCCCCCAGGCCATGGAAGTCGTCCTCTACAACTCCCTCATCCAGGCCAACGACTCCACCGCCGAAGCCAGCTATCACCTCCAGGGCACCATCGATCTCGACGGCTTTGCCCCATCGCCCATCGACGTCTGGTCCACTCCCGGTGACGCCCTTCCCGCGCCCATGCAGGCTGCCCTGCTCTCCGGCCTCCACTTCCAGAGCCTCTACGCCAACGGCGCTCGCCAAACCACGGTCCGAGCCATCGATCTACACGTTCAGGTCGTTCCCCGCCGAATGCAGGTCACTCTTGAAGCCGCCCGTCTCATCTCCGGCGACTCGCCCCGCGCCGGCGACACCGTCCTGGTCGAGGCAACCCTCCGGCCCTGGCAGCAGCCCGCGCGCAACATCCGCATTCCCATCACTTTGCCCGCCCGGCTGGTCCCGGGCAACTTGCGCCTGCTCGTCTCGGATGCAGGGACGCTAGACCGCGCTCTGGACCCGCCCCGCCCCCCCTCCCACCCGCCTGACTTGGCTGCCGTACTTGCCCAGGACCGTCGACTCCACTCCACAGACCGCGTTTATGTCAGCCTCCTCGTTCCCGAAACCCAGGCCGACCTGGCCGGACAAACCCTTCAAAGTCTGCCACTTTCCGTCGCCAACGCCCTCGAGCCCCTGCGCTCCACGCAGGAGGCCGGCCTCAACGGCGAATCGGCCATCGTCGAAGCCGACGCACCCGCCGGTGGTGTGCTAAATGGGTTTCAGGTCATCAACCTGCACATTGATCCCGGAGGCGGTTTACACTAAACAGAGAAATCATTTCGTTGTTCAATTGGTTCATCCGGCGCCTTGGTTAAAAAAGCCGGCACTTTTGTTCGCAACCTCCAAAGAGGCATCCAGAGAGGCTATGGCACAAATTCAGGGTTTGGCAGCACATGCGGCGGGGGCGGAACTCCTGCCCTATCGTTACGACCCCGGCAAGCTCGGGTCCCAGGAAGTCGAAATCTCCATAACCCACTGCGGCATCTGCCACAGCGACATTCATCTCATCTCCAACGACTGGGGCATCAGCCATTTTCCCTTCATTCCGGGCCACGAAGTCATCGGTTCAGTCGCAGCCATCGGCAGTGATGTACGCGGTCTCCAGGTAGGTCAGCGCGTCGGCCTCGGCTGGCAGTCCAACTCCTGCGGCATCTGCGAGTGGTGCATGCGCGGCATGGAGAATCTCTGCCCTGAGGCTGAAGGCACCTGCGTTCATCGCAACGGCGGCTACGCCGATCGAGTCCGCGCCAACGCCCGCTTCGTTATTCCCGTCCCTGACGGGCTTGCCAGCGAACAGGCCGCGCCCCTGCTCTGTGGCGGCGTCACTGTCTACAATCCGCTCCGTATCCACGGCATCAATCCCGCCTCGCGCGTCGGCGTCGTCGGCATCGGCGGCCTCGGCCACCTGGCCATCCAGTTCGCCCGCGTCTTCGGCGCTCAGGTCACTGCCTTCTCCACCTCCGCCGGCAAGGAGAAGGAGGCCCGCGCATTCGGCGCTCACCACTTCGTAAACAGCCGCGAATCCAAGGCGATGAAGGAAGTGGCCAACTCGCTCGACTTCATCATCACCACCGTCAACGCCGACCAGGATTGGGGAACCTATCTCCAGGCCCTGCGCCCGCTCGGAACACTCTGCTTTGTCGGCGTGCCTCCTTCGCCGGTCAGCATCCATGCCTTCCCGCTCATCTCAGGCCAGCGCACCATCAGCGGCAATCCCACAGGCAGCCCCTTCCGCCTGCGCGAGATGCTCGATGTAGCCGCCCGCCACGGCGTAAAGGCCGCCACCGAGCCATTTCCCATGGCCAAGGCCAACGAAGCCATCGAGAAAGTCAAAAAAGGCAAGGTCCGCTACCGCGCCGTCCTCACCAACTAACCAGCCAATTCTTTTTTCAGGAAAAAGGGGCGCGCCAAGTGCGCGCCCTTAGCTTGCTGATAAACCTCTGTCGCGGCATTGTTTTGAAAGGGCGCGGCTTTAGACGCGCCATCAGCGATGCAATATGAACGTGGGCTTTAGCCCCTGAGGGAAGCTTTTCGGGCCTCTTGGTCTTGGATCCATGCTGAAGAACATAAGGAGGATCTTCAGTGCGCCGTAGCGCTGGCCTCCCGGCCCTCACCCTCCAGCCCGCATCATCTTCATGGTCTTGGGTGCCGCAGAGCGCCATGTTTGACTGCGGTTGTTCCCCAATGAACTTCTCACTCACCACTCTAGTTGTTGTTTTGATTCGAGTGGCTCTTGACCCGCGCCCAATCCACCGGCTCGCCGGCGCCGTCACTCACTTTCACTTGAAGCGGCGACTTGCCGTCTGAAGTTACGATAATCGGTTCGAGATCGTCGACATTGGTTGCCGGCAGCACATGCGCAACCCTGCCCTCCGCAACGCCACTGATTTCCACTTTGAAGTTGCTCAGTTTGGAACTCCGGGCATTTACCGGCAGACTCGCCGCGGCAAGGTTTACGGTGTAGCTGCCCTTCGGCCACACGCCAAAGTTCACGTTGCCGCCTGCGTCGGAAGTCCTGGCAGCGCAGCCTCCGCCGGGATTCTTTCCCAACTTCACGTCAACGCCCTTCAACGGCGCTCCGGCAAGTGCAGCTTGAACGGCGAGCAAAAATACCAGGCTCGCGGAAACATTCATCAAAACTCGCTTCATTACGACCTCCAGCCCAGGTTCAGGGCAGAGTTCATTCTATTGAAGGACTGGGCGCCTGAGAGAATCCCACGAAAGAGGGGTTTGCATGCGTTCCGTTTGGGGGAGGTTAAGATACTCCATAGCCAGGCTTTGCCGGCTATCGACCAGGAGAACATGAATGGGATATTACTCGCGGGTCCTTTCAAAAGATGAGGAGTTCCCTTCCTTTGAAGAACTTGCGCTGATGATTCGCGAACAGCACCCCGAGTTCCGACTTTCGATTGAAGAAGGAACTGAAGAGGAGTGGGAGATACTTCTGCTCTCGGGGCTCGATGAGGTCGAGGTGGCGCTGATTGAGCGCAATCCGGTGTGGGACGGATCGATGGGCCAGGACGAGATCGCCGATTTCCTCGAAGACTTGCAGGATTGCAAACCGAAAAGCGGCGTTCAATGGCTTGAGGATTACCTGACTGCGGTGAAGACGATCTATGCCTTCCAGCATCTGCAAGGTGCGGAACTGGTGGATGGTGGCAACGCTCTGCATGCGTTGCGATCGGCGCTTTGGGAGCGTGGAGATGCCATCATCCAGGCCGACGGTGAGGGGTTTACCAACGAGGATGGCTACCACATTGTGTGGCAGTTCTCCGACTCCGTATCGGGGCCGTGGAGAATGGGCGTTCTGCAGGATGGGGTTTGGCACCACTTCTCGATGGACCTCGGAGACCCTGATCATCGGGCCGCTTTCCTGAAGGGCATGGTTCCAGGGGATCTGACGGCAGTGCTGGGATCGGGTGCGTAGACCAAGCAGACGGACTTGACCTAAAGTCGCGAATTCTTCTTCCCGCCGTTGTGCCCGTCGTCACCCCAGCCCGACATATTCATCGACTAAAATTGAATTGAGGAACCTACACAATGTCGCGTAAAGCACTGATTGCCGCCAATTGGAAGATGTACAAGACGCCCGCGGAAGCCAAGGCGTTTGTGGATGCATTTTTGCCGCTCGTCGCTGGCCATATACGCGACGAGATTGCCCTGTTTCCCTCGCCCGTTTTGCTGCCGATGGTGATTGCCGCTGCAAAGGGCTCGAATGTGGCCGTTGGCTGCCAGAATATGCACTTCGCCGAGGAAGGCGCTTACACCGGCGAGACTTCGGTCGGCCAACTCCTGGCGGTAGGTGCAACACACACACTGATCGGCCACTCCGAGCGCAGGCAGTATTTTGCAGAGACAGACGAGATCGTAAACAAGAAACTGCACACAGCACTGAAGCATGGCGTTGTCCCCGTGGTCTGCGTGGGCGAAGTGCTGGAAGAGCGTGAAGCCGGCAAGACCGCCCATGTGCTGAAGACGCAAATCACCGGAGCGCTGGCGGGTATCACGGCTGAAGCGGCTGCGCCGATCGTGATTGCGTATGAGCCTGTTTGGGCCATCGGCACTGGCAAGACGGCAACGCCGGAGATCGCTGTCGACGCACACAAGATCATTCGTGCCGAAGTGGCCAAGCTGCTGGGCGCCGACGTGGCCGCGGCAATGCGCATTCTTTACGGTGGCAGCGTGAAACCGGACAATGCGACTTCGCTGATCGGCCAGGAAGAGATTGACGGCGCACTCGTCGGTGGCGCGAGCCTCAAGCCCGATTCATTTACGGCGATCGTGAAGTACTGACCTGTTAGCGACGACAACCTGACCAGAAAATTTGACTCGATTGAACCGAAGCGGGCGAACGAACGTAGAATGTTTCATGCCACAGAGAGAGTTCTACGTCGATCGCCTGCGCACGGTAATGACTGCGTTCGTCATCCTGCACCACACTGCGATTACGTACGGAGCAATTGGCGGCTGGTTCTGGCATGAAATCGATCCCTCGCGTGCGGCATCAAGCCAACTTCTGATTCTGTTCTGCACCACCAACCAAGCTTATTTCATGGGTTTCTTCTTCCTGCTGGCCGGGTACTTTACGCCCGCTTCGTTGGAACGCAAGGGCTATGCGCGCTTTATCGGGGACCGCTTCATACGCCTTGGATTGCCGCTGCTGGCCTTCATTCTGATTCTCGGGCCGCTCACCGCCGCAATCGTCACTGCCGCAGAGGGAAACGGCTTCTGGCCGACAATTGCCTACATCTGGAACCACC
The DNA here is from genome assembly GCA_963765025.1 of uncultured Acidobacteriaceae bacterium. Taxonomy (GTDB): domain Bacteria; phylum Acidobacteriota; class Terriglobia; order Terriglobales; family Acidobacteriaceae; genus Telmatobacter. The sequence goes on along the minus strand of CAVXVM010000204.1, from coordinate 10,823 downwards.
ATCAGATCATCAATGGGCCACTCTGGTTCGCGCAGGCTCTGCTGATTTTCAGCCTCCTCTACTGCGTGTGGAGAGCCGTTTTCGGAGCTACGCTGACTGAGTCGCAACCAACGCCCAGGCCGGTTCCTGCAGGACGATGGTGGCTGCTGAGCGCTCTGGCGACCGGCGCTGCCGCGCTCGCAATTCGGCAGATTGTTCCTACGGGTGAGAACGTATTCGGACTGCAGCTTGGATATTTCGCCACATATATTGTCCTGTTTGCAGTGGGTATCGCAGCATGGCGGTTCGATTGGCTGCGACAGCTCAACTGGAAGAATGCGCGTGTGGGAATCATTGCGTTTTTGATCGCGTGGCCCGCCATGCCGGTAGGCATTGCGGTTGCCCATGCTGTGACTGGGCGCGGAGGTTCCAACTTCTCCGGCGGCTTGTCGTGGACGGCGATTCTCTATGCGCTCTGGGAGCCGTTCGTCGCATGGGGTTTGATCGCCTTGTGGTTGTTGGTGTTTCACGAGCGGATGAATCAGCCTTCTGCGCTTTGGGCGTGGCTCAATCGAAGAGCCTACGCGGTGTACATCATTCACCCGCCGGTGCTGGTAGGAATCAGCTTGCTACTGCACGGCTGGGTGGCCCCTGCGCTCGTCAAATTCGGCGTCGTTGGTTTGCTGGCCTGCATCGCCACATGGCTGGCCGCCGATCCGCTGGTCCGACTGCCCGGGTTGCGGCGTGTGGTCTAAAGCAGGCTGCATCTAGATGTAGAAACTTGCGATCCATCCTTGCAGCAACGCCGGGAAACAGCCGAAGACAAGCACCGCCGCAGCGATTGCAAGCAACACAATCAGTGTGACTGGATGTGCCTGGATCGGGGTCTCAACCACCGCAGGCATGACATACGCCCGCTTGAGAACCTGCAGATAGTAATAGAGCGAGACTGCGCTCATGGCGATGGCCAGGGCGACGAGGGCAAACGGTGTGGGCCCGCTCTGAGCACCGAGTACAGCGGCAAACAAATTGAACTTGGCCCAGAAACCAACCAGTGGTGGAATGCCGGCGAGTGAGAGAAAGAGTACGAGAAGAACTCCGGCAAGCAGCGGGTTGCGCTTGTGCAGGCCAAGGAAGGAGTCCAGCTTGTCGGAGCCGGTTGCACGCTCGACGACGGAGACCACGCCAAAGGCACCGATGGTTGTGAGTCCATAGGTAAGGATGTAGTAAAGGATGGCATTTGTACTAAGCGGCGAATGCGTGAAGAATGCAAGCCCAAGCAGGATGTAGCCGGCATGCGCAATCGCGGAATAAGCAAGCAGCCTGCGCACGCTCGTCTGAGCAAGAGCTGCGAAGTTTCCCAGCACCATGGATGCGACGGAGAACACCGTCAGAATTAACATCCACGGCGTCGCAAAGCCGAGATACGCGTGCGAGTGGGTCGCACCTGCCTGAACCACAGCCGCACTGAGCGCAACCGAGAATTGCCGTCCATCGAACACATGACTGATGGCCGTAGCAATCGAAATCAGTAAAGCGAAACTGGCCACCTTTGACACGGACGCGATGAACGCAGCCGCTGGCGCAGGTGCGCCTTCATACGTATCCGGCGCCCACAAATGAAACGGAACAGCTGCAACCTTGAAACCGAGCCCAGTCAAAACCAGCACGATCGCGACATAGAGCAGAGGAGCAGCGCGGTAGGCGTTCCATCCATAAACCGCCAGAAGGATCTCGTGGAGGTTTGTCGAACCGGTAATTCCGTAGAGATAACTGAACCCGAAAAGCAGGAACGCAGCCGACATGCCACCGAACAGGTAGTACTTCATCGCGGCTTCAGCGCTCTTGCCCGAGGACTTGGCGAACGCAGTCAGAATATAGAGCCCAAGGCTCAGGAGTTCGAGGCCCACAAAGATCACAAGCAGATCCTGCGCTGCGGCGATAAGCAAGCCGCCGGCAGCTGCCATCAGCACGACCGCGACATACTCACCCGCATTGCGTGTGAAGACGGAGTCAATCAGCAGGAGCAGCGTGAGCGCAGTGAGGATGAGGATGCCGGCCTGCGCCGCAGCGATATAGCCGCTTGCAGCCAGAAGAACAGAATCACCATAGTTGAGACCAGCGCTGCCCTGCATCTGCAATGCCCAGAGGGCCGCGCCACAACCGGCTACGCCGACAAGAGCTGCGACAGCGGTGCGCGTCTTGAGGGCGGTCTTGCGCAGAAAGCCCAGGTCGACGACCAACACCAGGAGCGCGGCGATTTCAAGAGCGGTCTCAGGCAGCGTTGCGCGGAAGAGGTCAGCGTAGTTCATTGTCCGCCTCCCGCAAGAAGCGCTTTGACTGCCGGCTCAATCGTGTCAAGAAGGATCCTCGGACAAAGGCCCACAAACAGCGTTACGCCAGTCAGCATGACCACGCCGGTTATCTCTGGCCAGGTAATAGCCGCAAATTGGTGCGTTGGCTCATGTTCCTGTTCAAGCGTGTGCGCAGAGGGCAGCACGTCGCTGAAGAATGCCTTCTGCAGCGCGCGCCACGTGTATGCCACTCCGACCACGATGCCGATGCCGGCTGCAACTGTCCACCAGGGCCTCACCATCCACGCGCCTACCAGCACCTGTAACTCTGCAACAAAGCCTGAGAATCCGGGCAACCCCATCGAAGCCATTCCGGCGATGACAAAGGCCCATGCTGCAAAGGGCAGGCGCCTGCCAAGATGCATGGTTTCAAGTTCAGCCAGTTGGCGTGTATGGGTGCGCTCGTAAACGATGCGGCCGACGATTGCAAAGAGCAGACCAGCAATGATGCCGTGCGAGAACATCTGCAGAACCGCGCCGGTAACGCCAATCTGGTTAAGCGTCATCAGGCCCAGGAGCACAAAGCCCATGTGGCTGACACTCGAGTAGCCGATGACAAATTTGAAGTCGGTCTGCGCAAGAGCGACCAGCGCGCCATACACGATGCCGATAACCGCGAGCAAAGCAAACACATCCCGCCAGGAACCGAGTCCCATAAGCGAGAATCCCCAGGGATCGAGACCATGCGGAAAGAGCCAGATTCCCACGCGCAAACATCCGTAAGCGCCCAGCTTCATCACAACTCCAGCCAACAGCATTGAGGCCGCAGTGGGAGCGGCTACGTGGCCTGTAGGCGCCCAGGTGTGGAACGGCCACATGCCGGCTAGAATTGCAAACCCGGTGAAGACCAGCGGGAAGCACCACATTTGAAAACTGACGGGCAGCCCCGCATGCGCCAAGTCGATCATGCTGGTGGAGTGGCTGCCAGAGGTCGTGTATGCCGCCAGCAATCCAATCAGCACCATCGCCGAACCAACAAAAGAATAGAGCGCCAGTTTCATTGCTCCGTACTCACGACGCGTTGAGCCCCAGATCGCAATGAGGAAGTACTTGGGAACGATGGCGATTTCGTAGAACACGAAGAGAAGAAACACATCGAAGCTGAGAAACACTCCGTAGACGCCGCCGATCAGCGCCAGATAAAAGGCGAAGAACTCATTGGTGCGCACCTCAATGTTCCAACTGAAGAGAACACCGGCAACAGCAGCCAGCCCGGTAAGCAGCACCAACACGCGGCTGATGCCGTCAGCCGCGAGCAGGTAGTGAATGCCCATGGAAGGAACCCAGGCCAGGTCAACAATCACGACGCGGCCCTGGCCCATGCCGTGAATATAGCCGCCAACGGCATGCAGCAGGCCGAGCACAGCGACAGCAAGCGCAAACCAGCGAGCAAGCGCGTTCTTGCCTTTGGGCAAGAGCGCCTCGACAAGCGCCCCGGCAAACGAGAGATAGATCGTCCACGCCAACATCTAAAATCTCCAGTGAGCCAGCAGGTTAACGACCGTTGGGTTCACGCTGTCCACAATCAGTTGTGGCACCAGGCCGATGATCAGCATCAGCCCAATAACGGGTGCGAGCGCCAAACGCTCGCCGTGCTGCATATCAGGAAATCCCGCCAGGTGCTCGGGCACGGGGCCAGTGAATACTTTCTGGATTACTTTAAGGATGACGGCCGCCGTCACTAGCAGGCCCAGGATTGAAACGGTTGCCGCAACCCAGGCCAGCGGAAAGACTCCGCGGAAGATCAGGAACTCGCCGACAAAGCCGTTGAGGCCAGGTAATCCGAGCGAGGAAAAGAGCGCAATCCCCATCAAGCCCGCAAACACCGGAGCCGGCTTGCGCAGACCTCCAAAGTCGTCAATTCCGCGAATGCCCCCAGTTCGGAACTGGATCATCGAGATGAACCAGAAGAGCGCAGCGGCTGTGATTCCGTGGTTGAACATCTGCAAGATGACGCCGTTCAGAGCCGCCGCCTGGCTTGCGAGCGCCGCCGGGCCGTATGCGGGAACGGCAAGCGCGAAAATACCAAGCAAACAATAGCCGAGGTGGTTCACCGAGGAATAGGCGAGAACACGCTTGAGATCCTTTTGTGCGGCAGCGGCCCATGCGCCCATCACCACCGTAGCGACCGCGAGCACAAGCAGGGGCGTGCGCATCTGCGCAATCTTGTGGCCGAACAAAGGCAGCGCAATGCGCAACAGGCCATAGACGCCCATCTTCGACATGGCGCCTGTCAAAAGCATCGTTACAGGCGAAGGTGCCTCAGCGTATGCAGCCGGCAGCCACGTATGGAACGGCATCATGGGAACCTTGACGGCAAACCCGGCGAGTACTCCAATCGCAAGCCAAATCATCACCGGCCCCAGGTGCGCTGTGACCATCTGTTCCAATGCGCCGGTCGAGGCGAGCTGGGCGAGTTCGCCAAAGTCCATGGTTCCCGTGGAGAGAAAAAGAGCAAGGAACGAAATGAGCAGCGCAACTGAGCCCGCCATCGTGTAGACGAAGAATTGTGTAGCTGCGGGTCCTCGCCGTGGCCCGCCCCACAGCTTGATAAGGAAGAATGCAGGAATCAGGCTGATCTCCCAGAAGAGAAACCAGTGGAAAAAGTTGAGTGCCGTAAAAGATCCAAAGAGCCCCGACTCGAGCACAAGCACAAGGCAGAAATACAGGTTGGGCTGATGGTGAACGCGATGCGCCGCATCTACCGACATCAGTGTGACAATGGCGGAGAGCACCAGCATCAGAGCGCCCAGGCCATCGACGCCCAGGTGATACTCGATGCCCAGCGACGGCGCCCAGGCTACGCGCTCAACCATGCCCATCGTTCCATCTGTCGGTAGGCTGGCCCAGATTAAAAGCGCCAACGCAAGACTCGCGATGGTGGCGAAGAGTGCTACAGCGCGCGCATGTCGGCCAGAGAAAAGTGCGATCGCCGCGCCGACGAGAGGCATCGCCGTGAGGAGCGTCAATATGGGAAATCCTGTCGTCAATGCGTTCATGGCCGGCTGCTCCAGATCAGAAATGCAACCAGCGCCACGACAGCAAGCGCCAGGATTCGAAGATAATTTTGCACACGGCCGCTTTGGATGCTCGCGAGCAGGCCGCCACCCGTGGAGATCTCTTCACAGCCTTTATCGAATGTGCCATCGACAACGCTGGTGTCGAGGAAGCGATTCAGCTTCGCCCACAGGCGGAAGAGCCAGGCTACGCCGGCTACGACGCCACCCCAGACGCGACGATCGAGCCAATCAGCAACGCGCGCCCACCATTCGTAGAATGCAATGAACGTCGCTCCGTAAAACTCGTCTACGTAAAACTTGTCGCGGAGCACAACCCAGATCCATGGGACGGTTTTTTCGAGGGCATCGGGTGCTTCGGCGTTGGGGGACTTGTTGCCATAGAGAGCCCAGCCGAAACCAATGCCGACGACAACGATGACACAGGAAGTGAGCAACAGCATCAGCCAGGCCGGCTCGGCAAAGGCGTGGAGACTAACGTCCGCTGCTCGGTTGTCGAGGAAGGCGCGGAACCACGGCCATGCGGGCGTGCCGATCACGCCGAGGGCGACAGCGAAGAAAGCCAGAATCGCGAGCGGAGTCGTCATGACGCGCGGGCTTTCATGCGCGTGATTGTGTCCGCGATATGCGCCGAAGAAGACGTAGCTGATCTGGCGCGTCATGTAGAACGCCGTCAGCGCCGCACCAAAAACCAGCATGTAGTAGGGCGCCTGCGAGAGCGGCCAGCCATGCGCCGACTCCAGAATCGCGTCCTTGCTCCAGAATCCTGAGAAGAAGATTGGAACTCCGCAGAGTGCCAACATGCCGATGCCGTAGGTGGCGAAGGTGAGCGGCATCGCGGATTTGAGCCCACCCATTTTGCGAATATCTTGCTCCTCGTGGCATCCGTGAATCACTGAACCGGCGCCCATGAACAAGAGCGCCTTGAAGAATGCATGCGTGATGAGGTGGAACATGCCCACGGCCACTCCGCCCAGCCCCAGCCCAGCCATCATGTAGCCGAGTTGCGAGACCGTCGAATAAGCGAGAATCCGTTTGATGTCGTTTTGCGCGACGGCAATGAGCGCCGCAAACAAAGCCGTGGCAGCGCCCACCCAGGTGACCACCGTCAGAGCCGGGGTCGTTCCGCCGGCAAGCGCACCAGCTTGCATCAAAGGATAGACGCGCGCGATAAGGTACACGCCGGCCGCAACCATCGTAGCCGCATGAATCAGCGCAGAAACGGGTGTCGGGCCTTCCATCGCATCGGGCAGCCAAACGTGCAGTGGAAGCTGGCCGCTCTTGCCCGCAGCACCCGCAAAGATGAGCAGCCCAATGGCAGTTGCGGCACTCAGCCCAAGAGCCGCAGGCTGTGCAAGCAATCCCGTCAGCGCCCACCCCTCGATTGAACCGGCGCCGTGGTTATAAAAGAGCAGCGTGCCCGTCTGCGCGAAAAGCCAAACAATGCCGAGGAGAAAAAATATGTCGCCGACGCGCGTTGTCAGAAATGCTTTTTTCGCGGCGGCCGCGGCAGAAGGCTTCTGGTACCAGAATCCAATCAGCAGATACGACGTAAGACCCACGATCTCCCACGACATAAACAGCAGCAGGATGCTGTTCGAGATCACAACGCCCAGCATCGCTCCCGCAAAAAGCGAGAGAAAGCAGAAGAACCGTGTGTAGTTTTCGTCGTGGACCATGTACCCAATGGAGTAGATGAAGATGAGCAGGCCAACGAAGGTCACCATCACCAGCATGACCGACGAGAGTGGGTCGAGCACCCAGCCGAGATCCACAGTCGTCGAGCCAAATTGAAACCATGTAAAATTGACCGTCTCGCGAACGGCATCTCCATGCGCCCATCCGGCCACGACATGAGCGAAAGCAATCAGCGAGAGCAAAAGTGACAAGCTGAGCGAGCCTATCGACAATACCGTTGCAGCCTTGCGCCTTGGCTGCGTGAGCAGCGAGATCACCCCAGACGCCACGATCGGCATGGCCGGGATCAGCCACAAGATCTTCGCGATCGCCGAGGCGCCCAGCTGCGGAGTGAATAATGTTGCTGCCTGCATCAATTCTTCACCCCTTCATCCTGTTCATCTTGTCGAGATCGGTCGTTTGAGCGTGACGATAAATAGCGATGACGAGCCCAAGACCAACCGCTGCTTCAGCCGCCGCAACGGCAATGGAAAAGATGGCGAACATCATGCCGGTAAGCGCCTCGGGATGCGGGCCGTAGCGCCAGAATGCAATGAAGTTCAGGTTGGCGGCGTTCAGCATGAGTTCTATCCCGATAAGCACAAGGATGGCATTGCGGCGCACCAGCGCTCCCGCAAGCCCAATTGCAAAAACCAAAGCGGCAACGAGAAGGTAGCTCGCGAGCGGCGTCACTTGGCACCCTCTTTCTCGTGCATGGCTACAATGACTGCTCCAATGGTGGCCGCCGTAAGCAACAGGGCGACGATCTCAAGCGGCAGCACGTAACGATCGACGAGAGCGACGCCGATGTCGTGAACAGTGACAGCCGGAACCGCCGCCTCGTGAGGCAACGTCCACGCACTCCGCAGGATCGCCCATCCAAGCGCCGCAAAAACCGCCGCGGCAATCACAACCCCCGAAAGCCAGCTGCGGCTGAAAACCCCGTCCCTGGGCAATTCGGAACCTTTCGTGAGCAGAATCGCAAAAACGATAAGTATGGCGACTGCGCCGATGTAAACCAGAATCTGCGCAAACCCTGCGAATTGCGCATCGAGCGAAAGAAACAGGAACGCCAATCCGGCAAACGCAACCGTAACCGCCAGCGCACAATGGACCAGAGGCTTGAGGAGCACTGCCGCGAGGGCCCCTGCCACCGTCATGGCTGAAACCAGATAAAACACAGGACTCACCAGCGGTTCTCCTTTCCTGAGAAAGTAAATCGGGCTGCGCGGATCTTGCCTTGAAACGCCTTACTCCGCATAACGGTATCTCCTCGGCCCGAAGTGTTCTTTGTACATACCCACCCGCCCCATAAGGAAGTACGCGGCAATCAAGATCGCCGAACAGACACCCCAACGAGCCCATCCCTCTCCCATGAACCTCCAGAGCGCCGTCACCATCAAGTTCAGCAGTGTAAGCGGCAATACGAATTTCCATGCGAAATTCATCAGCTGGTCCTGGCGAAGGCGAGGCAGCGTGCCGCGCATCCAGATAAAGACCAAGATCGACATCATGAGCTTGGAGAAAAACCAAATCCACGACGGGATGAACGTCAGGAATGAGAACGGCGCGGACCAGCCGCCAAGAAAGAGCGTGGTTCCGAGTCCGGAAATTGAGAACATGGCCAGGTATTCGCCGAGAAAAAAGAGAGCAAATTTAAAGCCCGAGTACTCGGTGTGGTATCCGGCTACAAGTTCCGATTCTCCTTCAGGCAGGTCGAATGGGGAGCGATTGGTCTCGGCAGTGGCGGCGATGGCGTACATGATGAACCCGACCAGTCCCCATGGAGTGAAAATGTACCAGTGCGGAAAAATTCCGGTATATCCGCTTTGCGCTGCGACGATTTTGGTGAGCGACAGCGAGCCCGCGATCATGACGACTGAGACGCTTGAAAGAAGCAGCACCACCTCGTAGCTGATCATCTGGGCAACAGCGCGCATGGCTCCAAGCAGGGAGTATTTGTTGCGGCTCGACCAGCCTGCCATGAATACAGAGACCTCCGTCGAGGCGCCCATGGCGAAGTAAAACAGCAGGCCGGCATCCATGTCCACCAGCACCATGTTGCGGCCCATCGGCAGCACCGCAAAGCCCATGAAGACTGCGACCACAAGCACGATCGGAGCAAGAAAATGTACCGGCGCATTGGCGCTCGAGGGCACAATGTCTTCCTTGGTCAGGGACTTGATGCCGTCCGCAACTGGCTGAAAAAGACCGAAAGGTCCGACTCGGTTAGGGCCAATGCGGTTCTGAATGCGGGCCAGCCCTTTGCGCTCGAAAACTGTAGTCAACGCGAAAAGTCCCGGAAAGACGCAGACGATGGCGACAACATCGAGCAACACTGAGGCCACCCGCTGCAAGCTCAACGGAAGAAATGCCACGAGCCAGTGCTGGAGAAGAACGAAGATCTGGTCCATCTTGTCGATCATGGCCTAGTCTCCTGCTCCTTCTTCGGTGGCGGCGGGCTTCGCTACTGGCGGGGGCGTTGCGGCCTTGGCAGCAGCTGCATCGGCAGTTGCCTTAGCCTTGGCATTCGCCTTCGCCTTTTCCTCTGCGAGCCGGGCATCCACTTCTGCCGCCTCGGTCGGATGAATCTCGTGATAGTACTCGTTCGACTTGGACAGTTCCTTGCGGTCGAGAAGCAACCCACCGAAGCGGTCGGTAGTGGCCAGCTCAAACTGCGTATCCATCTTGATTGCTTCAAACGGGCAGACTTCAACACAAATCTGGCAGCTCATGCAGACCGAAATATCGATATCGAATCGGGTGGGATAAAACTGTTGCTTGCCAACGAAGTCAGGCTTCTTGTCCTTGCTCTTCTCGATAAAAATGCATTTGGGCGGGCACTCTTTCTCGCAAATCTGGCAGGCAACGCACCGCAGTCCCGCCTCCGCATCGGCAGTGTCGAACACAAGGAAGGGAAAGACCCGCGCGTTCTCGACGGGAGCTTCCCGCTCTTCCGGATACTGAACCGTAGTCAGCCGTTCAGCGGAGAAATAGCTGCCGACGAAATTTCTCGCCGTCTCCGCCATGCCCTTCAGTATTCCCTCACCCAGCAAGCAATCCTCCAAAAACCAATACGTACTTCACTATCGATCCACTTCTCCAAGCACAATATCGACACTGCCAAAAATCAAAACCACGTCGGCCACGTTGCTGCCGAGACACATATCTTCAAGCACAGTCAGGTTAATCAAGCTCGGCGGGCGCACCCGGTAGCGATAGGGATTTGGGCCGCCGTCGCTGATGAGATAAAAACCTAGTTCGCCCTTGGGCGCCTCGATGCGTCCGTAGGCCTCGCCCGGCTTGGGGCGGAAGCCCCGGATCTTCGCCTTGGGATCCATGATCGGCCCGCCGGGAATCTCCTTCAGAGCCTGCTCCAGGATTGTGACGGATTCGCGCATCTCCAGGATGCGCACCATGTATCGATCGTAAATATCGCCATGGTCGCCCAGAGGCACGCGGAACTTGAAACGATCGTAGATGCCGTAATGATCGACCTTGCGAATGTCGTAGTTGACACCCGAACCACGTAGCATCGGGCCTGTAACCCCGGCGTTAGTGGCCAGGTCCGCGCGAAGAATACCAACGCCCTGGCAACGCGCCATCAGAATCTCGTTGGAGCTGAGCAGGTTTTCAAACTCGTCAATAAAACCGGATAGTCCCTGAACCACTTTGCGCGCAGCATCAAGCCAGGCCGCGGAAACGTCAACGCGGCAACCGCCAAAGCGCATGTAATTGCACATCATGCGCGACCCGGTAAGCTCCTCGAAAAGGTCGAGAATCTTTTCGCGCTCCT
>CAVXVM010000203.1:0-3507 GCA_963765025.1 uncultured Acidobacteriaceae bacterium | reverse complement strand
TGGTCCTACTGAGCATGGCCGCGACCTTCGCAATCCCCAGGCCAGTTCACCACCGTACTCGGCGGCGAGTATCCGGCCCCCGTCTCTGCCATCGCCACAGATTCCGCGGGCAACACCTATGTAGCGGGCAGCACCCAACTCCCCGGCACCCCGAGCTTCGTCAATTCCGCCATCAGTGCGCAAGCTCACGTCTTGGTCACCAGGCTGAACCCCAACGGCAAGGTTTTATTCACCGACACCTTCGCCAGCCAGGGCGTCGACACGGGAAGCGCCATCGCGCTCGACCCATCGGGAAATATCTACATCGCGGGGACCACAAGTTCGCCCCGATTTTCCTCTAAAACAAATCCCGCTGCAGACGCAGATTTTTCCAGTGGGCACCGTACACGGACTGCCGGCGGGAAGCGGGTTCATCATCAAGCTGAGCATACCGGTGACGATGTCGCCTCCGGCGAAAACGCCACGCTTTGAGGTACGCATGGTTTCGGGATCGGCCAGGATGTAGTTCCACTTATTCGTTTTGAGATCGGGCGTGGAGCTCTGGATGAGAGGGTTGGCGTTGGTGCCGACGCCAATGATGGCCACGTTTGCCGGCAGGATGAATTCAGATCCGGCGATGGGTACGGGACGACGGCGGCCGTCGGCGTCAGGTTCGCCCAGCTCCATGCGTACGCAGCGCGCGCCGGTGAGCCAGCCTTTTTCGTCACCGATGAACTCGACAGGGTTGGTGAGCATGCGCAATTCAATGCCCTCGGCGATGGCGTGGTGGACTTCTTCAACGCGGGCGGGCATTTCAGCCTGGGAACGGCGATAGACCAGCGTAGCTGTGCGCGCGCCGAGACGGCGTGCCGTGCGGACCGCGTCCATGGCGGTGTTGCCGCCACCCACGACGATCACGTCGCGATCGCGGCAATCGTAGACGGGCTGGTCAACATCGGCATAGGCGCGCATGAGGTTGATGCGGGTGAGGAACTCGTTGGCGGAGTAGACGCCGTTGAAGTGCTCGCCGGGAATGGCGAGAAACTGCGGCAGTCCCGCACCGGTGGCGACGAAGACGGCATCGAAGTGCTCGTTGTGCATGAGTTCGTCAATAGTGACGCTCTTGCCGACGACAACGTTGGTTTCAAATTCGACACCCATGCGGCGCAGGTTGTCGACTTCAGTCTTGACGATGGATTTGGGCAGGCGAAACTCGGGAATGCCGTAGATGAGCACGCCACCGAGTTCATGGAGAGCCTCAAAGACACGGACGCGATGACCCTTCTGCACGAGATCGCCAGCGGCGGAGAGCCCTGCAGGTCCGCTGCCGACGATGGCTACGTTTTTGCCGGTGGACGGGGCGATGGGGGGCAGGCCAAGGTGGCCGCTGTTGCGCTCATAGTCAGCGATGAAACGCTCGAGATTGCCGATGGCGACGGGCCCACCTTTTTTGCCGAGGACGCAGCTCCCCTCGCACTGATTCTCCTGCGGACAGACGCGGCCAGTTATAGCGGGCAGCGCGTTGTCTTCGCGCATTTTGGAGGCCGCGGCCAGGTAATCGCCCGCGCAGATGAGGGCGACGACTTCTTTGATTTTGACGCCGACGGGGCAGTGAACCACGCAACCCGGCTTGGCGCACTCGATGCAGCGCGATGCCTCAGTGAGGGCCTGAAGCGTGGGCAGGCCGAGATTGACCTCTCCGAAATTGCGACTGCGCACCTGGGGATCGAGTTCCGGCATGACGGTGCGCGGAATCTTCATCCGGTCTTTGAGGGGAACGGTGTTGCGCTGTTCGGAGGCAGCGACAACGGCGGAGGCAGACGTTTCGCTCTCAGACATAATGCTTCTCCTCGATCTCAAGCTCTGCCAATTCTTTTTCACGTGCCGCAAGCTCCGCGCGCAATTCGGCGAGCTCTTCCTGCTCATGCTCCTTGAAGTCGCGGAGGGATTGACACTCCTTGTCGCGATACATGGCGTTGCGTTGCATCAGCACATCGAAGTTGACCTGGGCGGCGTCAAACTCGGGGCCATCGACACAGGCGAACTTGCTCTGGTTGCCAAGCAGCACGCGACAACCGCCGCACATGCCGGTTCCGTCAACCATGATGGAATTGAGGCTGACCATGGTCCTGATGCCGAGAGGGACCGCGATTTGAGCAACGGCCCTCATCATGGGCACGGGGCCGACGGCGAGAATGAAGTTGATGCGGAGACCCCCGGCGATGAGTTCCTGGAGCTTTTTTGTGACCAGGCCCTGCTCGCCATAGGTGCCGTCGTCGGTCATGATGAAGGCTTCGCTGCTGGCCTGGCGGACTTCATCCTCGAAGACGACCATTTCGGTACTGCGTGCGCCTTCAATAAAGATGACGTGGTTGCCGGCCTGTTTGAGGGCGAGAGCGGTGGGCAAGGCCATGGCTGTGCCGACGCTTCCGGCGAGAATGACGGCTGTGCCGTAGTTCTGGATGTCAGAGGGATGGCCGAGTGGGCCAACGATGTCGAGAATGGAGTCGCCGGCCTCGAGACAGTTGAGCAGCGAGGTGGTTTTTCCGATGGCCTGCACAACGATGGTGACTGTGCCGGCTGCCGGATCGGAGGTCTTGATGGTGAGGGGAATGCGTTCGCCCTTCTCATGAAGGCGGAGAATCACGAACTGGCCCGGCCGCTGCTTGCGGGCGATGCGGGGCGACTCGATGACAAACTGCTTGATATTTAGGCCGACGCTGCGTGCTTCGACGATCTTGTACATGAGGGTATGACTCCAGTGACTGAACGAGCGAACCAGCGTCTCTTGCGCAGCCGGGAAGAGGACAGGAAGCAAAGGACAGAGGCGACGCGGGGCACGGGCGGCTCGATTGCGATCGACCAATCTTATTATTGAGGATTGCGTGCAAAAGGCGTGTGATTTGCATCACGAGGTGGTGAGTGGGTTGGATGAGGAGCGTGGTGGAAAACGGCGGATCAATTCGGTGCGGGTAACACGAATGGGTGGTTTGACGAATCGAGTGGGAGCGGAGACAATAAGAGAGTTGTCTTTCCCTGAGTGGGCCTGTGGCGCAGCTGGGAGCGCGCTTCCATGGCATGGAAGAGGTCGTCGGTTCGATCCCGACCAGGTCCACCAATAACGTCAAGCATTTAGCGCCACCTCCCTTCCGCGACTTTGTCGCATCTTTGTCGCAAATTCCAAAACCACACCACGAGCTGGCTTCGCAGGCACTCCCGAAACCTGAGTGGTGTTGTCTGGAATTGCCGTAGGCATCCCGAGAACATCGTTCCTGGACGAGCCATTCGTCGCCGCTCCCGTGCGTGGTGTCATCGGTGGCTCTGGTGCAGGTGACGCCCCCGCCTTCTTCGACAACTCCGCATGGATTGCATCAAGCGTCGTACGTACTCCCGGAAGGAGAACCTGCATATAAACGTTCTCCGTGGTGTCCGTCGTCTCATGCCGCATGAAGCCCTGCACGTCCTTGCTTGATCCCAGTTTCTGAGCCAAGGTCGCGATCGTGCGCCGGATGACCTAGCAATACATCG
>CAVXVM010000202.1:0-12378 GCA_963765025.1 uncultured Acidobacteriaceae bacterium | reverse complement strand
CCGCTCACCGTCAGCTTTCTCATCTCTACCTACATGATGATGGGCTTGGCGGTCTTCGGTCTTCGCAGCGTTTTCTCGCTGCCCATCTCGCTTACAGCCAACTGGGTATGGCGCATCACTCAGCTCGCTCCACCTGAGAAATACATCACTCAAACCAGGGGATTGTTGTCGTTCTTTGCGGTGACCCCCGTCTGGTTGGTCTCGGCTTGCCTGGCGCTCGACATCAGGCCTTGGAGCCAAATCGCGGGCCATCTCGTTCTGCTCGCCTTCTTCGGATGGATCTTCACCGAGCTCAGCCTGATCGATTTCTACAAGGTTCCTTTCACCTGCTCCTACCTGCCCGGGAAGTCGAACTTCCAATTTGTCTTCTGGGGATTCGTGGTCCTGTTCGTCCTCGCACTTCCATGCGCAGAGGTTGAGTTGCGAGCGCTCCAACATTCTTATCAATACACGTGCATAGCCACCTCTCTGGGCAGCGTTGCCGCGGGGCTCTTGGCATTCAACCGCCAACGCGCCAGATTTGCGCTTCTCTACTTTGAAGAATTGCCGGAAGAATTCCTCACGACGTTGAAGCTCATCCAAGTCCGGCCATCGACGGTCGAGGATAAGCATGTGGGCCGACTGTCCACTTAACGGCAAAAGTACCTTCAGTTCGGCTCACAGGCTTTTGCCACCAGTATGGGCGCCCAGACTCTGGCTGCCTGCGCCGTCCCCATTGGGACAAAAAAACGCCGGGGCAAATTGAGCCCCGGCGATGCGCGTGCAACGCAATCAAATCTCCTAGGAAAAATCCCCAGCCGACTTGAGCACTCAGGCCGCAGTCTTGCCGCGTGCTTCGAATGGCGCGTTCAACTGCCGACGGAGATTGCCTGCCAGGTCGGCAACTACGCGCAATTTCTCGGCCACTGATGAGGGGACCTCACCGCCGTTCAATGCCAGTTCTGAATGAAGCAGCAGCCCAGCCACAGTTCCCTTCAGCTCCGTTTCAATAGCGGCGGCAGCTGCCCGGTGCGCGAGTGCCTGCTCACGCTCGCGGCGGTGCAATGCCGCGCGTATCTCCCGGATCAGTCGCGCAGCCCCGGAGAGCGCGAAGTTGATCTGCAGAGGAATCGCCAGGCCCGCGTGCGCCCACAGCGCTTCGGCTGCGGCCGGATCGCACTCGGCCATGGTCTCATCCACAACCAACGCCAGAAACTCGCGGCGCCGCAACGCAGCCAGGGCGGCCTTTCGTCCCTCTGCCACTTCAACGTCCATGCCCAGCTGCGCACCCACTACCGCGGCGCAATTCTGTGCCCCTTCAAATCCGGTCACCATCAGAATGCTCATTTCGTTTCTCCCAATTTCCTGACTTGTGGTCTGTGGCTTTTCCCCTCGCCTGCTGTGCCGCTTCGGTCGAAGTTTCGTGAACCGCAGGAGAGCGCAAATCTCCAGATGCGAGCCGCCAAAGCGGAGGGGGGTGAATGCTGAGGATTCCTTCTTACTCTTCTTGAAGCGGGTCGGCTATGCCGTATTCCTTGAGCTTGCGATAGAGCGTCGTCTTGCCGATGCCCAGCAATTTGGCAGCCTGCAACTTGTCTCCGTTCAACGTCCGAATGGCGCCCAGAATCGCTTCGCGTTCCATCTCCGCCAGCGTTTTCAGCTCAGGCTGGCCGCCTTCTTCCGACGGTTCGCCGGCGGCGGTTGCGGTTCGCCTTGCATCCAGCCCCTGCTGCTGCAGTTGTGTGGGCAGATCGCCAAGGTGCAGCACCGGCCCGGAAGACATTGTGCAGGCCCGCTCCACAGCGTTCTCAAGCTCCCGCACGTTGCCCGGCCAATCGTGCCGCATCATAGTGCGCAGGGCCTCGTCGCTGAGCGTGAACTTGGTGCCGTGCTCGCGGCTGATGCGGTCGAGGAAATGCGCTGCCAGAAGAGGAATGTCCTCGCGCCGGTCCCGCAAGGACGGAAGGCGCAGATTTACAACGTTCAGCCGGTAGAAGAGATCTTTCCTGAAGGTGCCCTTTTCGACCATCACTGCCAGATCTCGGTTGGTTGCAGCCACGATTCTTGCCTTGATCGGCACGCGATGGGTTGCCCCGACCGGACGCACCTCTTTCTCCTGAAGAGCCCTGAGCAGCTTGGCCTGAAGGTCGAGTGTCAGCTCGCCGATTTCATCCAGAAAAACCGTTCCTCCCTCGGCCGACACCAGCAATCCATCCTTGTTGCGGTTTGCACCCGTAAAAGCACCTTTGACGTAACCGAACAGTTCGCTTTCGATCAGAGTTGGTACGAGTGACCCGCAATCCACGGGCAGAAAAGGCTTCTGTGAGTTAGGACCGTAGGCGTGGATGGTCCGCGCCACCAACTCTTTGCCTGTCCCGCTCTCGCCAAGAACCAATACCGGGTGCGAGCTTTGAGCGACCTTGGAAAGAATGCGGTATAGCTTCTCCATCTCCCCGGAGCGGCCAATCATGGCGCCAAGACCTTGCGACAGCCTGAGCCGCTCGCGCAACTGGCGGGTCGCGGAGTCCGTCGTGTGGCTGGACGCAGCCCGGTCAAGCACCGTGGAGAGCTCGTCCATCGCAAATGGTTTGGTCAGGTAATCCGATGCGCCGCAGCGCATCGCCTCCACTGCCGCATTCACTGAGCCCGAGGCGGTCATGGCGATGATCGAGGTATCCGGATAGAGCAGCTTGACCTCTGAGACCAGTTCGAGGCCCTGGTTCGAGCCCGCCGGGAGATTCACCAGCAGAATATCGGCCGCACGGCCCCTCATCTGGCTCCGCGCCTGGCCCAGGTCTCCCGTGCTTTCGACCGCATATCCGAGGCTGGCGGCAATCTCGGCGCAAGCCGAACGTACGGCCGCATCCGCGTCCACCACCAGCAGGTGCAAGTGAACTGCCGGCTCCGCTAGTTGGGGGATAAACTCCATGGCCCTTTTGTTGAAGACTGTTTCAAGCATTGTAGTCGCCTCGCGTGGATTAAAAAAATCTCGTTTCGTCGGTTATGGGTTTGAGTGAAGAGCACGAGTCTTTTCGGCTAGTTCCTGACTCCAAACCCGGAACTGACTGGCCCGAACGGTCTTGAAATGACTGGCTGCTCTGCTCCTGTTCGATCTGAAGAAGTCGATGAAGCTGACAGCCGGCCGCTAGGGTCTAGTCGTTCGCACTGGCAGCTCGATTTCGAATCGCGCCCCGGCGGGTGCCTGGCTGGTGAGCCGGACACGGCCGCCAGCCGCCTCCACGATGGAGCGTGTAATCGCCAGACCCAGTCCGCGATGGGAAGCCGCCCAGCTGACCCCGCCGGAGGTGCCATTCGCCCGCGTCGTGTACCCCGAAGCGAAGATGGTCTCAAGCGCCTCTGCGGGGATGCCTGGCCCGCTGTCTGCGATGCTCAGTTGCAGGGCGTCAGCAGCGCCCTCAGCGGAGGGAAGTTCACTCAGTAAAATGTGAACTGAACCTCCATTTGGCATCGCTTCGGCGGCGTTCTTCACCAGGTTCACCAGCACCCGAGTGAGGTCCTCGCCGGTGAGCCGAACCGCTTTGGCCGCGCCCGCGACATCGACCTTGACAGCGATGGCCGCCCCGGCCAGGGCTGCAAGGAGGTTGTGGTTGGCAAACAGCTCGAGAGCCATGTTTTCAATGGGCACAGCCGGCATCAGGTCCCAGCGCGGGGGCGCACTCGCGGCGCGCGATTTTCCGGCGATCCTCTCCATCGTGCGTGAAACGGCCCGTTCAACTGCAGTGGTGTCGAGGCTGGTGTTCAACGGCGAAGAGGAGCGGTTACCAAGGCTCCGATCAGTCCATGAGTCCCGTGGGGTACTGAGGGTGGGAACCGCGTTCGCACCAACGTGAGCACGGGCGCTTTTATTCAGATCGGTGGGAATGGTTTCCTCGGAGTCAGAGTCATTGCTTGAGGCAGTATTGGAGTCAAGAGCCACCAGTTTTTCCACCAGCCGCCGGCTCGCGGCAGCCACCAGGCGCAGCTCGTTTCCGTAGTGGGTGAATGGAGCCGCTAGAACGCCAGGTTCCTCGAGCAGATCGCAATAGAGCCCCAGCGCGGTCACCATGTTCCGGGCATCGTGCGCAACCTCAGCAACGCTTTCGCCCTCGCACCCGAGAGAGGCTAATGTCTCCACGACGGCCTCCACCCTCTTCCGTCCCGCTCCGCTTCTTCCCGCATTGACTTGTGTTTGTTGCATGACGCGCTCCATGATCAGCGATCGGTGTTCACAGGCCAGTCGAGAGTGGCCGAAGACCCCGTTTGCGGCTAGGCCTCTCTACGTGTTTCTGGTTTCTGTTGCTTGACGACTGATTCTTCTGTCCTCTTCTAATACACGTCGCGTGCCAAACCAGAACAGTTTTGCTAAGTTCCTGATAAAGGAATGACTTCTGCCTGAATTCCCATTCAGGAGCCGTAGGCGCCGACCGGCCAATCTCTCCCGAAATGGGACAAGCCTGAACGGCGTTGCGGTCCTAATTCTTTTGCTTTGTGTTGCTTGTCCTTGAATTTCCAAAGCAGTTCCGTTTCGGTCCGCTTTCCCATCTTGGAGCGGATTCCTGCGCCCTGTTGTCGATGGGGGTCCCGTACAATCGGCTTTATGAATTCGAATCAAATTTCTGAAGGATTTTATCGTTCCGGGGGGCGGAGTGCTCATCAGTTGAGGCCCATGTCGCTCGAGCCCGGGTTTGTGCAGACCGCGGAAGGGTCGGTGCTGGTGTCGTTTGGCAATACGCGCGTGCTGACCAACGCAACAATTGAACAGGGCGTGCCGGGGTGGCTCCGCAACTCGGGCCGTGGATGGGTGACGGCGGAGTATGCGATGCTGCCGCGCTCGACGGTGACGCGGACGCCGCGGGAGAGCGAGCGGGGCAAGATCGGTGGACGGACGCACGAGATCCAAAGACTGATTGGGCGCAGCCTGCGATCCGCAGTGGACATGCAGGCTCTGGGCGAGCGGACGGTGATCCTGGATTGCGACGTGATCCAGGCCGATGGCGGCACGCGGACTGCGGCGATCACGGGTGCCTGCGTGGCGCTGGCATTGGCGTTGAACGCGCTGGTGAAGGCGGGGACACTGAAGAGATCGCCACTGAAACAACTCGTGGCAGCCACATCTGTGGGGATTGTGGGTGGCACGGCGCTGCTTGACCTGTGCTACGAGGAAGATTCGACGGCGGAGGTGGACATGAACGTGGTGATGACCGAGGATGGCGGGCTGATTGAGACACAGGCGACGGCGGAGAAGGGGAGCTACTCGCGCGGGCAGTTGAATACATTGCTCGACCTCGCGGAGAGCGGTTTGAAGGAGATCTTCGCGGCGCAGAGAACAGTGATCGGAGAACAGTTGTCAGTGGTCAGGGAACAGAGATCGGAGATCAGTTTTTGAATTTGCGGGGGACGCGATTTGTTTTTTGGGGGGTTTTGGGGGGTGATGGGGCTCACGAAATGGGCGGTAAGTGGAACCTTTTGTGGTACTTCGACAACGTTAAACGTTCGTCTCAATGGTTGCGAAACGGCGCGAAATGGTCGTCTAGATGGTTACGAATCAGCGTGAAATGGAACCATTCAGGGTTACAAAAGCTGCTGAATGTTCGCAAATATACAACCCAAACAGGGTGAAATGGTCGCTTAAATGGTTACGAAACACGTCGAAATGGTCGTCTAAGTGGTTACGATTTTCGAGATACTTACCCCAGAAAAGTTGCGAATTGAGTGTTTCAAAACCCAGGAAAGTTCCGTTTCAGAGCCAGTGGAACCATAGAATTACCCAAAAACACGCTAAATGCGTGTTTTTTGCGCATTAAAACGCACTTTTAGCGCACTTTTTGCGGCTTTTTGACGTCATTTCGGCCTGTTTTGCGTGCTTTGAAGCGTCGGAAATTGAGCGGATTTCGCCCTTTATTCCCCGGTCCCCAAGTGCGAGGGACCGGGGGCACCCGGCGGGGGGGCAGGGAATAGGGAACAGGGAACAGAAAGGCAGGGATTAGGCATTAGGGATTAGGGATTAGAAGAACAGGGAACGATAAGGCAGGGATTAGGCATTAGGGATTAGGGATTAGAAGAACAGGGAACGATAAGGCAGGGATTAGGGATTAGAAAGGCTTTCAGGTTGGGTGCTTGTTGTCCCACCGAAGATGGTGCGGATTGCTCGTGGGCTGTATTCATTCCCCGGTCCCCAAGTGCGAGGGACCGGGGGCACCCGGCGGGGGGGGAGACAGGGGTCAGGGGTCAGGTGTCAGGGATCAGAGATCAGTTGTCAGTGGTCAGTTGTCAGTGGTTAGGGATCAGCTTGCAGCTTTTAGCTTCTAGCTTCTAGCTTCTCGCTCCCAGCTTCTAGCTTCTAGCTTCTAGCTCCTAGCTTCTCGCTTCTAGCTTCTAGCTTCTAGCTCCTGGCTCCTAGCTTCTAGCTCCTAGCTCCTTGCTTCTGGCTCCTTGCTTCTGGCTCCTTGCTTCTGGCTCCTTGCTTCTGGCTCCTTGCTTCTGGCTCCTTGCTTCTGGCTCCTTGCTTCTGGCTCCTTGCTTCTGGCTCCTTGCTTCTGGCTCCTTGCTTCTGGCTCCTGGCTCCTCGCTCCAAGCGCTTTGGTTTCGGGGGGGTGCTTCCGATTCCAGGGGAGAGAATTCTGGATTGCTTTGCCCGGGTGGACAGGATGGCCTGGACGGGAACTTCATTTTTTTCTTGGCGATTCGCGATCTGTGGAGCAAACTATCCTGAACCGGCTTACCCTGCTTGTGGGTTATTGACGTTCCAACCACTTCCCTTTTTGCACAGTATTCACATTCATCTGTCAGTTTGAGGCTTTATGGTCTTGAGCGCGAGGATGCACAATTCTTTGAATACGCTTAAGCGGTAACGGGAAAGCACTGCCCGGAAACGAAGGGATTCAATAGCGAGTTTTTCCAGACGTGGAGTGGTATCTGCACAAAAGATAGACCCCATGAGCGGCTGAAAGGATTCGACGAAAGAGTTTCACCAATCCCACTCATCGTCCGCCGCGGCGGACCGCGGTGAATGGGCACCCGATCAACGGGCCCCGGTTGTAGAGCAAGCAAACCAAAAATCCAAAACCATGCGAGGCGATCAATGAATCAACTTTTGTGGAAGGCTATTTCCTGTTGCGTTGTTTCAGCTCTGGTATTGACCTATTGCGCGCAGCACGCGGGGGCGCAACAAACGCTCGGATCTATCAACGGAACCGTGGTCGATCCATCGGGTGCTGCCGTGCCCAGCGCAAAGGTCACGGTTACGGACGCAGCGATCAACTTCAGCGCGAGTACCTTGACGCAGGGGACGGGATTTTTCCAGATCTTCAATCTGCCGGTCGGCAACTACGTGGTGACGGTCGGCCACGCGGGTTTTGAAACTACCGCGATCAAAGGCATCGGTGTTCAGGAGGCAAGCGCCCGAACCGTAAACGCCACCTTGCAATTGGGGCAGGTGACCGAGTCGGTTGAGGTGACGGCGACTCCGCTGCTGAACGCCACCGACGCCACCAACGGCTACACGCTCGATTCCTCGCAGATTGAAATTACCCCATTGGCCACCGGCAGTTTCACCCAGATGGCGGTGCTTTCGACGGGCGTCAACGCGGAATTGCTGTCGAACCTCGACACCAACGCCGGAATCGGAAATCAGCCGATCTGGGCCAATGGCCAGCGCGACACCTCCAACACCTTCCAGGTGAACGGCGTGGACTCTACCAACCTGTTCAACGGCAAGAGCTCATCGGGTTCCAGCTCTCAGCGCTACAACTTCAACATCGGCAGCGCGCCCACGGTGGGCGGATCGTTCTCAGTCGGCACGTCGGTTTATGGTTCAAACGGCAACAGCCTGCCCTCGCCTCCGCCGGAGTTTACGCAGGAGTTGCGCGTGAATGCCTCGATGTACGATGCGCAGCAGGGCGCGACGAGTGGCGCGCAGATCGACGTGAACACCAGCACCGGCACCAATGACTGGCACGGCCAGATCTACGGCTCCTATGCCAACAATCTGATCAACGCCTCGCCTTTTTTCTTCAACCAGGCCTATCAATTGGCCCAACAGGGATTCGGAGTGTTCCCGCAGGCGCTGGTGAACCCCTGGCTTCGCCGCTGGGACTCGGGCGTTAGCGTGGGTGGCCCCGTCAAGAGAGACAAGCTGTTCTTTTTTGCGGCTTACCAGCGTGGCGTGAATGAAGATAGCGGAACGGGTCTTTCCGAGATGACGGTTCCGGCCGGGCTGACGGACGACCGTTCCGATGGAGCGCTGTTGGCCCTGGATGGGCCCTCCGCACCAGGTGGATGGAATTGCGTGTCGTCGAGTTCACACACCTGCGCCACGTCGATCGATCCGGTTGCGTCGGCAATCATGAATGCCAAGATGGGCAACGGGCAATACATCATTCCGTCGTCGCAAGCCGGTCCCCCGCTCCAATACAACTACGGAGTACCGAACGTCGTTCTGCAGGGAGTCTCGCGTTTGAACACCGATCAGGCCACCGTTGCGGTCGACTACGACGCCACCAAGGCGGATCGTGTGTCGGCCAAGTATTACTACCAGAGATCGCCGGTAAATCGACCTTTCGGCTTCTCGAATACGGCGGGCTTTCCGCTAACGCAGCACAATGGTTCCCAGGTGGTTTCGATCGACAACACGATCTCCATCGGTTCGAGGCTGAACTGGGAGCAGCGGCTCGGATTTGTGCGCATGGGTTCCTTCACCGACTACCAGCAAACGGTGGTTGGCGGCACTCTTGGAGTGTCAGACGCGCAGACAACCAACTTGCTCGCCAATCTTCTTCCCGGCCTGGAGATCAAGAACTTCGGATACAACGACCAGTATGCGCCAAACCTGAACATCGGACCGTCGGGCGTCCCCGGCGCCTTTGTGGATATGGGCTACTACCAGAACCGCTTGAATCCCTCAACCAACGTGATCTTTACGGCAGGCAGGCACACGATTGTTGCGGGCGGCGGGTACAGCTACACGCAGTTGAATATCACCAATGACCGCTCGGGACATGCGCAGATCATCATCAACAGCTTTGACGACTTCCTGCAAGGGCAAGTGGCCAAGTCAAGTGTTTTGGAGAGTATCGATTCCGCCACGCACCGCAACAATTCGGATCGCTACTATCGCAGCAATGAGCTGAGCGGCTATGTGCAGGACAAGTGGCAGGCACTTTCCAACCTGAGCATCACTGCCGGCGTTCGTTACGACTACCACGGCGGGATGACGGAAAAGTACGGCAACATGTTCAACTTCGATCCGGCGTTGTACAACGTAACCGGTACCTCGACAACAGGATTCAGCGTTGGCAATTCCGGAATCGTCATCGCCGGGAACAACAAGCAGAACCCGACTAAAGGTGTATCCGCATCGACGCTGAACGGACGCCAGTGGGGCATCTCGCCTCGCGTAGGATTTGCGTGGTCGCCTGCACGCGACCATGGAAAATTCGTGGTGAGCGGCGGCGGCGGTATGTACTTCGACCGTGGCGAACTTTTTACCTATCTCTCACAGCCCGCGGGCAGCTCGACCGGCGGTCCTTTTGGTGTAACCGAGGAGGCTCCTCTGGTCAGCCTTGCAACTGGACTGACAGATTCAAGTTCTGGCCTGACGCTGGAAAATCCCATGGGCGATTTGGCATTCAATACGCCGTCGCAGGGGGGCATTTACTCGCCACCAAGTTCTGACCCGAGCGCCGTGGGGCAGGCCTTGCAGGCACAGTTGAACGAGATGACCGGGGCGCCCAGTTCGGGTTATTACGCTCAATTCGGCAAGAATTGCAGTGGCGTGCAAAGTCAGGAAGGGTACACTCTCTGCACCTCGCCCTTGAATTTTGGTTATTACGACAAGAATAATGTTCTGCCCTACACGATCAACTACACCCTGAGTGTGCAATGGCAGCCGAGAGGCGATCTTGCCATCACTCTGGGTTACACCGGAAATCGGGGACGCCATTCGGTGATTCCCATTCCGATCAACGAGCCGGGCATTGCAACTGCAACGAAACCGATCTGGGGCGAGACGACCTCATACGGTATGGAAGTGATGAACCAGAACAATGAGGTGGACGTGAACTACGACTATGCGCCGATTGCGACTGAGCCATGGAATACCTTTGACGCGGGCAACACGGACTTCAGAACGCCCTTTGTGGGGTATAGCCCCAACGCGGCGGATTTCAAGACGGTTGGTGTTTCTGCTTACGACGCCCTTCAAGCGCACCTGGAAAAGAGGCTTTCGCACAACTTCCAGGTCGGCGGAAGCTATACGTGGAGCCACTCGCTCGACGAACAGAGCGATATCGGCCTGTTCTTTACCGGCGACAACCCGACCCATCTGCGCGACTCCTGGGCCTCATCGGATTTTGACCGCACCCATGTGTTCACGGGCAACTTCCAGGTAGATGTGCCCAACCTGGTGAAGAACAACGACTTTGCCTCGTACATCACCAACGACTGGCATCTGACCGGAATCGCAACCCTGCAAAGCGGCGAGCCGTATTCACTGTATGAGTTTTACGGCGCGGTGGGCAGCATCAACTTCGGAAACTTCCCGACGCTGATGAACCCTGTTCTTGGCATCAAAGACCCGAAGAATCCGAAATCCGCGTTTACCGGCAACAAGGGTTCCTTCCGGAGTGGCGGCGGCACCTACTTTCCAACCATCGATCCATCGCAGGTCCAAATTAATTACCTGGCGCCCGGTACGAATGGCATTCCCGACGCCACTACCCCTGGGGCCAATGCGAGCGATCCGATCGATATCTACCAGACCGCATTCAATGTGGGACAGCGCAATATCTTCCGGCAGCCATCCCAAAGGCGTCTTGATTTGTCCATCCGCAAGGGCTTCAGGGTTACGGAAAAGGTGAGGGCTCAATATGAACTCAACGTCTTCAACGTGACCAACACAACCAGCCTTGACATCCCGCAGGACCAGGCACAGATCCGCCAGAACAATGGATGCTCTTCCAGTGCCGTCAGTGCGGACCATGGTTACAACAATTGCAACGCATACCGAAGCTACCTCGGTTACGGCCAGGTTGTGACGGCCAATAACACGACGGATCAACAGTCGGCTTTGACCAATCTGGATCAAGTGCCCTTCACGACCGGTACCGGCAAATCAACGCAGCTCTCGCCACTGCTTCAACTTGGCCAGGGGACATGTGCGCTTCCGGCCCAGTTCATTGCCAACACCAACACCTGCCCCAACAACGCCGCGAACTTCGGTTCGGCGACGGGGACGATCGGTGGTTCCCGTGCATTCACCATGGGCTTCCACGTGATGTTTTAGCAGGGTGGTAGTTGGATTTGAAGGGGCTCCTTCGGGAGCCCCTTTTGTTTTTGGGCGGGTGAAGACGGCGGTTGCCTGTGTCAGGGGTGCTGCTCAATGGCGATGGGGATGGTGGCGGTGTTGCCGCTGGTGGCCAGGGCTATGAGGCTGGTGGAGATGCCGGGCAGGGTGGCGGGCGAGAAGGTGACGGAGCCGTCAATTGCCGAGGTGGCTGTGGAGGATTTAGAGGCGAGCAGGACGCCGGGCGGGCAGACGGTGTGCTGGGCGCAGGGCGGGGCCCAGGCGTAGAGAGCCTGGTAGAGGGCGACGGTGCCACCGGCCATGGGGTTGCCGTCCATGTCGAGGAGGCGGAGTGTGATGGCGGCGGGAGCGGCGGAGACGGCAAGGGTTTGCGCGGCGCCGGAGACGGCGACGAGCGAGGCGTATTCAGGGCGCGAGCCAAAGGCGGTGTAGGCGATGCACTGGGTGGTGCCGTTGAGACAGGCGGTGATGGTGGCTGTCTGGCCTTCAGCGAGTGGACCGACGGTGAGCGTGGTGGTGGCGATGCCGGTGGAGTTGGTGAGGACGGCTGCCGAGCCCTGAACGGCGATGCCGGGGGCGGCGGTCCAGGCTACGGACTGGCCGGGGGCAGGAGCGCCGGCGGAGACGACGAGCGCCTGGACGGTCCACGTAAAGGTGGCGCCGGCGGCAAGCGAGAGCTGCGGGGTGAGTGAGGCGAGGACGGGCGGGGTGCCTCCCGTGAAGTGAGCCTGCAGGCTGGAGCCGTTGGTGAGCGAGGCGGTGACGATGGAGGGCGTGGCATTGGCGGCGAGGACGTTCATGGTGGCGCGGCCGTCCCCGGTGGCTACGACGGCACAGACAGGCAGACCGCAGGAGAGAGTGGCGGTTCCCGAGGTGACGGTATAGATGACGCTGACGCCGCCGGCGGGGGTGAGATCGGGTCCGAGCGCAGTGACGGTGAAGGGGATGGGCGTGGCGATGGGCACGGTGCCGGCAGGGGCGGTGTCGAGGGTGAGCGCGTCGCCGGCGCCGGAGTTGTAGCTGAGGTCGCCGGAGAGAACGGCGGCCGCGGAGAAGGCGGGTAGATCGTCGACTTCGACATCGACTGAGCCGGTGAC
>CAVXVM010000201.1:0-10897 GCA_963765025.1 uncultured Acidobacteriaceae bacterium | reverse complement strand
AGTGGTGGGTGTTTGACTGGGCTAAGTACACCGACGAGGGATGGTACGGCAACGCTGCCATTCGCGCGCACCTTTTTGGGAATTGGTATCTGGCCGGTGACTTCAATCCAGCGGTTGCGCTGCCGGTGCTGCCATTTCTTGAATGGCTGCTGTTCTTCGTAACAGGGGTCACGCCGGAGGCCGCCCGCGCGTTGGCCGTTGCGTTCTTTTTTGCGGACCTGGTGCTGAGCTATCTGCTCATCCGGTCGGCAGGGCCGCGCTGGGCCGCACTGCTTGCCGTGACGCTGATGGTGACCAGTCCATTCCTCTACTGCTTCAGCCGACTGGCCATTCTTGAGCCGGTGCTGATGACCTTCGAGCTGTGCGCACTCAACATCGCCGTGCGCCTGCCGGAGTTGAAGTGGCCGGTGCGTTCTTCCGCGGGCATCGGGTTGCTCTTCACCGTGATGATGCTGACCAAGACCACGGCGATTTTTCTGCTGCCAGCCGTGGCGTGGGCGATGCTTATTCCGCTGCGCCGCAACGTGTTTCACGCTGCGCGCTGCGCGCTGGCTGCCATCGGCGCCTTCGCGCTTTCCTACGGGTTATGGCTCTCGCTGGTGGCGTGGCGAGGATTGTGGGGCGACTACAGATATATGTACACCGTGAACGCCTACCCCAAGCCCAAGGAGCTTTACTGGCCGGTGGTGAGCGCGGCGTGGTCAATCCACGGCGGGTTGTGGGCCGATCACATTCTGGTTCCGCTGGCCGGAATCGTGCTGCTGTTTGCGGCGGTTTCGCGGCGAACGGCCTGGTCGCGCGCAGGCAGGGCGAAGGCGCGCGCGCTCGGTGCCGAGAGGCGGCGCGACTGGGGAAGCAGGATGTTCCTCGATCCAGTGCTCGGCG
This sequence comes from uncultured Acidobacteriaceae bacterium, assembly GCA_963765025.1. Classification (GTDB taxonomy): domain Bacteria; phylum Acidobacteriota; class Terriglobia; order Terriglobales; family Acidobacteriaceae; genus Telmatobacter. Next base: position 10,012 of record CAVXVM010000201.1, on the reverse strand, counting down.
CCTCGGTGCTCTCGGTCGCGGGATACATCGGGTTCATGTCGGTGCAGAATCATCCACAGCCACGCTACTTCACGGTCGTGGGTTTGTTCTGTTTTATTGTGGTCGCGCGTGGAGCGCAGGCGCTGTTGGGCGCTGGTCGCGCGGGCAACGACCTGAATAGGCCCGCCAGCCGCAGGCCTGCGCTGACCATTGCCGGCGCCATCGTGATTGGGGTTGCGGTGCTGGCTGCCGGCCTGAATGGCGCAAGGCTAGTCGAGTACGCGCTTCACCCGCAATATACCTTCGTAAACGCGGCCGGGCAACTGGCGCGCTATATGGATGCGCATCCCAACGGCAAGCGGCTGCTGGTGTCGATCAGTGGCGACGAAGTTTCGCTCATCAGTCACGTACCCGCGCTCTGTGACGACTTCGTCTCCCCAAGCGGCTCGATTACCGACCTGCCGACCAAGACGGCCTACTATCAACCGGGATGGTTCGCGTCCTGGAATGATCTTGATCCGGGAACGCTCGAGGACCTGCACACTCATTTTTCCCTGGAGCAGGTGGCAAGCTTCGCAGCCTTCGATGATCCCGAGCGCAATCAGTTGGTGCTGTTCAAGCTGCACCCGCTGCCCGGCGGCGAGGTGCGTGATCCGACCGTGCAGAGTCTGAATGACGTTTTGCCCGACGATTCGATTAGTGTTCCGGTGGAATGACATAGACAGGGATTAGGCATTGAGGATAAGGAACAGCGAACAACTATCTAGACAGCCGTAACGCGAACTGGACGACGCGCGGGTCGGTGAAGGTGCTGGTGATGGTCCCGAAGGCGGGGGCGCCAAAGCTGCCGTTGGGCTGTGCAAACTCCGGCGTATTAAAGACGTCGAAGATTTCGCCACGAAATTCGAGTTGCGTCTCGCCGGGCAGCGTGATGTGTTTGACCAAGGCGAGATCGAGGTCGCGGTAAGCCGGCCCGCGCGCTGGATTGCGCGATGCCGTTCCAATCACGAACTGCGGCGCGGTCTGAAACGCCGCCGCATTCAGGAAATGAGCGGGCGAGCGCAGCGCCGGGGCCAGGTTGGGAACGCCAACCAGGTTCGGCCGCTGCAACGCAAAACCGGCAAACGAATTGTTGTTCGTGGCCTGGGTAACAGTGACCGGCATTCCCGACTGCACTGAGGCCACTGGGTTGAGAGACCAGCCCCCCAGGACCGCGTCGCCCAGATCACTCGACGCAAAACGGTGGCCGTGGCCGGCGGGCAGATCGTATACGCCGCTGATTGCGGTCACGTTGGGCATGTCGCCGCTTGATACGTCACGCTCAAGCCAGGGACGGAAGGTGTCTGCCGCGATGAGGCTGCTGGAGTTGGGTGAGGAGAGCACGGTGGTTGAAAACACCGACGACGCATCGTCGATCAGCCGCGAGTGAGTGTAGGAAAACAAGAGGGCCAGCCCGCGATCGAAGCGCTGCTCCACCTTGACCTCGCCTGCGTTGAAGTTGGTGTTGCCGCTGTTGTTGCGGTAGGTGGCGATGTTGAGGAAGCGCGGGTAAGGCTTGAGCAACTGCGCCTGGCTCACGGTCTTGCCGCCGATGGAGCTCGAAATGGGCAGTTGGCCATAATAAGGATTGGCGACCGCGGTGAGAAGCGACGAGCCCTGGGCGAGCAGCGCCGCAGTCAACTGGTTCAGGTTTGAATCGGGAATGCCCACATGCACAATGTGCGAGCCCACATAGGCGAAATCGATGGAGAGATTCCGCGTGATCTCGCGCTGCACGGCAAGATTCCATTGCTGCGAGTAGCCTGAGCCGGCGGTGCGCTTGGCCGTATACACGCTTTGGCCCAGGCCGGCATCCGGCGTAAAGGGAATGGGCGCGACCGAAGGACCGGCGGAGAGATTGAAGGCGGCGTTCACGCTATCCAGCGTTTTCTGTTGGACATTTTGAATAAACGGGAACTGCGGCGTGGTAAATGGCGTGGTGATGCCGGATTGATCGAAGAAGACGATGCCGAAGCCGGAGCGCACGACCGTTTTGGGCGTGACCATGTAGGCAAGGCCGATGCGCGGGGCAACATTGGTGAGGTGAAGCTGGCGTGCGCTGCGCGGATTTCCGTTTACGCCGAGGTAATCGAGCTGCTGCGTGCCGAGGTTGAAGACGGCGGCCTGGTTGTTCTTTTCGACAGAGGGGAAGTGAAGCGAATAGCGCGCGCCGATGTTGGCTGTGAGGCGGTCGGTGAGTTTGAAGTCATCCTGCGCGAAATATTCCTCAATATGATCGCGCGGCCGCATCTTGGTTTCCTGCAAATCGATGGAGAAGGTGTCGACTTGGCCAAGTAGGAAGCTGGCAATCGCGTTGCCGCTGTTGGTGACGCCTTGCTGGTCGGTCCCCGTGGTGGTGAAGGCGAATGAGCCGGTGGGATTGGGCGGAGCCACGGCATTCAACTGGTACCAGCGCAGGTCGGCGCCCGCTTTGAAGGTGTGGCGGCCACGCGTGAAGGTGAACGTATCCACTGCCTGCCAGACGGCGGTCTGGTAGTTGGAGAAGGTGCTGGCCGAGGGGCCCAGCTGCTGGTATCCGGTAAAGGTAAACAGCGGCAACGCATTGTTGAAGGCCGCGTTGGTAGGGATGCCGGGAATGCCGAGCGCCGCCGATGCCGTGTTGCCGAGCAACGTGCCGACGATATTGTTTGACCGGCGTGTATAGCCGAGGCGGAAGTCGTTGAGCAGATGTGCGGAGAAGGTGTGCGTCTCATTGAACACGGCCTGCTGGCCCAGCACGTTGGAAAGACCGGCCACGCCACCGGTGCCAAGGACAGTTCCCGAGATGAGGCCGCTGCCGTCGGGCAAAGGCGTGACCGGCTGTTCCACCTCGTTGTAATAGGTGTAGCGGCCAAAGGCGCGATCGCTGCTGCGCAGAACGCCGTCGACGCGCGCGTCGAACTGGGCCTGGTGGTCAGAATCGTTGGCCGTGCGCGTGTAATTGTTGGCTGCGGCCTTGAGGTTGGTGGGCGTGGGAAAGTGGGCGAGCAGGGCAACGGCCGTCGGATCGAAAGGAACGTTGATCACGTCGGAGGGAAACTCCTGGCGCACAAACTTGTTGTTGACCGTAGTAGTGGTGGCTGGATTGAAGATGCTGGAGACGCCGGTAAAAATGCCCTGGCGCTCGTTCATGGTGGGGATGGTGGAGATGCGGGTCACGCCGATCAACTGGCGCACGCCCTGAAAGTCGCCAAAGAAGAACAGGCGATTGCGAACGATGGGCCCGCCGATGGAGGCCGCATAGAGATTGCGCCGGTACACTGGCTTGCGACCTGTGGTGGCAAAGTAGTTCCGCGCGTTGAGGTCTTCGTTGCGCAGGTACTCGGCCAGGCTGCCGTGGAACTGATCGGAACCGGCGCGCGTGGCCACGTTGACCACGCCGCCGTTGAAGCGCCCGAATTCAGCAGGCACGTTGTCGGCCTCAATCGTAAATTCCTGGATGTCATCGAGAAGGGGGAAGAAGGCCACCTGTCCGGGCTCAGGCTGAAGGGCCGAGATGCCGTCGAATAAATACTCATTCGTCCTCGGACGGCCTCCGTTGATGCGCGGAAGCAGTGTGCCGGGAGGCAGCTCCACGCCGGGAGCCAGCGTGGCCAACTGAACAAAATTCCGCGTGTTGAGCGGCATTGCGACAACAAGATGTGCGGGGATGTTGGTTTGGATATTGCTAGTGGCCGCTTGCAGCAGCGGAGCTGCCTCAGTCACTGTGACGGTCTGCTGCGCTGAACCGATGGTCATGGTGAGGTTGGCCGTGGTGGTCTGGCCCGTGGTGACCGTAATGCCCAGCCGTTCCAGATTGCTGAAGCCGGTGGCAGTGACACCGATGCGGTAAGAGCCGGGCGCCAGGTTGATAAAGACATAATCCCCGGAATTAGTGGTGACGGTGGACAGGCCGACGCCGGTGCCCTGATTGGTGAGCTCTACGTGGGCGTTGCGGACCGCCGCGCCCGACGGATCGAGCACCCGGCCGGTCAGCTCGGCCGCTATCTGGGCAGAGGCAAAGGTGCCCGCGGTGAGGGCAAGGGATATGAGAACGGCGAAAACCCGGCGAGAGTTCACAGCTAAGCTCCGGTAGGGAATAAGTGAGTCAATACGGGCGCGGAAAGAGCGAAAAACGGGGGGGCGGCGCGCCAGTTGGAATTGGATTGTTTGTGGTGTTTATCGATCGAAACAATATGAATCTATATGTATCTAGATAGCAAGGTCAAGCTTTTAGAGGCAAAAATCGTCGCTGAATCGGGCCATTTTAGCCAGGATTGCCGCGAACTTCTAAGGTCTGCCAATCATCACCTCAGTGGCTTTGACAAGGGCTACGGCGGCGTCGCCGGGCTTGAGGGCGAGCTCACGCACTGCGTCGGCCGTAATGATGGCGGTGACACGCTGGTTGCCGACGGCGAGGACGACTTTGGCGAGGAGACCCTCGATGACAACTTCGACGACGGAGCCGAGCAGCTGGTTGCGGCCGCTGATGCGGCCAGAGCCCGAGTGAGCCGAGGCGGCAGGGAGGAATTCGTCGAGTGCTTCGACGGGTACGCGGTGATGACCGCCGGGGGTCTTGACGGTGCGGATGCGCCCGGCCAGGATCCAGTGCTTCATGGCCGGATAGCTGATGCCGATCTTCTCCGCGGCCTGGCGTGGCGTAAGCAGGTTGGGCGAGCTCATGGTGATCTTTGAAGTACCCCCACGTGTGTACTTTACACCGTTTCAAGTGCCGAATCGGAACGCTTCGGAAATACCCTGGGGAACCCTGTGATTGCAGTCACTCGACAGGGAAGTATGCGGATGATAGCCTTCCGGTGGCATTCTACCCAGCGATTCACGGGGAGCGAATTTCAGGGCCGCCGTTCATGCGGCATCACTCAAAAACCATTACGTGGGAGGAATTGTGACTGCAACGAATTCGGTGTGTTCGATTCCGGGCGCGATCTGGCAAGGCGCACGGACCTTTCTGAAGCGGCAATACATGACGGCGGCGGCCCTGGGGGGCCTGCTGCTTCCGACCCTGGCCCATGCGCAGACAGAACACGCGGGCGGGGGCGAGGCCAACCTGGTGTTGCCCGATCTGTCGAGCGTGAATTTTATGGGCATCAACGGACATTCTCTTTTAATGTTCGGATTGCTCTTCTGCGTGGGCGGCCTATTGTTCGGCATGGCGATTTATGTGCAGTTGAAGAACCTTCCGGTTCATCGCTCGATGCGCGAAATTTCCGAGATGATCTATGAGACCTGCAAGACCTACCTGGTGACGCAGGGAAAGTTCATTCTGCTGCTCTGGGCTTTCATCGCGGTTGTGATCGCGCTTTACTTCGGCGTTCTGGCGCCGGTGCCGAATAAACCGATCTGGGTTACGCTGCCGATTATTTTGTTCTTTTCGCTGGTTGGCATCGCGGGCAGCTACGGCGTGGCGTGGTTCGGCATTCGCGTCAACACATTCGCGAACTCCCGGACGGCATTCGCGGGATTGCGCGGCAAGCCCTATCCGCTGTTTGCGATTCCTCTAAAGGCCGGCATGAGCGTGGGCATGATGCTGATCTCGGTTGAGCTCCTCATCATGCTTTGCATCCTATTGTTCATCCCTGCCGATTATGCAGGCCCATGCTTCATCGGCTTCGCGATTGGCGAATCGCTGGGTGCGGCGGCGCTGCGTATTGCCGGCGGCATCTTCACCAAGATCGCCGACATTGGCGCCGACTTGATGAAGATCGTTTTCAAAATCAAGGAAGACGATGCGCGCAACCCGGGCGTGATTGCAGACTGCACGGGCGACAACGCGGGCGACTCGGTTGGGCCGAGCGCCGACGGCTTTGAAACCTACGGCGTGACGGGCGTGGCCCTGATCACGTTCATTCTGCTGGCCGTCAAGGAGCCCGCGACGCAAGTGCAATTGCTGGTGTGGATCTTCGTGATGCGCGTGGCCATGCTGATCTCGAGCTCGGGCGCCTACTTCATTAACGGCCTCATCGCCAAGGCGAGATACGCGAACTCCGACGAGATGGACTTTGAGGCGCCGTTGACCTCGCTGGTCTGGCTCACATCGATCGTTTCCATCATTCTGACTTACATCGTGACGTACGCGATGATTCCGAACCTCGGCGACGGCACGCTGTGGTGGAAGCTGGCTTCGATTATCTCCTGCGGGACCCTGGCGGGCGCGTTGATTCCTGAACTGGTGAAGGCCTTCACATCAACCAAGTCGGGCCACGTGCAGGAAATCGTAACATCGGCAAGGGAAGGCGGAGCTTCGCTGGGCATCCTGTCAGGAATCGTGGCCGGCAACATGTCGGCCTACTGGCTGGGACTGAGCATGGTGGCGCTGATGGCGCTGGGCTACTACTTCAGCACTGGCGCGTCAATGGCGGTGCTGATGCTGGCTCCGGCGGTGTTTGCGTTTGGCCTGGTGGCGTTCGGCTTCCTGGGCATGGGGCCGGTGACGATAGCCGTGGACTCCTACGGGCCGGTCACCGACAATGCGCAGTCCGTGTATGAGCTTTCGCTGATCGAAAATATTCCGGGCATCGAAGCCGAGTTGAAGAAGGACTACGGCATCGTGGCGAAGTTTGAACGGGCGAAGGATTTGCTGGAAGCCAACGATGGAGCCGGCAATACGTTCAAGGCAACCGCCAAGCCGGTTCTGATCGGCACGGCGGTGGTGGGCGCAACCACGATGACCTTCTCGATCATCATGGCGCTGACCCACGGACTGACAACGAACGTGGATAAGCTGTCGTTGCTGCACGCACCCTTCATGCTGGGGTTGATCTGCGGTGGCGCGGTGATCTTCTGGTTCGCGGGTGCTTCAATGCAGGCCGTGACCACGGGCGCTTACCGCGCGGTCGAGTTCATCAAGGCGAACATTCACCTGGAAGGCGCGGAGAAGGCGTCGGTAACGGACTCGAAGAAGGTGGTGGAGATCTGCACCAAGTACGCGCAGAAGGGCATGTTCAACATCTTTCTCGCAGTGTTCTTCTCAACACTGGCGTTCGCGTTCATGGAGCCGTTCCTGTTTGTCGGCTACCTGTTCTCGATCGCGATCTTCGGGCTGTACCAGGCGATCTTCATGGCCAATGCGGGCGGCGCCTGGGACAATGCGAAGAAAGTCGTGGAGGTTGACCTGAAACAGAAGGGAACAGCTCTGCACGATGCAACGGTGATCGGAGACACGGTCGGCGATCCATTCAAGGACACGTCGTCGGTGGCCATGAACCCGATTATCAAGTTCACGACGTTGTTCGGATTGCTTGCGGTCGAGCTTGCAGTGACGCTCAGCGGGACCAATCCGATGCTGACCCATGTACTGGCAGTCGCCTTCTTCCTGGTGTCGATTTTCTTCGTGCACAAATCGTTCTACGGGATGAGGATTGAAACTGGCGCAAGCAAATAATGTTTGTGCTGTAGATTAAGAAAAACGCCGCCCGAATGGGCGGCGTTTTTGTCTGCGCCGTTCTGTCGCGAGGCGCTACGCGGTGACAGAGTCCAGATGCTCAGCTTTGGCACGCATTCTTTTGCGAAGGCCAAGAAGCGGCTTTTCGAGGAGGAAATAGGAGGTGAGCGCCGCGGCAATCGTCAAAACGATGTTCTGTGGGAATGCATTGATCCATGCGCCGGACGATTTGTTAAGAAAAAGCTGTTGCCAAATGTAGAGCGAGTACGAAAGGACGCCTACGAAGGCCAGCGGCCGCCAGTTGAGGACTCTTCCGACAGGGGAATTGGCAACGTAGACGCAGCGGTGAATCAGGATCGCAAGGGCAAGGTTGATGATTGTGCTGCCCAGGACGACGTCGATCGTATAGTCCTGGAATCGATTCAGGACGCAGACGAGCACCAGCAGGAGAAGCGACCAGCCGGGTTGGAACAGCCGCAAATACCAGTTTTTCGTTTCGAGCGTGCCCTTCAGCCCGGCCAGCAGACAGCCGGCGGCGAGGCTGTCGGCCACCATGGGGAACATATCCAGATCATGCAAGGGCGTGCCGATCAGGAGAGCGCGGTTGACGATGCGTGCGACGATGGCAAGAGCCATGACGCCCCAAGCGGCCCAGCTCGCTTTGCGCGGGCGCAGAGCGGCGAAGGCAAAGGGCCAGAGCAGGTAGAACTGTTCCTCAACTGAGAGCGACCAGAGGTGAGCAATCTGCCAGGCTGGCACGGGGAGGTAGTTGACCGTGTAAGTGAGGGCGTGCCAGATGTCGGTCTGCCTTAGATGGATGAACCCGGCTATGGACAGCAGGCAAACCACAATCAGATAGGCCCAGGAAGCTGGAAAGATGCGCAGAGATCGGCGCGCATAGAAGAGCTTCAAGGAGATTTGTCGAGTGGTCGAATACTCGTGCATCAACAAACTTGTAATCAGGAATCCTGAGATCACGAAGAAAACGACTACACCGAGGTGTGCGTAGTCACCAATCCCCAGGTGGATAGATGGGAACCCGCGGGTCCTGCCGAGGTGTCCAAGGAGGACCATGCAAATTGAGAGAGCCCTCAGCCCGTCAAGGGATGCCAACCGGCCTGAGGCGCCGGATTGTTCTTGCGGGGAGTTAATTTTCAGGTCGTTCGAGAGTGCCACTTTCGTTTCTCCGACAAACTACCGCAGTCAGACATGCTTCAGCCAACGTGCTCGATCTCAAAAGAGATCGCTTTACGGTTCCAGAACGCACGGTGCCTTGGAGTCAGATGATGCGATCATGCCACGACGGAGGCCGGCGGGAAATACGACCAATTGGTCATGCCGTGTGACGGTGGGTGAGGTCGGATCGATCGCGGTGAGCTGATTTCGCGGGGGGGGCAGAGACACCACGGTAAACGGGAGAATCCGGGGTCTGCCGGGCTGGCTGTCGAGGGTTGACATCTACGGGAGTTGGCCCGAGTTGCGTTTTTTTGCGATACCAGTCGCATATGCTCCCGCGCCCAGTGTCCCAGGCGAAATGAGCAATTGCGAACAGCGTTCAGCGACATGGCAGGTAAATACTCGTTGCTGCGGGGGTCTGTGCATGGCAAGAGCCTCTCCACAATTGAGCGCGATTCCCGTTTTCAGGCATTCAAGGCGCAAGGAGATCTCAGAGGATCTTGACGAACTAATACCCGCAACCGACCAGAGGAGAGAACCATGATGAAACCCAGCACGAACGATAGGGCAACAGGCAAGCTTCACGAAGTAAAGGGCGCAATCCGGCAGAAGGCCGGCGAGCTAACCAAGAACCCCGACCTGGAAGCAGATGGCATCGCTGAGAAGAATGCCGGAAAAGTTCAGAATGTTGTCGGCAAGATCGAAAAAGCTGTCGGAGCATAAACGGATTAACCACGAAGTCGAAGACCAGAGAGGTCGAGAGAGAATGACACAATCAATTTGGGAACAAGCGAGCGACCAATTTGAAGATACGGCGCACAAGGTTTCTCGGGCAGCATCGGGAGTTTCGGGTGCGTTTGAGGATGGGGTATCTTCGGCGCGGCGCGCAGTCAGGCAAGGCGGAGATGCCGCCGCTGAGCTGATGAATGACACCAAGAAGCAGGTTCAACAGCATCCGATGGAAACAGTTGCTGCGACATTCGCGGCAGGCATTGCGGTTGGCGTTGCAATTGGATGGTTGATAAGGGGAAAGTAGCCCCGGCGATTACTTGCGGCCCGCAATGGGAAGGAAAGTTGTTCGCTTCCTGTTGCCAGCCGCCGCCCTTCCAAATCGGCGGACCCCGATCGGCGCACTTGGGTGCGGGGTCCGAAAAGGATTGCCGCCGGTTCCCCAAACTGAAACAGGAACATGCGGCGAGTAGACACCTTCCTCCCGCCCGGGTCTTTGCTTCCCCGGGCCATCACGATAGAGCCGACGACCCCGCCCCGCTCCCCCGAGCGGCCATGCGACCCCATAGGTTGACCGAGCAAAGCCCTTAATTTAGCTATTTCATTCTGAGCTGCCCAGAGTATGCTTGTGCCACGCTTCCCCGAAGCCAGTTGCCGGGCCATCTCCACCAGCGAAGGGCGGATCGTTTCAACTTGCGAAGTTCCCTG
>CAVXVM010000200.1:0-124663 GCA_963765025.1 uncultured Acidobacteriaceae bacterium | reverse complement strand
AATCAAGAGGTCGCAAAATCCTACTAACTCTATCTGAGCGGGAGGTTAGAAACTCACCTTCCGGCCGGGAAACCAAGTTACCTGCACGGTTGTCGTTGTTACGTTCTGCTGGCCGGGAAGATAGATGGGAGCTTTATAGCGCTCATACGTGAAGTTGCCCTTGATCTCAAGGTCTTTGCGTATCCGTTTGACCACCTGCACCGTCATGTCGTTCAAGGTTGTCCCGCCTTGAACGAAGTCCCAGGCGACCTTTTGATTCCGAACCGCGACTTGGACCAATTCATTACCGCTCAGATGATAGGTAATCCAACCCTGGCCGCCCTTGCCCTCGCGCCCGATCCAATCACCAAACATTTGACCATTGTTCGTATAGCCCTGGCGCTGGAGCGCCTCCCAATACATGAAGTACCCGCCGTTGCTGGTTGTAACGGGGGGATCGGTCGAAACAGCCTCGACCCGCACATCCAATTTTGGCAAACCCGGCACGCGCGTCAGATAGATGCCTGGACGCCAGGATGCACGCCGCGGCGCATCCGCCGGCGACACATCGTCGTGAACCTCTGAGTCGCAATAGAGCGTCAGCCAGTTGCGCACGAAGGGTAGGCGGTAAGAAAAGTCGAAAGCAGCAAAGCGGGCGCCCGGGTCCTGGGAACTTGCTTTCACAGCGGCCGTGGGCGAGCTCAAGCTGAAGAAACTCCTCAGAAAGCTCTTCACCGTGATCGGCTCGTGATCCACGCCGCCCCAGATCACCGTACGTTCGAATCCGAACTCAATGTTTTCCGTCGGCTTGATGCTGACTTTTTCAGCATGCACCCAGGGATCTCTTGGAAAGCTGTGCCCCTTCAGCGATCCAACCATGAATTCGTAGCGGAAAGGGCCCACGAGCTGTGAAAGAAGAGGTATGGTCAGCGGCTCGATGCGATTGATCCGGAACGAGTAAATATTTTCCGCATTGTTGGAGTACGACATTGCGCCGCCCATGGCGGGGCTCTGCCAGAAATCCTGTTTTCCGAACGAGATCACATGATTCAAATACTGCGCCGAGACATAGGCCTCAAGCACACGCCCGCGGGCTGCCGTGGGAATCGGCCCCTGGGGTATTGTCGCCAACTCGCTGGTCGGCATGGGAACGCAGCCGGTATTGCTGAACCAGCAACTCGGACTGAAATAATCTGTTGTCAGGTCAGCGGCCGCAAGCTGACTGGCGAGCGCAGCGGAGTAGCCTGCTGTCGACGGTGCACCCTGAAACTCACCGCGCACATAAAGCAGGAACCGGCCTGCCGATGCATAGCCGCTGGCGCCGGTGTAGTTGTTCACCCCCGTTGCGAAAGGACGGCCATAGTCGTTCACAATCGTCGAACCAAGATGAAAGCTGTCACGCAACGGCGTGCCGCTGATGCCGCGCAGGACGCTGTACGTTGAATCGATGTGAACGCTGCCGTGCCTTATCTTGCATGGATCGTCCGTCTCCTCACGCAACTCGCGCTTGAGAGAGTCAAAGATCCCTTCCGCCTCGCTCTCGCCCGGCTCCCCTTCCGAATCCTCGAGCCGCTCTTCGGTATCCTCAAGCATGTTGCTCAAACTTGCGCGCGTCCATGGGCGCAGATCCAAAAAGGCCGTCGGCACATATCCCAGTGAGAAAAGGCGCAGCACTTCGGGATAGATCCAGCTATCCACCGGAATGTATGCGGAGCCTACCACTTTGTCGTTACAGTCGAAGTCTTCGTCGCTCAAAGGGATTGTTGTCTGAGTTTGAGCCGCCGCGGCCGCTGGCTGGTCAACGCGCAGCGGGCCCGCAGCCATCCGCCCCACTGCAGCAAAGAGCATGGCCAGCAGGAACGTGGCCTTCATCGCGGTTGATTTATCCAGTTTCATTCTCCAATGCATCACTGCTGCGCCTCGGTCACTCGCGCTCCGGGCATTCGCTGCCCGTTGAATCTTCGCTTGGTTTCTCACAGGATCTTTTCAAATGCTTCTGACCAGCCTTCCGAAGTCCGCTGCCGCGAACGCGCGTTCTGGTATTATCGCGCCGGGCCGCCCACTTCCCTGCCCGCATATTTGCCGGCCGGGCTCACAGCAACTTCTTCGCCAACCTCAATCCGCATTCCTTCCTCAGCGATGCGGTAGTTCACCATTCCGCTGCTTGCCGGCGCATCCAGCATGAGTGCTTTCTGCAACGCGGCCGCTGCCTGCTCATCGCGGGCAAGCAGCATCAGAAATCCGCCGCCACCGGCGCCAGCCAACTTTGCCCCGTGGATAAAGGGCCGCGCGCGATTCAGAATTGCATTGATCGGCGCATTGGCCGTATGCGGATCGAGTACCTGGTTCAACTGCCAATGCCGATCCAGCAGGTCGCCCAGGTGTTTCCAGTCACCTTCAACCATGGCGTAGGACATCTCCACGGCCAGCGTCTTGATGCTGTGCAGCACTTGAATGGTCGCCGTTTCACGAGCCAGGTAGCGTGAGACGACCTGCCGCAATAGGTCCTTCGCCATTCGTTGAATGCCGGTGTTGTAGAGAACGAGCAGTTGGCTGAACTCCGCTTGCCGCTCAGAGCTCCAACCTACAGGCTGAACCCGAATCCGCTGTCGCGATCCCGGACCGGTGATGAGAAGTTTAGCGCCTGGAAAGATGCCGCCCGCCTGGTCCTGCCAACCGCCTCCGGTCGTCATCAATTGCTCAAGCTGCATCACTGATTCTGAAAGCGCATGATCTCCGAGCGTGCGTCCTGAGATCACGGCTAGCGCCTTGACCACTGTTGCTGCAAGAATGCTGCTCGTGCCCAGTCCCGAACCGATCGGTAACTGAACACGGCAACGGATCTCAAGGCCGCCCCCCAACTCGGTCAAGGTCGCGTCGAGAGCCCTATCCCTCGCCGGTAGTCCGTGCAATTGCAAAGCCGCGCGAGGAATTGAAAACACCGATCCCGGTTCGCAGGCCTCAAGCAATTCCTCGCGAGTCCGGTATTCGGCAATCGCCGCGCCGGTGTCGGCATAGCAGCGAATCACAGGCTCATCGATGCGCCTGATCTCGGTCTCAATTGGATATCGCCCGTCGATTTCGAGCGCGCAGTTCAAAACCGTGCCACCCCAATCGAAACAGAATGGCGGCGTGTCGGACCATCCTCCGCCCAGATCGATGCGCGGCGGCGCCGACACCCGCACCCGCTCGAAGATCCAAGGGGATGAAGCCGCTTCAGTCACACAAGTCACGCCGGCGCGAACCGCTTGCTGGATACAGGCAAATGCGCCCTGTTCCGAAGCTGTTGCCTCAAGCTCCAATCCAGCTCGCGATAGGAGTCGCGCGGCTTGCATCAGGTAGCTGGCAGCCAGCGTAAAGTTCTCGTGGGTTCCTTGCTGCATCCGCTCGGCGCGCGCTCTCAAGGAACGGCCGGCCTTGGCTGCTGGCGCCAGACCAGGCAGGTTCGCGAGCAATGGCCGCAAGTCGGCGCCGGACTCAGCAAGTTCCAGCGCCGTATCGTGCCATATCCCCTGCAGCCGGTGGTTATGCGCTTCGGCCAGCACTCTTCCATCGACACAACCAGCGCTTTCGGCCAGCGAGACTCGCCGCGCCGTCCGCCAACTCGCCAAATCGTATTCGCAGGCATAGCCCATCATCCAGCGCGCGCAGCGCCACGCCTCGTCGGCCGTGGCCACGGGGAACAGCGCCGCGTTCCATAACGTCGGCTCCTGATCCGGCTTCCGGTCCGGCTTCCACACATCGTCAACTTTGATCCCCAGCCTCTCGAAGGTTTCCAGGATGGGACGGTTGAACCAGGTAGCATCGGCGAACGGCTGTTTTGAGTCGTCTTCGACACCATAAGCGCGCGTCACCCAGCCACGGCCCTCGGGCAACTCCACCGGCAACTGGTGAACCACGGTATCCTCGGGAACCTCAACGGCTCCGCTCAATCCGGTAAGTCCGTGAAGGATGGCGCCCCGGCTGGCAAACACGGGCACGTCCACATCACATTCGAGAATCACCGCCTCGTGACCCACCTTCGAGCCCTCGCCGATCACGCTGTCCAGCACTCCTCCTGAAACGGACGCCAGGCTGCGAAACGATCGCGTCGTCCCCGCGTGAATGAACTCGCCCTCCACCACCGCGCAGTGAAAAGCGGCCAGTCGCTCAGTAGAGCGAAGCATCCGGGCCAACTCCCACCAGAATGCGCCGGCGTCTTTCTCCGGCGTCCATTGGCCCGTCAACCCGCGCGTAATCTGATCGTAGAGATCCACGGCGGGCAGATCTTTGTAGCCTGCAAGCGTCGTCAGCGCATCCGTCAAGTCGGCGTCAAAGCGCAACAACCCGATGTCGACCGCAACCCGGCCATCGTCAAACACTCCACCGGCCGCTTTCATCTCCTGCAATGCAGGCTTCTGCAGAAACGTATAAACCCGGTCGCCTTCTCCCACCACATACACGCCGTGATGACTGCCGGTCTCGGCATTGAGCCGCATCGCCACGCCAGTTACGCCCGGCCGATTCCATTCCACGCCGCTCGCGTCAAACCTCAAAACCACATCGCCTGACGCCACCAGCAGACCACTGGAAACTCCCTCCGCCCAGGCAGCGGACAACGTCATCGTCTCGTCAAACACCGTCGTGGTACCTCGCGGCCGCGTGCGCGAGGGCAATACACCAAAAAGTTTGCCAACCGGCGAGTACTGGGGCAAGCGGCGCGAATCGCCTCCCGAGTGAATCAACAAAGCTCGATGGTCTTTCCACCACGCCTTGTCCTTGCCCAGCACACCGAGGGCGTTAATCGTCGCTCCACCGCTGCCCACCCTTCGATCGTCAGGGTCGGGCACCACCAGAAACTGAGCCTCCTCCGGCAACATGCCGGTTTGCCTGCGGCGCTCGATCTCGTCGCGATAAAGCGCTGCCTGCCTCTCGGATGAGGCCGTGACTAACACAACGTCCCAGAAGCTCAATGTGTCTCCCCGCTCTGCTTCGATGCTCGATACCAGTCGATGGTCTTGCGCAAACCAACATCAAATGGCGTTGCCGCCTTGAAGCCAAACTCCTGTTCGGCCCGGCTCACTTCAAGGCAGCGCCTTGGCTGGCCATTCGGTTGCTTCGTGTCCCACGTAATCCGCCCCTTGAAGCCGGTCATCTGGGCAATCGTCGTCGCCAACTCACGAATCGAAATCTCCATGCCGCTTCCAAGATTCACCGGATCAGGCTTGTCATACTGTTCCGTTGCGCGAAAGATGCCTTCCGCCGCGTCTTCCACATAAAGGAACTCGCGCGTCGGCGAACCATCACCCCAAAGCACAATCTCCTCGCGCCCGGCCTCCACCGCCTCAACGCACTTGCGGATCAGCGCGGGAATGACATGCGACGACTGCAAATCAAAGTTGTCGCGAGGACCGTAAAGATTCACCGGCAAGAGAAAGACCGCGTTCATCCCATACTGTTCGCGATAGGCCTGGCACTGCACCAGCATCATCTTCTTCGCCAGTCCATAGGGCGCGTTGGTCTCCTCGGGATAACCATCCCATAGCGCCGATTCTCTGAATGGAACAGGAGTGAACTTCGGATATGCGCAGATGGTTCCCAGCACCACCGTCTTTTCCACCCCGTTGCGCCGCGCCGTCTCAATCAGCTGAATGCCCATGATCGCGTTATCGTAAAAAAACTTTCCTGGATTCTCGCGGTTCGCGCCAATCCCGCCCACAACCGCCGCCATATGGATCAGCACTTCCGGCTTGTGCGCCGCAAACAGCCGCTCGATTGCCTCCGCGCGCGTTAAATCGTATTCGCTCGATTTCACGACGAAGAGGTTGGTGCAGCCTTCGTTCTTGAATCGCTCAATCAGGTGGCTTCCCAGAAAACCCCGTCCACCCGTCACTGCGATTTTCTTGTTCTTCAGGTCAATCATCTGTCTCAGCCTTCCGACGCAGTTGCAAGCCGCAATGCCTCAGTGCCGCCTTTGCGTCGAGCTTCCAACTCAAGCATGTCCGCCTCCACCATCAGGCGAACCAGCTGATTGAACGTGACGGTCGGCTCCCATCCCAGGGCCTTGCGCGCCTTGGAAGCATCGGCAAGAAGATAATCCACCTCTGCGGGGCGAAAATAGCGCGGGTCAACCTCCACATATTCCCGCCAGTCAAGGTCGGCGCACGCAAACGCAAGTTCTACAAACTCCCGAACCGTGTGTGCCTCTCCGGTGCCGATCACATAGTCGTCGGGCTTGTCCTGTTGCAACATCATCCACATGGCGCGCACATAATCCGGCGCATATCCCCAGTCGCGCCGCGCATCCATGTTGCCCAGGAACAGTTTCTGCTGCACTCCCTGCTTGATGCGCGCCACGGCGCGGGTGATTTTGCGCGTCACAAACGTTTCGCCGCGTCGCGGAGACTCGTGGTTGAACAGAATTCCGCTGGAGGCATGGGTTCCGTAGCTCTCCCGGTAGTTCACCGTGATGTTGTGGCCAAACATCTTGGCGCACGCGTAAGGGCTGCGGGGATGAAACACGGTCGCCTCGCTCTGCGGCGGCGGAGCGCTGCCGAACATCTCGCTCGAAGATGCCTGGTAAAACCTTGACTTGACTCCCGTGAGCCGAATCGCCTCGAGCATCCGCAGCGTTCCCAGTGCGACCACATCGGCCGTGAACTCGGGTACCTCAAAGCTCACCTTCACGTGGCTCTGCGCGCCAAGGTTATAAATCTCGTCCGGCTCAAGCTCGTGCAGTACCGAGGTCAGCGAGCTGCCGTCGGTCAGATCGGCGTAGTGGAGATAGAACCGGTTGTCGGTCTCATGGAAATCGCGAAAAATGTGATCGACGCGGTCGGTGTTAAAGCTCGACGCGCGGCGCTTCAGTCCATGAACTTCGTACCCCTTCTCCAGTAGAAACTCTGTAAGGTACGATCCATCTTGCCCGGTACATCCTGTAATCAGTGCCTTCTTCATTGTGAGAATCCCTCTTCAGCTTTCCAACAGTCTGGTTCTCCCCGTTCCGGTTCGCTCAATCGCTATGAGTTGGCCACCGGCAGGCGGTCTCGATAGCGAATCATCAGTGGCGCCAGGTACCGCGCATCCCAGTAGCGTGGAATAAATCGCCGCGGCTCGGAAAAGCAGCGCCAGAGCCAGCCAAGCCCCAAATGATCCACCCATGTCGGGATCCGCACCTGGTCCCCTGAAAGAAATGCAATGGCCGCGCCAATGCAATGGATTGCAGGCCGATAGCTGAGGTTTTGCTTTAAGTAAAGACCCAGCCTCTCCTGGGTCCCGCCTCCGACTCCAAGAACCACATGGCGCGGGCGCTTCTCTTCCAGTTGCCGCAGCAGTTCCGGATCAGAGATCTTCTCGCCATACATCGGCGCCAGGTGAATCTCTTCATTCGTCAACTCAATGCCCTGCTCCCGCAGCCAGGCCAGGTTCCGTTCGGCCGAAGCCGGCGAAGGCATCACCCAGAAGCTCGAGCCCGGTTCACGAAACTCCTTAAGCTCAATCAACGCGCGCAGGTATTTCAGCCCTGAGATCTTCTGGATATTGTCCCGCTGAATCAGATTCCACAAGAGCACCATGAATGCGCTATCGGCGAGCGCGAAGTCCGCTCCCAGCAGGGCCTCACGGTACTTTACGTCGTGAGCCAGGTTCTTGAGCGCCGGGGCCGCGGGAACCACCACGACACCGCCATCGCGCATGATCTCCTCGATCGCCTCCTGCACGCTGCCCACAAAAAATCGGACCCCAAGAATCCTTTGAAAACGCGCTGGCTTGCTCATCCTCTCATCCTGCTCTGCAACAAATCCTCTCGCCGTCCCGGTCAACTCCTGGCCGCCGTGAAAAAATAGGTGCGATCGTCGGCGTACATGGGCTCTGTCTCTCCCGGCAGCGGTTCCACCGCCTCTCCCCTTGGCGAATAGCCCATGGAGGTCAGAATCTCCAGAAGCCTGGGCCGCGAAACTCCGTGATGGATTTCGAGAAACAACTTCGGCCTGGATTGCTTCAGGATCGATGCCATTCCCTCCAGCACGCTGATCTCCATACCCTGCACGTCGATTTTGATTCCATCGATGTGCGCATCGCTCCCCGAGATCTGCGGCCAGACCCAATCGAATCGCGACACAAGCAACGTCTCTTTGAATCCGTTCGTACCTTGCAGGGTGCTGTCGATCATACCCCTCACAGAGTTGAGGCTTTCGATTCGCATTTCAGCACCGTTCCCGAGGCCCATGGGAATCACGGTCAACTGCGTCAGGTCATTCAGAAATCTCGTCCGCGCAATCGATCCCGCCGTGTTCAGCATGGGCTCAAACGCAAACACGCGGCCCTTGCCGCCCACCAGTTTGCTCAGTGCAATCGCCGTGTAGCCGTAATGGGCGCCCACATCCAGCCACGTCTCGCCGCTCGATGCGTGCCTGGCAAAGTATGCAAGCAGCGCAGCTTCGGTCCGGCCAAGAATGGCAGCGGGATAATCGTGCCAGGAAGTCACGATCGTGCTTCCGCGCAACGGTCCGCTTTTGATTCGGTGCGGGCCCACGGCTTGCGGAAGCAGCTTCCTGATCGCGCCCTTCAAACGCTTATTCATCCATTCGCCTTATCGACCTCGAAATTGACCTGCGCATTCCGTGCAGCTACTTTTTCGCCGTCATCTCCTGGGCGCGTGCGCTCATCACTTGCTCATGAATCCAGGCGTAGGTTTTTTCCATTCCTTCGCGCAGGGGCCGCGTTGGCTTCCAACCAAGCTTCTCGGCAATCATATGGTTGTCAGAGTTGCGGCCGCGCACACCAAGCGGGCCTGCGATGTGCCGGATCGCAAGCTTCTTGCCGGCAATCTGCATCACCATCTCCGCAAGCTGGTTGATCGTCACCATCTCCTCGGAGCCTATGTTCACCGGACCGCTGAAGTCTGACTCCACCAGCCGCCGCACTCCCTCCACGCACTCGTCCACATACAGGAACGATCGCGTCTGCTCTCCGTCACCCCAGATCTCGATCTCGCCGCCTTCCTCTGCCTCCGCTACCTTGCGGCACATCGCGGCCGGAGCCTTCTCCTTGCCGCCGGTCCATGTGCCCTCAATTCCGAAGATGTTATGGAAACGCGCCACACGTACCGCTACTCCGTAGTTCCGCATGTACGACAGATAAAGCCGCTCGCTGAAAAGCTTCTCCCATCCATACTCGCTGTCTGGAGCCGCGGGATACGCCGATTCCTCACTGCACTTCGGATTCAGAGCGTCCTCCTGGTTGTAGGCCGGATAAATGCACGCCGATGAAGAATAGAAAAACTTCTTCACTCCGGCCTGAACTCCGTAATGAAGCGTGTTCAAATTGATCGTCGCCGAGTTGCGCATGACGTCCGCATCGTGCTCCCCGGTGAAGATGTACCCCGCGCCGCCCATGTCGGCTGCAAACTGGTACACCTCATCGATTCCGTCAACCGCCTCGGCAATCACCCGCTGATCGCAAAGATCGCCCAGAATGAACTCGTCCGCAACCGACGCCGCATATTCGTGATGCTTGATGTCGACGCCACGAACCCAATGACCCTCACGCTTCAGGCGCTTCACCATGTGGCCGCCGATAAATCCGCCCGCTCCATTCACAAGTATCCGCTTCATCGGTTCTCCTCGTTGCTCACTCCCAATTTCCTGCCATCCTCATCTCGCCCCGCCAGCCAGCATGGGAGCCAGGTTGGCCGGCAAGGTACGCCTCTCGACAATGCTCTCGATCGTCGCGGCCACCTTGGCCCCTGTCTCTTCCTGCGAATACTGGCGCGCAAACTGCTTCCCGCATGCGCCCATTTGACGCCGAAGATCCGGCCGATCCAACAGATTCACAATCGCCGCGGAGAACTCCTTCGCACTCCTTGGCAGCGCAACACCTGCGCCACTCGCGGCAAACTCGCTTGCGAAGTTCAACGTCTCGCTCACCACTACCGGAACGCCGCAGGCCATCGCCTCAAAAACGCTGAATCCAAAATTCTCATTATGCGACGGAAGCACGTACACATCACTGTCGGCAAATGCTTGCAGTCTCATCTCCGCGTCGGCGTTCCCCGTCAGCACGGTCTGGGTCTCGATTCTCGCGTCTTGCACCCACTGCTGAACCTGCTTCTTGAACGGCGCCGGGTCTGGCGGTCCAACGATCGCGAGCCGCGCGTCGGGCCTCTCGCGAATCACTTCCGCCATCGCCTCTATCAGCAGATCCAACCCCTTCTTCGCATTCAGGCGCGCCAGAAAAAGAATGAGCGGGCCGGTATGTCCGCCGAAAAAACGCGCCCTGAATCGCCCGCGCTCTGGAAGCACCGCAAACTCATTCGCGTCGAATCCATCTGGAACAATGACCGACGGCGCTCTGAGCTTCAGTGGTCTGGTCTCTTCCCGCTCGCCCTCGGCGCTGAAAAAGATCACGGATGCATGGTCAAGAATCTGGTTCACAAACAGCCAGTTATAGAGCGCCTTCTTCTGCGCGCTTACCTTGCGCTGGAAGGGCGCCAGCACGCCATGCGGATAAATCCCATACGGCTTCCCGTAGATCCGTGCCATCAAATATCCGGCCAGCACCGGAAAGGAATAGAGCGAATGCACCATCACAAAATCCGCCGAACGCAACAGCTTTCTGAATCGCCACAAGATCTCGGGACAAAACCTCCAATGAGTCCATGCCTTCACAAGCACAATGCCAAACGTCCCTTTGCCCTGCTTGCGGGCCAGGGCAACGTCTGCGTCGGGGACCACATAAGACTCGCTTCCGGCATTGACTTGGCCGCCCATCAGCAAAACAACCTGGTGGCCATGTTCCGCCGTGCTCTTCAGAATCGTTGGCACGCTCACAATTCCGGGTGAGTCGCCCCTCGGCCCTTCCGAAAACCCAACGATCTTCACAACAGGCCAGCCTTCCAAATCCAGACCCCTTGAGGAGACGCGCCGCCCAGATCTTGTACCGTTTCCATTTCCTGATGGAGAGACCCACCGACATCGCCTACCAATAGCATCCGCCCTCGATGAGTCCTGCGGTCTTGGGGGTTTCCTCTTCGCTCGGTCTGATCCAGGTGTCCTTGATGAATGGTTTGAAGTCCGGGTTCCAGCTCCAGCGCCCGCCCAGGATTCCAAACAGGATTTGCAGCGGACCACCCAGATGAATCCCGACCCTCCCCGCCTGCTTGGCATGGACAACGAGTGGAAGCGAGAAGGCGCCCGCGCCCACGAGAGCGACATCGTAGTCCAGTTGGCTCACCTCGCCCTTCAACCGAGCAAGCGCCGAGGCCCAGTCAGCATCGACCGGTTCCACCAGTCCGGCGCTCATGGGCACGCGTAAGGTTAACAACTCGAACTGAGGCAATACGCGCGGATCGTCCCAGAGCGTTTCATACCTGTCGTGCTGTCTCCTGATCGAGTCGACAAAGGGCGAGATCACTAGCACCTTCTTTCCCTCAAGCGCCGCAGACCAGGGGTCTGAGTGGAAAAAGGGATAATGCAGACCGCTCGGATACACCAACGTCGCGCTCTTGCAGTATCGGCTGAGGACCTGGGCCTCTCCCGCCACATTCCATGAGGCAAGCATGTCACACTGCTGCACTGTCTCAAGGAAGAGGTCGCCGAATTTGTCGTATTCAGTTTCCTGTTTCGGAAATATTCCCGCATTCAGGTGCATTTTGATGGAGAGAAATCGACCGTAGCCGGGCGGGCTTGCGCCGCGTGAACGGGCCTTCTCCCTTTTGAGGAACGTGGTCAACCCGGACACTTCCACCGAACCCATCTTCCCCGCCGCATAAGGGCCCGCTTTCGTAATCGCATCCTTCAGGTGCTGGCCGGCTTCGACAATGGGCTGCTTCACCAGAATCATCCGCTCGACCTCGTGGAACCGGGTCCTCACGGTCCATTGGGCTTTGTGGATGTACGGGTTCGAGAGCACACGCCGAGCCCGATGAAAGATTGCGTCCAGGTTCATGCCAGATCTCTTTCCCTTTGCGTGGGCAACCGTCCGAGAGTGAGCGTGAGTTTCAGCTCCTTCAAGGAATGAGTCGCTGCCCGACGCGCTAGAGCAGCCCTAATCAACATAACCTTTTGTCCGCGTAAAGTACTTGCTGTCTCTCGACAGTTGCTTGACGGGGCGCGCTGGATTGCCGGCATAGAGGAAATATGGCTCGGTATAAATCTTGTTCAAAAGAGAGTTCGCTCCGAGTATCGAATAATCGGGAAGCCTGGTGCCCGGCAGCACTACAGCCGCGGTGCCCACAAAACAGTACTCTCCAATCAAGACAGGCTGCGCTCGTTGCTTGCATGTGACCAGGTCAATGCTGTGGCTCAGCACAATCGAGCGGACTCCGGCGAATGTTGTGAAGCGGCCAATTGAAACCGAATCGGAACAATCGAAGGAATGACGATTGGTAATGGCGGCGTAATCGTGCACAATCAGCTCAGGACGGCGGTCCGGCTGATCGTGAAAGTGGGGGCTGCCCTTCAGCGGCAAGGCCCCGAGCCAATTCAGGTTTCCCACGATCGCGCCCTCGCCCATGTGCAGCAGGTCCAGCCCCGGTCTGCACACCGTCAAATGTCCTATCAATGCATACGGGCCCATTTCCAGCCGAGCCGGGCAAATCAACGAAAAGCCAATCCGTGCCTTCTTGTGGATGGAATATCCGAGCACATGCACAAGCACCACGCGGCGCAGGGGCCACGGCAACAGCATTGCTGCAAGAGAAACGAAAACACGAAACGTCATTTACCCTCGCGGGACATTGAGTAAAGCGGGCTCATCGCTGAGCGTTGGCATCCGGTCCCTTTGACCATCTGAAGAGGTCAGTCATCGAGTGGGCGCCCATATACGGGTCCTCGACGGAGCCGCTCCCACGTATCGATCGGATTAAGAAGATGCTTCAGGGTACGATAGGCCAAAGACACGATCTTGTCCGCCTTTCGCGGCTCCCGATGCATCACTCTCAGAAACATCGCTGCATTGGTTCGTTCAATCTTCTCAGAGTTTGTCTTTGAACCGCTGATGCTTTGCCGATGAATGCGGTACGCACTCCAGAATTGATTGGTGACGGCAAACCTGCCCCCGGCAAGCGCCATGTCGAGAAACAACTCGCCATCCCAGATAATTCTGTTGTTGACATTCAGCCCGCCAACGCGCTCGAAGATTTGCCGCCGGAAAAACGTTGAGGGTTGCATGATCACGACGCCGCCGTAAAGAAACGGTTTCACTGACATCCGGTCAGTATAAAGACGTCTTAGAAATCGACCGTCAGGACCAATCAGGTTGCTGTGCCCGCTGACAATATCAATATCTGGATGCGCATCGAGGAATTTGACAGCTGAAGAAATTGCGTTGGGCAGCAGCAGATCGTCGGAATTCAGAAATCCGAAGATCTCACCGGTCGCCTCGGCGAACCCTCCGTTCAATCCATCCGCGGCTCCGCGATCCGGACGGAAGATCACTTTCGATATGCGCGACCGATAGCGCTCAATAATGTCGCGGCTGCCATCCGTTGAACCGGGATCGACCACAATATATTCGATCCCCGGATAGTCCTGTCCAAGCACTGACAAAATCGTGCGTTCAACAAACTCCGCCTGATTGAACGAGATTGTGACAATACTTACCCGCGGCATCGATCCTCGTAAATGCACTCATCAGGCATTCCGGTTCCCTTTACGAAACCACTTTTGCGCAAGCACCAACCCATTCTGCTCAGGCGCGCATTCAGGAATGCGCCACTACCAGGGCTCCAGAGACTTTCGGTTTTTCCCGTGGAACGATCTCTAAACAACTCATGAAGATCACGACATAGTACGGGACAAAGACCCGGCTGAGCGTGCCATAGGGACTGAACAATATATCCCAGAGAATTTCGAAGGCGCAAAACGCCACCAGGGGAAGGATGTAAAGCGATTGCGGATACGCTCTGAACAAGGCTCGCGCTGCAACACTCCAGACCCAGATCCAAAAAACTGCGCCCAGCAATCCCGCCCATACCCAGGCGCTGAACAAGTATGAATGTACCGGAATGGTGTCATAGCCTCCTTCTATGCCCTGCTCCATATCTTCAGCCGCTGCGTCATAGCCCATCACCGCAAGCGATTCCTGCATCATCAGCGCGTATTTGGGGTCTTTTGCATCGGAACCGTGTCCGATCAACGGCGAATCATAGATGGCCGGCAACGATCCCAGAATCTCCGTTCGTCCGCCAAGAAGAAATCCGTATTTCCCGGTTGACTGCGAGTTGAACTTGGTTTGCGCCACTTCACCGAGCATGCCGCGCCCGGCAACGTATTGATAGGCCCATGCGAGTCCGCCTGCACCCAGCAACAGCGATATCGCAATGGCAACTTTCGTCCTGGTTTTGAGCTTCAGGGTGATTGATTTCTTTTTGTGAACCCTTCGGGTGATAAGGATGAACATTGCTGCGGCAAGGCAGATCTCCCCCATGCTCCTGGCGCCCAAGGACACGTTGACGATGCCGATGATCGTCAATAATTGGATGGGCAAATAACCGCGGCATTCCTTGCGCGAGGCCAAGAGAACGACCCCAAGCGTTACTGGCCATCCGATTCCAAACTTCCAGGGGTATTCCGCGGCAAAGTCGTTAGGGCTTACGAAAAACGCGACGATTACGCCAAGAACGCATCCCCATCCATAGATTACGATGCGGCGTGGACGTCCGTACAACAACGTGAACAGCACCGTAAAGGCGACAAGCGTGACCGAAATACTGCTCCAGGAGCGCGCAAGGTTCGGGAACGGTGTATGTCGAATCAGATCCGTTGCAATCTGCGAGAGCAGCCATAGCAGACAAAGGACGATGAATGTCCTGGCGAGTGGCGTTGAGACGCGGAGCCTTAAGCCGGCAGCAAGATAGATAAAGGAGAGCAGAAACAGGACATCGGATCCACTCAACGTGCCTATGATCCTGATATTAGCGAACTGAAAAAACGGAATGAGAAAAACCAGGATATCGACGGGGTCGAGCTTGCCCGGCCGCTTGCCTGTAGGCACTATTTTGATTGGTCCTGCCTGCGGTGTTTCTGGATTCATTTTGGTCATTATTGCGATTGAGGGGGACTTTGGGAGGGCAAGAACGGCGAGGGCGAGAGTTACGGATTCAGCCCCGACAGGTTGATTGTCGGCCTAAGCGCGGGCTCCCGCTTCGGATACATGCCCAGCCTCTAAGGGGAGGGGCGAATCAAATGACAATCGCCCCGTCCGCCACTATAGATGTCCAGGACAGCAAGGACCTACTTGCCGGTGGGGCTCTTCTACAGGCCTCTAACCTCTGTGCGCTTTGGAATTGGCATGTCGAGTTGGGGCGACCTTGGCGGAAGGCCGACTACTGCGGCTTGGGCGCAAAGGATATAGACAGGACCTGGCCGTGCCCCAGGCTCCCCGCTGGCCATATTTTTGCCTCCCGACGCGCTGATGCAGAGATGACCCAGTCCTGGCCGATCGACTCAGGAATCGCCAACAAGTAAAGGTGATCTCCGGGCAGTGAAGCCAATGACTCGTACGATTCGGTTTTGAGAGAAGTAAATCGGCCCAGATGCTGGGCTATGAGAGCATAGGTGTCGGTTCGCGAATAACGGACCTCCTCGGCTTCAGAGTAAAGAAGCGCCAATCTTGAGCGCACGTCAGGATCCGCTTCGTACTGACTTAGTTGAGTGAACAAAAGCGGACTCGATATGTACAGAATCTTCGTCGCACTAGCAAGCAAGGCCGCCTTGACTTCTGGAGCAACCTGAAAGCTCGCAATCGTGTCTTCAGCGTAGCTTCGCGCTACAAGGGTGTGCGCAAGCCCGGAAAGAATCACCGCGAAAACCAGCACGCACGCCAGGACGGCGCCGCGTCGGTTATGGAACCACGGGGAGAGCGTAACTGCCACGAAGGATGAGACGCCGAGAACTGTGCATATGAGGTATCGAGGCTCAAGAGCGTGGGTCACCAGCGCCAATAAGAGCCCGAAGATCGGAAATGCCATGAGCGATCCGACCAGGACCGCCTCGGGGAGGATCTCGCGCTCGAGCCAAATGCGAAAATTGAGAACACAGCCGAGGAGGAGGATCAGGCAGAAAACGCCAAAGGCCACCATTAGCCATCCTGGAGAATTATGGTCGACAGTGAAATGAGGCATCGCCATAAAGTACGTTCTTGAAACGTGATCCAAGGTGGCCCCTGCAGGGTCCCATATGTGGGGGAGAAATACCCTTGCGGCCCCCAGGGTGGGAAGAAGTAATAACGTTCCACAGCCTCCAGCGCAAAGCGCTGTCCACACCGGCAAGTCAATTCGTCGGTTCACGATCGTTCGGACTAGCTCCGCCGCAAAAAGTGGAACCAAAATCAGAAGACCGTAATATTGAACGTTGATTGCAAAAATAACGGCGGCCGCGAGCGTAACAAGAGCGACGGTGCGCTTGAGCTTCCGTCTCGTTGCGGCCTGCCAGCTTACCATCGCGAGGGCACAAAAGCCGAGCATCAACGCGTACGGGCGACCCTCCTGCGCATAGACGAAGGCACCGGTTAAAACGGGAAACGCGAGCGCGATAGCTCCAGCGTTTTCTCCCGCAATGCGGCGGACAAAAACGAAGAGACAAATCTGCATCAGGAGGAAGCCGGCCTGCGACGGGAGCCGAAGTCCGAACGCGTTTGAGCCAAGAAGTCGAAGCGTCGCATGTTCAATCTCGTGGTAGGCGACCGGGTCGAGCGTGATTGGGTAATACATCTGAATATCGGCAACCTGGCTCGCGGTTGGGACGCTGTCAGTCCATAGCTCCATCTGCTCGTCCATCCAGAGCAACTTGTAATGGGACCAGAACAGCGATCCGGCAATCGTCAAGACGAGCAAACAGGCCGCAAGGAATGAAATCGTCGTCTCGGGCGCGTGTTTGGATTGTGCATTTTCAAAACGATTGTGCAAAAGCACCTCTCAATCGGGATTACTGGGGTCCGCCTTCGATCTGAAAATAAGATTCTGCGTTAGTTTTCTGCCATTGGCGCCATAACGCAGAGCTAGAATGGCTCCCAGTTTTTTGCACGACAAGACTGCCAGTTTTAAACAGCATTACCGTGCCGTACTTTGCGCTGCTCGTCAGGTCACACCTGTCACAATTTGATCTAGCGTTGCTGCGCCCAGCGCGCGTCCACCGGATAAGCGCTCGTCACGCCGACCTCAGCGTCCAATTGCCCGTTCAATCAAATTCAGAAGGTTCGAAACTCCTGCGCCCCAATTGAGCGTTTGCTTATACCGTTCGAATCCTGCCAGCGAGAGGCGGCGGTAACTGTTGGGATCGGCCAATGTTTCTTGAATCACATCCGCATACGCGCTTCCTGTTGCGGTCATGGGAAGGCAAAATCCTGTCTGCCCGTCCTTCACATAACTTTCAACGCCCCCTGTCCTGGTGGTCACGACTGGAAGCCCAAAAGCAGCCGACTCGCAAAAAACAATCCCCGCTGCCTCAGCACGCGTCGGCATCACAAAAAACGTCGACGTCGCCAGCAGTTGCTCGATCCGCCGCTGTCCGTCCGCTGTTCCCTTGCTGATAAAACCAAGTCTTTCTACAAAGGTTGCATCCGGTGCATCGCATCCAACCACCTTCAGCACCGCCTTGATTCCTCTCTCGTTCAGCAGCCTGGCTGCCTCAAAAGCAAGTGCTCCACCTTTTCGGTTCCAATCGACGCCAATGAACAAGAGCACACAGTCCTGCGCCAGTCGCTTTTCGTTCCAGCGCACAATCTGCGCCGCATCGTAATCGACAGAGAGATTGGCTCCGAATTCAATTACCCTGACCTTGTCTGGCGGTGCCTGGTAAAGGCTCTTCACCGTCTCGGCGGCCCAGGTCGAGGCAAACACCGCGTAAGCGGCACGATTCAGGGCAGACTGTTCCTGATCGTGCGCAATCTTCAATTCACGCGCGGTCATCCTCAAAAAGCTTCCGGAATAGTAGCCCAGCATTCCTTCAATCACTGCGTCTGTCCAGTACAAAACCGGAATCTTCGCATCCAGCCGCGCAATTGGAATCGACGAAGGTGAGAAAACTGCGTCGAATTTGCCTTCCTTCAGTCTCTGGCTTATCTGGGCCGCATAGTGATTCAATGCCAGTGGGCGGCGATCGACCTGAACGCTGGCGCCGGTAAGCTTGGAAAGAATCCTCTGCGGAACAAACCGGTACCTGAGTTGCGACCTATCGGGGGCAATCACCTCAACGTCTATCCCTCTGCTGCGCAGCTCACCCAAAATAAAGTAAGGGATTCCCGACCATTGTTTCGGGTCTTCCGGATCATGGATTGAAACAAAGGCCAAGCGCATATCAGATCATTGCAGGGGCTGAAGCCCTCATTGATTTTTGCGTTGGTTGCGGCCTCCGCCGCGGCGGAAAGCCGTGCCCTTATTACAAAACAGGGCTTCAGCTGGGTTTCGTAACAGTCAGTGGAGATCGGCGCCACGATCTTCTGCTACCTGTGAGAAATGCGGATCAGCTGTTCGCGCTGGCATTCCGCCTGCGCACAACGCCGAGAGTCTTCTTCACTCCGGCTACAATTTCAAAAATCAGCTTCTTTGGTTCGGCCTCTCGGTCCATCTGCTCCCAGAACTTGAGCCCAACCACAAGTAAACAAGCCACTGCGAAAGAAACCAGAGTGCCCACGATCATAATCATTGAGCGGACGGGGCTGGACTTGGCCTTGGGAATATTCGCGATGTCGAGAACACGAACGGTCGGCATCGACTTTACCTCTTCCACCTTCGCCGATTCATATTGTTTGGCGAGGGCTTCCCAAATTGCCTCCTGCACCATCATCTTGCGCTGCAAGTCATAGTAGGTCACGCCCAAAGTCGACAATTGCGCCGCAGAAGGATAACCGGCATTATTCGCCGCTCCTTTGCCCCCGCCCGGCTGGCCGCTCATGGCATCGACTTCCTGTTGCAATTCGCTGATTCGCGCTTCCAGCGACTTGACCCTGCTGTTGTCTTCCGAGTAGACCTGCCGCAACGCCGCCAGCTGGCTCCTGGCATCCGCCAACTCTGACTGCAGCCGGATCCCGGCATCCATCATCGACCGAGCTTGCGAAGCGGCGTCGACCGTCCGGTTTTTTCCTGAGAACTCGCTCAACGCGCGTGCCGTATCGTCAAGGTCCTTCTTGATTTCACTCACCCGTCCTTCGAGAAAAATCCTCTCCCTCCGGGCTGAAGACGTGGAACTGTCACTTAATACGCGATTCAGTTGCGTCACCATGGCATCGGCGATCTTTGCAGCCATCTCCGGATTTAAATCATGAACCGTAATTGTGATGATTCCGGTTCTGTGGTCGCTCTGCGCCAAGACCTCTCCAGCCAAAACCCCGCGAGCACTGGCGGCATCGTTCAGATGGAAATACTTGCCAAGATCCAGCTGGGCCACCACTCCATCCTCGACACTCCGGCTCGAGAGAATACTCACATACAGTTCGCCGGGCGCTTCAAGACCCAGCTCGCCGCCTCCAAGACTTGCGGCAGCGCCCCCGCCAGAGATCATGCCCATAAGGCCTGAATAGGACGAAGATTGGTCGGGGGGCATCAGTGTCGTCGTCGATGTGTAGATGTTCGGCTGCCTGATCGCATACACGAATGACAGCAGAATTCCCGCCAGCACAATGCATAGAACAAATCGCCATCTGGCCCAAACCATGCGAACAAAATCGGCGATGTAGTCGGTCAGAGCATTGCCTTCTTCTGAAGCTTCGGGCGGTTCAGGATCATCTGCCGTGGGCCAAAGATCGGTTTCCGTTGTTGCGCTTTCAGATTTGCTCATGGGGTCATCGTTTCCTGATAAAGTATTTCGGTTTTCGCTTTCCGCCAATCGAACAAGGGACCGCGCAGCCGTGCCGACTTCCGCCGCTCTTCAGCCAAACTGCGCTCGACGCTCCATCCTCGCGAGCCCGGTGCATTCAACCCGGGAACAGTGCCGTCTGCCTTACAAACACTCCCGGCCGCTTACAGAACTCCTGATGCCGCCAGGGGAATCGCGGTTGCAGTTACCACTTGTGCCGAGTTCAACAATGTCTGCCAAATTGCGGAGCCGCCCGCAATCTTCTCGGGAACAAAAATCGTATCGCCCGGCCTCATGCGAAGGTCATTAAAGTTGCTGCTGAACCAGCCTCTTCCTCTTGGCACGACCGATCCGTCTGAGCGCAGAACGTAAATGTCTTTCTTATTCCCTGACCGCATCGCGCCCCCGCCTTTCCGCAGGTACCAGCCAAGCTTTTTGCCGGGAGAGTAGCTGATGGCGATCGGGTTGTATACCTGCCCGCTGACGGCCACAAAGCTCGGCCGCTTGGGAATGTTGAGCGTATCACCCGCCCGCAATTCGATGTCGGCAGAGGTATTCTCCCAGCGGCTGATGTCCGGCGAGATACTGATCACCAACCTGCCGCTGGCTGGTCGATTGCGAAGCGTTGTCAAAATTTCGTTGCGCTGTGCTGTCAGTGACTGCAAGTCGCTCGCCCCCTGGCCGAGCGGCCCATTCTTCACCTCGACGGGCGTGTCTTCAATGCGCTGGATCATCTGCTGGCGCGTCTGTTCGCCCAATTCCCTCACTTGTACGCGCAGCAGCACCGCGGCATATGGATAGGCATCCGGTCGAAATCCTCCTGCGCGCTTCAACACAGAGCTCAGCCGCTCTCCATCCTCAATCCCGTAGTTGCCCGTGTGTCCTACTTCCCCTGTCACCGTCACCGAGCCGCCAATGTCTTGCCAGCCGGCCAGCTGCCGGATGTTGACCGTATCCCCTGGCTTCAGCAGTACATCTGCGCTTTTGTCGCCCTCGAGCGCCCTTTCCAGGTCAACATCGTGGCGCTCGAGGACCACTTTCTCGCCTTCCTGCACCGTGTAGCTCACCAGGCCCGCTTTCTCCCGGTATGCGCTTCGCCTGAAGCCTCCCGCCATCCTTACCAGCCCCGCCACCGTCATGTCTTGCGACAGCGGATAGGGGCCCGGCCTGACTACTTCACCCTCAATCCTTACCCTCGGCGAATCAACCTCATATCTCCCAAAAACGCGAATCAGGTCGAACGGTTGCAGCGGAATCGAGTTGTTGCCAATCAACACATCCGGCAGATTGAACGGGATCGTCTCCGGTCGATAATCGGGCGGCAGCAGCCGAACCAATTCCCCGCGCTCGGCCGGCTCCGGCAGCACGTCCTGGTAGGAACGCAGCAGGTCCGCAATCGTCATTCCTTCCTTGTAGGGATATTTCCCCGGATGAAAGACATGGCCTTCCAGATACACCGCCTGGCTGTTGTACGGCTGGATCTGCGTAATCACCACGTCATCGCCGTCCTTCACGTTGAACGCGGCAAGCTTTTCGGCTGCCTCAGCCGGATTTTCCGGCAGCTGCAGGTCGACCATAGTGCGGCTTTCGTGTGCTTCGATCCGTTCCACATGGATCTGCTTGAGGCTGGCAGAGACCAGCACTCCGCCGGCCAGGTCGAGAATCTGGTTCAAACCCTGTTCACCGTTCAACTCATAAATTGCAGGACGGTGCACCATCCCTTCCACCGTCACCTGCGGTCCCGCCGGCGGCACCAGCAGCGTATCCCCCGCCTCCAACCGGTCATCGCTCGAACGAATTCCATGCAAGAGAAAATCGTACAGGTCGATCTGGCGCACCAGTTTATCGCCGCGCATCTGGCGCATAATGCGCATTGAGCCGCGGCTGGTGGGCCCGCCCGCCGCATAAAGCGCGCTCAGTGCCGTCGACAGCGAACTCACATCGTAGGCCCCGGGGCGCTGCACATCGCCCACCACATACACGCGCACGGTGCGCAGCCGGCCCAGGGAAATCTCTACATGCTCGCCGTGAAACTGCGAATCCAGCGTTTTTTGAATCGCGGCCTGCGCCTGCTCGATTGTCAACCCGCTGATCATGACCGGGCCCGCTTCAGGCAGTTCAAGCTGGCCTTGCCTGTCGATGCTTCGATTCAATCGCTGCGCCATGCCGCCCCAGAGATTCAGCGTCAGGTTGTCGCCAGGCCCCAGTACGTAATCCGGCCCTGCCGGCAGGTCCATCGGCAGCAGATTTGCATTCCCCGTCCCGATTAGGAAAGCGTCGCTTCCGAATCGCTTCAGCTTTTTCCCCGTCGCCGAAAACTGAGAGTAAATGTCAGTGAGCGAAGGCATATTGCTGTAGGGAATCTTCTGGAGGTGCACCTGAGGATTGTCGGGATTCTCGTAGGGAGCCATCTCTCCCCGCCCCGGTTGCGTCGGCCTTCCGGTTCTCGTTGTTGCCCGCGAACCGGCCGCCGTCGATGTTGGCGAGGTGGTCCCTTCGGAATTCACGCTATACCCACGAGCCACCAGTTCCTTCGTCGCCATAATCCGCGTCTGCTCGCTTTCAGTAATGCGCTCAGACACCGATCGATTGCTGAGCGTCGTCGGGTCCACTCCCGACTCCTGGGCAATCTCGTCCTTGATGACATCCAAAAGGTCCGGCTCCGCCTGGAGAATGCTGATGATCTGTGCGGCCGTCATCGTCTGATTTTCCTGCGCGCCATCGGACGGCGTTGGCTCCATCTGCGGCGCGGGGGCCATTTCCGTCGGCGACTGTTCCGAATTCTGGCCCGGCGATTGTTCCGAGTCCTGGTTCGCCGCTTGCCCTTGTTGCTGCTGGCCCGTCTGCGTCTGCGGCGTCGGCGACTGATTCGTCTCGGTGTCGTCAGGTGACTGGGACTGGGCCCAACCGCGGGTCGCGGCGAAAACTACGCAGAGCAAAAGGGCCAGATTTATGCGGATGAACACCTTTCGGACTCGGTTCATGCGCGTCCTCGAGCTACGTGTGCCAATTTTCTCAAAATTCACTTCGTTCATCCTTTAGCGTTTCTTAAAACGCATTCTGCCGACATGTTTTGGGTCCTGCCCGATGGAGAAGCGAGGCCACTCGCTGCCGCTCGCTCTTCCAACTCCTATCACTGCAAGCCCGCTCTCGCCTTGCAAACTCAAGCTGGCCCCCTTCACTCACTGGATACCTTGCGCCTTGTAAATCGTGATAAGAGCCTCAAGTTGTTCCACCTTGCTTTCCAGGTTTTTCATGCCCGCGCGGAATTCCTCGAGATTGGCCACTGCCGGCTCATCTCGATTCGCACCCCTCAGAACATTGCGCATTGCGTCGCGCGTCAAATCCGATACGCTGCGCGCTCCGGTCGCGGAGCACAAATGCCTGAGGGCCAGATATTCCTCCTCGGAGAGACGGACGCTGATCATCCGCGACCGTGGCTTCAACACTGTCATGATGGATTCAAACTCCGGATGGAAGTAGTGATGAGAACTCTGCCGATCGCAGATTCTCGAGAGTTGGGTCTAGTTGAGGAAGGAGATGAGTTCTGGAACCTGGGGTACCCTCGATCCAGAACTTCAATTCAGGGCAGGCTTCGCCCCCATCGGTCCCATCCACGCAGCAGAACACCCGCTTATCCCTGTACTGCAGGCAAACATTCAGCGAAAAGCTTTGCCTAAGCACCGGTTCGGATGTAGTGCATGTCTTAGAAGCTGGACCGACTCAGTCAAAAGTACCACGTAAGTGGTAGAGAGGCAAGAAAATGCGCTTGACAGATGATTGACAAATTTGATGCGGGCTCACGCGGGTAACATATTCATTAAAATACTCTTAAGTTGAAACAACAGCCCCGCGCTAAATCGTGGCGTAATACAAAACTAACACCTGTGGAAGATTCGGCCTTCCATGTGCAAAACTCTGCATCATTCACTGGGGCTGCTCGCCGCAACACCCTCCAGATCTGTCTGTCTCACTTCCCCCGCGGGCCAAACTCCGTCAGCGTCTCCATCACCAGGTCAAGTGCCTGCTCCCAGTCCGGCAGCCGCACCCCGAACGTCTCCGCGAGGCGTTGGCAGGAGAGCCGCGAGTTGGCCGGACGCTTTGCCGCAGTCGGGTACTCGCTGGTGGGAATGGGAATCAACTTCGGGCTCGCCTGCCCAAGGCTCGCCCGAGTCCGGCTGAAGATCGCTTCTGCAAACCGGAACCAGCTCGCTTCTCCCTCGCAGGCCAGGTTGTAGACGCCGCTGCGCCCTTCAATCCTGAAGCCTTCCGTCGTCACCAGTTGGGCCAGCACGCAAGCCGTTGCCTGGGCAATACATTCGCTGCTGGTCGGAGAGCCAATCTGGTCGTCCACAACCCCGATCTCCGGGCGCTCCTTGCCTAACTTCAACATGGTCAGCAGAAAGTTCTTGCCGCGTGCCCCGTAAACCCAGCTCGTCCGAAGAATCAGGTGACCGCAGCCGCTCGCCTCAATCGCCAGGTCGCCCTCCAGCTTCGTCCTGCCGTAAACTCCCAGAGGATTTGCTTCATCGGTCTCCACCCAGGCGTTCTGCTTGGTTCCGTCAAACACGTAGTCGGTTGAGTAATGAATCAGCAGGGCCCCCAGCCGCCGGGCCTCCTCCGCCAGCAATTTGGGCCCCGTGGCGTTGATCGTCCTGGCCAGCTCAGGCTCCGCTTCAGCCCTGTCCACGGCGGTATAGGCGGCCGCATTTACAATCACCGCCGGCTCATGCGCCCGAACAGCTTCACGAATCGAATCTGGACGTGCAAAATCAACTTCCGGCAACCCCACGGCCGAAATCTGCCCAAGGCAGGCCAATTTGTGGCGCAACTCCCAACCCACCTGTCCGTCCCGCCCGAAGATCAGAATCCTTTGATTTCGCAAAACTCCCTCGCATCCCGGTCTCAAACGAAACCCTTCCCTACCGCAAATGCCGCACCCTGCGCAGCATACTGAGCCAGCCCCTTTTGAGAATATGCGCTAGCGTCCTTTGCCGGGAATTCTCTGTGTAGCTTGTGTTGATCAACCGCGGGTTGATGAAGATCCGCGCACCGCGAGCGCGGAGTTGCTTGTGCAGCGGAACATGCTCACAAACAGGTTCCCCGTTCTCGCCGGCTCCGGAGTAGCGTGCGCCAGCGAGGATTGCACGGCGATAAAGGCCGAGGCCGCCGAAGGCCGAATCGACCGGAATCCAATCGGCGGACTCAGGGATGGTAATCATTTTTCCGTAGGCGGACACCCAAGCCGCAAGCTCGCGCTGGGCACCCCTTTCGGAGAGGAACGCGTACTGCATCAAGCAATCGTTTGGGTTCCAGACTGGATGGCGGAGAGCCCAGATGTCGTAGTAGGGAGCGCGCTGGTTTGCGGTGCATACGTCCCAATCAGAGCGCGTGAAGCAAGAGTCGACCCCCTCTGAAGTCACGAGATTGTTAACGCCATCGAGATCGGCGACCACGACATACTCGACCGAGGCATAGAGCGGATTGGAGTCGAGTTCTTCAAGATAAACATTACGGCAATAGGCGATGCGATCGGTCCGGTCAGGAATCGAGCTGGCAAGATTTCCGAGGGACCGGAAACGGAAGTCGGGAAGCTCACTTTCAAGAGAAGCAAGGACTTCAAGAGTTTTGTCGGAACTGTCTGACTCGACCAGAAACCAGTGGAGCTGCTGCGCGCCCTGAAACGCGGCGTGAAGCTGGAGCACATCATGCCGGATGGCTTTTTCGCAGTTTCGGGCGATGCCCACGACAAGGATTCTTGCTTCGGAGAGATTTGAAAATGGCTGAGGTGTGGTCATGACACTTTCCCCTTGACCAGCGCACCCGTTCTGAGCGAATTCAACATACCGTCCCGGATCACCTCTGTGTTAAAGACCTTATCCCCGGCACCAGGTCTGCGTCTTCCTGATGGAGAGCACAAACATCGAAGTAGTGAACGGCGACTCCATGCCTTCTATTGGAGGCGAGATAGGCGTCCAGGTCGCTAAAGACCTCTCGGTTTTTCGCCTCGACATGCAGGAGAAAGTTTCCAAAGTTGTCATAGTAAATGAAGTTGGAATAGCCAACGCGAACTAATGCATCGATGGTTGCAAGCCCTGCGCGCGAATCATCCGGCCGAAAATGGGGATCGTACTCAAGGAAAACAACGGGCTTCGCTTGTTGAATAAATTCAATCGACTGCCTGAGGATGTCAAAGTCGAATCCTTCCGTATCGGTCTTCAGCAGCTTCGATGCGGCAAAGTCGGGATGGTCTGCAAGGATTGCCCGCAAGCTGCGAAGCTTGATAGAACCCTGAGAATCTACAGCTTCGACAAGGCAGGCGTTGCTCCCTAGGTCATGGGCGGA
Source organism: uncultured Acidobacteriaceae bacterium (assembly GCA_963765025.1). Taxonomy (GTDB): domain Bacteria; phylum Acidobacteriota; class Terriglobia; order Terriglobales; family Acidobacteriaceae; genus Telmatobacter. The sequence continues at coordinate 98,567 of CAVXVM010000200.1, read as the reverse complement.
ATTCAAGTTTACGGTCGCCCCCTCCGAGCCAACAAAGCTCTTCTCGATTTCCACCCCTGGACCGAGCCGTGCGACGTTTTCTGCAAGAAGGCGATGCAACGTTGGGTCGCCCTCGATGCAAAGCACGGGAATTTCAGCAGATTCCCGAATGAGCGCGGCTGTATCGCCAACGTTCGCGCCAACGTCTATCGCATGGAGCTTCGGGTACTTGCTGTAGAGAGCGCTCGCGATTTTTCCGAGTGCTGAGTCATAAAGGTGAAAAGCGCGCTTGTAGTTGAGTACCTGGCCATTTGCAGGCAGGCGAATTTGATATGGACCAATTTGATCATATTGCGGTCCAACCCTTCGAAGCCGACCATAAAGCGAGCGCGCAAGCCGAACAGGGTGAAAGATTTTCTGAACTTGGGTCATTACTGCCTCAACTTCTTGTTTGAAGTCTTCATCGTGAACAATGGCGCTCAGGCTGGGGAACGGGCACCTTGCGGGCCATTGTCAACTTTCGCAACTCATTTGCAAAAGGACTCAAAATCTCCGTCGTTCAGGCTCGGGCGCTTAAACATCATATTCAGAACCGCCGAGACCTTCCGATTGGCAGCGAGACGGAATAGTAATTGAGACTTCGGCTCCAGCGTAAACAGATGATACGGGCCACGTGACAGTAGATTCCTCCCGAATTTGCGAGCGATTAGACGAAGGGACTCTAAAGTATAAAACGAAATATGTTGACCGGTGGTTGTGCTGGAGTACCACCAAGCTGAGATCTTGGGCGCCGGGTGAGGCAGTAACACGGTGGAAACGAAGACATTTGGAGACAGGCTCATCATCTTGGAAAGTTCGACAAATGGATCAGCGAGATGTTCGAGCACTTCAAAAGAAGTTAGAAAGTCGTACTTCCTATTGTCTTCATGCTCAAACCCGCGAGCATAGTCGTTCCTGGCGTGGAGATCGGACCAATAGAATTTGAATCCGGCGTCTCGCATAAGACGGACGAAGATTCCGTGTCCCGCGCCGTAATCCAACGACAATTCAGCGCGTGGAAAGAGCAGATTTAGAACCGCAGTGGTGAGCCTTTGATTCAAGAGGTTCCGAGAAATGAGTCCCGTGTCCTGGCCGGTTATTGCAGAGGAGTACGCCTCCTCCATCCAGTAAGGAGTTTCAGTTTGGACAAAACCGCAGGCAGTGCAGCGAAAATACCTGACAAGATGTTTGCGCAGTATCTCGGCCTGATCGAAGAATTCTGAATCGGCTCCGCAAATGTTACATTGCATGCGCGACCCTGGTGCATTCGCCATTGATGCCTCGTTTAAAGCGTGTTTATTGCATGTTCACGTCGACAGTTCGTCGCTTCTGTCGAGGAAAGCCGGAGCCATCCTGGTGAAAGGGCGCGCGCTCCAAATATCAGTGTAGAAGCCGGCTGGCAACCTTTTTCATCTTTCTCCAGATTCGCTGAAGTATTGAAGGCGGGAACATGTCTTGAACGCGGTACCGGTCAAGGCTACGCAATGGAATCAGACTTGTTGGATGACGCAGCGGAAAGGCCATTGAAGCAGTGGGCAGTACGAATCGCGCGTCCTCTTTAATGGTGTGAGTGGCCCCTTTTCCGAAGCCTATGTTGGCTACCAGGTTGACGGAGGGAACGATTGTGAGTCCGTTGTTCTTCAAATGCGTGTAGAACCACTGGTAGTCCCACGTATCAGGCCCTCGGTTTTCATGCATGGCATCGAAAATCCGGGTCCAAAACTCAACCGCCTTCGGCTCGTCGAAGACCTCCTCCAACATTCGCTGCTTGCGGAGTTCCGGCCAGTCGCTGAGGTGACGGTCATAACGCCTCCACTCCGACCTCCATGTAGCCCACCCCCAGATGCCACCGATTCGCGAAAAATAATAGCTCTCGGCAGGCTTGCCGTATCGTCCCACCAGCTTATCGCCTGAGATATAGGCCACCCGACTGTCCTGACGGTACTTCTGAAGCAATTCCTGACAAAAGGGGAAGAAGGATGGATCTGGAAGGCAGTCATCCTCCAAGATAATCGCTTCATCCACCAGAGAAAACACCCAATCCAGGCCGCTGATCATCCGCTCCTGGCAGCCAAGGTTTCTCTCTGAGAAATTCTGGAATACTTCGCAGGGCCAGTCGACTCGAGCGACGATCTCGCGTACCTGACGACAGGTTTCCGCTTCGCCCTCCCTATCCTGTCTTGGCCCATCGGCGATGAGCAACAATCTGGTGGGCCGAGCCCTGGAAATTGCGTCGAATACCTGGCGTGTGGTATGGGGTCTATTGAAGACGAAAAACGCAACAGGTGTCTGCAACGTTTCTGTCTGCATGAATGGGGACCCCCGGAGCCGCCAAGTCACTCGTAAACTATAGTAGCATCTAGGGTAGATGCCACTAACGAGGACAGTTATAGCTCCAGGGACCCGATAAGCCGGCAGGGTCGAAGGGGCAAGCCAAATGTCGAGTGCGCTACTAAGTGGAGTTCTCGCTCTTTCAAGGACACGTAGGCGGATATCAGGAACCAAACATTGAAGATTCAGATGCTCCGTGCGCTCACACCGAAACAACTGGATAAGATCAGCCCTGGCCTTCGCAGAATACTCGGGAACGTCAGTTGGTTGATGGTGGACCGTGTTGTCCGCATGGGGATGGGCCTGTTCGTGGGTGTTTGGACCGCAAGGTACCTGGGCCCAGCCCAGTTCGGGAGCCTGAACTTCGCGGTTGCCTACATTGCTTTGTTCGGGTCAGTAGCCACGCTTGGCCTGGACGGCCTTGTGGTGCGTGAAGTGTTGCATCATCCTGAAGACCGGCATGAGATTCTGGGCACCACATTAGCGCTTCGAGCCACTGCCGGCCTTCTTGCAGCAGTTGCTTCGATTGCCGTTCTCTGCTTGATTCAACCTCACGACCGGCAAGCGCTCTTGTTGGTCAGCATCTACTCGGTCACGTTGGTATTCCAGGCCTTTGACACCATAGACGCTTTTTTTCAGTCGCAGGTGCAATCCAAGATCACGGTCTGGGCGAAGAACGGGGCCTTTCTCGTTGTCGCGGCCATCCGCGTGGCCTTGATTTACACCAAAGCGCCCGTTTGGGCATTCGTCTCAGCCCTGGCCGGCGAAGTTGTGCTTGGCGCTGTCGGTCTTGTGCTCGGCTACCGTTTATCGGGTGGCGAGATTTTCTCCTGGCGAAGGAACAGGAAGAGAGCAGCCCAGTTGCTGCAGCAGAGTTGGCCGATCATTTTTTCCTCAATGGCCATCATGGTGTACATGCGGCTGGACATGGTCATGCTCAAGATGATGCAAGGGGAAATCGCTGTTGGACTGTATGCGGCAGCAACCAGGATATCGGAGGTTTGGTATTTTATCCCCCTGGCCATCGTCTCCTCTGTCTCTCCCGCCATCATGCGCGCAAAGGACGATCCCGACCTATTCTACGGCCGACTTCGCAAGCTGTTCTCGTTGATGACGCTATCGGCTTGTACCATCGGTACCATTGTTGCTCTCCTCTCCGGCACCATCGTCCGAATACTATATTCGAACAGCTATAGGGGCGCCGGGCCGGTGCTCGCGGTCCATGTCTGGGCTTCGGTCTTCGTCTTTCTTGGTTGCGCGCAGTCGCCCTGGGACATAACCAAGAACCTGTTGAAACTATCGATGTTCAGGACCGCTCTAGGCGCAGTCATCAATGTTGCGATGAATCTGTACTTGATTCCGAGATACTCTGCCATGGGAGCGGCCATCGCAACGGTCGTCTCGTATGCGATCTCTGGAGTGTTCGCAAATGTATTCAGCGCGCGAACCAGACCCATTTTCTACATGCAAATAAGATCTTTTGTTCCACAGCGCTTCTGGGATTAACGTCCTGATGGACTGCTACTCCACACATTCGCCATGTTCATTGGCATCGGATACAACCGAGTTGAGCGAATGCTCCTCATAAATTGCCGCCAGCAATTCGCCTATGGGAAATGCGAGGCTCGAATCTACGGGACTATACCTTCGACTAGCTACAGAGCAGTTTCGTGGCACTCCAAGCTAGCTCAACCCACGAAAATCACACACGCGATGGCGAGACGACCGCACCCTGCACCAGCGCAGGAGTGTTTCGATTCTTTGAAAATTAAACTCGAACCGTGGAGATGATGACCCCTATTTCCACCTTTTCCCCTCGAGGATCTTCGGGATGAGCAAGGGATCGTGCACCACGCGGTGAATTTGGCGGGAAATGACAGCGAAAAACCGTGCCCTGTAAATAGCCTTGAACTTGGCAATTTTCTTGGTGGCATCTTCTCCCGCGCTGGCTTTCTGAGCCAGAAAATAAAGATCACCGCCGTTCTCGCCGCCCCAATAGTGGATAAAACCTTTCGCGGAGAGCGAAGAGAGGTCCACTTTCCGAGTGATGTGCCATTTCGTAAGGTTCTTGTAATAATCCCACCCCATTTCGACCGTCAAGGGAGAGGCCGCTGGGCAAGTGCGTGACGTGCCATGCTCTCCTCGGCCAACGGTCGCACAGGACATCACCATAAGCCCACCGGGCTTGAGCAAGCGGATCATGTTGGTCAGCGTTTCCGCCCAGAATGGGTTGTGCTCCATCACTTCGCAGCTGATCACCACGTCGAAGCTCTCGTCCGGAGCATCGTACTTCTGCCCTTCGCAAACGATATCCACTCCGGGCCCAGGGGCGACGTCCAGGCCAATATAGTCGCAGTCAGAGAACAAGGTTCTGACACCGCCGTTGATATCCTGACTACCAATCTCAAGAACCTTCTTTCCCACAAACATCTTGGGAAACAGGGACCTTGTGATCTCAACAAATTCCATCACTTCAGCGTGCATTGACACCTCTGATGCGCAGAAGCCGTTTTCCAGATTCCTTGGGATCTCCCGTCCATCTCGCCGCCTCTGAAGGCCAGCGGCAACAACAACGAAAGAGCACCATACTGTCCAGGACTATCGACCGGGAATTACTTTTTCTTTGCGGGCTACGACAGTATACCGCCAGTTGTCGCAACTGCGATCGCTTTATGCCTTCGTTCCAGAGCCAAAGAACCCGAAGTGATAGCGCGTGTGATCGTTGAAGTCTTCGGCCACCGTGCCTGTTGCCGGTTGGTCAGGAATTCAATGCGCAGGCTCGCGAACAGAATCTTCCGTCGATCTCAAATCCACGCGCCTTAAAGACAGAATCTGCCGATGAAACGGCGGAATCCAGGCGTTGAAATCCTGAGTGAATTGATCCATCCGTTCGTAGCCGGGCAAATCAGAGTAGGAGAGCGCGTATTCGCCACCAATGGAAAAGGTCGCCTTCCTGAACCACCATGTTTTCCAGTCGCCTGTGAAGTCATTTGAGCAGGAAGGCCCTCCCGCAGGAGGATTTGCCGTACACACTCTCAGGTAATCCGCCTTCTGCAGGTGGTCTGAGCCATTGAGTTCAAGCCCTGCGGTGACCTGGTAGCGATCAATTCCCTGTTGCTCCATCTGTTGCAAGGCGTGCACCGATGCGCGCCGTGCGGCTGCATAATCGTGCACCTGGCAAACCCCGAAAGCTGCGAAGAGAATCAATGCGAGCCAACCAGCCAGGGCAGGCCTTGGAGGCGCGGGGCACAGCACGACTGCAAGCACAAAAAGAAAAGGCAGAATCTGAACGATGTAACGATCAAACGGGGAAATCCGTTGCAGGATCAGTGAAAAGAACCCGGCCAGAGAGAGAGCCAGCACCAAAGCTCTGGCGACCGCGGCATCATCGGCTGCGAAGCGTCGTAACCTTTGGTAGTTTGACTTGTTAAAGGCAACAAGAAAGAAGAGGATCGGCGCGAAGAGGCTGAGCAACGTAAATGCGATTCTGACGGCGTGCGAAAGAATTACCGGCTTGTGCCCAAGCAGATCCGCCGATTCCACCATGATTCCGTTGATCGTTACGAGGTTTCCAATCCACGGTGCTTCGCCAGACGGCACGGTCCCCGATGCTCCCATGGGCAGATGCGGAGTGATGGACAACAGCCCGAAGGCGACAATCGCGGTCAACCCCACAGCGAGCGCAACCAGCCTCCAGCGCTTGATCGCCTGCCTGAATGTTCCGCTTACGGCGGCCAGTATTGGAATGGAAAAGAGAGAACAGGTAAGAATGTAGCGAATCAGGTTGATGGCCGAGTGCGTCGAGAAAAGAAGCCGCAGATCCAAACCCTCATATTGAAAATTTGGCTGCGTCTTAAGCCAGTTCATCGTCGCCCAGATGGCCGCAAACAGCAGCACGGCGTTTGCCAGAACCATGGCGAGAAACTTCGGGCGCCTGCGATGAATGACGGCGGCGGTCAGAATCATGACCAGTGGCGCAAGCCATACAATCTGACGATTCATACCGCCGACGATCCCAATGATGGTAGAGAAAAGAAACCATCCGCCGCCTCGAGCCAGAGACTCGGAATGCTTGAGTGAGTAAAGTCCCGCCAGCAGCGACGCGTAGAACGTGAAGCAGCCATAGATGTCGGTCATGAAGCTGCCGGCCAGCGGGATGGTCAGCGGGCTGAGCGAAACGGCCAAAACGCCGAACACCGCTAAGGCCTGGGAAACTCCGTACTCAAGAAAGAATTCATAAAGCAGGATCGCCCACCCTATATAGAAGGCGATGGTCAACCAGCGGAGCGCGTCATACGAGAATCCGAATGCGCGAATCAGCAACCCGCCCAGAGGAACTTGCACCATCAGGGCGCTGGTATTCCATCCGTTGAAGCTGAGGTGTCCGGTCTGCGCCCAGCGGAAGGCAAGACTTGAATAAGAGAAGTCATCGGCGAATGCGAATTGTCCGAAGGGATTGGCGAGAAGGATTGTGGCCAACAGGACGAAGGCAATCAAAAACGAGCTGCGGGTTCTGGTCAAAGTCAATCCTCGGATTATCTTCGTGCGACACTAAGGCTCGGCCGAAAAATTGTCAACCTGAGAAAGCCAAACGAACGGCTCAAGAATGTGCCCCATTCATCCGTCAAGCGCGTGCAGTGGATGCGGTCGAACCGGAACTTTATGCCTGGCAAGAGCTGTGACCTGCTTGAACATCGACATGATCCGTATTCTGGGGCTTCCCGTTAAACTAAGAAACATGAAGCTTTTCGCGTCCCTGGCTTTCGCAGCGCCCCTCGCCACGTCAAACCCTTTAAAGGGCAAATAATGGCAACTTCCACGCTGCGTGCTCCCATCTCCAGTCGTTCCAGATTCAAAACCATTCTCTGGATTGGCCTCGGTCTTACTACGCTCTTCGTCTTCATCACTTCAGAAGTGTTTCTTGTCGCCGATTACCCGATGTACCACGCTTACCGCCTGCAGGTCATCGCCGACCGCCATCTCCTCATCCCCCATACACTCGCCGGAATCTTCGCTCTCTTGATCGGCCCCATCAATTTCTCCTCGCGGATACGCGAGCGGTACCGCAAGCTCCACCGCGTCCTCGGCCGTATCTACGTCATAGCCGTCTTTATCGGCGCCGCAACCGGAGTTGCCCTCGCTAGCGGCCGTCCGGGCTTCCCCGGTACCTGCGGGCAGGCTGCAGCCTGGGTCGTGTGCACCACCGCCGCCTTCATCACTGCGCGTAATCGCCACATCGTCCAACATCGTCAGTGGATGGCCCGTTCCTACGCAGTGACGTTTACCTTCGTCTCCAGCCGTGTGCTCAACCTCTGGCCCCCTTACTGGGGCCATCTCGGCGACGCCCTATCCGCCGTCGGCGTCATCGCCTTTACTCTTGCCTCGCTGCTCATCGTAGACCTCGGCCTCAACTGGCACGAGCTCACCACTCGACGTGGACGTCCCATTGATATGTAGGTTTGCAGCACGTCCTATTTCTCGAAGCTGGTTCCCTCCAGTTCCGAACTGACCACAGGCCCGAAACCACCCAACTGCCCAACGACCCTCACCACCTCAGGCTGCTCACCCTCCAATACCCACACCATCACGTCTTTCGGCATAAGGCCGAGCAGTTGCGCAATCACGCCCAGGATGCCACCCAACTCCGGATGGATGCGAAACACGGTCGCCTTGAGGGTCTGTCCATTGGCGTGAAACGGACGCTCGCCCTCCGGTGAAATCAGGATCCGAATCAATCGCCCGCTACCGACTGGGGCCAGTATCCCCACCCGAAACGGCTTGGCATCGTGCGGCACATTCAGCAGCACCGTTCCAACCATCCCATTCACCAGGTCATCCGGCAGGTCGATGTGCGCGCTCTCGTCGTGTGTCTTGCCCATCCAGTCCGCTGTGCGGGCGGTCGCTGTGCAGGTAGCGGTATCCACCGCGAAGTCGACAGGCCTCGCAAAAAACGGCCCCCGCTCGATGTGATGGTTGCGCACCAACCGAAACGTGCCCTGCTGCCTGTATGAAGTGGTCTCATCATCAATCGATCCATCGAGAAAGTGATAGGTCAGGCGCATCGTCGCTTCATCGCCCTGCACGACCTGCGTAAACTCAACACGGGCGATGATCTTTCCAGTCTCAGTGCGCGCCACCATTGACGAGCGCATCGGGAGTTGAATATGTTTCACCGGAATTTGTTCTGCTTGCGCCGCGATGCCTGACGATATTGTCAAAAGAGCGACTACAAGGAATTTGTTTCGCTCCATTCAAAACCTCACTCCAACGCGTCGTTCGCCTCGCTTCCAGCGCCCCAAACACAACCGTCCCGGTCGCCAATGTTCCACCGTCACCGCCTCTCGCGGAGTCCCAGCCGCCGCCAGCAACCGCACCCAGTCTTCATCCCGGAAGGCCCGTCGAAAAGACGCCGGGCCATCGTGCCGAACAAACCGGTGCCAGCCCGTCAGCCTTTCCAGCAACGCAAACATGCGACAACTCCGCTCCGACCGCTCGAGATCATTGATAAACCAACCAACGCGCGCATTCGCTTCCATCCACCGCAGCAACGCCACGATCTCTTCATCCTCCAGATGATGTGCCATGAGCGAACTCACGACGATGTCAACCGTTTTTTTCGGCCGATACTCCAGAGCGTTGCCGGTCACCCACGCGATTCCGAGCTCCTTCGGCGTGGACTCCGCTGCCGCACGCGCTGCATAGGGATTCAAGTCGATCCCCGTCAACTGCACAGCAATGCCACATTTGCGCGCCCAGCGTGCAATCTGCCGCAGCAGATCGCCGCCGCCACAGCCCACATCGACAATGTGCACGGGATCAGTGAATTCATGCGGTAGATGCTTCAGCCAAGCCAGAGTCGGTCGATACCCCAGCAGCCAGCGATTGATCTGCTCCAGGCTGTGCAGGCAGCCGCGGAAATCTTCAAAGCTGCAGTCACCATCCATCAGCTCCGGCAGCTCGCGCGGAGCGACCCGTCGACTGAAGTCGATCTCCGCGCTAGACCGCATGGAAGCGCATGGTCTCCGCCGTCAGGCCGGGGCCAAACGACATCGCGCAGCCGCGCTGGCCGGGGCGCGCCTCCCGCATCATCCGCTGCAGCACAAACATCACCGTCGCCGACGACATGTTGCCGAAGCCCGACAGCACCTCGCGCGAGGCCGCGAGCGCGTCGGCCGACAGCTCGAGTCCCTTCTCGACAGCATCTAGAATCGATCGTCCGCCAGGATGCACCGCCCACAAGTCGATGGCATCGCGCTCGGCCATCAGCTCGCCCTCATGCAGCGCGCGGCCCATCTCCGCCGGAACCTTGCCGGAAAGTAGCATGTCGAATCCCAGCCCACGGATCTTCCAGGTAATCAGCCCTCTCGTCTCGGGCACCATCACCGCCTTGAAGCTGTCCAGCGCAAGGCCCTGCTCGCTCGCGGTAATCAGGCTGGCCGCTGCGCCGTCGGCAAAGACCAGGAATGAGAGCACCTGCTCCAGCTCCTGCGTCTCCTGTAAGTGCAGCGTGCATAATTCTAGGTTGACCATCAGAACGCCCGCCTTGGGGTCTGAGCGCACAATATGCCTCGCCAGCTTCAGCGCATTGATGGCGGCATAGCATCCCATAAATCCGACCATCGTGCGCTCGACGTCCGTGGCAAGCCCGAGGTGGTCAACGATCTCAAAGTCGAGCCCGGGTGCATAGAGCCCCGTGCAGCAAGTCACCAGGACGTGCGTAATGCCGCGGCGTTCCTGCTCATCGAGCGCAAGCCCGTCCACAGCCTTCCGCATCAGCACCGGGGCGCTCTGCTCAAACAGCTCCATGCGCCGTGCCGTGTCAGGGAAGCTGCCAAGCCGATAGAACGAACGCGCGTCATGCGAGGAGAATTGGCTGGAATCTTTCTGCGGATTGAGGAACGAATAGCGATGAGCGATATCGGCGCGGCTCGCCATTCGGCGGAAAACCGCACGTAGCCGCGGGTCAGCGAGCATTTGCTCAGCAAAGATGACGAAAACATCGTGCACATCGTGATCGGGCACGGCAGTGGCGATGCGGTTCAGGTAAGCCGTAGTCAAGTGCAATGAGTCCTCAGGCTGGATTATAGGGTTTGACGTTGCGTGTGTAACTTAGGTAAGCAGGATTACGAAGAGGCGATAGTGCGCAGTAAGATGAGGCTAACCATCTTCGCCTGCGCACCGTCCAATGCTTGCGTGAACTTACTACGCGCGCGCGGCATTGATCATGCACTTCACATTGGACGGTATAATTTCAGTACCGAATCCAAAAAGGAGATTCCAGTTACAACTTCCGCTTTTAATCGGATTCCCATGCAGAATGAAGTTCTGGTCATTGGCGGTGGAGTGGCAGGTTGTGCTGCTTCCATCGCACTAGCCCGCAAAGGGCGGGGAGTAACTCTGATCGAACGCGAGCCGACCCCGCGCCATAAAGTGTGTGGCGAGTTCCTGAGCGGTGAGGCTCTTGAGGACCTGGAAGCGCTCGGCATTGACCTGGCCTCGCTTGGAGCTGTGCCTATCGACTACGTTCGACTGGCCGCTGCCAGGCGCGCCGCGGAGGCTCCGTTGCCTTTCCCTGCAGCCTCATTCACGCGCAAGGCGCTTGACACAGCTCTTATCGCCGAGGCCATCGCCGCCGGAGTGCGCGTGGAGCGCGGGCGCAGTGTGCAAACGCTGGCCCGCACCGCAAGCGGCATGTGGCAAGCCACGCTCAGTGACGATGATCGCTTCGAAGCTCCAACCGCCTTTCTGGCCACAGGCAAGCAGGACCTCCGTGGCTATGCGCGGCCTGATGATCCGCAGCGATGGGTTGCCTTCAAGATGTATTTTCGCCTTGCTCCCGCGCAGGCCGCCGAGCTTTCGCACGCGTCTGAGTTGATGCTCTATCCGGGAGGTTATGGTGGTATCCAGCCGGTTGAAGACGGCGTTGCAAACCTGTGCTGCGTCGTGCAACAGCGGCATCTCGCCCGCGTGGGTTATCGCTGGGAGAACTTCCTCGCGAAGATGCAGCAGGACTGTCCACACCTCGCGATGAGGCTTGCCGGCGCGGCGCCGTTGCTTGACAAGCCGATCGCCATCACTCATATCCCGTATGGCTACATCCGCCCCACAACGGAGGATGGACTCTACTGTATCGGTGATCAGGCTGCTGTCATCCCCTCGTTCACCGGTGACGGCATATCGATTGCGCTGCATACGGCACGCTGTGCTGTCGCTGCCTATGTTCGGGCAGAGCCGGCACCGCTCTTCCAAGCAAAGCTACGGATGGAACTGCGCAACCAGATGCGACTCGCCGAGTTCGCCGCCGATGGCTTGAACAACTCCTTCGCACGCGCTGTATTGCCGTTTTGCCTCAGGGTCTGGCCCGGCGTGATGCGCGTGACAGCAAGACTGACTCGCGTCGCCCAGCACGCCGCTGCCGTTCCCATGCCCTCGCCGGCCGAAATCTAACCCGCAAAAAACTCTTAGGAGTAAAACCTCCAAAGGAGAGGTGCAATGAAATCCTTCGCAGTTTTGGTTCTCGCCGCCGCATTCGCTCCGGCCGCACTCTCCCAGCATCAGACCTTCGTTGTGAATCCCGATGCCAGCGAGGTCAAGATCACGCTCAAAACGACCCACGAGCTCGTCAATGGCGCCTTTCACGTCCAATCCGGATCGATTGAATTTGACCGCAACATTGCCAGGATGGCGGGTTCGGTGGTCGTCCTCGCCGGCAGCGGCAAAACGGGCAATGACAGTCGCGACAAAAGAATGAACAAGGACATTCTCAAGGTCGAACAGTACGCAAATGTGTCCTTTGAGCCGAAGACCTATACCGGCGTCATCGCTCTTTCAGGCGACTCCAATATCCAGGTTGCGGGAATCTTCACACTTCTCGGCACGCCTCACGAGATCACCATCCCGTTCCTTGTCCACCTTGAAGGCGCAACAGCAACGGCCAAGGCTCACTTCGTCGTGCCGTACGTCCAGTGGGGAGTGAAGAATCCAAGCTTCTTGATCTGGAAAGCGGACGACGACGTGGCGATCGACCTCGCTCTTGCTGGCCGGCTTTCAAAATAGAGAACCACCGCCTTTGCACGCAACCATGTCGTGCGTCGCCATCAAGGCCGAAGCGACCGGTCTCGACCTGCAGAGTCCAGCATACCGAAATCATTGCACCGCCCTGGAATAAAATAGCGCCGCGCATGCTAACATCCACTCATCCGGCTCGCCAAAGAGCTTGAGCCACGGAGGTTGAAATGAGTCCATTTACACGGCGTAGTTTCCTCAAAACAGGTTTGGCCGCCGGAGCCATGGCGACCGTAGGGTCGCTTCCCCTGGCCGGCGCCCAACGCACCGCGACCGATACCGTAGTGCTGGGCCGTTCCAAGGTTGAAGTGTCGCGGCTGGCCTTCGGAACCGGAACAGACGGAGGCGCGGTCCAGGCGGCTCTCGGACAGCAGGAGTTCACGCGGCTGGTGCACTATGCGCACGACCGCGGCATCCGCTTCTTCGAGACGGCGGAGGCGTACCAGACCCCGGCAATGCTGGGCGAGGCGCTTAAGGGTTTGCCACGCGACAGCTATCAACTTATGAGCAAGGTCACCACGTTTCACGAGGGCATCGATCCGAAGGCCAAGTTTGACGAACTGCTGCGCACCACGCAGGCCGACTATTTTGACATCATGCTGCTGCACTGGCAGCACTCCGCGGACTGGCCGGAGACCACGAAACGCTGGCAGGATGCCATCCTCGAAGCCCAACAGAGAAAGGTCATCCGTACGCATGGCGCCTCAGTGCATGGACTGCCGGCTTTGCGGCAGATGCCGGGCACCACGTGGCTCGACATTGGACTGATCCGCATCAACCACAGCGGCGCGCGCATGGACGGGCCGACCTACGAGGACACCAACCACCCCGACAATGTGAGCGAAGTGGTCGAGCACATACACCAGCTCAAGAAAGAAGAGCTCGGTGTGATCGGTATGAAGCTGTGCGGCGGAGGTCAGTTCCAGAATAGTCACGACGACCGTGTGAAGGCGATGAGGTTCGCTTTCCAGAATGCCGGCGTGGACTGCGCCACGGTTGGATTCAAAAGCACGCAGGAGATCGACGAGGCCATCAGCAACATGAACCTGGCGCTTGCGTAGACTTCCGGACAGAATACCGATCTGATTCAATGAATTTCGGAAGCTTGATCTAATTGGCACGGACTCTTATCCCGCGGCCTTTCGGCTATCGCTGCATCCTCACGTCGGCTCCGTAAAGAGTGACCAACGGGTGCTTTACGACGGCATGGAACTCGTAAAACCCCGGCGGGAGTTGTTCCAGGGAATAGGCGAACTGGCCGGTATGAGTGACGGATTGCAATGGTGTGGCAATCCACGGTTCAGTTCGCGCATGAACGTCTTCTCCACTGATGGCGCGGTACTCAAATCCGACATCGAGCGATGAGGAACCTGCCATATCGATCAGATCGCCTGTGAGTAATTCGACATGACTGGCCGGGTCAGGCGAGGAGCCTAAGGTTCTTACCCCGGGCGGCGAAAAGGCAGGTTTGACATTGGTAATGCGCAACACCACGGGGTTTTCCCATTTGTGGTTATCCTGCAACCGCTGAGCGAGCATCGCGCGGATGTGCAGGCCGTCGCTCTTCATCTCCCAGGTTGGCTTCGGATTGACGGATGGCTGATATTCGAGCACCTTGCCGTTCTCTCCGAGCACTGAGACCTCCGTCTGATCGCTGGCCTTTACAGAATGCAGGACAAGATCGTTCCACTTCCCGTACTCCCAGGGCTTATCGGAATCGACCATCGCGTAAAGGATGTCCTCGTTCTTCTTTTTTGTAAACCACACGTCGGCTTCATTGGTGATGACCCAAGGACGCACACTATAGATCGCTTCTGAGTTGACAAACATCCAGAGCGCAATTTCACGAAGCCTGTCCTCTTCCTGGATGGGCAGTTCTCCGTTCGGTTTTGGTCCGACATCAAGGAGCAGATTGCCGCCCTTGGCCCGGGTTTGGATGAGAAGGCGTATAAGTTGCCTCCCCGATTTATAGGGGTCGTTCTGTGGCTGATACTGCCACGCATCTCCCATCGTTAGGTTCGCTTCCCAGGCGCCTTTCAAGGGCATGCCGGGGACGTACTGTTCCGGTGTCTGCAGGCCGCCGCGAGTCACCACAATATCCGGTTGCAGCTTCCATGCAAGATCTCGAAGGCCGTTGGCTTGACCATCAAAGAAAATCAAACTGATAGGGCCGAAGTTGGTTAGAAGTTCCCTCACCTGCGCCAGGTCATAGTCCATCAGGCCGGGATTGTTCATTGGCTGAACCTCCGGCACATTGCGCTGGATCAGCTTGCCGTTCTTGTGGAGCCAGTAAAAATCGTCCGGAGAAAAATAGACGCCCGGCGCGATGCCTTCATCGCGAAAGGCCTTGAACACCTCCGCCGTAATATCGCGATGAAACGGGGTGTTCATCACACCGAACGGCGTCGTGGTGGTGTCGAACATGGCAAATCCGGAGTGATGTTTGGTGGTAAACATCACATAGCGCACACCGGCAAGCTTGGCGAGCCGAGCCCAGTCCTGGGGGTCGAATTGCTTCGGGTCAAATGTTTTGGGAAGTTCGTTGAAGAAAGCGTTGGTGTAGTCGTCCGATGCGCCTACCAGCGAGTGGCTGATGCCGACGCCAAGCTGCACATCGACGCTCCAGTGGATGAAGAGACCGAATCCCTGATCCCTGAACCACTCAATTCGATCGGGCTTGTTGAGCGATCCAATCTCAGGATTCGGATCGCGCTGTGCAATTGCCTGCGGTTGACCACTGAGAAAAACCACGCAAAAGAAAAGTGCCGCAAAAAACAGTCTATTAGCCAAATGCCCCCTCCCAAACGACCCCTCGTTGCCTTGATCCACATTCTTCTCGAAACCTCTAATTGCCGACGCAAATGTTGTCTCTCGTACAGCCATGCCGTCTGTCCACCTCTCCTCCGCCGCCAACTTCGGGGTCCGCGAGTGGCTCCAGACCCGGGCAACTTTCCGGGGAACCTGGACTCAGGTTGACCTCACCATTCAGCAGACGGTTCCTTTTTGTGGATTAGGGAACCTATCGATGTTGTCCTGTTCGCTTCGATCGAGACAGCCAAAGTCCTTCTCGACGATCACGGCCAGCCTGGAGATTCCGGTATCGACGTCGCCGTAGATTCCCACCTTGTCCCCTTCGGCCCATTCGCGAGCTGCGCTGCCAGGAAGCAACACCGTCACCGCCTGGGGCCGGTACACAACAGAAAGTTCCGCATTGGCTTCAGATTGCTCCAACGCATAGGATAATTGCGCGCTCGCCTCTGCGGCGAAGTGGATGGTCTCTTCAATTCGACCGCACTGCATGAGCCGCGCCAGGTCGGATCGGGATACGCGAAGACGCAAGGAATTGCCCGCAATTCTCAGTTTCATCAGATTCTCTTTGAGAGCCCGGAGGCTAGTCACTTGCCGCGAAGCACCGGGGTCCATGTTGAGATCGTAATGCATTTTCCAAAGCCGGCGGCGCGAAGGGGCGAATGTCAGCGCGCGCGCCACCTTGACAGATTGCTCATGGCAGGCGAACGTCGAATGGAAGTACAGGCCAAAACCAGATGCGCACACCAGAGCAAAGTGTTGACGTCACGCAAGTAACTG
This sequence comes from uncultured Acidobacteriaceae bacterium, assembly GCA_963765025.1. GTDB lineage: Bacteria > Acidobacteriota > Terriglobia > Terriglobales > Acidobacteriaceae > Telmatobacter. The sequence goes on along the minus strand of CAVXVM010000200.1, from coordinate 82,565 downwards.
AATGGGAGGAAGGAAGCGTTCGCTCCGTGCAGGACTCACTGGCAGCCGAAGAGCCATTGGAGATCCGGATCGGTGAATCGCCGCTGTCGGTCACGATGAGGACTCCCGGCCACGATGTGGAGTTGGCGGCAGGATTCCTGCTGACAGAAGGGATCATCGAGTCTGCGGACCAGATCGCTGAAATTCGTTCCGGGCAGTCAAGGTCCAGCGGCAGAAACAATGTTGTGCAGGTGGTCCTTCGGGATGTGGTTTTCGATTCGGACGAACTACGGCGCAACTTTTTCGCCGCGTCCAGTTGCGGCATTTGCGGGAAGGCATCGATTGATGCAATTCGCCGGCGCGGCCTGCGACGGCCCGACCCCGATTTTCGTATCGATCCGGGGATTCTGTGTGGGTTGCCCGAGATCCTGCGATCGGACCAGGCGGTCTTCAGCCGCACTGGTGGCCTGCATGCCGCGGCCCTCTTTGACGCGGCCGGAAAGTTGATCATTCTCCGCGAGGATATTGGCCGGCACAACGCGGTGGACAAGATTGTGGGATGGGCACTTCTTGAAGGGCATCTACCGCTGTCACGGCACGTATTGCTGGTAAGCGGCCGGGGTGGCTTCGAGATTGCACAGAAGGCGTTGGCAGGAGGAATCCCCGTTCTTGCGTCGGTATCGGCGCCCTCCAGCCTCGCGGTCAAGCTTGCCCGGGAACTCGGCCTCACTCTGATCGGATTTCTGCGCGGCCGCCGTTTTGTGGCTCTATGCAGGAGAGTTCCGCTGCATCCCACCTGAAAAACTCGGCAAGCCAACCAGCGAATCGTGATGTAGCTGCCACGTTTTGACTCGGGTCAAAACAAATTATCCCTGGCTCTTGAGGGGTTAGAAACCGATTTCGCTCCGGCATGCAAAGGGCTTTACTATTGTATGTTTTGTCAAATAGTATCCCTCCATTCCCTTCGGAGTGTCGGCCCCAAAATGCCAATCAGCGTGAACGGAAAACGCCTTGAATTTGAACCCGGAGATCGATTGATTCAGGTCATCAATCGGTCCGACGCGGCCATACCCCAGGTTTGCTACCACTCCCAGCTTGGCCCCATCCAGACCTGCGACACCTGCATGGTTGAGGCGGACGGCAAGCTTGTGAGGGCGTGCGGCACGCTGGCTTCAGATGGCATGAACGTGTTCACCTCGTCGCCGCGTGCCGGCGCTGCGCAGCGGGAAGCCTTTGACCGCATCCTGGGCAACCACCTTCTGTACTGCACCGTTTGCGATAACAACAACGGCAACTGCACCGTTCACAACACGACAGCGCTTCTTCGGGTCGAGCACCAGGAGATCCCCTACAAGCCAAAGCCATATTCAGTCGATCTGTCGAATCCCTTTTACCGCTACGACCCCGACCAATGCATACTCTGCGGGCGATGCGTTGAGGCGTGCCAGAATCTGCAGGTGAACGAGACTCTGTCGATCAACTGGGAGGATCCGCATCCGCGCGTGCAGTGGGATGGGGGAGCTCCAATTGGCGAATCGAGCTGTGTGTCGTGTGGCCACTGCGTTACTGTTTGCCCGTGCAATGCACTCATGGAGAAGTCCATGCTGGGCGAGGCGGGCTACTTTACGTCGTTGCACGAGACTGCGCTGAGTGTTGTGGGCGGGATGATCGAGGTGGTGAAGGGTATTGAGCCGGAACTTGGATACGGCGCGATCCTGCAAGTCTCCGAATTGGAAGCAGCGATGCGCGAAGGTCATATCAAGCGCACCAAAACTGTGTGCACTTATTGCGCCGTCGGCTGCAGCTACGACATCTGGACCAAGGGCCGGCACATTCTGAAGGTTGAGCCCGAGCACGGCCCGGCAAATGGGGTTTCCACCTGCGTCAAAGGCAAGTTCGGCTGGGACTACGTGAACAGTCCGGACCGGCTGACCAAGCCGCTGATTCGGGATGGAGAGAAGTTTCGCGAAGCCACATGGGATGAGGCGTTGAATCTTGTGGCGCGCAGATTTGCGGAGATCAAAGCAGAAAGCGGGCCTGATGCCCTTGCCTTTATCTCCTCATCGAAGTGCACAAACGAGGAGAGCTACCTGATGCAGAAGCTGGCCCGGGCGGTTGTCGGCACCAACAACATGGACAACTGCTCAAGGTACTGCCAGGCTCCGGCAACTACGGGACTCTTCAGGACTGTCGGCTATGGCGGCGACTCGGGCTCCATCTCAGACATCGAGAAAGCAAGCCTGGTGGTGATCGTCGGTTCCAACGCAGCTGAAAACCACCCGGTGCTGGCGACTCGAGTGAAGCGCGCACACAAGTTGCATGGCCAGAAGTTAATTGTCTCCGACTTGCGCAAGAATGAGATGGCCGAGCGAGCCGATATTTTCCTGCGCCCGCGGCCGGGCACCGACCTCTTCTGGCTTTCGGCTTTGACCAGGTACATTCTCGACAACGGTCTGGCAAAACAAGAATTCCTCGACAGGTGGGTCAACGGAGTTGCAGAGTACCGCGAAAGTCTTGCGCCGTTCACGATGGAGATGGCCAGCCAGCGATGCGGCCTGCCGATAGAGTCTCTCACTACGGTGGCCCGGACGATCGCCGAGGCGCAGTCGATGTGCATTCTGTGGGCCATGGGCGTGACCCAACACGTGATGGGCTCGGATACGTCGACGGCGATTTCGAACCTGCTGCTGGTGACCGGCAACTACATGCGACCGGGGACGGGGGCGTATCCGCTGCGCGGGCATAACAACGTGCAGGGAGCGAGCGATCACGGAGCGATGCCGAACTTTTTCCCCGGCTACCAGAAGGTGGATGACGCGGAGATTCGCGCCAAGTTTGAAAAGGCATGGAAGGTGACGCTGCCCGCCAAACCGGGCCTCGACAACCACCTGATGATTGATGGCATCCACGATGGCCGCATCAAGGCGATGTATGTGTTTGGCGAAGAGATGAGCCTGGTGGACTCAAACGCCAACTACGTTTCGGCTGCGCTGGCCAAGCTTGATTTCTTCGTGATGCAGGAGATCTTTTTCACCGAGACCTGCCGTTTTGCCGACGTGATTTTGCCGGCCAGTCCAAGCCTTGAGAAAGAGGGCACTTTTACAAGTACTGAACGGCGGATCCAGCGGCTCTACCGAGCGATGGAGCCGCTGGGAGACAGCCGGCCGGACTGGCAGATCATCCAGGACATTGCGAATCGTATGGGCGCGGGCTGGAGTTACAAGCATCCGTCGGAGATCTACAAAGAGATTGCCCCGCTGACACCACTGATGGCGGGTGTAACTTACGAGCGATTGGAAGGCTACAAATCGTTGCAATGGCCTGTGGCCGAAGACGGTACCGACCAGCCGTTGCTCTACTCCAGGAAGTTCAATTTTCCTGACGGCAAGGCGAGGTTATTTCCTGTTCCGTGGTCAGAGCCTTCGAACCAGCAGGATGCCGAATATGATTTGCATTTGAATAATGGCCGCCTGCTTGAGCACTTCCATGAAGGCAACATGACCTATCGCACCGAGGGCATCAAGGCGAAAACACCTTGCACATTTGTGGAGGTCTCTCCGGAACTGGCGACTGAGCGGGGCATCCAGACGGGCAGTTGGGTGCAGTTGACCTCACCGTATGGCAAGGTCCGCGCCCAGGCTCTGGTCACCGCAAGAGTTCAAGGCAAGGAGTTGTACATGCCCATGAACTCAGTAGAAGAGCCGGTAAACCGGCTCACAAGCAGCTATACCGACAAGGCGACCCATACACCGGCCTACAAGGAAACGTCGGTTCACCTGAATCTGTTGGGCGAGAACGGATCGAACCCGCTTGCCGCGAACAAACTCCCGCTTTGGCCATCCCACGCCGCAGAAGGGCGTGGAGGTTGAGCGCAAATGGAAACGCCAGGATTACAGCCAACCCGGCAACGAACTGGTGCAGATCAAGACCAATGAGCGGCGATCGCCGGCCACTGGTCAGGAGAAAGGATAAGCAGAATGGCGCAACCAATCCCTTTGAGTTTGCCGGCCCGTGACCCACGCGCGGAGTTGCGGAGCCGCCTTGAGAATGCTCCCGTGGAGCATGCGGAGGCCTTGCTTGATTCCTATGAACTGCTGCGGCAGTTGCACGAGCACGGCGTTTTTCAGCTCGCAAGCGGACTGCTCGGAGCGAGCGACAGGCTGGTCGAAACCGCGGTGGGAGCGGCGCGGTCGGAGGCGTCGATTCGTGCCATGCGGAACGCGATCATTCTGGGGAAGATGCTGGGCGCCATCAATCCCGACCTCCTTGAGGGAATCGCTGAGGCAACGAGCCAAACACTGGGAAGCTACAAGAAACCTGTCATCGAGCCACCCGGATTGTTTTCTCTACTGAGCCAGTTCCGGCATGCGGAGCTGCGGAGAAGCATTGCACTGATCAACCGGTTCCTCGAAGCTCTCGGCATTCAACTGAGCGCGCGGGGCGATGAAGCAAACAAACATTAAAGAAATGAAAGCATTTCCCCCCAGGGTCAGCGCCATCGTAGCGGCGAGCATGGTGGGAATCGTCAGCATTGGGAACCCCGTGGGCCGCATCTTCTGGGATCACAGAATTACGAGGGAAATGGTGGGTCCTTCAGGACTTCTGCGAACCCCTTTGTATTGATGATTTGGCTGCCCCCCAGGGATTCGAACCCCGATAGGCTGCTCCAGAGGCAGCTGTCCTACCATTGAACGAGGGGGCAGCAAGGGTGATGCAGGCTGGTCTTGCGGCCGTATCAGCCTGGGCCTCGGCATTGCGCCGGACCACACAAGCCAACCTACTCATCATAAGTCGATTCCCAGCAGCGGTCAAACCAGCACCCACGGCTCGCGCCCCGCTTGTGCCCCAAGTCTGTCCGCACTCTTCCCTTCCCTTTTTACTCTTCGCGCAGAACCTGCAACGGCCTTAACCCGAGAATGCGATAGCTCGCAATCCATCCCGTGGCCGTCGCCAGCACCGCGGTGCCCAGGAGTGCGAGGGCCGTGGCTCCCCACTCGATGTGGAAGTCCACCTCAAGCTTGCGCAGCAAAACCCGTGTGAGCAGATTCGCAAACACCACACCCACCGCACCGGCCAGTAGCCCCAGAACGCTGAACTCCACGCTGAATGTACGCACAATTCTCATCCGCGTAGCGCCCAGAGTCTTCAGGACCACTGCCTCCTGCATGCGCCGGAATCGCGTACTGGCAATACTCGAAGCCAGGATCGTCAACCCAGCCAGAATCGAGAAGCCCGCCAGTAGCCGCACCACAAACGTGATCTGATCCACAACGCTCTCAATGCGCTCAAGAACATCGGCAAGATTGATGACGGTGATCGTCGGAAACGCCTGGAACAAGCCGCGCTCCATCGAAGCCACCTGTTTCGGATCGATATGGACGCCGCCATACCAGATCATGGTTGGCTGGTTCTGCAGGATTCCAGAAGGCGTCACGAAGGACACTCGTCCAGCCAGGTGTTGTCCATCCGCACGGTAAATCGCAGTCACCTTGAGCGTGTGCGCAAAGCCGCCCACCTCCAGATCCACGCTCGATCCAACTCTCAAATTCAGTCTTCGCGCCACGCCGTCGCCTACGGCGATTTCGTCAGCGTTGGCGCTCTTCCACCACGTGCCCTGAATCACTTGATCGCCTTCAGGGGCTGCATCTGCCCAGGTAAGTTCAGCCTGCTCCAGCATTCGCTTTGGATAATGCTGATCCTTGATCTCATCCAGCGACTTTCCGTTGATTGCTGTGAAGCGCGCCGGCACCACCGGCATCAAATCCAACGGCTTAGTCAATCCAGATTGATGCGCAAAAAAGTCCTTCACGCCGTTCACTTCGTCCGTTGTCACATCCACCAGGAAAATATTCGGCAGTTTCGGCGAGGCTGTCTCCTTCAACTCACGCAGCAACTGCGCCTGCATCAGGTAAACAGCCAGGATCAGCATCACCCCAGTGCCCAGCGCCGCTAGAACCGCCGCCGACTGGTTACCCGGCCGGTAAAGATTCGCCAACCCATGCCTGAGCGACGATGGCAGTTGCAGGCGAACCCGATCGAGCACAAAGCGGACCAACCATAGCGCCACGGCAGCAAGCACCAGCAACACCACCAGCGCAATCGCGAACATGATCGCGAACCACGAGCCAATTTTTGCCGAGTCAGAAAGCGCCCAGGCAATGGCGCCCAGCGCAGCAACTACGACCGCCGCAATCCCCAATTGCAGCCGCCGCGCCCACCAACGCGCCAACCACCCCTTGATTCCATCCGGGCCCGACTCCACCAGCCTGCGCAGCACCAGCACCGGCCTCACCGCGCGCACGTCAAGCAATGGCGGCAGGCAGAACAGCAACGTCGTCAACAGCCCCGTTCCCATTCCGGCCAGTGCCGACTGCCACGGAAAATTCAACACAATATGTACCGGCAGCAGGTTGCCAAAAGCCGCCGGCAACGCCGCCATCACGCCCACACCGGCAGCCACGCCCAGCAAGCCTCCAGCGAGTCCGAGCCCCAGCGTCTGCAACAGGAAAATACGCAGCAAGTCCCCCGACCCAGCGCCAACCGCCTTCAAAATTGCCAGCATGTCCATCCGCTGTTCCAGATGCGCATGCATCGCCATGGCCACGCCAATCGCGCCCAGCACCATCGCCACCAGGCAAATCAAACTCAGAATCGCAGTCGCATTATCCAGCCCCCGGCTCAGCGCAGGATTCCCTTCGCGATAATCCATCACCTGCGCATCGGGCAGCGCCGACTCCAATTGCGCGCGCACCGCCGCCGTGGCCGCATCTGTCGCAAGCCCGCCCGCCGCATTTAAGGGCAACTTCACCAGCAGCCGCTCGCTCACACGGCTTCCCGGCCCAACCAGCGCCGTCGTTCGCCAGAGCCGCCTGCGAAATCATCACGCGCGGCCCCAGTCCAGCTCCCGCCGTAATCCGGTCGGGCTCTTGCGTTAGTACTGCCTTGATCTTGAAGTTTTTTCCGCCCAGGCGCAGAGTGTCGCCTACGTGCGCGTTGATTCTGATCAAAAACTCGTCTGCTACGACTACAGAATCACCTGCGAGTGCCTGACCCAGGCTCATGGAGGGTTCCAGCTCGACGGTTCCGTAATAGGGATACTCGCCGGGGTCGACCGCCTTGAGCGAGACCAGGAGCGGAACCGGATCGGGCGGCACTGAAGCCATCGACACCGTCTCAGTGATCCAGGTTGTTCTCGCTGCTTGCGCTCCGTTGCCGCTCTGCTTCAGCGCCGTGGCGATCTTGTTGTTGTCGTCGGCCGTGGGCAAATGAAAGACGCGCGCGCTCAGATCGCCGGCCATGAGCGAACGCGCTTCGCCTGAGAGCGTCCGCCTGAAGCTGTCGCTCAATCCGCGTACGCCTACCAGCGCCGCCACGCCCACCGCAACCGACAGCACAACGAATCCGAATTTGCCCGGCGCCGACTTCAGATCCCGTGAGGCGATGGCTGCGGCTCGTTTCCAGCTCAACGATCGCTTACTCATGCGTTTCCCCTGACATCCTCTGAGACGATCTGCGCGTTGAAGGTGTTCAATCCGCTGATGTTAGTCAGCGTGTCTTCGACGACCATTCCATCCTTGAGAACGATTTTTCTGTCGGCGCGGCTGGCTACTTCGGGATCATGCGTGACCAGGACAAGTGTTGTGCCGGAGCGCTTGTTTCTGTCCAACAGGAGGTCCAGGACCATGCGGCCATTGGTTGAATCCAAATTGCCGGTGGGTTCGTCGGCCATGACGATGGGCGGCTCGGTGACAAAGGCGCGGGCCAGGGCCACACGCTGCTGCTCGCCGCCTGAAAGCTGCACGGGATAGTGGTCAACGCGCTCCGTCAGTCCAACTTCGTCGAGCAGACGCCGCGCCTGCTTCAGACCGCTGCCCTCGATGTTCAGTTCGTATGGCAGCAGAACGTTTTCGAGCGCTGTGAGGGTTTGGATGAGCTGGTAGGACTGGAAGACGAAGCCGATTTTACGGCCGCGCACCTGGGCCAACCGCTCCTCGGCCAGGTTGTGAATGGGTGCGCCATCCAGCCAGATCTCTCCTGAGCTGGGCGCGTCGAGCCCTGCCAGCAGACCCAGCAAAGTGCTCTTTCCACTGCCACTTGCGCCCACAATCGCCACAAACTGGCCGGCGGGAATCGTCAGCGAAATCCCTTTCAGAATGTCCACGCGGCGTGCGCCATTCTGGATCCACTTCCTTGCGTCTCGAACCTCAATCACTCAATGTCCTCCTCAAAACCCCGCCCGCCAAACACAGCTACACTTGTTGTGTGGACGTTCGGCGCGCATTTATCGTCTCATGCTGTTTCCTGATTGTTGGTATACCAACTCTTGCGTGGGGCTCGGCTGTTCCGGCTCTGGCGGCGGGAGCTCTGGATTCAGCCGCAGGCGCATCCGTTCCGGCTCTGGCGGCGGGCTCGCCTGTTCCGGCTTCGGCGGCTGGAACTCACGTTCCGGCGTTAGCCGCAGGTTCCCATGTTCTCGTCTGCTTTGGCGACAGCATTACGGCGGGTTACGGTCTTGCACCGGGGCAGTCGTTTCCTAGTGCGCTCGAGCGCCAGCTTGATGCCCAAACTTATCATTATAAAGTAGTTAACCAGGGCACCAGCGGAGCCACGACCAAAGACGCGGTGGTTGCGCTGCCGGCCGTCCTTCGCTTTCATCCTGAAGTGGTGATTGTCGAGTTCGGCGGCAACGACGGACTGCGCGGCCTGCCGCTCGCCCAAACCCAGCACAATCTCGACCAGGTTCTCGAGGCGCTCGCGGCGGCACACGTAAAGGTGCTTCTGGCGGGCATCACGCTGCCTCCCAACTACGGGCCCGACTACATTCGCTCCTTCGGCGAGGTCTTCCGCACGCTGGCGGCGCAGCACCACGTGGCGTTTATCCCCATGATTTACAAGGACCTGATCCGCGTGCCGGACACGATTCAGGCAGACGGCATCCACCCCACGGCCAAAGGGTCGGAGATCATCGCCCGGACCCTGCTGCCCGCCCTGAAGCCCCTCCTGCGCCGGTAGCCCTGACCGCGTCCGGTGGTCTGCGATTTGCCTAGTGGCAGGCTATGCGTTTCTTAACGCACACAAGATTTCCAGCGGCTCCCATGACGAAAATTTGGGTCAAAACGAGGCGTCAGGAGCTACGAATCGTCCGTTGCTGGATGCACTGGCTGTTTCCACGTGTCCGACGCCCCGGTTTTTGATCAAATTGCCGGGTACGGGACGATACTCGATGTGCTTAATGTACAAAAATGGTCGCAAAAAGCCGATTTTTAACGCGTTTTAGCGCGCTTTGGGCGGGTGATTTGGATCACGAAAAGCAGTTTTTAGCTGAAAGCTTCGGCTTGGTGAAGATGGACGGTGTGCGACCTTCCAGGTCCAAGCCCGAGGGACCCTGAGCTGCCCCCTAAAATGTGGTACACTCCGTATATACATTGTGCGCTACGAATGGGATGAGCGGAAGAACCGGCTGAATCAGCGCAAGCACGATGGAATCTCATTCGAGCTGGCGGCGCTGGTGTTTGAGGACGAGCACTGCCTGATCGGGCTCGACCGAGTGGACGAGATCGGCGAGCAGCGATGGCACGCGCTGGGCTCGGTGTCGATTGAAGAGCAGTTCAGCGCAGTGCTGCTGGTGGTGCATGGATACAGGGAGGATCGCGATGGCGAAGAGATTATCCGGATCATCAGCGCGCGGCGCGCTGAGAAAAATGAAACCCGAAGATATCAAGAACAGGCAGTGGACTAGGGCGGAGTTCGAAGCAGTACGCAAGGCAAGCGATGCGCAGAGCGCGGGGCGCGACTTGCCCGAAGCGGAATCCGAGGCCATCCCGCAGCTTACAGAGGAGCAGCTTTCGCACATGGTCCGGCTCAGGGATGTGAGGCGGAAGGTGCCGGTGAGCGTTCGCCTCGATCCGCAGGTGCTCGATTGGCTGCGCGCCAAAGGCGACGGCCACCTGACTCGGATCAACGATATCCTGACCAACCTGATGGAGGCCGAACGACGCGCGGGGTGGGGAAGGTAATTTTTTCCATGTCTCAGAAGCGAGACTTGGGGTAACAGGCTCATTTTGGAGCCGCAGTCAGAATCAGCCCGACGTTGCTTTGGATGAAGATAGCCAAACTGACAAAGGCCGCCACGAGCGCTATGTGCGCGGCGAATGAGCATACGACAAGAACCCTTTCTGTGGCCTTTATTGTCTCTTGCGAGGCTTTATCTTCGAGTGGCGGCAATTTCGTGACATCTGCCCTAGGAAAATTGGACATAAACTTCAATTTTCCCTTGAGACTAATTAGCGCAACTGCGGTCGTTGCATCACGGAATTTTTGAACTCTGATCATCAATCGCGTATGGAAAAGACCGAAAACTATCACCGCGACGAGCAACCAGCATTCGACAACTATATAGCCCGGGTGAACGGCATTCTTGCCAATCTGACTTAGATGGCTGCTTATCAGCGCTAATGCCGAGAATGTGAGTGTCAGAGTGCCTCCAGCGAGAAGCACGAGGCGATCCATGTACGCAATTAGCTCGGCATGGGACTTGCGGAGCGCATCGGGCAGGTCTTCGAGTGGGGCAAGCACTTCAGCGAACCATGAGCCAAGTTTCTCGATAACTTCAGGTGCGAGGTCGGGTTGCACGGGAGTCGGCGGATTGGTATGCTCTTGCGATTTCTCGGACATGTTTTATTTATAGCCCCGTTCGTGGCGACGGCAGGCCTGTGTTTGGCAGCGATTTTGCAGGGTAGGTTGCACGTACAACAGCCCCCAAAGAACCCCCATGAACGTAGAGAAGCTGTGCCCCGTTCATCGCGACCTTATATCGCGATGAGCGGGTCTTCGTTTTAGACCCGATGGGACCTTGACCTGCGACCTGAAGCAGTTTAAGGAACCGGCATTCAAGGGGTCGTTGAATTTGAGTCAGAGCGGACTGCGGGAGCTCGACGCCCACTCATCGCGATAAAACTTGCGAGGGGCACAGTTTTCTTAGTCTTGTTGGGATTGAGTCGGAGGGGACACCTTGACTTCGACGCCCACTCATCGCGAAAAAACCTGCGATGAATGGGGCACAGTTTTCGATCTCGGACTGCATTTCGGAGGTTGAAGAGTCGATGCTTGAGCGCGCGCTTGAGGCTGCTCGTCAGCGGTATGGTCTTGTTGTTGCCGGGTATGTTCTGATGCCGGAGCACGTTCATCTGCTTGAAGAAACTCAATGAGTGAAACGAAGCTGTGCCCCGTTCATCGCAGCCTTATCGCGATGAGCGGGTCTTCGGGTCAGGCCGGCTTGAGAATAGGATGGGACCATGCCGTACGACCTGAAGCGGTTCCAGAAAGCGGAGTCTCTCCACTTTATTACCTTCAGTTGCTTTCACCGTCTCCCTTTGCTCAAGGCGGCGGGGCCCAAGAACACATTCGAGGCCGTACTGGAACGGACGCGCGCGCGTCACGAGGCGAGGATCTACGCCTACGTCCTGATGCCCGAACACGTCCACTTTCTCATCAACGAACCGACCTCGATCCTGTTGGCCCAGTTTCTCAAGGCTCTGAAGCAGGTCACCTCGCGCAAACTAAAAGGCCGGCGGGATATGTTCTGGCATGGAACGCTATTATGACAGCAACATTCGTGGTGAGGCTGAGCGGTCCGCTGTGATCCGCTATATTCATCGGAATCCTGTGAAGCGCGGATTGGTTGCGTCTCCCGGCGAATATCGATGGAGCAGTTTCAATCACTACGCGACCGGTGTTCGCGGGGTCGTTGAGATTGAGTCGGAGTGGACGGCGAGACTTCGACGCCCACTCATCGCAAAAAAACTGCGATGAATGGGGCATAGTCTTCCCTGGTGCATGTTGTGATTCTTGGATCTCTATGGACGGGCCACCCGCCGCGATTGGCTACTTTAGCCCAGGACGGCGACGGGCTGGAAGAGCGTGCCGGCTATGCGCTTGGCTATGCCTACCAGGTCGCGCTGGTCGGCGAAGACTTTGACGAGGGATGCCTGCGAGAACTCGGGGAGGTTGGCCTGGGCGCCGTTGCGGAGTCGGCCCAGCACATGCGGTCCCGCCGTTACAGAAGGCATCTCCGGCAGCAGCGTGCGGGGATGCAGGCAGAGCTGCTCGAGTGCGCTGGCGTTGCCTGCGAGGGCTTCGAGCTCGGCGAGCGGATGTGACTGGGACAAGGTGAATACGCCGGCCTGGGTGCGCCGCAATGCGCTCAAATGTCCACCGCAGCCGAGGGCGATGCCGAGCTCGTGCGCCACTCCGCGGACGTAGCCGCCGGCGCTGATGCTCATGGCGAAGGTGGCGATGGGGCCTTCAAGCGCGGTGATTTCGAAGCTTGCGATCGAGACTCTTGCGGGCTTGAGGGCTACCGGTTTGCCCTCGCGGGCGAGCTTGTAGGCTGGGGTTCCTGCAACTTTTTTGGCGGAGAAAGGCGGGGGCATCTGCTGCATCTCTCCGTGGAAGTGGGCGGCGGCGGCGCGGATGTCTTCGATGGTCAGAGTTGATTGGTCGAAGAGATCGGGGCCGGCGGGTTGGCCTTCGGCGTCATAGGTGTCGGTTGCGAATCCGAAGCGGATGGAGCCGGTGTAGGTTTTTTCGGCGGCGGAGAAATATTGCGCGAGGCGCGTGTATTTGCCGAGCAGCAGGGGCAGGACACCGGTGGCCATGGGGTCGAGCGTGCCGAGATGTCCGATGGATTTTTCGCCTGTGATGCGGCGCAGACGATGGACCACGTCGTGGCTGGTCATGCCGCCGGGCTTGTCGATTACCAGTAGTCCGTTCACGGTGTGGCCCTAGATCACTGTAGTGCATTTGAGCGGGGCGCGGGGGTCAGAGATCAGAGATCAGGGGTCAGAAAAGCGCGAGGGGAAGTTGGTTCGTTCCCACTCATCACCGCAAAAGGCGCGGTGATGAATGGGGCACTCGGCAGATTCTTACGCGGAGGGGCGGACCAGGGAGAGGAATTCGGTGCGGGTTTCTTTTTGGCGGAAACAGCCGACCATGGCGCTGGTGACGGTGGAGGAGTTCTGCTTTTCGATGCCGCGCATCATCATGCAGAGGTGGCGCGCTTCAATGACGACGCCTACGCCCTGGGGCGCGATGGCCTCCTGAATTGAGTCGGCGATCTGGCGGGTGAGGCGCTCCTGCACTTGAAGGCGGCGCGCAAAGACTTCGACGAGACGGGGAATTTTGCTGAGGCCGATGACTTTGCCCTTGGGAATGTAGGCGACGTGGACTTTGCCGAAAAACGGCAGCATGTGATGCTCGCAAAGCGAGAACATTTCGATGTCCTTGACGATGACCATCTCGTCGTAGTCGACGTCGAACATGGCTCCGCGGAGGATGGCGGCTGGATCTTCGTTGTAGCCCTTGGTGAGGAAGGCCATCGACTTTTCAACGCGCGCGGGAGTGGAGACGAGGCCGTCGCGGGACGGGTCTTCGCCGAGGCGCGAGAGAATTTCGCGATACATCTCCTGGGTGCTGAAGCCGGCAAGACTCTCGTCTGTTTCCACCCGCCTGCGGATCGGCTTGGTGACTGCAATTGGCTGTGCCATTTTCTGTTTTTCCTCTCGCCCCTGGGGAAGGGGGTGAACATGAAATTTGTTGCGGACTTTCGGCGCTGCTCTCAAGCTGTCGTTATGCTTGGTGCTTGCTTTGCTTCATCCGCGAAACATTGGAAGAAGTTGTTCTCGGTTTCCTCGATGCGGACATATTCGAGTTGGCCGGAGGGCATGGAGTTTTTGAGCAGCTCCAAAATGGCCCTGCATAGATTCTCTGTTGTCGGGACGCAATTGGCAAAGAGGGGATCGAGATTGAGGTTGGTGTGATCGAAGCGATCGACCACCTTTTTTTGCACCACTTCATCGAGTGCGACGAGATCGACGACCATGCCGGTGGCGGGCTCGACGGGGCCGGCAACCAGGACTTCGAGGATGTAGTTGTGTCCGTGGCCGTGGGGGTTGTTGCACTTACCGTAGGCGGCCAGGTTTTGGGCCGGGGTAAGCGCATCGGCGTGGAGGCGATGGCTGGCCGAGAACATGTAGCGGCGACCGAAGTAGGCTTTGGTCACTTGTCGCCTCTATACTTCACCCCATGAACCAAGACCTGTTCGTGGGGGCCCCGGTACTCGGCAAAGATTTCGGGGGTTTCGTAGATGCGGACACAGGTGAGGCGGGCGCCGTGGGATGCTTCGATGGCCGGTTGGAGACGCTCCCAGGCGGAGATGGCGAGGTTCTCGGTGGTGGGAATTCTTTTGGACGCGGCGAACTCGGGGACTTCGAGATTGAGGTGACGATGATCCCAGGCTGCGAGAACTTTTTCTTCGATGATGGCCTTGAGACCTTTGAGATCGACTACGAATCCGGTGGTTGGGTCGGGCTTGCCTGCAACCGTGACCTCGAGCGTGTAATTGTGGCCGTGGCCATTGCGGTTGCTGCAGCGGCCGAAGACCTGCTGGTTCTTCTCAGGGGACCAACTCTCATTCCAGTAGTAGTGGGAGGCAGAGAACGTCGCTCGTCGGGTCAGGAAGATCATTTCGGCCTCTGATTGTTGAGATGCGTTTGGGTGAGTGTTGGCTTCTGATTATGTGGCTCGTCTGGCATTCATCCCCGGTCCCCAAGTGCGAGGGACCGGGGGCACCCTCGGCTTCAGGTCTTGTAGCTTCTTCCCTTCCAGGTAACTTGCTTGAGGATGCGGTGCTGAAACCAGCTTCTATAGAGCAGGACGACGAACAAGGGCAGGCCGAGGGGCGTTAGAGCGCAGTCAATGAAGGGGAAATTGGACTTGGCGACGCGGGCGTAAAAGCGGACGAGGTTTCTGATCCAGAGAATGGCGAGCACCCATCCTGCGCCGAGCCACTGGAGCGAGTGCGCGCCAAGGCGGGCATTCCAGAGTTCGATGGCGAGGATGGGCAGGAGAAAGAGCAGGACAATATCGAGAGCGCGCCAGAGAGCGAGGGCGAGGGTGTTGTCAAAGAGCAGGGCGAGATTCTTGGTCCAGCCTTCGATCATGGCTGCGGTGGTGCGGTACATGCGGGTTGCGACGGCATCGTCAGCATAACGAAAGCGCAGGCCGATGCGACGGCGTTTGGCAAGATAGGCGAGTTCGACGTCTTCAAGAACCTTGTCTGCCACGCTGGCATGTCCACCGATGCGGCGATAGGCCTCGCGCTCGACGAGAAGAAACTGCCCGTTGGCAGCGGCGATGCGCGTGTTGGGATCAGAGACCTTGGCGGGCGGATAGGCGAGGGCAAGTTCGCAGAAGACCAGAGGCATGAGCGAACGCTGCATCACGCCACTGACGATCTGGCGCGGCGAATAGCTCAACATGCCGGCCTTGTGGCGCTCGGCTTCATGCATGGCGCGGCGCAGGTTTCCGGGCTCGTGGATGGTGTCGGCGTCAGTAAACAGGAGCCAGCGGCCGCGCGCGTAGCGGGCCGCGGTCCAGATGGCGTTTGCCTTGCCGGTCCAATTAGGCTCGGGCTTCCCTGCTTCGAGAACGGTGACACCGGCGAAGCCGCGGGCGATTTCGGCGGTGCGGTCGCTGGAGTTGTCGTCCACTACGATCAGTTCCCAATCGGTGTTGAGTTTGAAGATCTCTTCGGATTGGCTGACGAGCGACTGAAGGCAGGCGCCCAGACAATCCTGTTCGTCACGGGCTGGGATGATGACGGTGAGTTCGATGAGGGGTTCGGGCTCAGGCTGCGCAAAGACGGTTCCGGCAATCGTTTTTCCGGCCCATTCGCGCCAGTCGACTGGAATTGAGCCGGGCTCAGCGTCGTCGGACAGTCCGAGGACTGGCTTGAAGCTGGATGCCCTTGCTGCTTCGCGACCGGCGTCGTCGTTGCTCATTGCCCTGTGCCCTTCCTTTTGGAGCCCGTCGCTCCGTATTATAAGGATGTGCGGCTCACTCGTTTCGCTTCCCTTCTCTTTGTTCTCCCGCTGGCCCTTGCCGTGGCCTGCAACCGCGGCGCTCATCCTGCGCAGGCGGGCAAGATTGCGCCCGATTTCACGGTGTCGGACGGCACCAGCACGGTGCACCTGGCCAGCTACCGCGGGCAAGTGGTTCTGCTGAATTTTTGGGCGTCATGGTGCCAGCCGTGCGTGGTGGAGCTGCCCTCGCTTCTGGAACTGCATCACGAACAACCGAACCTGGTGATCCTGGCGGTGAGCATTGATGAAGATCCGGATGCGTACGCGAACTTTATTGCGCGGCGGCACGTGGACCTGATCACGGTGCGCGACCCGTCGCAGTCGGCGGCCAAGCTGTTCAACACCGATATGTGGCCGGAGACGTACCTGATCGATCGCAACGGCGTAATCCGGAGCAAGTACATCGGCCCGCAGGACTGGAGCGATCCGCAGATCCGCGCGATGCTGAAGTCGCTTTAGGGGTTTGTAGCGGGATGGCTGAAGACATCCCTGCATGTCGGGTTCCGGCTTGGCCGCGTCCTCTGAATCATGCCGACATCCCCGGTCCCCAACAGCGAGGGACCGGGGGCACCCTTCTGTTTTGCTATGATGGATGCATGACCACCGTAGATATTCTTTATCGCTACGCGACAGCGCCTACGGAAGCTGTGGCTGCGGCCCTGGCCGGTACACGCGACGTCTACGGAGTGCGGCGGATCTCGATTGACAGCGCTGCGAAGACACTGCTGGTGGAGTACGACGCAACCCGGCTGAACGCCGCGACGGTGACGCGGCTGATACGGCTGACGGGCCTGGAGATTGCGGAGGAGTTGCCGCTGATTGCCGCGCCTGCGACACCGGCACCCGTTGCGTGACGGTTGGATTGCGCCGGGGTTGAAACCCTGATAATCTGTGTTAGGTTCCGCATGGAACTCGACGTGTGCGCCCGTAGCTCAGCTGGATAGAGCGACTGACTACGAATCAGTAGGTCGGGAGTTCGAATCTCTCCGGGCGCACCATTAAACTCAATACAATCTAAGATTTACAAAGGGCCTGAAATGGCCCTTTGTTGTTGTCTGTAGGCTGTCAGCAATCTGTCAGGAGCCTGTGGACCCCTCACACAGCAATGTTTATTCAGGAGTAAGCGACGATGAGGCGACAGACCGTCCAGAGTGTAGCACTATGCGTTCCTAAACTATTTGAATTTCAGCATGTGCCTCACGGCTTGATAGCCTCTCTCAAGTCGCCGTCGGAGTCATAAGAGATGGTTATATAAAAGAGCCCTCTACTCGGCTTGGAAATTGCAATCACACTCGCCTTTTTGTGTCCTCCTATGTGGCTCTGGCTAGGATTATCGGCTTTGAGAACTGTCCCAAGGTCAGCACGATATTCCCCTTGAACAAGACTGGCTGGAAGTTTGGTAGATGCGGTACATCGGCTGCTCGAAACCAATGCGCAATATTCCTCAGCATTCCCTTCAAAAACTAATGGGTAGGCGACTGCCATTGCCGGATTCTTGATATCCAAGTCCAGCAAACGAATATCCACGTAAGCGGTAATCTTTCCATCTGTCGAGTGAATTCGGTGCACTACGAACGGATTGGTCGAGTCGAGTGTCTCGGCCAGCTCTTTTTCGAGAGCGACGTTTGGCCCGTCATCAATGAAGCCGGACGGCAAGACGTAGGTTAGACCCGCCTCGGATAGCCGCTTTTCAAATCCCGGATCGCCGCTCGGGACAGCAAGGGAAAACCCGGCATAAACAAAGATGCCAAAACTTAGCCCAACACGAAGTTTCGACTTCATCGCTGGGTCCTCCCGAAGGTGCGATTATACCGAGAGGTGCGCCTCGCTAACGAGTAGTCGAATTGTCCCGCACTCACGTTGCGCATTCAGAGCGTATCACCGCCAACCCGGAAGTAACCCCATTCTAGCTACCCCGAGGTCGCGTTCGGGAAGTCAAGGTCACTCAGACGCAGCAGGCAACGCGGGCGACCGTGCCGCTTTCCCGTCGATAACATGATCGGGATGGGCTTCCAGAAACTCTGCGCATGGTCTACCGTCGCCGTCGCTGCTAACAAACTCAAGTTGGATCACCGCGCTGCTCTGCTCCCCGTCCTCACTGTCGTAGCCGTCTGGTTCAAAAAGACTGGGCCACTCAATCCACCGGGGAACACCGGGATGCGTCCTGATCCAGTTCCGGACGAGGCTCCCATTTGACGGCTTCCAGCCTTTCGCATAGCATCGATTGTCGCCACCCCCAAGCCTTCAATCGACTGCCGAATGCCCGAAAGGACCACGAATGAAAGGGAATCGTGTTTGGGTCATTGTTCTGCTTTTCCTGTTGTGGCCTATGTACGTGAAATGGACGACGGGCGCATGGCCGATTCCACAAAGGACCATCGATTTCTCAGGCGGCGTTCGCCTGATCTGGCAGATGGACCCCGCTGACAGCATCGCGAAAGGGCTGACGACGGATGCTCTGCAGAAGCAGGCGCTGCAGATTGCCAAGGACATCTTTCTGTTTCGACTTCGGGAGTTTGATTCAAGCGACCTGACCACCAAGCCGACCGGCAGCGACCGTCTCGAGGTGGAGGTTCCGGGAGTCAAAGACAAAGAGATTGAGAATGTGTTGAACGACATCGGGCACCAACAACTGCTTACTTTCAGGATATTGGGCGACGAGACGCCGGACGCCAGGAGCGGTTGCTTCCAAATGAGAGGCGAAAGTGGCGATTGCGTGCCTGTGGGTCCCCCGATTCTGGTGCAGGATGACTTGCTGTATGAGGCAACGGACGTAAGCAAGGAGGCGGGCAGCACTCCCTCTGCGCCGGATATCTTCGTTGTTGAATTGAAGATCAAGAAAGCATCGGAAGACAAATGGAATTACATCACCAAAACAAACACGCATCGACGGCTTGCTATCTGCCTTGACAACGTGATTGAGCTTGCTCCGGAGATTACTTCGGCAGACCTGGGTCTCGAATTGGAAATTACTCCGTTCACAACCAGGCCTGAGGCTGAAGACATTGAGAAGATGATCAAGTCCGGTCCGCTGCCGGTGAAATTCAATCTTCTTCAAGAGGCGGCGTTCGATGCCACGGTGAGCGCAGCCAGCCTGAACCAGGTAAGCAGACTGGCCGTTCTGCTGGTGGCCGCGATCAGCGTCTTCCTGTTTCTTGCCTACTCCAATCGTCCCCATCTTGCGTTTCTGATGTTCACCTGCCAACTGGTGCAGATAAGCACGCTCTACTTGCTGGCGTGGCGTGGCGTGCTGACATTGAACCTGCTGGCGGTTTGCGCATTGGCGATCCTGAGCGCCGTATCAGTGGATGGATTGATTCTGATTTGCGAGGAGTTTATCCGGACGCAAAGAATGGAGACTGGCGAAAGAGGCGGGTTTAGTGTGGCGCAGACTGCCCGGTCTCTGCGCAGGGCCCTGGAACGAGAACGGGGCGTCATTATTGCCGCCAATTGCAGCAGCGTGATCGGGATTCTTCCCTTCTACTTTTTCGAGGGAAGCGTGCGAGGGCTGGTGACCACGATTGTTATGGGCACGGCGCTGGCCGTCGCGACCAGCCTGATCCTCGCTCCTTCACTTTTGACGAGCAACTGGATTGTGCAAGGGATTGAAGGCT
This sequence comes from uncultured Acidobacteriaceae bacterium, assembly GCA_963765025.1. Taxonomy (GTDB): domain Bacteria; phylum Acidobacteriota; class Terriglobia; order Terriglobales; family Acidobacteriaceae; genus Telmatobacter. The sequence goes on along the minus strand of CAVXVM010000200.1, from coordinate 63,052 downwards.
TGACGAAACCATATCCGGCTCTCCGGTTTCAATTCAACCTGCTCGGAATGAACCGGGTGTTTCTCGGGATCTATCTCACCGCAGTGGTGGGCGCCGGCGTACTGCTCTCCACCAAGCCCCTGATTCGCGGCATCGACTTTGCCGGTGGAACGGAGTTGACGATTGCTTCGATTCCGGGCATCTCTACAGATACGCTTGCGCAAAAAGCACAGGAGTATTTCGGCAGGCGATCGATGGTGCGGCATTTAACTGCGGGGTTTAACCCCGGCGCACCGCAGACGTACGTGATCCAGGTGCCAGACCTGGACCCGTTGGCTACAGATTCCGGGCGGTCACCCGCGGGCTTTGTGAGTGCGCTTGAAGCGGCAACTTCAAGCCAGATACAGATCACCGGCATATCGTCAGTTGGGCCGGCGGTCACCGGTATTACAACGGCATCCACACTGCAATTCATTGCCATCGGCATTGGCATGCTCGCGCTGTTCTTGCTGTATCTCACAGGGACTCCGCAGGTGGTTGCGGCCATACTCATTGCTCTCGTCTGCGATACCACAATCACCGTGGGCGCGATTTGCTTTTTCAATGTTTCACTTTCCCTGCCGATTGTGAGCGCCTTGCTGACCGTGGCCGGATACTCGGTCTACGACTCGGTCGTGGTTGCACGCCACCTTCAAAAGGAGATTCCGCTTCGTTCGAATGGAGGCACGGGTTGGGAAGCGGGATTCAGCAACTGCCTGCGCTACCTGAGCCGCAGGCTGATTCTGACCATGACCACGACGGCATTGGCTGGATTGGCGACGGCCGTCTATTGCGAGGGCTTGTTGCGAGACTTCGGCATCGTGATGGCAACTGGAGCAATCTTTGGAATGATGTCTACGGTTGCAATTGTGGTTGGCGTCATGCGCTTCCACTACCGGCGTCAGGAGCATGAGGCCTTGATGAATCCCCCCGCGGTGACCAGTAGCTAGCGCAAGACGAAAGTTGGGAGTTTCAAGATGATCGGTGAATCGTTGTCCAGGGTATTTCCGTGGATCGGGCGTCAAACGCAACAGAGAATTCAGCTGGACGTCGACACCTCAGAGGCGCTTGCGGGCGTGCTTATCAACCGTTTTGATTCGGCTCTGTACGCGATTCCCAAGGCCCTTCACGGCCGTACGGCGGCTGAGGGTTTGGAGTTTCTGAACAGGACGCTTTTGATCATGGCCGATATCGGTGGGGAAGGCGGCTATGAGACTCGCCGCGATCTGCTGCAACACTTCATCAACCTGATGAAGAAAGGAGATGGCGGCGCGATGAAAGAGCTTTGCGCCTTTCTCAAGTCGAATGAAGACCTGACAAGCGCGCTTGCCTGGGACGGAAGAGCCAATAGCGCACTGGCGGTTTGCGATCTCTGGAGCCTTCTTGTCTCACAGTCAGACGACAGCCCATTGAAGATCGATTCGGCGCGTGGCGAAGAGACCCTCGGCGATGAGGAACTGGAGATCTGGTGTGAATGGAATCGCCTGAGAGGGCTTTTGACGGATTTCAGGAAGTTGTCTCACAAAGCCGCGAGAGAGAATCACAGTGCGCTGGTCAACAAGAAAAACCAGAAATTGAAGTCGCTCAAGTTCCTCGGCTTCCTGACGCCGGCGATGGAACAGGCTCTTGAACGGGCGCTCTCTTAAGAATCAAAGATCGAGGTGATCCGGTCATCGTCGATCAGCTGCCCTTGATGACCACGAAGCGCATCAGCATGAGCCAGTCCTGCGTCTCGCGCAGCATGACTTCTCCATCGAGTTCCTGCAGCAGTTCCTCAAAACGGCTGGGAGTTGTGGCCGATTTCATCTGATCGTCCAATTTTTCAAGTTGCTCGCCCATGTTGGCGCTCCGCTTTTCGAGTCTCAGGTGTTCGCGATGCGCTTCCATGCCCGCGAGCGAGGCCGCTATTGCCGGAAACAACAATGCGACAAAAGCCAGACTTTGATGCGACCAGAAGTGCGCCAGTTGCACGGACAGCGAGTCTCCCGGCGACGGATTCCACAGCTTAAGAACGAGGTGCAGCGCCGCAGCCGCAATTGTGGTTGGCAGAACAATCGCGCTGGCCCACTCGAGCCGCCGACGCATCTTCGCTTCGCGCGCCTGCTTATTCCTGTTGTAATGCGCCTGGTCCCTGATCCATGCCTCTCGGATATAGGAATTGAGCGCACCGCAAACGGCGGAGCTGCAGCCATCCAGCCGCGGCTGCCACTCCCATATCTCATCAAAGACGCGCACTGTCCAGTCATTGGTAGTCTGCGAGTGGCCCATGTACGCCGGCACCTTGATGGGCAGTGGTTCGACGTTGCAAATAGCCATGAATATCCCGCAGCGAATACGCTCCGCCAGATAGCGGTTCTCGATCCAGGCCTGGTGGGTGCGTTTTCGCTCCGTCTGCCGCACGGTGAGCAACATGACGATCAACAAAACCAGTTCGACGCTGAACCCGACGACAGCGATCTTCTCAAACAGAACTGCGAGGGCGGCGCATCCCACGGCCGCTGCCGAAAGTGTGTAAATATTCCTGCCCGCGCGGTAATAGCGGCGCTGGTTCTCCTTGGTGACGATCGAAGCCTGCGCGTAGTACGGCAGGAGGCGGCGGTCTACGATATCGCGGGTTGTCTGCGGAATTACGGCTGCCGTTTCCTTGGCAAACAGATCGTGATAGAGCTTTTTCGTTTCTGCATCTCTTCGTTCAGGCGGAATCTCGAGGCAGTTAAACCGGTCAGTTCCTTCAAGCGCGGAGATATCGAGATCGCGGCTGGATTCACGGTTCAACACCTCAAACGCATCGCCCCAAACCCGGATCACCCTTCGGCTATGCGCCAATGCATAATCGACAATCTCCGCTGTGCCTCCGCGCCCGCGTGGAGGGGTTCCGTCCCACACGGCGATGAGGATGTCGCAGTGGTCCACAATATACTGCCCTGCCTTCTCATAACCTTCGCGGCGCAACTCGGCCTGGTCGGCTTGATCGCGGCGCTCTTCCCGCACGTTGCGCACGCGCAGTCTCATCGGACGGCGGCTCCGCTCCAACAGCCTGCCGAACTCCTGTTTTGACTCCTCAGTCGAGAAGTCCTCCAGGTAGTCTTCAACTGTCAGCGGGAGCACGGCTTCAAGGCAGGCTTCCGGAATCTCGAGAACCTCCAGGGCAACGAGGCGGTCTGCCCCTTCTGCCAGCGCAGTCAGCAGGCGATACGAGATAGGGGTCGTCCCGGCAGCACGTATTTTCTTGATCTTTTGCTGGGATTGCGAGGAGACAAGGCTTTCAACCAAAGCCGCCAGCGCCTTGCTCACGGTTGCGCGGATTGCTTCTGGGTTGTCCAGTTTTCGATGCCCGGTAACGCCGATGCGGATGCGGTAAGGAACGGGTTCGAAGTCAGCCATCTGTCTTCATCCACCTTTCAGGAAAAATGCGTCAACTTGAGAAGCCTACAGCAGCTTGTCCTGGACCATCTGAATTCTCCGCTCATCGGCGGGCTGCAACACACCGCGGCTTCTCATATCGCAGAGCAGGTCATAGATCTTGCGCCACCACTGGCGAGGATCGCCGTTCGATATCTCGGCGTTTTCTGCCATGTTCCAATAGCAGGCCACGAGATCGTGCTCGTACTCCGATGATTGCGGATGGCGGCTGCGCAGTTGTTCAGCTATATCGAGAGCCTTTCGAAAGAATCCGTCGTCCGGGAGGCACGTAAGCAAAAGTAATTCGCCCATCTTGTTGCAGATGACCTCGAGGTCGCGGAAAAGATCCGCTGACTCGGGGTAGCCTTGATGCAGATCCTCGGCGATCTTCAATTGCTCTTCGTAGAACCCGTGCGCCATTTCGGGTTGGCCCATGGCAAGGTGAAGATCGCCCATCCGCTCATTGCCAAGGGCACGGTCACGATCGAAGTCGAACGATTCAGGGAAGCGCCGGTGCAGTTCATCGGCTAGTTTCAATTGCTCCTCGTAGCACCCGAGCGCTTGCACGGGCTCATCAAGCTCCCTGTAAACATCGCCCATCTTGATGTTGCTCACCGCCAGATCGTGAGCCAAATCGGTGGACTGTGGGTAGCGCTGGTGGAGATCCACGGCTATCGTCAGCCGCTCTTCATAGCACTTGAGTGCCGCATCCAACTGTTCACGCCCGAGCTTGAAGTCGCCCATGCGCTCCAGGCTGACTCCAAGGTTTTTCTGGAAATCAATCGACTCAGAATAGCGCGCAGCCAGGTCTCTGGCTCGATCAAGTTGCTTCTCGTAGAAGGCGAGGGCTTTTGCGTGGTCGCCGCGTGCTGCGTAAAGGTCTCCCAGCCGGATGAAGCTGTTTGCAAGGTCGCGTGCCAGGGTTGCCGATTTTGGATAGAGTTCAAGCAGATGCTCGCGAATTCTGAGAGCCTCGCCGAAGTGAACGAGGGCCTGATTGCCATGCCCGAGTCCAAGGTGCACATCGCCCAGGTTGTTGTTGCTCACTGCCAGATCGCGGGCGAAATCGATTGATTGAGGATCGCGGCGATGCAATTCCACTGCAACTTCGTAAGCCGACGCGAAGCACCTGAGAGCCTGGTCGCCTTGTCCCATTCTCAGATGGACATCTCCAATCCGGTTGTTGCTTACCTCGAGTTCGCGTGCAAACTCTGCCCTGCGCGGATGGCTCCGGCAAAGTTCCTGGACAATTTCCAGAGCCTGTTCGTAGTCGGCACTCGCATTACTCACTTCTCCCTGCCCCAACCAGAAATCGCCACGCTTATTGCAGCTTGCGGCAAAGTCGGCGGCGAATTGATCCGATTCGGGATCGAAGCGATGCAGACTGCCAGCTAGTTCCACCTGCTTGTTGTAGTAGCTCAGGGCCGATTCGCTATTTCCCTGCCCCAGGCAGAGATCGCCCATCCTGCTGCAACTCACGACAAGGTCGCGCGCCAGATCGGCGGATTCCGGATCGCGCTGATAAAGCTCACCTAACAAATTCAACTGTCTCTGGTAGAACTCAAAAGCCTGCCTTCCCTGGCCCAGCTCCATGTGAGCATCTCCCATTCGCTCATAGCTCACGGCCAGGTCACGCATCAGATCGCTTGCCTCAGGATTGTTCTGATGCAGCACTTCGCGAAGGTCGTACGCCTGCTTGAAATACTGGAACGCCTGCTCGCCGTTTCCCGTTCCTTTGTGAAGATCGCCCAATTTGTCGTTGGTGATGGCCAGGTTGCGCGCGAAGTTCAGCGATTCCGGGTTGCTGAGGCGCAGCTGCTGGAACAGTGCGAGTGCAGCTTCAAGCAGTGGAGCGCGAAGCTCCAGGCCGTCGCGCTCCAGTAGCGCCTGATTCAGGTCAAAGTTGAATTTGAGCCCGATCTCCGCCCGCTGCTCTACCTCAACGCGCGGGTCAGAGATTGCGGCACAAACAAAATGGAGCACCGGATGATCCGGGGCCTGGCTGTCGTGCATGAGGTGGTCGGCGAGCCGCCCGCTGCCGGCGTCGGGAGAGGCGTAGTAACGCGCAAAGCGAAGCAGGTCACGCGTGCCAAGTATCTGACCCATCATCTCGTCGTACCGCACCGACGAACCTGTGGGAATGGTTTCAAGGTAGTTCGCGATGACGGAATGCAGCGCGGGAATCGGTTCCGATCCCGCCGGCTTCCAATCTCCGCGCAACTTGACTTCGATGCCGGAGCGCAGGCTGGCATGCGAAAAATCAAACTGCTGAAACTCGCCCCGAGCCACCATATGCCCGCGGAAGAATCGCCGGAAGGTGGCAAAGCGCAATGGATCCCAAACCGGCGCCGGCAGATCGGGGAACAGCGCGGCGGCAGCGGGCGCGAGCAGAGCACGCATGTCCTCTTCGCGCCATCCGTGACGAGAGAGCGCAATCAAGGACGCAAAGGTGCGCGCTTCAACCTTGCCTGCCGCCTTCTCAACCTGCGTCAAAAACTCGGCGTAGAGTTCCTCCATAGTCGGCTTGAAGTTTTGTGCGCGGCTCAGAACGTAGCGCCGCATCCTCTCGCCACCCCTGCCCGGGAAGGAGCGCTCAGCTACGGCAAAGTCGTCGCCGTCGAGCAGATTGAGCAACTCGAGCGCCATGGTGAGCCAAAGAGCGTTTCCTGCGGCGGGTTGTGCTTCTCCGCCGAGGTCGCGCAGTTGCTCAATCACCTCAGGGTAGGGTTCGCGACGGTAGCGCTCGTACACCGCTTTGGCGACAGCTTCAATTTCGGCAGAGGTGAATGCCGGCAGCGGAGAAACGCGCGCGCCCCGGCGCTGCGCCAGTGTTTCGCTCTCAGGGCCCGGAATAGTTGTGGCGAGAAAGCGGACGTTGGACGGCAAGGGGTCAGGCAGCCAACTGAGCGAGGCCATGCGGTCAGTGCGCTCAAACTGGTTGAGCGCGTCGGCGAGGATCACGACGGGCCGGCAAGCGGCGGCATTCGCCAACCACTCATGAAACTGCTTCTCCAACTCCTGCCCGCTGAGATCGTCAGGCAGGTCGACCGGCTGGCCCATGGCAGCGGCCAGTTCGCCGATCCAGCGGCGCAGTGTCCAATAGAGTCTTCCGGAGCGCGCCGAAATGCCACCAGCTTCGGCCAGGAGGATTGGCCCCTTGTTTTCGCGCAGCAACTCATACACGCGGCCGAAGAAGGCGCTTTTGCCCACGCCGGTTTGGGCCGTCAAGCACCATGCTTGTCCCTCAAGTTCGGCTGAGCGGAAAAGCGCAAACTCCACGGCCTCACCGACCAGATCTTTACGGCCCACAAATCCCCGGCTCAGCCGCTCGGTAAACTCCTCAAGCGCGAACTTCTCCTGCTGCTGCCAGGTCAGATCCGGCTTCTGCGAAAAGGCGAGTGTCTCCTCATTCAGTTGGTCCCATATCTTCTCGACGGCCATCTTGCCCCAGGCTTCGAGGCCTGTGAGACAGCTCTTCTTCTCGTCCCAACCGAGGGAATAGTGGTGCAGATGGGGTTCCAGATCCGGATTCGACTCCAGATCTTTCCTGAACAGTTCAAGACTGGCTGCCCGAGCCGCGGCATCTTTGCCGCCTGCAAGTTTCTCGCTGAAGATTGCGGCCTTGTCGCCCATCTTGTCGTACGGCAGCGGATCGCGCAGGAACACGATGCTGCGCCGCGCGGTATTTTTTGCGAGCAGCCCGTACTCGATCTCGAGCGAAGTTACGCTGCGCCCCTTGATCGGGATCTCAAACTTGGCCTCCTGGATCGCGGAGTTCATGCGCTCCTCGTCGGGCACCCAACCGTACCTGTCGCCGAGAAGCACAAGGATGAACGGCCGGCTGAGCTCAATTTCATCCAGGCAGACCTTGAGAATCCGTTCCTCCCGCTCCTGCTCGCTTTCGCCTTCTTTGAGATTGACGCCAATGCGGAGATCAATCGGCTCCAAGCGGCATCTGCGGGGGCGCAGTTTTTCTTCCAGCGCCAGGAAGACTTCGCTATTCAGTTCGTCGCGCTCCGCATGCATATCGCGAAAGGTCGAACTGATAAAAATACGAATGGTTTTCCAGCGGGAAGAGAGTTCCGGTCGTACGGCATCATCCGGCATCGATCGATCTCCAGGCGCCGATTGCAGACTGGGGGCCCCGTTCAAGCTACCGGCCAGGCGGCGGGCATAGCAGGCTGGAATTGAATTATCCGAATATACCCCATTGCTGCGAACGGTGGAGCGATGAATCCAGCAGACCGCCGGTTGCGACTCCGGCCTCTGCTGCCCTCGGCGGCCTGACAAAACACGATCAGCCGGTTTTACGCTCTGAATTCCGAGCGCCCGACCGCGGCCACGGGGAGGAACCCAACCGGGTGGTACAATTCCGACCATCCAGAATCCCCATTCTGATCCGGGCCCGAATTCTTCGTCTGTCTCCTGGTTTTTCCCTTGGAGGTGTCGAAAATGACGCCAGCACGTCTGCGCTCGTACGTCGTTGCGCTTGCCGCGCTGCTGTGCTTAATTTCGGGCTGCAAAAAGACTCCGAAAGTAGCTGCGGAATTCCAGTACGACTCAGCAGGCAACCTGGTGTCGTCGACCAGTCCCGATGGACGGAAGACCTCGTTCAAGCGCGATTCTCACGGACTGCTCACCGAGGTTGATTCTCCTGACGGATCTGCGCATTACGGTTACGATGCGCACAACAACCGCATCTGGGTCCGGGATGACGCAGGAGCCACAGAGTACTACTACGACGCGTTCGACAAACTTTCAGCGACCATCTGGAATCGCGGCCCGGCCAGGCTGATCGCCTATGAGTACGACCACACCGGATTGCCTTCGCGAATTTCAGTGTTCGACCTGCAGACGCTGGCAAACGACCCAAAGTTTTCTTCTCAAATTTCTCAGCTGACATCCTCGAGTGAAGCCGGTGCTCAAGAGTGGCACGAGCGCGAGCGGCTCGTACTCGATTTGGCGGAACAGCTTCGCAGCGCCGCGCATGGAGCCGACACCCCCTGGCTTGCCAATGACATTTCCTACGTTCGCAACCTTCAGGGCGATCTGAAAGAGATCAGGAGCGGGGCCGGAACGGTCGAAATCAACCGCTCGGCCGATGCCAGCAGAGTGGAACGGATCTTGCCCAATGGGGTCCATTCCGTTTTCAGTTACACCCCCGACGGGCGGCTATCGCAGCTGCGCCACACTAACTCATCCGGCCGCGAAATCGCCAGCTTTGATTACAACTACGACAGCGCGGGAAGCCTGAAGAACATTACCGGCGCCGAAAATGGAAGACCGATCAACACAAGCTATGACTGGGACGATCGTGGACGCCTTAGGAAGATCACCTCCGGACAAACGGAGTTCCGCTATCGATACGACGATTCGTTGAAGAACCTGGCAGTCACCAGCGGCGGAAAGACGGTGACTTTTACCTTCGATTCCCTGGGAAGAATTCAGACGGCCAAAGGCGTTGCGCTGGTGATGACGGCGGAGGGCACCATGAGCGCCCGCCGCGACGACAACGAAACAACCAATATCCGGTATAACTACCAGGGCCATCCCCAGGAGATTTCGAACCGAAACGCAAAGACCCGCTACGGCTGGGACGGCGAGGGGAATCTTGTATCGCTCACGCGGAATGGGTCGACTGTCCACGTAGTTCCGGCTGCTGGAACTGGAATCCAGCTGCCGCTGCTGGAATCAGGAGAGCAGGGCGCGCCGGAATCGCAGTTGCTGATTGGCGCCACGTTGCTGGCAAGGATCCGGTCCGGCGCCGCGGAGTTCTACCTGGAGAACGCGTCAGGCGACGCGGGCTTCGCGGTCAACGGCCAGGGACTGCTGGAAGGCGCAACCGAAGCGCAGGCATCAGTTCTACGCGACTCACGGAGCCACGCTGCTCTGCGACCGGTGGGATTGACGCGTCTGAATCGGCATGATCGGGGCGCCTCCGCATTCCTGGCGCTGGCGCAGGCCAATCAATCGGGCGGAGGAAGCAACTCCGACCCATTCTGGTACGAGCCTCTCGTGCAGGTAAATCAGTGGGAGGAGTCTTTCTGGAAGCTGCCAATAGGCCAGGGCCTTAGAACAAATGCCGGGTATGCTCAGCATGTTCTCCAGCAAACTCTGGACGTCGTTGACTCACAGGCCCAACTGAACATGCAGAGAGGAGGCGCGTGGAGATGGTTGGGTTACGCCGAGACCGTCGGGGCCAACATGCTGCTTGGGGATCCGAACAACTTAATCCAGGCAGTTGTGGGTGTCGCTAATTATTACTCGTCCCCAAGCCAACAAAACCTTGAAGCAATGAACAAGACATGGGCCCCCATCGCAATTCAAGGGGCCACTCTGTTTGTTGGTGGGAAGATAGAGGATGCGCTCAAGCCTCTTCTCGCCAATCGTTGGGCCAGCCAGAACCTCCCGGTCTTGTACAAGGACTTCAAGCCTGACCTCGACAGCGCGGTTGAAAACGGAAGCCTGAAAACCACGAACCTTGGGTTGATCACAGCGTCATGGGGAATCGCCCATCACAGCGCAAAGGACGCTGTGTGGTTGGGAAGCAAACTTGCAAGCGTGGGCGAGGGAATCGATCGATGCGCACTCAACTCGACAAGGCACTGAATCAAGCCAGAGACCAAAGAAAGCTGGGCGGCGTTGAGCTTGCGTCTGAGGTGCAGGGCAATATCGGAATCATCTCGGGCGCTGTCTACGATCCGGCGTCCAGTTCCATCGTGTTGCTCAACGACAACAATAGAGAATCGATTTCAGGCCTCACGGCGGAGGATTTTGCAGTAGCACTGCGGCTGGCCTATGCAGATGCACCCCAGGATCCCGCCTTCTCACTGGACCCCGCGGACCACAACCATCCTGACGGTCCCTGGCTCCAGAAGGTCTACTACCCCGATGAGATTCTAGCCGGGACAGACTTTGGCAAAGCCATGTTCGACGCGGACTGGCTTTTGAAGCAGTACTCCTTTGGCGTTGTCGCGGAGCCGGGAAAGGTGATGACACAGCGCACCTCGGCCGTGCCTGGCTTCAAGAGCGTTGCGCAGTTGTCGCTTGGGGAAGGACAAAAGGCCAGCAAGAACGGAAGTTGGTCGCGGTTTTGGATTGTCTCCGGCGCGATGAAGGTCCGCAGAGAAGGAACGGCGATCGTCTTCGACAAGGTCTCAATGGGCGTCAAGACAAAGCCGTTGGTTGTGGATCCGCACAGCAAGACCGGCCTGAGCGACGACAACAGCGTAAAGGACCCTATCAACGAAGAGTTCGCCAGGATTTTTACTGAACACTACGATGAGCTGGCTGCCGAGTCGCCGGCGCTTGAGCGGGTCCGGGAGCTCGGCAAGGCTGTGGCAATTGCAAAATGGCTGCGAGAAAACAACATTCCCGTTGATCTGGAGGGAATGAAGCTGGACAGCATGGGATTGCAGAAAGAAGATCCCGATGCCCGCAGGCTGATGCCAACCCTGTCGACCTCCTACAAAAAAGTCACGAAGACCGCCATCCATGAGCACAACGAGGACGGCATCCTTACCTCCACGACGGAACTGTTCCTGGTCGGCGGCGTTGACCTGAAGGTCAGTCCCGATTATCGCGAAGACGCAAAAGTAGGCGAGTTACAGAAGGTTGTCCAGGACCAGGCACAAAAGACAGATGATCCGCTGTTTCAAGTACGTTACCAAGGGGATAACTTCACTGGCACACGTATTCGTCTCTCCGGTAACCGACCTGCGCAGCAGATGACTGCCAGAACCATTGTCCGGGACGGAAATCTCTTACGGCTCAATTCGCAGGATCAGATTGTTGAATTGAACGATCGTGGAGGTGGCCAGGCCCGCTACCGCGATCCGGCCCTGGGAGAAGCTGGGGGAGTAGAAATCACCGATAGTGAAGGCCTGCATACCCTGGTGGAACGAACGAAGCACGGACTAACTTACCAGATGACATCCACTCGGGGTAACCAGTTCAACGTGACTTCAGGTGCCGATGGCTCGGTTGAGAGCATCTCGATTGACGGCAAACCGTGGGCGGAGTTTCACACGCAGGGCACCGGCCGGTCTGTGCAACTTCATAACGCGGGCTATTCCGAAGTTATCAACTTCGACAGTAACTTGCGAGTTACTGGCTACGAGCTCAACCGGCCCGGCGAAGCTGGGAAAACGCTGACGGAATCGGCAAAGATCGAATACGCCGCCGATGGCCAGCCAACGCGCGTCAGTGGCGACGGCATGGATGAAATGAACTGGAAGTATGACGACTCCGGGCGCCTGCAGCAGGCCTCGTCTTCCAACGGCTCCTCTGTCGTTGTGACTTACGTGGACGGAACAGCCAAGAGGATCCTGACTGCCCGCACGCTGAAGGAAGGCAATACCTCGACCAGCCAGGATGTGGCCAAGTTCGTCTTTGATGGCGATCGCCTGCTCAGCATTGAGTCTACAGCCACGGGCAAGACTGACTTTGAATACGACCACGAGCAGCTATCGGCTGTGAACTCAGAGAGGCTCGGGCAAACGACATACTCGTACTACCAGGACGGGCGTCCGTCGCTCGTGGAACCCCCGTCCGGACCGGGTTATCGACTTAAATTTGGGGATCGTTCGAAGCCAGGATCCGTTGAGGGTTCCGGCTTCAAGATACAGATGCTGGAGCCAGGACCCTGGCGCAAGCCAAAACCAAAACGGCCTCAGGACGCGAGCCTGCGTATCCCAACCGTGCAGCGTTGTTAGAGCCGCTTGCAATCATTCAAGCTCATTCCAGTTTGACCGGCTAACTTATTTGACTAAAACGAGAGTAACTCAGAAAGGTAACTAGCAGAGACAACGATCAAGCGCGCATACTTCGAACTGTCAGGAATTTGGTTCAGTGCCTGGCCAAAGGGTTGGTGTGTTGAACCTATGCGTAGCTTGGTTTGGCGCTACCTCATGCAATCGAACTTTGCACGCTTGAAAAGGAAACCGTTCATTGATGCCCGTGCTTATGATGCCAGCGATGTTTGCTTGTCAACCGATGATGGCTATGTTATGCTCCCGCCAACTTAAATACAGTCAGCCTGGCGAGTCCATAAACCATTCAGACTCATTCTGGGGGAGTCGATAATGCTTGGGGATTGTTATCTAACTCGGAGACCGCTTGTCTTCCGCCGGAAGACTCGATGGTACAGCATCGCCCACAAGCTTGAGATACCGCGGAGAAGGCCAAATCGGCTTGTTGTTGCGATTTCTTTGCTTTTCCTCCCGGCATTCTATGGTTGCCGCCAGATACCAGACCCTCCTACCGCGCAAGAGATCAACAAGGTGCTTGCCTCTGAACGCTGCATGCAGCCCGGGGCCTGTGCTGATAATCCCGGCCCGTTTGATCCCGCTCTCGATATCTATCTGGACGATTCAGGTTCAATGCGTGGCTTTGCAACGCGTCCGGAATCCAACTATCTCCGAGTCTTGCAGGGGACACTGCTGGCGGCCACCGCTGCTCCGTTCGATCTGAGTGTTTATCCACTTAGCTCCAAGTCGCCGGTGCCTCCAGCACCGATGAATCAATTCTCCAAAGCCAGTTTCTATGAGAAACCTGACACGCCGCTGGTCGACCTGGTTTCACGCATTGCGCAAAAGCCCGATCATACGGCCATTGTGATCAGCGACCTGGTCCAGTCAGAGAGACAACAGAACCAGGATATCCAGGCGCTTATTCGCGTCCTGAGGCAGCTGGTTGAGATGCGCTCGGAGATTCGTCTCTTTGCCTTCAGGTCAGACTTTGTTGGCGACTACTACCCTGAGTCCGAATCCAAGACTGCCGCAAAATTCACTGTGGACACGAGTCAAAGCGTTCCAGGAGCGGGCCGGCCCTTTTATCTGCTTGTGATCGCGCCCAACAGCACGACGATGGAGAAACTCTCCGACTACATCGTGAACCGGCTTTATCCAGCCAATTCCTTCGATCCCGTTCATCCTGCGTTTGAAATCGGCGGCATGGAACTTACGCCTCCAGGACAGACAAAACCTGCTTGGACGCGCTACAGCAAGTTCCTGATGCTGAATACCGAGAAAAGAATATTCGAAACCTCCTATGTCGTTGTCAATCCCGATCCGCACAGCGAAAGGATCGAGCTTCCCATCACCGTTGCGACGAGCCAGTATGCCCCGATGCGCGGACTCGAATTGATGGAGATTAAAGGAAAGATGGCAACCTGGAGCCCGCAATCGATCGAGGCTGTGCCTGTGACCATTCCTGCGAGCGGAGTGTTGAACGCAGATTCCAAAACCGTGCAGCTCAGGCTGATGCTCAAACGTCCTGCTCCCCTCACCTGGGATGTATACAGGTTGTCTCTGCGTCCAGGCCCCGGCAATCTGGCCGTGCCCACCTGGGTGAAAGATTGGAGCACCGACGACGATTCCTCAGTGAGCGCGGCCAACAAAACCTACAGGCTCGGACTGCTTGTTCAAACGATGGAGAATGCAATCTCAGAGCGGCAACTTTGCAGCGAATGGTTTCTTAAAGTGAATGGAGGACAGTAAGCATGGGAATCATCCTTGCCTGGTATCCGAATCCTGATCCCAATGACATCGACGTTCAAACCTGGAACGGTTTCCTCAATAACTTTGCACCGGTGCTTGTGATGATCATCGGGCTATTCATTCTTCTCGCTGTGTTTTTTTACAGGCAAATGGCCTCACATGTGAGAATTCACACGGTCGATGATGTTTTCCGCCCGTACGGTCCAATGAAAGCCCTCTGGTGGGGCGTCGTCGGCTCACTCATCAGCGGGATCGTCGCTGCCATCATGTACTGGAACATGGTCGCGACCGCAGTGGGCATCGTTGGCTTCTCGCTCACCATGCTGCTGCTCACTCTGCTGCTGTGTGAGTTGATTACCTATGTGATTGTGGCCTATGCGCCTGGTCTCACCCCCCCTCAGTTCAGCTACCGGCCTAGCCGGCTTCTTCAAAAGAAAGGGCCAGCGCACTAGCGCGGCGAACCAGCCCATATGGATACCCTGATCTGTGCCGGTGGATCCGGCAGCCGAGTTCTTGAAGCTGTTGTGCACTTATGCGCAGCGGGCCTGGGCCCGCCCAAGCTTCGCGTCTTTGTGATCGACCCTGATTCGACCAATGGCAGCCTGGAAAAGACCAGGCTCCTCATCGAGCATTACCGGGCGCTGCATGACATCTACGCGAGTGGTCCGGCGGCGGTTGCCGGAGACTACTTCTCGACCCAGTTCGACCTGGTGCTGCCAGCCGGTGGCTTGCAACGCTGGAGCCCGGTGAAGGATGGCCAGGATTTCGGCACAGTGCTCAACTACCATGCACTCGATGACCCGCAAAAAGAGATCGTCCATCTCTTCTTTACCCAGAACGAATTGGACATGAAGATGGATGTGGGCTTTCGCGGACATCCCGCGCTAGGCGCGGCGGCATTATCGTTGCTCCCGCTCTATCAGAATGCGGCCGACGCTTCGCTGTGGAGCGCATTTCACGGGGCATTGAAGAATGACGTGACCACGAAGGCCAATGTGATGATCGTCGGTTCGGTCTTTGGCGGAACCGGCGCATCGGCGATTCATCCGCTGGTGCGTTACCTGAGAAATCGCGACCTTCTGGAAACCAATTCTGAGAATCTGAAAGTCGGCGCGGTCGCTCTTGTCCCCTACTTCCAGTTCGTAGCTGCCAAGAGCGATCAACTTACCGCGAAGGACATCGAAGAGGCCGCGCACTCCGAGGATTTCCCGCTTGCCAGCCGCTCTGCCGCTGAGTATTACGACCATCTTTACGCGAACGAGGACTGGGATTTCGATGCGATGTACTGGATTGGCGACGATACGCTTGCCGACGTCAAGTACTCGATAGGCGGCTCGAGTCAGGCCAACCCCGCTCACTTTGTCGATCTTCTCGGGGCCCTGGCCTGCTTCGACTTCTTTTCCCATGCTCCCCATGCGAATGCGCCCGCGAACGCACAAGCTGGCGCGGCAGGCGCCCAACAGCAAAATTCCAACGGAGCCATGCCGCAGGGAGAATGCTGGTACTGCGGCCCCGAAGTTGTAGCAGACGCCCAAGAAAATACTCTTTCCTGGGATGATCTGCCGATCCGGGGGAACGTCTTCCAGTTCAGCCGCGAACAACTGCGCAAGCGCCTGCATGTTTTTCAGATGGCCGCCATCTCTCATCTCAGCTTCTTCGGCCCATTGCTAAAGGACTCTCGCCTCAAGGATCACCCATACATGGTTCCCTGGTATCTGGAGCGCTTCGGCAGGGAGAACGATCGTCTCTCTGGGGGAACCAATGACGATGATCTGACCAAGCTCGCCGCCTATTGGGAGGAAGAGTATCTGCCGTGGTGGCAGCAAATTCACGCGGGCAGTTCAGGCGTGCAACTGTTCAACACTGCCGCCTGGGGCGGAGGCAAGCCACCGATCTCGCCCAATCCTGACCGGCTTGGAAACCTGCTGCACCCTGACGAATCGCATCATGACCTTTCCATTGTGGATGAACTCTTCGCAGGCATGGTGACGGTTGCCAGGAGCGGCAGTGGCGTACCCGAAGGCCTGAGTCCCGCACAGCGGTATCTGAAGATGCTGGCGTATGCGTCCAGTCCGATCGTGGACCGCGTGCAACAGCAGAAGTCTACTCAACAGCAGAAGCCACGCGCCTAGAGAAACAACCTGATACAGGAGACAAGTCCATGCCGTTACGTCATTTCCTGAATGCCCTTCGCCCCATCACGGGAGGCTTGCCCCTACCGCCTGTGCGCGGTAATTGGGCATCCCAGCCGGATTTTCTCTCGAAATATGCGCGGTCAGTCAATGTGGGCAACGATCAGCTGAGGGTTGGCAGCCTGGCGCATAGCGTTCCCTCGGTGTTTCAGCGCCCGATCCAGTTTCATAAGGCGATGGCCGACGAAGGCAGCCCTTTGCATGATGCTGTAACCGGCGAATGGCGCGGACTGATGGCTGTCTTTTGCCTGGCAGACTGGCTTGGTCTGCGCTTGTCGATCGAAGAGTTCGTTGTCCCGGCAGTGGAGGAGGATGCGAAGAGCTCAGTTGGCAGCCTGACCGCGGGCGACCTGCACTTCAGAGCCATGTTGCACTACCAGCTGCCAACACGGCGCGTCGAGGAGCACGAGCGGGATGCTGCCGGCAACGACAAGGAAACCATCAAGCGAGTCTCCGATTGGGAAAAATGGTGGGTGATCAAGGTCAATGACCAACTGCTGGGAGCCACGTCGCCCTGGACGCTTGTCTACACGGCTTCGCAATACACGGCGCCCTCGGCAATTGACTGGATCAGCCGCGACAATCGGCTCATCGATCCTATCGATTACTACGACCCCAGAAGAGAACGGAGGCCGTCCACGGCGCTCGCGATCCTGCATGCTTGGGTGCTGAAGCTACTGGATAATCGAGCCGCCTGGAACTTTGACCAGAACCTTGGGGCCTATAGCACTCTGCTGATCAAGGCTTTGGAAGCATGGCGAGACGACCTGGCTCGTTATTCGCAGGGTATCCCCCTCGCTGACGACAAGCTCATCTCTCACTTCGCTGGGATTCCCGGCCCCTATAACCCCATCCTGTGGACACCATCACAATTCGACGGCAACGACAGCGACATCTACGTGAAGACGAAGCTGGGAGACGTACTTGTTTTTTACGACGATATGCCGCCGACGGCTCGTGTCAACAGAGGAACGCGCGCAGATCGAATCGATATCGCGAGGTTACCGGCTGAGGGCAATTCCTTCAGTACGCGTGACGGCGTCCTGATACAGCAGAAGTTTATCGTTGCCAGCAAATACTTCTTCCCGCAAAAGGTGGTAAGGCTTGACCTGGCGGAGGGCGCATTCAGGCCGGCGAACATCGCCACACCGCTGAAACCCGGATTCTTCAAATACTTTGGATACGAACGTCTGGAGGGGCTTTCAATCAACGACGTGGGCGGAAAATGCACAGTGAAGCTCCGCCTGGTACTTGCCAATGGCAGTCAGATCGCCGTAACCCGCGTGTATGAGAAGGACGATATTGTCAAACCGGAGGGCCTCATCGATAATCCGGCATTCGCGCTTTGGCCGATGCACTACGACACTGCCTGGAAGCACCATTTCGCGTCCTATGCCGCACCCGAAACCAACCTTTTGGTAACCCCGCTTTGGGAGAACGGCGCCGAACATGCCAGCCAATCCGATGGCAAATCGAAAAATGAAAACATAGTCAGAATCTGGCACCTCCACGAAAAGCCGGCGATCGGATTCGCTTTACGTTTGAAATCGAAAAGAAACGGCGATCCCATCCCGGCCATTGTCGATGTCGGACTTGTTTTGCGCGAGACGATTGATGACACAGGGCCGAAGATCGAAAACACGGCTTATTGGCGCGTCGGTGTCGATTTTGGCACCTCCAGCACTTCGGTCATGGTGGACAAGGGCGCGGATGGAGCGATTGTCGAGCTTCCTTTCCCTCCTCAAATGCTCGCATTGGTTGATCCCCTCCAAACAGGAGGCGCACAGGAGGAAATCGCAAGAAATCTCTATCCGCGAGACGACGTCAGCTCCCCCTTCCGGACGCTTTTGTTCAACGCCGGGAAGCAGGCAACGATCTTTGGAGAAAAGGGAGACTACGGCGCCTACACGATGCGTTTTGCCTCCGAAGTCCGCCAGGATCTGTTGAACAAGCCGATCGCCAACCTCAAGTGGGGTGTCCCAGCTGGACCCGATGACAGCCAGGAAGAAGCCACGAGCACCGCGCCCGAAGATGAGGCGGACAAATCGAGATGGGGCACTCCTCCCGCGGCGGGCGAGAACCCACTCAATGCCTACCTGACTGCCCTGGTTCGCTATGTCGTGTGGGAGGCTCGCTGCGAGGGCGTAAAGAAGGTGGAGTTCGGGTGGTCCTATCCGACCTCTCTCCCGAAGCCTTGCCTCAGTGCGATGCGGCAGTTCTGGGATAGCCTGCAAAATTTTGCCTGGCACAACGGGATGAACGTCTCCGTGGCGCGCCGCATGTCGGAATCCGAGGCCGCCGTGCGCTCTCTTACGCACAAGGTCGGCAATATCGAGACGGATCGGCTCACCATTGCAGTGGACGTCGGTGGAGGCTCGACGGATATCGCTTTCTGGAGCGGCAGTGAGCTGCGCAACCAGGTCTCATTCAAGCTGGCTGGCAACGACATGCTCCACCGGAAGTTCATGACGAGCGACACGCTCATGAAACTCTTTGAAATTTGCACGTCATCGCCGATCGAACCTAAAGAGGCCCACGACATGCTTGACAGGGCCGAGATTTTTGCAAATGCGGCACTGGCGGAGGGACAGACAAGAGCAGGGGATGACCCGGGCAGTCATCCGTTTCCTGTTTATCTCTTCAATAAAGGGTTACAAAACGAAGCCCCCTGGCTCAATATCCGTTCACTCATCTACCTCTTCTTTACAGGAATCTGCTACTACATGGGAGTCAAAGCGAGGTCATGTGACGGAGTAACTATTCCCGCAGTGGATATTTTCTTTGGCGGGAGAGGGTCGTCGATGCTGACCTGGCTCAGCAACGGTCCAGGGCCGCTCAACGCCGCGTTCACGCAGGCTTTCCTGAAGGGATTGAAGCGTCCCGCCGACGATGGCGTAGCCATGCTGTTTCCGGAGAGCAACAACGTCGTGGTGAGATTCCGGGGACAAGCGTTGAAATTCGACTCAAGCTATCCCAACCTCAAAGCCGAAGTCTCCACCGGCCTTTTGACGGCCCCGAATGCAAAGCTCAACTCCGAACCGCCGGCAAGCGTTTCGGCGGACGAGAAGGGCTGGACCAAAACGAAAAGCAATCTGCCGGTTGCCTGGACCGACTCCCTTACGCCCGACGATTTGGCTGCTGTGAATGCCCCGAGTGGGGGCGACAGGGATAGCACAAGCATCAACTATTTTCTGAATGAAATCCTCCATGAAGACGAGAAGGGGAGTCTTGATGGACTCAACGTCGATAAAAAGAGATTGCAAAAGCTCAAAACCGATGGAAACGAAGCAGTCGCAATTATCCGCAGAGAGGCTTCAAGAAACGACCTGGTTCTTCAGCCAATCTTTGCCTACGAGTTGAAGGCTCTGATGCAGCAATACGCCGAAATGCAGTGAGTCGCCAAGGCATGCCACTCCTCAGGGGTGGCATGCCCCGGCAGCTCGGGACGTTGGGCACATGAGAAGACGCATTGTTGGTTCTCGATTCATCGTGATGGTTGTTGCGGGCATGCTGTTGGCTTGCATTTGTCAGGGGGCTACTTCACAGACCGCTCAAAACCCGGGCGTTCTGAAAGTCGACAAAGTGCAACAGGCGCTGAAGTTCAGCGCAAAGACTCAGCTCACCAACCCGAGTCCGCAATGCACTCTGCAAATCACCGAAACCGGTTCGACTTTGATCCCGATCCCGCTCGAGTGCTTTGTAGACAAGAAAGGTGCGCTCAGCGCTTCGCGTCAAATATCGAGCATTCAAGGCGTTACTCCCGGCACGCTGGAGATTGACCTTGAGGTGCGTTCGGGCTCTGGAGCAAACCTGCATTTTTCCGGCACCGTGAAGCTGACTCAGGAGGATATTCAGAGCGAACCGAAGAATGCCCACCCGCCGTCCTTCCTCAACATCAGCGTCAGTGACAAGACCCTGTTTTTGAGAGCGAGTATAGATTTACCAGATGGCCCGCATTCCGCACAGGCAAAGCTCTCCCAGGGAACAGATAACTCCGCATCGCCGATTGATCTGGCGGTATCCTGCACCGCGAAGAACAACGAGCTAAGCGCACAAATCCCTCTCGATTCCATTGCTTCCCGTCTTTCTCCGGGACAACTTACGGTCGATCTTGTGTTTCCAGAAGAACTCGGGCCCTCTGCTTCGTTGCATGGCGCCACCAAGCTTTATGAGAACGATTTGAGTGGTGAAATGCAGCCGGTGCAGGAGAACCCGGCCTGGTACTCGCTTTCATGGCTCACTCCTCGCGCGCGCCTCTGGGCATTGGTTGGTGCATTTCTTCTGGCAGTAGGAATCCTGATCTTTGTCGCGTTCAAACTCCTGCCGAATACGGATAAGCCAGAAAAGCAACACAGCAACGTGCAGTACACCTACTCGCAAGTCGAGAGCCGGCCCGACCCGACAAAAGCGGCTCCGCCGCCGGAGAACTGGATTCCCTACACAACCAGCCAGAGTGGTGATGCGCCTGCTGCCGCCCAAGGTGCCCTCCAGGTGGCGGCCGCAGTTGCTCCAATACCGCCCCCAGCCTCGAAGTCGATTGAGGAGCAGTTGAAGGATGCGCAGGCGAAGTCCGATCTATTGGAAGGCAAACTCGCCCGGATCGAAACGTCCCATGAGTACCTTCGTGGCGAGTTCGAAAAACTCACCCACCTCAGCAACGTGCTCTTCCAATCGATTCAATACGACAGTAACTCAGCCGACGCGGTAACCCGTGGAGTCCAATTTGCGCTTGCGGCCACAGTCAACCACTGGATCAAGAGTCCAACCCGCAATCGCACCGATCTTCTGGCATTGGCGCCGCAGGCCGGCATCGTCGATGCCAAGCTCGCTACTCTCCAGGACACCGATCAGCATCAAAAGGGCGTGTCGAAGTTCCGCGACACGGAGGATGGCGCCTGGCTCTGGACACCAATTCCTGGAACCATGGATTTTTGGGCAGCACCGGTAGACGCACAATTCATGGCGATGGGCAAAGCTCCGTCTCAGCTGGACGAGATGTTCGAAGGCATGGAAAATGCCGGGCATGGATTTCAATTTCAAGAGATCTTTCGCGCCTGCCGCTTGCGACAGATGGAACCGAATGGAAGTTACTACAAACTAGTTGAGCGTGGAGCCTTCAAACGCAAAGACGGCCCGGCGCCCCCTGGGCCTAAGGCTCAACTCTTTGAGACCTACGCGAAAATCGTACGCTTAGGGCAGGTTGACGGTTCCCTTACCGGTCGACTGAGAGACCTGCTCGAAGCATGGGTGTGGAAGACTGACGCGAATCTCGGCGACTTTGGCATTAAGCTCGGTGAGATTCAGCAAAGTTCGACAGCCCCGGTGGCGGCAAATACGTACGCTACGCGTGAAGATTCAAGGAAGATGCAGGAAAACCTTGAGCAGGAACTGAAAGGCCTGAAAAAATCATTTGCCGACAGATTGCAGGAGGTGGAAGAAGGCCTGGCCGCGCTTAAGGCAGTTCGCTTTGCTCCCCCCATTCCGGCTCCGGCGCCTGCGTACGTGCCTGCTCCCGCTTACGAAACCAGACCTCCTTTTCCTGTGGCTCCCTATATCCCTCAAGCTCCCGCAGACAGGGCCGTGCCTGCACCGCCGATTCCCTTCCCTCAAGCAGCACCGGGTCCCGAAACCCGCAAGACACCGGGCGCGGGGATGCCTCCCGCCTTGCAACAGAAGTGGCATGACGCGTATATGCGCGCCGTAGTGAACCCTGCCAGCAAGCCGGAGATTACCGGCATTCCTTCTCCGGAACTCTACATCGAGCGAGCGCGCAACCTGCGCAATAGTCTCAAGGCCGCCGACCGTTCCGCCCAGGTCTCGATCATGCACGTAAAGAAGGACCCTTCGAGCAGCACAGTCGAGGTTCATCCAACCGATGAGAACGCGATGGGCGAAATTGTCTGCCGTGTTTGCTCAGAGAAGCACACGTGGCAGCTTGGAGTTGCCTTCGGAGCGCCAGCCTCGAATGAAGTTTATCTGCTCTTTCCTGGCGGCGCGCTGGCCAAGAGCAATTTCCCCGCGGGCTATTCCGCACTGATAGAGGATATTCCTTCGTCGATTTTTTTCATGCAGGCGACCCGGCCGGCGCTTCTCGGTTTGCAGGATGCCAGCAGGTCAACCTATGTCGTTTTGCAGAAGATTGCACTTGATTCGTCAGAGGGAGAGAAGTCCTAGATGTTGAAAGCGCTCAGAAAGTCTTCAGGAGCATCTTCGATCTGGAAAGTCAGCCTTAGCCTGGGAGTTTTTCTGACGGCAGGATTGATTGGTTGCCGGCATCCGAGCACATCAACGACGAGGATCGACCAGGTATGGAAATCTTCAGAGAGCAAGCCGGCGCTTGATCTCCCTGGAAAGTTGCAAGTGAAATATGTAGACCGCGGCGGCAGCGTGGAGCTGGAAATTCAATCCGCGGTCAATCCTGTGATCCTGGTGGATGTGCAGCAAAGCGGCAAGGTCGACGCCGATGCCAAAAGCTATTCCGCCCGGCCCGATAATGGCGTCTGCGTCACCCATCTTAATCAGCCTGACAACATCAGTTGCGGAAGCGGGATTACTCGAGCGACGGTAAAAACAGAGACAGTGGGCGATCAGAACACGGCTATCTGGAGCATACCCAAATCTGAAATTCAGACTGGAGCGGATGGCGCCGATATTGTGATCGAACTATTCGATCAGTACAAACAGTCGGGTACCTGCTTCCCAAGAGCGGACGATTCCGACTTCTGTGTGCAGGCGGCGCCTTTTGCGAAGGTTTACCATTTGCAGTTCGAGGGCGGCGCCGCTCAGCCTGCTCATGGGAATGGGCCGGCGATTGCCTACTTCAATGCAGACCCTGCAACCATGGAACATGAGGGGAATGTGCGTCTGCGTTGGTCTGTTTCAGGCAGCACACAGGTGTCGATCGCTCCCGGGGTTGGCGACGTTCCCGCCCAGGGTGAAACGTCGGTTTTTCAAAGCAAGTCCACAATCTATACGCTGACGGCGAAGGGTTCCGGTGGTGACACCTCCACCACATTGACTGTCCCCATTGGAAACAAGCCGCCCCAGTTGCCCCAGGGACAACCCGTCCATAGCTCCAATTCTTCTCCTGCGCCCGCGGTTTCAAGCTTCACAGCGGATCCACCTGTGATTGGACAGGAAGGTTATGTCCGCCTCCGTTGGGCGGTCAGCGGCAGCACGGCAGTGACCATCGTTCCGGGAATTCCGGGAAGCGGGAGTGTGGCCGCCACGGGAGAGATGCCCGTATTCCAGAACAAATCCACTACGTATACTCTGACGGCCAAGGGAGCTGGGGGAGAAACCACGAGTTCGGTGACCGTGCCATTTGGCGCCACGGCTCCGCCGCGGATTGAACGCTTTCAAGCAGATCCCGCAACGGTCGAGACCAGCAACAGTTCCAAGCTAAGCTGGGAAGTTTCAGGCAATGCCACTCGCGTAAGGATTCAACCAGGATTTGATTCCCTTCCGGCCCAGGGCGAGCGGGAGGTTTCAGTGAGCGAAAGCACCAGGTACCGGCTGATTGTGGAGGGCCCTGGCGGAGCGGCGAGCAGCGAGGTGAGCATCACGTATAATCCTGCTCCGCCGCAAATTGTATTTCGGGTAGACCCACCTCTTATTTACAAAGGCGACACTGCCACGCTGCGATGGAACGTGCCAAACGCGACGCGAATTTCAATTGAACCCGGAATCGCCGACTACCCCGCGGGCTCCAGCCCGGTCTCGGGGGAGATCAATGTCACTCCCACTGCCCCCACGCGTTACACGCTGGTCGCGGAGGGTCCCGGTGGCAAAGCGCAGAGGGACGTGGCCATCGCGTTCAAGCCTTCCGGTCCATGCTGTGGAGCGCTGGTGTGGACTGGTGAAGTTCATGGGTATCAATTGGTGAACGTAAACCTGAATCAAGTGGACGTCGGCACTCTTCAAGGGGCACTGCCAGGCCGCGCGTGCATCGTACAACCGGAAAACGACAAGAACGTGAGCATTGCCTCAACGCCCGGGCCCAGAAACAACTATGAGCGTCTTGTCCTGCGAGTCAAGGGCAATGGAATGACAACTGTGAAAATCAACTGGACCCTGCAATGAGATGGAGCGAACGATGAAAGGTCTCTTGCTTTTTGGAGCACTTGCAGCCTCATTCTGCTTTGGGCAACAACCGGCAACAAACTGCACCACCCCCCGAACAGCAGACGGCACAGCCTGCGCCCGATTCCGGTAAAGCTGCACCCTCCACGGCGCAGCCGGCAACGGATACGGGGCAACCTACGCCAAGCGCTGTGATGCCCACTCCAGACACAGGACAGCCGGCGCCCAACGCTGCACAGTCTGCGCCCGATAGCAGTCAAGCCGCGCCCTCCACAGCGCAGCCGGCGACGGATACGGGACAACCTACACCGAGCGCTGCGATGCCCGCGCCCGACACAGGACAGGCGGCGCCCAACGCTGCTCAGCCTGCGCCCGATACCAGTAAAGCTGCCCCCTCCGCAGCGCAGCCGGCAATGGATACGGGACAACCTATGCCCGGAACTCTCGTGCCCACGCCAGGCACAGGACAAGCGGTGCCCTGCATTGCGCAGCCGGCCGCCGCCGCTCAACCACCCTCGCCATCTCCTGGCCAGCTCCCGCCCGGGCAAAAGCCCTCCACGGATGGCTTCGGAATCAAGGATCAGACATTTGTCGTCGATTTGCTTTCTCCATTGAGCACCAAGACTGCAAAGCCAGGCGATACGTTCACTGCCTCGGTGTCCAGTCCTCCTCAATTCATTGGCGCGATCATCGAGGGGCGCATCAACAATATGAAGAAGCCCAAAAAGGGCGTCGGCAAGGGCAACGCGTCCGTTGAATTTGAGTTCGACACGATGACCTTTCATGGGAAGACTTCAACGATGACGATGCAACTGACTGACATCGCCAACTCAAAAGGAGTGAAGAACGTTGACGATGAAGGCCGCGCCATCGGCAGGACGTCGCAGAAGAAACGAGTAGGCATGGCGTTCGGGGGCGCAGCACTTGGCGCACTCGCCGGTTATGCCCTGGGAGGCGCAAGCGGAGCCATGATCGGAGCAGGAGCCGGGGCGATTGCCGGGCTTGCGATAGGCATGACCATGACCACCAGCGGCTCCGATATCGAGTTCAGGCCAGGGTCGAAGTTTACTCTGAGCGTGACCGATCCTCCTCAGCCCAAGAAGAAGAAGCTATAGAGTCGTTGCAACTGACGACAATAGCCCTTCGACTTCTCTTGAGGAACGGGCTTGTAAGATCCGAGTTGTTCCTTGTGCGTTCTTCATCGAATGCACTTGACTCGAGTGTTAGACTACGAATCGGCAGGTCGGGAGTTCCCCGCCTCGGCGAGTCACCGGACGCAACCTTCAGCAAAGACGCGAACCCTCGATTGCGGTCTTGTTCTCGATTAATTATTGCCTTGCAACTTCACCTATCCGACCCCGGTGGTGGCCGCCCACTCATCGCGATCCACAGAGGCGGACTGCGATGAATGAGGCACAGCTTTCCTGGTTGTCGGGAGCGAGGCAAGTCCGGCACCTGTCGGCGAGCTGGCGGGGACGCAGAAAAATCGAAGTTTCCGACCTCCTCGGACGGAATCCCCTCCCCTGGATCGCCGGACTGGTTACGCTCGGACGTTTATCTTGAAGTAGTTGTACCCTTAGTTACTCTTGCAAGCTGTGAAAATGAGGGTATAATTTAGCGAATCTGTCCTCATCGAAATTACTTCGGTAACGGAGATGTCAATTGACATGGGGACACCTAACGAATCAGGAATCGTTGCAATGCGTGGATCGAAGAAGTTGCTTTCCCTCTTGCAGAGCGGCGTTTGCTCCGTAATGAACATGAACGACAGGGCGCGGACCTCCGTATGCCCAATTCCCAGCAGGCTGCACACTATGAAATTCCCAACCTTTGTTTTGTCTCTCGTATTGGTTACCACAGTTTCCCTGGCTTTGAATCCCCGCCAGGGCAACGCCCAGGAAATCAAGGGCATTGACTCGGCGCTTTTGGCGAAGGCCACGGCGGGCGATGCTGCGTCAGAGTTCCTTGTGGGCTACGCGTATGGCTCGGGCAAATCCGTGCCGCTGGACTATGCGCAGGCCGCAGTCTGGTTCCGCAAGGCAGCCGAACAAGGCAACGCCGACGGACAAACGGCGCTGGCCGTGCTCTACGACTACGGTCACGGCGTGCCGCAGGATTACACGCAGGCAATCTTCTGGGACAAGAAGGCTGCCGACCAGGGCGATGCCACGGCCAAGTTCAACCTGGGTGTGCTTTACCACTTCGGCCACGGCGTGCCGCAGGACTATGCACAGGCCGCCGACTGGATCAGGAAAGCCGCGGACCAGGGACTGGCGATTGCGCAGATCAACCTGGCGGGATTCTACGAGAGCGGCCAGGGCGTGCCGCAGGACTATTCCCAAGCAGTGAGCTGGTACTCGAAGGCTGGCGACCAGGGGAACTTGCAGGCGCAGCTTAACCTGGGCAAGTACTACCTTGAAGGCCACGGCGTGCCAAAGGATTTTGCTCAGGCGGCAGCGTGGTACCACAAAGCAGCCGACCAGGGAAATGCCGACGCGCAGGATCACCTGGGCATTCTTTATGACAACGGCAAGGGCGTGGATCCGGATCCGGCGGCAGCCGCGGACTGGTATCGCAAGGCAGCGGACCAGGGAAATACCGATGCGCAGGTCAACCTTGCGTTTGACTACCGCGAAGGTCACGGCGTGACACAGGATTATGTTCAGGCGGCGAACTGGTACCGCAAGGCAGCGGAGACGGGCAACGTGGCCGCGGAGACCAACCTGGGACTGTTCTACCTTGAAGGGCACGGAGTAGCGAAGGACAACGGACAGGCTGCCATCTGGCTGAAGAAGGCGGCGGACCAGGGCGATCCGGACGCGGAGTTCAAACTGGCTGCGTTGCTGGATCAGGGACACGGGAATCAGAGGGACTATCTGCAGGCCGCTGCGCTCTACAAGAAGTCAGCCGAGCATGGCAATGTGATTTCGCAGGTGAAGCTCGGAGAGATGTACTCCGAGGGGCATGGGGTTCCGAAGAACTATTCTCTGGCCGCGCAATGGTTTCGCAAGGCCGCCGACCAGGGCAATGCTGAAGCACAGGCCAGCCTTGGGCAGCTTTATGTGGATGGCCATGGAGTTCCGCAGGACCCAGCGACAGCTGCTGGCTGGTTCAGAAAGGCAGCGGACCAGGGATCTCCGCGCGCGCAATATGATCTAGGGCAGATTTACAAGACCGGGCACAAGGTTCCGCTGGACTACGGACAGGCCTATTTCTGGCTTGATCTTGCGGCGGCAAGCAGCTCTGGCCCGACTCAGGAAAAATTTGCGAGGTCGAGGGATGAAGCGGCCGGTAAATTGACGCCTGAACAACTGGTCCAGGCGCAGGACCGGGCGAGCAAGTGGTTTGCGACTCACACGACAAATCCGTAGAGCGGATCTAGGAGATGGGGTAGTCGATCGGGGCTTTCCCTTGGGGATTGAAGCTCATTGATTCAGGGGCAGTTAGCGGCGCCGTTCGGCTGCGCTCAGGGCATGTTTTAGATTCGTGTCCTTTCAACGCCGGTCTATGGTAAAGGCAAGAACTCCCGTTTGCGCCATCCCACGAACGAGCCATTCGCTAAGCTGCTCATTTGCTGTAGATTAGAGAGAATCCATGAGGAATTGGTCGATCTTTTCGGTTATCAACGGATGAGCTGCGGCTGCTTGGACACGTCAATCAAGCCAATCTTTTCCTTGATTTCCGGCAAACCTGCGCTAAACTGTTAGTCCCAGCAATAGGTTCTGCCGGACAGGCCCCTGATTCCCCCAAGTTGTTCATTAGAAGGCGACTGTTATGGAGATACTGCCAGTGATCCCCCAAGTTCCGGAAGCGAACTCTGAAGAGTTGCCGATGAGCCGCTCAGTCGGGCGGTCAAGCTTCGGTTTGCTTGATGAGACGGAGGGCAGCTCCCACAAGCTGATCGCCAGCGTGGGCCTCGCCTCAGTGATTCTGGCCGGAACATTCTTCATCGTGGTTGGAATCGGGCGGCCAGCTCAGACCAAGGCGTCTGAGCCGACGCAGGCACACAACCCGCAAGTGGCATCGAATGCGACTCCGGCTTTCCCGATCCCCGACCTGAAGACTGTGGATTCGGTAGGACTGGAGGCCGCGGCACCTTTGGCCAAAAGGGACGCGGTTGTACCGGTTGAGGCGGCTGTGCCCGCTACGCCGGCTCCGAAGTTGCAGGCGCAGCTAACCGTGCCCACGCCGGTGCACGCGGCGAAGCCGGGCACGAAAGCTCCCGGGGCTGGAGCAAGCTCGCCGCAAAAGCGGGCGGTAAAGCCGGCCAGGGCCGCCGCGGCTGTGAAATCGCAGCCAGCTTCATCGAGCCTGATGACGATCATGCCTGACCCTACTCCGCAGGTCGAGCATCATGCCGCTGCACCGACGCCGGCCGCGGTTCCCGCGAGCAACGGCGCGGTAAGAAGCGCGCAGATTCCAGCCGCACACGCGCGCAAGCAAGTAACTTCAGCCAACGTCGGCAATCGGATCAAGCCGGTAGACATGGGAAAAACGCCTACGGGAAAGATTGCCACCGTGGGGATACCAGCCACGGCGGGAACGGGCCTGGTGGGAGCTCGCGGCGCGGTTTCGTCGACCGGCATTCCGGCAGGTACGGTGGAGCTGACCCAGGCTGAAGCTTCAAAGAAGGTGGCGCCGGCCGGAATTCCAGCGGCGACGCAGATCGTTGCGACTTCAAAGAGAGCTGTTGCGCCAGCACCAGCCAATATGAATATGATTTCGAGACGGTCGAGCGGTCCTTCAAAAACTCAGAACTAGGATTTGTGGTGGGCGGTTGCGACCATGCCGCCAGCCGGTGCGGAGTTTGCCTCCGGGGCTGAAGCTCTGCGGACTGCATTGAATTGATTCAGGGGCCTCGACCCACATTGTGGGTACCCCGCCCCTGCTCCCTCTGTTGCCGCCGATTTCGTTCCCTGACACTTATCCTGGCTTCGCTGAAGTTCTTTCAGCATGCTCTGAAGCCTTCCCTATTCGAAACTGGATGGTTGCTATCGGCTCTAGTTTTGCGGGCCGTCCGAGCCTAGCTGGATGGGGACTTTGGAGAGGATGTCCACTTTATTGGCAACCGGCGCCACGGGCAATTTGGGAGCAACGGTGAGTTGAGTTGTGCCGGGGATGCCGACAGTTCCAACCTTGCCATTGCTGCTCATGGCTCCGGTTCCGGCAGATCCGGGGATGGAAACCGGCGCCACCTTGCCATGAGTTTCAGTCTTCATGGAACCTACCTGGCCTGGGATGCTGGCGGGAGAAACCGTGCGCATGGAGCCGACTGACGCCCCCGTTCTCATTCCGCTTCCGATGGTGGCCGGCTTGACGACTTTCTTGGGCGGTTTCGGGCTTTTGACTCCAGTAAAGGAAGTGCTGGTGGTGATGGTCGCGCTCTTGGCCACGTCGGGCATGATCTTGAGCGACTGCACCGAGGGCACCATGGCCACGTTTGCCGCGGGCTGGGCCGAAGGATCGGGCATCATGAGCGAGAGGCCCGGAGTGGATTGCGGAACCGAAGGTGCGGCGGGCTGGGCCGAATTGAGCGCGCGGGGTGCTGCCGGCCGGGATTGAATGCGGGGCGGATTCTGATCGGCGAGAGGCGCGGGGGCCGCAGCCGGAGCGGGAGCGGGTTCAAGGACGATGGACGGGACGGGTTCAACCCTGGGCTGCTGCGCTCTGGGTAGATCGACATTGAGGGCAGCGGCGTTCCTGGCCTGTTTGGGGACCATGATGTTTGTTTGGCTGAGGATGGTCATTGCCACAAGGATGGAGATGATCGCGGCGCTTCGTACGACCCATTGGTAACGTTCGTCCGCCTCAGATGAGAAACGAAAGTGCGGGGGATCAGGGGTAAAAAGTGTTGGCATACTCTCGGTCCTCGATCTGCGGAGGCTTCGGCCGGACGATCAGTCCCAGCAACCGGGACCGATGCATCCCCTATCATAGCCTTGAACTCCGAACTATCGCGAGCCCTAAAATGGGCAAATTTGGGCTAAAAAGTTAAAATCTGCCCGGTTCGCCCAGTGCTCCAGTGGTTGCCGGTGGATCGAAACTCCACTCGCTGCCGTCCAGGTTACGCAGGTTCCGAAGCCTGCAGCATGACGTAACTAGAGTAACCCCTGAGCAGGCTGGATGAATAGCCTTTCTTGAGGAGTATCAAGTATTTAAACAAGGGATTTGGGACTGAGGATGACGTTGACAGGCCCCTGGGGGCCTGTCGGCGGAGCGGAATTGGGCGGCGCAGGGCCCGGGATCAGTTCTGAATCCCGCGGCAAGGGGCCGGAGGAAGGCCGAGGCAGCCGATTTGGAGTTATTTTACTGAGGGAGGCCGGCGGCCTGACACTCGTCGCGACGAACGTTCACCCACTTCTGATAATTGGCCTGATCGCGGGTCTGGTTGTAGGCCGAAGCGACGAAACCGGCCTGAACACAGCGGTCGGTCCTGGTGCCGGCCTTGACGGCCATGTTGTATTCGGCGATCTGATCGTTGACGACCTGGCTTGAGGGGGTTTGGGACTTGGCGCTGATGAGCGAGGAATTGACGAGCGTCAAGGTTGAGTAGCCGGCGAGCAAAAGGCCCACCACGAGGGCCATCGATCTGAATTTCATGCGAATCTCCTTGGCAACTTGGCCCATGGGGGCGGAAGCAGAAACACCTGGTGGCATACGAATCAGGATTCGTTTGAGCCTTGCGAAATGTTGACCCCAGAAAAGGCGATGACTGCCGATGAGCGAGATTCGGCGGGCACGTGAGGATCAAGATATGAAACTGTCGAAAGAGGAACAATCCCACCTCCGTGGGATAGCCAACTGGCCGGTGTTTGACGGGCGGGCTGGTGACATGGAAGGTGGCAAGGGATGGGCCAATCGAGGCGGGAGGTTGATTGGAAACGGTGAAGGATTGGGGCGGAGGAGGGCTGCTAGGCCCAACCCGCAGTATTCATTCCCCGGTCCCTCCGCCGCGGCGGACGAGGGACCGGGGGCACCCGGCATTCTGCCTAATCACGAGGCGCCCGGTGTTGCTGGGGCAAAGCAGAAAGGGCGAAGCGCTTGTGCGCTTCGCCCTTGAATTCCCTGCCCTGATCGGGGGCCGGTACGGGGGATGGGGTGCCGTCAATAGAGGCGGAAGTTGACCTCTACGTTGACGTACACCGCAACCGGGGTCTTTCCGTCTTTCATGGCCGGCTTGAACTTGTACTTGCGCACGGCTTCCATGGCTTTCTCGTCGAGGCCCATGCCGAGGGTGCGAACGATGTGGACATTCTGGGGATTTCCCTGCGCGTCAACAATGAGACCGACGAGGCAAACACCCTGATACTTGGCGCGGCGGGCTTCATCAGAGAACTCCGCCTCCGGTTCGAAGAGAGGTACGGGGGCCGAGACGCGTCCACCGACCTGGGCCAGGCCGCCGCCAGTGTTCCATCCGGAGCCGGGACCGTAGCCGATGCCGTTGCCGGAGCCAAGTCCGCCGCCAGAGCCGTTGCCCATGCCCCCGCCGGAACCGGTTCCGTTGGAGAGCACGACGTTGACGCCGGCCTTCATGCCGATGTTCTGCAATTCAGGGTTGTCAGGGAGCTTGATGTCCTTCTGGACGTCGATGGCCGAAGGCATGGCGATTTTGGGCTTGTCGAAGGTTTGCACCATCGGAGGCACGACAGGATCTTTCTCGATGATGGGGAGCTTTCCCTTGCTGGCTTCGATGATGCTGCGATCGCCGCCGCCTCCGCCTCCGCCCATCTTGTTGAGTGCCTTGGGTGCGTCGTAGTCGCCCACGTCGATGGTGGTGGCGCTCAAGGGCTTGTTGACGGTGTCAATGATCTTCTTGCCGACGAAGAAGAGCACGATGATAAGGATGGCGAGATTGATGGTGGTGGAGATGCCGATGGCGACCGGGTTGGCTTTGACGGCCATGCGGTCGGGCACGGGTATCGGCGTGGAGGTGAGCACGAGCGGCGGAAGCTTCCTGGGAAAGAAGAGGTCTTGAATGCTCTCCCACAAGCCTTTCCAGATGGGGTCCCCTTCAAGGGCCTTGCCCGTGAAGGCGGCAATCAATGCGTCGCTGTCGTGAGCGACCTCGGCTGCCTGCGAATCCGTATCTGCTTGGATGAGAATGTTGTTTGCCATCGTTGCTGGTGGTACTGGTGCCGCGCTGTCCAGGGCCGCTCGCTCGCCAGGGAGCCCGCAGCCATCACGGACCAATGATCCATTATGCTTGAGAGGCCCTGCACTTGTCTCGGAAGTAACGGGCCCTTTTTCCGCAGGCTCGAACTCCGGGGATTCATATTCCGGTCGAATGACGGCTCCCATAAACAATAGACGCGAAGTCCTGCCAGTTTGTTACCCAGAATTCTTTTGGGGAGCATTTACACTGGTAAATGAACAACTTTGCACGAAAAGATGGAGAAACGATGCCCCCAGCGCCGGAGTTAAAGGCGACCCTAACCCTGCCGCAGACCAGCTTTCCAATGAAGGCCAATCTGCCTCACAATGAGCCGCTGCGCCTGGAGCGCTGGGCGACTCTGGGCCTGTATGCGGAGCTGCGCAAGGCGGGCAAGGGGCGCCCTGCCTACCTGCTGCACGATGGGCCCCCGTATGCAAATGGACCGATCCACCTGGGCCACGCCCTGAACAAGGGTTTGAAGGATTTTGTAGTGAAGTCAAAGACCATGGCGGGGTTTGATGCGCCGTATGTGCCGGGTTACGACTGCCATGGGCTGCCAATCGAGATCAAGGTGGACGAGAAGCTGGGGCGCAAGAAGCTGGAGATGCCGGTTCCGGCGGTTCTGGAAGCCTGCCGGGAGTACGCGCAGAAGTACGTTGACCTGCAGACGTCGCAGTTCGAGCGGATTGGCTGCCTGGGACGCTGGGACAAGCCGTACAAGACGATGTCGCGGGACTATGAGGCGCGGACGCTGGAGGCGTTCTACGGCTTCCTTGAGAAGGGTTTTGTTTATCGCGGGCTGAAGCCTGTTTACTGGTGCATCCACGACCGCACGGCGCTGGCCGAGGCGGAGGTGGAGTACGAGATGCACACCAGCCCGTCGGTTTATGTGCGCTACAAGCTGACGTCGGACGCTGGGGTGATTGCACCGGAGCTGGCGGGCCACGAGGTCTACACCATCATATGGACCACTACTCCGTGGACGCTGCCGGCGTCGCTTGCCGTGGCGTTTCATCCTGAATTTGACTACGTGGCGCTGGCGACGGGCGACGGCGTGGACGCGCCGGTATACATTGTGGCTGCTTCGCTGGCTGAGCAAGTGGCGGCTGCGTGCAAACTGGGCGCGACGAAAGAGATTGCGCGGTTCAAGGGAGCACGGCTCGATCGAGTGACCTTCCAGCATCCGTTTCTGGAGCGCAGCATTCTTGGAGTTCTGGCGACGTACGTAACGGCAGACACGGGCACGGGCGCAGTGCATACCGCACCTGCGCATGGCGCGGACGATTTCTATACAGGGATGCGCTATAACCTTGATCCAATCTGCCGCGTGGATGCGGGCGGACACATTCACTACGACGCGAGCGTGTGGCATGCGGCGGCGCCACCGGCGTTTGATGGCATGAAGGTGTGGGCTGCGAATCCAGTGATCGTGGCGATGCTGGAAGAGCGCGGCGCGCTGCTTGCAGGGGCTCCTCTGGAACACTCGTATCCGCATTGCTGGCGCTGTCACCATCCGGTGATCTTCCGCGCGACGGAGCAGTGGTTCATCGGGCTGGAAACGCCGATGAAGCGGGCGGATGGAACGGAGACGACATTCCGGCAGCTTGCGATTGAAGAGATCGACAAGGTGGTGTGGGATCCGGCGTGGGGCAAGGAACGGATCACGAACATGATTGCGACGCGGCCGGACTGGTGCATCAGCCGGCAGCGGATATGGGGCGTGCCGATCGCGGTGTTCATGTGCGAGGCGTGCGAGAAGCCGATCATGGATGCGGCGCTGAACGCGAAGATTGTGCGGCTGTTTGAGAATGAGGGCGCGGAAGCCTGGCACACGACGGATACCGCCGCGATGCTGCCGAAGGACGCGGCATGCGCTGCGTGCGGAGGCAAGACGTTCCGCAAGGAAACGGACATTCTGGATGTGTGGTTTGACTCGGGGACAAGCTGGTTTGCGGTTTGCGAATCGGATGAAGAGTTGAAGGGCGCGTACAAGGAATTTCAGGAAGGCAAGGGGACGGAGGTTCTATATCTGGAGGGCGGCGATCAGCATCGCGGTTGGTTCCACTCTTCCCTGCTGACGAGTGTTGCGTTGCGCGGGCGCGCGCCTTACTCGCACGTTACGACGGCGGGGTGGACGCTGGATGAGCAGGGCCGGGCGATGTCGAAATCGCTGGGCAACGGCGTTGATCCTGTGGACATTGCCAACCGCATGGGCGGCGAGATTGTGCGGCTGTGGGTTGCGTCGATTGATTTTCGCGAAGACATGGCGGCCAGCGAAAACCTGATGCAGCGCTGCGCGGAGCTGTATCGCAAGCTGCGCAATACGTTCCGGTTTCTGCTGGGGAATTTGAGCGGCTTTTCGCCGGAGCGGGATGGCGTCGCGGAGAGTGAACTGCTGCCGCTGGACCGGTACATGCTGGCGCGCACGCGGGAGCTGACGGAAAAGATTCTGGGCTGGTATGAGGGATTTGAATTCCATCGCGTGTACCAGGCGGTGAACGAATTTGCGATTGTGGATCTGAGCTCGTTCTACCTGGACGTGCTGAAGGACCGGATGTATACGTTCGCGCCGACAAGCAAGGAGCGGAGGTCAGCGCAGACGGTGTTGTGGAAGATTTCAGAGACGCTGGTGCGACTGGTTGCGCCGATCTTGAGTTTCACGGCCGACGAAGTTTGGGAGTATTTGCCTGCTGTAGCTGGGCGCGAAGCCAGCGTGCATCTGGCGATGTTTCCCAAGCCGGAAGAAGTTTTTTCTGAAGACCCGGCAACGCTGCTGACTGAGTGGAAGCAACTGTTCGCGGTGCGGGACGAGGCCATGCGCGTGCTGGAAGAGGCGCGGCAGAACAAGCTGATCGGCAAGGCGCTGGAGGCCGAGATTGACATTGCGGCCAAGGGGACTTTGTTTGAGCTGTTGAAGCGCCACGCAGCGGGGCTGAAGGAAGTGGTCAACGTCTCCGCGGTGGCTGTGGTTGAGGGGCCGGAACTGGTGGTGAAAGTTCTTCCAGCCAGCGGCAGCAAGTGCGCGCGGTGCTGGAACTTTATGCCGGTGGTGAGCAATTACGGGGTTTGGGAGAACGTGTGCACGCGCTGCCAGACGGCGCTGACGGAGATGGGCGTGGATCGGCCGGAGCCGTCGGAGATGGCCAAGTGACCTTTACCGCGCCTCGCCGGCTTCCCTGGCTGCTCTTGATCTCCGCTCTGGTTCTGGTTGCTGACCGGTTGACCAAGATTTGGGTCGGCAATCATGTTCCAATCGGCGGAGGCATTCCGCTGATCCCGCATGTGCTGCGCATTTCGCACTGGACCAACGATGGCGCGGCGTTTTCGATGTTCGCCGATTCGGCATCGCCGCACACGGTTCGATGGGTGTTGATCGGCTTCTCCCTAACGGCGGCACTGGTGGTACTGATCGCGATGATCCGGCTGGGCAGCCGCTTTACGCTGACGACCGTGGCGCTCGCGCTGGTGTTTGCCGGAGCGCTGGGCAACGTGCACGATCGCATCGCGTATGGTTCGGTCGTGGATTTTATCGAAGTGCACATCTTCACGTACCACTGGCCCGACTTCAACGTGGCGGACTCATCGATCGTGATTGGCGCGTGCCTGCTGATGCTGGATTCGCTGCTGCCGCACAAGGATAAGACGGCCTGAGCGGTAACCAACAGCCGGAACGGTGTGACAAAATCGGATCATGGCAATTTCAACAGGCAGACCTCCCTGGTTTTCCCCAACCCTTCAATTCAGCTTCGTAGTTCTGCTGGCGATGTTTTCTATCGGCAATGCTGGTGCGGAACGTCTGCCCGGCACGGTGACGCCGCAGCACTATGCGCTGGCGATCACGCCGGACCTGGGCAAGGCGACATTTGAGGGAAGCGAAACCATCGATGTGGCGCTGGCCGAGCCTTCCGAAGCCATTACCTTGAATGCGGTCGACATCGCGTTCAAGACGGTAACGGTGACGGCGGCGGAGAAGCAGCAGACGGCGAAGATTTCGCTCGACAAGAACAATGAAGAGGCGACGTTCACGTTTGCGGAGAAGATTCCGGCGGGAAAGGCTCGGCTGCAGATCGAGTACTCGGGAACGCTGAACGACAAGCTGCGCGGGTTTTATTTGTCGAAGACGGCCCGGCGCAATTATGCCGTTACACAGTTCGAATCGACCGATGCGCGGCGCGCGTTTCCAAGCTTCGATGAGCCGGCGATGAAGGCCACGTTCGACGTGGCGCTGACGGTGGACGCGGGCGATACGGTGATTTCGAACGGGCCGATCGTGAGCGATACGCCGGGACCGGGCGCGGGTAAGCACACGCTGAAGTTCCTGACGACTCCGAAGATGTCGACCTACCTGGTTGCGTTTCTGGTAGGCGACTTCAAATGCTCGGCTGGAGAATCAGACGGCGTGGCCGTGCGTGTGTGCTCGACTCCTGACAAGGTTGCGTTTACCGAGTACGGGCTGGAGATTGCCAAGTACATGCTGCACTACTACGACACGTACTTCGGAATTCCCTATCCGCTGAAGAAACTGGACCTGATCGGGCTGCCTGATTTTGAGGCGGGGGCGATGGAAAATTTCGGCGCCATCACTTATCGCGAAGATGAGTTGCTGCTGGACCCGAAGACGGCATCGACGGACGCGAAAAAGGGCGTGGCCGTGACCATTGCGCACGAGATGGCGCACCAGTGGTTTGGGGACCTGGTGACGATGAAGTGGTGGGACAATGTGTGGCTGAATGAAGGCTTCGCCACATGGATGGAGAACAAAGCCGTCGCCGTGATGCATCCGGAGTGGGCGATGGATCAGGAAGTGGCTTCAAGCGAAGACGACACCCTGAGGATCGACGCGCAGCCGACGACACGCGCTATCCGCGCGAAGGCAGAGACGCGCGACGAGATTGAGGAGATGTTCGACAGCATCTCGTATGGCAAGGCCAGCGACGTATTGCTCTCAGTGGAGAACTACCTGGGGCCGGAGACCTTCCGCAAGGGCGTGCATGCGTACCTGTCGGCGCATCTGTATGCGAACGCGACGGCCGAAGATTTCTGGAATGCGCAGACAGCCACCAGCCACAAACCGGTGGACAAGATCATGGACTCGCTGATTTCGCAAGCGGGCGAACCACTTTTGAGTTTTGGCGTGCCCGCGGGCGGTAAGGTGACAGTTGAGCAGCAGCGGTTCTTCCTGAGCCCGAGCATACAACCAGATCCCAGGCAGAAATGGACTGTGCCGGTGTGCTTCAAGAGCGGGGATTCCGACGCGCAGAGCTGCGAAGTTTTGACGCCTGCTACGACGAGCCTGAAGACGCCGAGCGGAGGGATTTTCTTTGCGAACGCGCGCGCCAGCGGCTACTACCGCTCCGCGTATCCGCCCAGTGTTTTTGCGAAGCTGGTGGCGGGCGCTGAGACTGAGCTGACGCCGGCGGAACGCATCAGCCTGACGGGCGACGAGTGGTCGCAACTGCGAGCGAACAAGGCTACCGCCGGCGACTACCTGAACCTGGTGACGGCTCTCAAGGCTGACCCTAATGCGACCGTTGTGAGTAGCGCACTGGGAGAAGTGGACACGATCTACGACCGAATCGCATCAACGGCGGACGAGAAAGCCGCCTTGGCCGGATGGATTCGGAGCACGTTCAGCCCGATTTATGCGAAGCTCGGGCCGGCCTCAGCAACAGATTCAGCGAACCTGGTAGAGTTGCGCGCTAGTCTCTTCGAGTTCCTGGGCAACTACGGCAAGGACCCGCAGATTATTTCAGAAGCTTCGCGGATTGCTGCGAAGTACATTGCCGATCCCAGCTCAGTTGATCCGAACCTTGGACAGACGGCGCTGATTATTGCGGCGCGCAACGGGGATGCAGAGCTTTTTGACAAACTGCAGAACGTGTTTGAGACGTCGACCAATCCTGAGTTTCAGGAGGGTGCACTGCGATTGCTCGCCGAGTTTGAAAATCCAGCGCTGGAACAGCGTTCGCTCGAATATACGATCTCAGGCAAGGTGCGCAACCAGGATGCGGCGATCCAGATTGCGGATAGTTTGCAGATCGATGCGAACCGGGACATGGCGTGGAGTTTCATGCAGGCGCATTGGGACAAGGTGGAGGCCCTTCTGACTCCGGAGATGGGGTCAGCCCTGGTGAACTCCGCGGGGAGCTTTTGCTCGGACGCAGCGCGGGACGACGTGCAGAGCTTTTTCACGGCGCATCCGGTTCCGGCTGCGGAGACGGAGTTGAAGCACGCGATTGAGCGCATCAACGGCTGCATTGAGATGCGACGACTGCAGGAGCCTGGGTTAAAAAAGTGGCTGGCGGAGCGGGCGAAGCCGTAGCGCGCAGATTGACGCTACAGGTCTCGCCAGTTGGGGCCGAAGCCTACATCGGCGACTAACGGGACTTTGAGTTGGACCACTCCCTCCATCTGAGAGCGGACCAAGGTCTCCACTTCGCTTTTTTCGTCGAGGGACACTTCGAAGATGAGTTCGTCGTGGACCTGGAGAATCATGCGGGTCTTCAGATTGCGCTCAGTCAACTGACGATCGATAGCGATCATGGCGAGCTTGATGAGATCGGCTGCCGTGCCCTGCAGTGGCGTGTTGATGGCGGTGCGCTCGGCGAATCCACGCTGGTTGGGGTTGCGGCTCTCCATGTCGGGGATGGGCCGCATGCGGCCGAAGAGCGTGCGCACTGAACCGTCCTTGCGCACCTGCGCCAGGGTTTCTTCAATAAAGGTTTTCACGCCCTTGTAGCGCTCGAAGTAGCGGTCGATATAGGCACGGGCCTCGTTCTGTGGAATGCCAAGTTGCGCAGCAAGACCGAACGCGGAGATTCCGTAGACGATGCCGAAGTTGACGGCCTTGGCGCGGCCGCGCGTCTCCTTGTCCATGGTGTCGATGGGAACGCCGAAGACCTCGCTGGCGGTGAGCGTGTGAATGTCGATGTTTTCTTCATAGGCACGCATCAGCAACGGGTCGCCGCTGAAATGCGCGAGGAGGCGGAGCTCGATCTGCGAATAATCGGCGGAGAGAAGTTCGGTTCCGGGAGATGCGGTGAAGGCAGCGCGGATTTCTCGGCCGAGCTCGGTGCGGATGGGAATGTTTTGCAGGTTCGGGTTGACGGAGGAGAGGCGGCCTGTTGCCGTGGCGGCGGCCTGAAAGGTTGTGTGGACGCGGGAGGCCGCGTCAGCCAGCAGCGGCAACGCGTCAATGTAATTGGATTTGAGCTTGGAGAGATGGCGGTATTCGAGGACCAGGCGCGGGACTTCATTGTGTTCGGCAAGCTGCTCCAGCACGTCCTGCGCGGTGGAGACATTTTTGCTTTTGCCGCGAGCGGCCGGCGCTGCAAGGCCCATGTGGGTGAACAGGACCTCGCCGAGTTGCTTGGGTGAGTTGATGTTGAAGCGGCGGCCGGCAAGTTCAAAGATGCGCTCGCCGACGCGTTCCAATTCCTGGCTGAAGCGGGTTGAGAGGCCACCGAGCACACCGGTATCAATGCGCACGCCGACCTGCTCCATGCGAAACAAGACGGGAGCGAGGGGCAGATCGATGTCGCGGTACACGCGCTCGACCGCAGACTCGCGTGCGGCGGCGAGGAGTGTGGGAACGAGGGCGGAGACGGAGGCGGCTGCGGCGGCGAGCGAATCCGGAGCGGGCTGCCCGTGGCGCGCTGCTACATCGGCGAGCGCCTGGGTTGCGTGGGTGGGATTGAGCGCGTAGGAGAGCAGCATAGTGTCGTCCACCGGGCCACGCAGAGCAACGCCATTTTGTTGAAACAGATGCAGAGATAACTTGAAGTCGTGGGTTTGCTTTTGAATGGAGGCGTCCTCAAGCAAAAGGCGCAGCTCCGGCGTCAAGGGGAGCTTGAGCGCGACTCCGGGTTCGGCGCAGACGCCTACGGCAAAGGCTGGCCTTTTCTCCTCCGCTTGAGAGAGATCGAGGAGGGATTGTGCAGGGGGCGGTTCCTCTTCGTCTGAAGGCGAGGCCGATGAGGCTGCATCGAGCACAAACGCAAAGCCGTTTGCACGAGCAGTGGTGTAGAAGTGCGCAGCTTGATCAGTGGTGGGTTCGTCGATGAGCTCGATTGGGTCTGCACCGGTGGCGGGCGCGAGGTCGCGGAGCATGGAAGTGAATTCAAGCTCGGTGAAGAGCTCGCGGCAGGCTTCAAGGTCGGGAGCCTGGGTTTCCATTGCGTGCAGATCGAGTTCAAGGGGGACGTGGCTGTCGATGGTGACGAGTTCCTTGGAGAGCAACGCCGCATCGCGATTTAGCAGGAGTGATTCGCCAGTCTTGCCGCCGACCTCGGCAGCACGGTCGAGGACCGCTTCGACGCTGCCAAATTGGAGAATCAGCTTTACGCTGCCTTTGTCGCCGATGCCGGGGACGCCGGGGATGTTGTCGACTGCATCGCCGCGGAGAGCCATGACGTCGATGACCTTTTCCGGCGGGACGCCGAGGACTTCAGTGACCTTTTCCGGATCGAGGATGAGGTTGTCTTTCTGGGGATTGAGGATTTTTACCTGGGGCGTGACGAGCTGCATCATGTCCTTGTCGCCGGAGACGATAAAGACCTCGTGCTGGTGCTCGGCGGCCTGGCGCGCGAGGGTGCCGATGACGTCGTCAGCCTCAAAGCCCTGGGCTTCAAGGATGGGAATGCGGAGCGCTTCGAGGGCGCGGCGGATGTAGGGGATCTGGCGGCGCAGATCTTCAGGCATGGCTTCGCGATTGGCCTTGTAGCCCTCATAGGTGACTTCGTCGAAGGATTGGGTCTTGGAGTTCCACTTGCGGAGGGGGCCCATGGTGCGGGCGCGCTCGTCGCGAAAGACTTCGCCGCTCAGGTCAAAGACGGCCGCAAAGTACTGCGGCTCAAAGTCCTGGCGCAACTTCTTAATCATGTTGACGAAGACATAGGTGGCCGCGGTAGGCAGGCCGCCGCGCGTGGACATGGGCCGCGAACGCTGCATGGCGTGGTAGGCGCGGAAGATGAACGACATGGTGTCGAGCAGGAAGACGGGCGGTTTGGCTTGATCGGGCACGTTCCAGAGTTTAGCAGCCTCGGGAGCGAAGTTTTACTTTTGCGGCGTTGCGGCAGGGGTTCTCGAAAACAGCAGGCAGGTATCGTCGCCGGTTCCCTCTGTTCTGTCCACACGCCAGCCGGGAACACGCTGCAAGAGGTAGCTGAGCGGCTCGCCGGAACGCATGAGTACATGGTCGATCTTGTATTGGTCGAGCAGGGCGAGCGAATTGCCAAGGAACTTGATGGAGAGGTAGTCCTGCATGACGCCGTGATGCACAAAGGTATCCCAGCGCGTGTCAACGAAGTCGGGTTTGCCCTCGAAGGCAAGGAGCCCGCCGAGGCCGTCAGGATTCACAATCCGCCAGGAGGGCTGGAGAGACGCGATGGTCTGCATGGGATACATCGCATTCATGGCCTTGTTGAGCGACGATTGCGATGGAAAGTAAACGAAGAGAACGCAAGCAACGGCGGCGGCGAACAAGGCGTTCATCGCCGGCATGGTCTTGGGATCGAGCGGAAGCAGGAAGCTCCGCGCCGACTCGCGCGCCAGCAGCGGGATGGTGATGACGGCGGCAAAGAAGGTGAAGCGCGCGTGCGCGAAGGCGGCATACCAGGCATAAACGACGAAGGCCACCTCGTAGATCTTCCAACTGCGGCTGCGGAGGAAGTTGGCGATGACAAGAAGGACGATGACCGCAACCGAGACTTTGCCCGCGTACCAGGCCAGGCTGAGCGGCTGCCATTCTTCGGCAAAGGTCTGCATGAGGCCCTGGTTCGCCAGCATGTCAAAGGGATTCCAGACCAGGCGCCAGCCGTAGGGATTGATGAAGAGCGCGGCGGCGGACGCGGCAAAAATCGTGAGTAGCCTGCGGCGATGCTCGCTGGGCCAGGCGGACTGGACGATGATTCCCATGCTGAAGGAGAACCAGCCGCAGGCAATATAAAGCGCGAACAGAAACAGGCCTACAAGAGCGCTGCCGTGGAGGTTGATCCAGACGCAGAACAGCGGCGGCAGCAGCCAGAGCAAGCGGTGTTTTCCATCTTCGGCCGCTTCAAGCAAAGCCATCTCAGCACCGAGGGCGAGGTAAGCGGGGAGGATGGTGCGCGGGCCGGTGTTGGTGGTCATCAGGACGAGTCCCATGACCGAGGCCCAGAACGCGGCCGCGGAGTGTTGCGAGGTGCGCATACAGCGCCAGTACACGAAAAGGATATTGGCGCAGAGACAGAGCACGGAAAAGAGGAAAATTCCGAGCAGGCCGGCCGAGTTGTAGGCCAGCCAAATGGGAACCTCAGAAAGCCACTCAG
Organism: uncultured Acidobacteriaceae bacterium; assembly: GCA_963765025.1. Taxonomy (GTDB): domain Bacteria; phylum Acidobacteriota; class Terriglobia; order Terriglobales; family Acidobacteriaceae; genus Telmatobacter. The sequence continues at coordinate 20,400 of CAVXVM010000200.1, read as the reverse complement.
GGTTGATCCAGCTTTGGCCGGCGAGAGTGAAGGCGTACGGCTCAACGCGGATGAAATGGTGCTGCGTGAGGAGAATGCGGGCATCGGCCAGATGCCACCAGACGTCGGGATCGCGCAACTGATCTGCGGGGGTGAGCAGGCTGCTTGAGAGCGCCATGGCCAGCAGGATGAGTACCGAAACGTGCATGAGGTGACGCGAAAAAATCCGATGAAAAATGACCGGGAGGGGCCGGTGCGGCAACCGCGGCTGCGCCGGGATCAGACTGCGATGGGGCCATGACAACACCATAGCGTCCTGAGCCGGAGGAGGAAAGCGGAAAGCTGACGGGCAGAATCGGATCGCACAATAGCGGCGCGTTGGGCTGTTTAGCAGATGAACATGCAATCGCCGTAGCTGAAGAAGCGGTATTTCTGTTCGACGGCATGGCGGTATGCGGCCAACACTGGCTCGCGGCCGGCGAAGGCGCTGACGAGCATCAACAGGCTCGATTGCGGAAGGTGAAAGTTGGTGAGCAAGGCGCTGACGAGTTGGAACCTGAAGCCGGGCGAGATGAAGATGTCTGTTTCACCGTAGTGGGGCTCGAGTTCCCTGCCCTTGGCCTGAAGAGCAGCGGCCTCGAGGGTGCGGACGACGGTGGTGCCGACGGCGACGATCCTTCGAGCACTGCGTGCGGCGGAGTTGATTAAGTTGGCTGCGACTGGCGAGATTGTGTAGCGTTCGCGGTGGAGTTTGACTTCGTCGAGCCGGTCAACGCGGAGGGGCGCAAAAGTGCCGAGACCGACGTGGAGCGTGAGTTTGGCGATTTCGATTCCTTTGAGAGCGAGCGAATCGAGCATGTCGGGCGTGAAGTGCAGGCCTGCGGTTGGGGCGGCGACTGAACCTCTATCGTGAGAGAAAACCGTCTGGTAGCGCTCGCGGTCTTCGAGGGCGTCGTCGCGGCGGATGTACGGCGGCAGGGGCATGTGGCCGATGCGATCGAGGATTGCGAAGAAATCTGCCGAAGGCGCAAAGCGAAGAAGGCGCTCGCCGAACTGGCCGCGCTCAAGCACTTCAGCTTCGAGAAGAATTTCGCCTGTGGGAGCGGGAAAGACGAGACGCTCGCCGATTGCGACTTTGCGGCCGGGACGGACCAGGGCGTGCCAGAGATTTTCGCCGGCGGGCTCGGTGAGCATAACTTCAATTTGGCCGGTCGGTCGTTCACGTTCGCGGACGAGAGTGCGGTGCGCATAGAGACGGGCTGGGATGACGCGGCTGTCGTTGAGGACGAGCAGGTCTCCGGGCCGGAGCAGGTCGCCGAGTTGAGAAAAATGGGAATCTTCGAGTGGGCCGGTGGCGCGATTGAGCACCAACATGCGGCTCGCGCCGCGGACGGCCGGCGGTTGTTGCGCAATCAACTCCGGAGGCAGATGGAAATCGAAGTCGGAGACGTGCTCCGCACTTTTGCCTTTTGAAGTAGTGCTCTCAGGCATGGGGTTTTCCCAGGTGCGTGAGCGCGTTGATGCGGGCGCGTTCGATGGCGGCGTTGAGCTCTTCGCGTTTTGGCTCGAATTGTTCTTCAGGCAGATCTGTGGGGACGTGGGTCCAGCGTGCCCAACTGACGACGATGCGCGTGAAGGGGCGTGGCACGAGGAAGCGGTCCCAGGATTTCATGACCCAGGCGTGTTCGGGCTCCAGATGGAATGCGCCGATGGGTGCGCCGGTGAGTTGCGCCAGCTTGATGGGACCCATTTTGGTGCGGTAAATGGGGCCGCGCGGGCCGTCGGCGGTGAAGATGGCGGGGTCGCCGCTTTCGATGACAGACTTGAGCCCGAGCAAACCTTCTCGGGCGCCGCGTGAACTGGAGCCGCGGACGGCGCGAAAGGTGAAGAGGTTGAGGATGCGCGTAATCAATTCGCCATCGAAGCTTTGGCTGATGAGGATGGTGGCGCGAGTACGGCGATAGTAGATGGCGCACGGCAACACGCATTGGTGCCAGAAGCAGAAGATGCGCGGCCCTGCGCCAGCGCCGTAGAGGAGCGGCGTCGAGCCTTCCTCACCGATGACCTCAAAGCGCCAGGTGAGGCCGACAAGAGAGACGAGAGCCCAGACGATGCGGGGGACGACGGCCAGGGCCAGGCGCTGGGTGACGGTGAATTCTACCTTCCCCTGCACCCGATCTGATGTTGGTTCGGTGGTCACTGTCTCGATTTTAGCGGAGCTAGCGGAGTTAGCGTAGTTGGCGGAGTTGGTGAAAGGCGTCGCTCGGGGGCTAAAGCCCATTCATCCTTGAAGGAAGATTTTCGGCGCAGCTAAAGCCGTGCCCTTTCAAAACATTGTCAATTCGAGAATTCTCTAGCTGTAGCGCAGCCAGCGGATCAGTTCGGGCAGAGTGGCACGCTTGCCGTACATGAGGATTCCGATGCGATAGAGGCGCGAGGAAAACCAGAGGGTCGCCCAGATGCTGACCACCATGAGCGAGAGCGAGAGGCCTATCTGCCAGAGGGGCGGAATCTCAGAGGCCATGCGCAGGAACATGATGATGGGGGCCGTGGGCGGAAAGAGCGAGGCGAGGATGGACCAGGGGGAGTTGGAGTCGTTGATGACGAGGATGATGAGCGCGAAGCTGAGCCACGTTGGCGCGGCGGCCAGCGGCATATACATCTGCAGTTCCTGTTCGGTTTCGCAGGTGGCGGCCAGGCCGGCGAACAACGAACTGTAGAGCAGGTAGCCGAGCAAAAAGTAAACGGGAAAGAGAATGCCTTCAGTCCAGGAGAAGTGGACTTGCAGTTCCCCGGTCATGAGCGCCGCGGCGAAGGGCGAGAGGAGGATGGCTGCTCCGGCGACGACCCAGATGAGAATCTGCGTGAGGCCGACTGCGCCAACGCCGATGAGCTTGCCGGCAAGCATGTCACCGGGCTTGACGGTTGCCAGCATGACTTCAAAGATGCGCGAGGTCTTCTCCTGAATGATGGAGCGCGCCACGTTGAGGCCATAGATCATGGTGGTCATCGACAACAGAAGGGCCATGACGTAGCCCTTCCAAAAAGAGGCTTCGGCATTGGACTTGACGACCGAACCGTCCCTCTTGACCTGGAAGGTTTGAATGGCCACGCCCTTGAGGAGCGCATCGATCTGGTCCGGCGTCGCGCCAGCGAGGGCCAGGTGGTTAGCCACGATTCCATCATTGAGCGCATTGCGCAGGCGGGCGTTGGTTTGGAAGTCACCGGCGGAACGCGAGGTGTAGGTGACCGTGGGTAATGCGCCGGGCTGGGCATCGATGGCGAGAAGGCCGTCAATGGACTCCGCGTGAATCTGGCGAATGAGATCGGCGCGGGAGTTCGCGTCGGCGGACGCGACGATGTCGATGGTGGTTTTGGTTTCCTTGCCCTTGAGGAGACGGTCGCGCACCTGAGCGGCGAGAGCGGGGTCGCTTGCCGCGATGACCAGATGCTTGTGGCCACCGAGGCCAAGGCTGGCGAAGTAGCCGACGCCAATCACGATGGCGAAGAGCGCGGGCAGGCCGATGGTGGAGAGGCGGAAACCGCGACTGCGGATCTGCTCAAGATATTCGCGGCGGGCAATGAGGAGCATCTTATTCATGTTCGTTGCCTCCTACCGTGAGAATGAAGATCTCCTCGAGCGAAGGCTCAACCAGTTCAAAGCGGTAGATGGTAGCCATGGAAGCTGCAAGGTGCAGGAGCTTTTGCGCGTCGCCGTGGGGCTTGAGACGGATTTCAGCGTGGCCGGAGAAGTTCTTTGCTTCAGCGATTTCGTCGCTCTCAAGGAAAGCCGCGCTCCCTTCGAACTCGACGACGACGCGATTGCGCTCATAGCTGGCTTTGATTTCGCGAACCTTGCCGGCGAGCACAGCCTTGCCATTGTTAATGAGGCAGATGGATTCGCAGAGCTTCTCGACCTGGTCCATGCGATGAGTGGAAAACAGGATTGCGTTGCCCTGCGCTTTGAGCTCAAGCAAGGTTTGTTCGACGAGGACGGCATTGACCGGATCGAGGCCGCTGAAGGGCTCATCCATGACGATAATTCCAGGCTGATGGAGCAGCGTAGCGATGAACTGGATCTTCTGCTGCATGCCTTTGGAGAGCTCTTCGGTTTTCTTTTGCAGGGCGTCGGCAATCTCCATGCGCTCTGCCCATGCGATGGCCTTTTTGCGCGCGTCGGCGGCCGAGAGGCCATGCAGATTTCCGAAGAAGATGAGTTGGTCAATGACCTTCATCTTTTTGTAGAGGCCGCGCTCTTCGGGCAGATAGCCCACGCGCTCGAGACTCTTGCGGTCGAAGGGCTTGTCAAAGAGCTTTACCTGGCCGGAATCAGGCATGGTCATGCCCATCATCATGCGGATCGAACTGGTCTTGCCTGCGCCGTTGGGGCCGAGCAGGCCAAACATCTGGCCGGCGTCGATGGAAAGACTCAGATTGTCGACCGCGACCTTGCTCTCGTAGGCTTTGGTGACTCCTGCGAGCTCGACAACTGGCATGAGAACTCCTGGTGACCGTTGAGAACGCGGGTCAGGAGACCCGCGTTACAGCCGGCCGGGAGGCCAGCGCTACGAACACTCCTGCAGTTTAACAAAGGCTCACAGAGGCGCGGCAGTTAGAGCAGCTTCATGGCGTCGGGGTCCCAGCTGACTACCTGGCCGCGCTCGATGCTGAGGTTGCTCAGCAAGGCTGCGCCGGCCGCACGATAACCGAAGACCGCATCTTCGACGACGGGCTTGCGCGAGCGCACCGACGCGAAGAAGTTTTTGAAGTGGTCGTAGCTGTCGCTGTATCCATGCGGAGCTTCAAACTTTTCGACTCCGCCGAGCGATTCAGAACCGGAGTGGGCCGGATATTTTTTGCTGTATTCGGCGAGGATCTGTTTCTGCATCTCCTCAGTGAAAGTATCGATCATGGTGCCGGGCGCCCGTTCGCGTGGAACACGATTGACGGTGACGGCGTTTCCTCCGATTTCCATGGTGCCTTCAGATCCGGTGAAGATGAGGCCTTCGCTTTCTTCGCCACCGTCAACAAAGTTGACGCGCAAGCTGAGGTTGAAGCCTTCGCGATAGTCGAAGAGGCCGAGCATGACGTCGGGCACGTCGCGGCCGTCGTTCCAGAAGCGCAGGCCGCCGGTGGCCATGCCGCGCGTGGGCCCGTGGGAGCCGGTGATGAAGTGGGTTCCGCTGAACAGATGGACGAACAGATCGCCGGCGACGCCGCTGCCGTAGGCCTTCCATTTACGCCACTGAAAGAAGTGCTCGGGGTTGAAGGGAATTTTCGGTGCGGTGCCGAGGAAGCGCGGCCAGTCGCAGGTTTCGGGCGAGGCATCAAGCGGGACGGTATAGCTCCATGCACCCATGGCGGAGTTGCGGTCCCAACGGGCGGTGACCATGTTGAGCTTGCCGATGGCGCCGGCTTCAAGCAGTTCTTTGGCCTTGATGTAGAGGAGCGAACTGACGCGCTGACTACCGATCTGGATGATGCGGTTTGTGGTGCGCGCGGTCTCGATCATCTCCGGGCCATCTTCGTAGAGATGAATCATGGGCTTTTCGCAATAGACATCTTTGCCGGCCTTCATGGCGTCGCAGGAGGCGCGTTTGTGCCAGTGGTCGGGGGTGCCGATGATGACGGCGTCAATGTCTTTGCGGGCGAGGATCTCGTTGTAGTCGCGGGTGGTGAAGATGTCGTCGCCCCAGATTTCCTTGCTGTGGGCGAGGCGGCCGTTGTAGCAGTCGGCCACGGCAACAAGCTTGACGCCGGGAACCTGCACGGCGACCTTGGTGTCTCCCTGGCCCTGGCCGCCGGCGCCGATGAGCGCGATCTGGATGTGATCGTTGGGCGAGACCGGCTTGGCAGGCTCCTGCATGGCGGCGAGAGCGTGGATTCTTGCGCCGAGCATGGTGGTTGCGGATGCAGCGCCTGCTGCCCTGAGAAAACTGCGGCGATTGAGTTGGTGCATTTTAAGATTCCTCCGACGCGCCTGGATTGCGACGCATATAAACATACACGGTGCGCCATGGCAGGTGCAGTGTAACCTGCTTGACGTTGAACGCGTCGCAGCCTACAATTCTTTCATGATCCGGAGCTTTAAAGACCGCGACACGGCGGAGTTGGCTCAGGTGGGCACAAACCGGCGATGGCGCGGCCTTGAAAGCGTCGCCCGCAGGAAACTCAACCGGATGGATGCGGCCACACGGCTCGATGACCTCCGCGACCCTCCCGGAAATATGCTGGAGCCGTTAAAAGGAAACAGGCGGGGTCAATACAGTATCCGCATCAACGACCAGTTCCGCATTTGCTTTGTATGGAAGGAGGATGGAGCGTATGACGTTGAAATCGTCGACTACCACCGGGAACGGAAAGGCCGGAAATAGGGTGCCGCTCGTGCGTCCCGCTCATGGTTGGAATTACCAGTATGTGACGACGTCGCCGGGAGAGATGCTGTTGGAGGAGTTTCTGAAGCCCCTGGGTCTTAGCCAACACCGGCTGGCCATGAGTATTCGCGTGCCGTCGACGCGGATCGGCGAGATTGTTCGCGGCAAGCGCGCCATTACCCCCGACACGGCACTGCGCCTGGCCCGCTTCTTCAATAACAGTCCGGAGTTCTGGCTCAATCTCCAGCAGATGCACGACCTGACCAAGGCCAAACTCGCCCTGAGCAAGGCCATTGAAGCAGAGGTGCGGGTGTACGAACCGGAGGCGGCGTAGGGGGCGAAATCTAGATGGGTTTCTCCGCATGACTTGCGTAGGCGATCTGAAGCCCTATCCCGACTCATCACATTGCTGCTAATGCGGCTTGTTCGCTACCGGTCGGGTTCACCACGATTCGCGCACTTTAACTTCCCTGAAACGACGGCGCGCGCTTCTCAAAAAACGAGCGTATGCCTTCCTGATAGTCTTCGCTGTCGTAGACCTGGCGGCGCATGGCCTGTACGCGTTCGAAGGTCTCAGGGCCGAGATTGTGCGAGGCGGACAGGAGCCTCAGTTCTTCTTTGAGCAGGCTGACGACCAGAGGCGAATTCGCGGCGATCTGCGTGGCCATGGACTGGGTAAGGCCTTGCAACTGGTCTCTGGGCACAGCGTGGCTGACGATTCCCCGCGAGAGCAACCGGCTGACTGGAATGGGTTGCGCGGTGAACAGCATCTCCTTGCAGAGCGGCATGCCGCCTGTGTTGAGAAAGTTCTGGATTCCCGAGATATTGTAGGGCACGCCGAGCTTGGCGGTGGTGATGGCGAAGGTGGTGTCGTCGGCGGCGACGATAATGTCGCAGCTCATGACCAGCTCGCAGGCACCGCCCCACACGCTGCCCTCGATCATGGCGATCACGGGCGCGGGAAAATGCTCGATGGTGCGGATGACGCGGCGCAGCGGATCGTCGTAGGTGAGTGGGTCGCGGCCATTGGTGGGCAACTCGCGGATGTCGTGGCCGGCGGAAAACACTCGGGAGCCAGCAGGCGCACGCAGGATGACGACGCGGACGTCCTGCTGCTGCATCTGCTCAAGCACGGAGCAGATGCCGTCGATCAGCTCCTTGCTGAGAGCGTTGTGCTTGCCGGGATTGTTGAGAACGATGGTTCCGATGCTGTTGGTGACGCTTGCTTCGACGAAGTTCGATTCCGTCTTCATGAGCCGCTCTTTCGCTTGCTGCCGGTCTTCAAGCAGGAACGCAAGTCATAAAACTGGCGTTCGCACTGGCAGGATTCCGGGTGCAATGTGGATTCTACGGCCCAGCGCTTGCTGTATGGAAGGAAGGCCCGCTGTGGACGAGCCCAAGGCCATGCGGAAAAGCGCGCCTGGTTTGTCGCTGCAGAGAGGCGCCATTTAGCATCCTGAGTGTGGCTGGTCTCGACACTCCGGTGATGTATGTGAAGGGCGTGGGGCCGCGCGTGGCGGAGATGCTGGCTGCCAAAGGCATTTTGACGGCCGAAGACCTGCTGTACCACTTGCCCTTCCGCTATGAGGACCGGCAGAATCCGCGCAGCCTCGACGAATTGCAGGCAGGCGAGATGGCGAGCGTTATTGCCGAGGTGCGCGGATCGATTCTGCTCAGGACGCGCCGGGCGCCGATCTTCGAGTTGACCGTTGGACAGGGACAACAACGCGCGCTGAAATGCGTGTGGTTCAACGGGACCTACTTGAACGGGAAGTTTCATGCCGGGCAGACGGTGGCTGTGTACGGCAAGGTTGAGCCGTCGCGGTCGAGCAGCAACTTGAAGATGATCCAGCCGCAGTTTGAGCTGCTGCCCGATGAAAGCGCCGATGCGGAGACGAGGCTGCTTGAGGTGGGGCGCATCACGCCGGTGTACGAATCGCTGGGCGGCAGCCGCTCTGGCCTCGCGCTGGCAGCGCAGGGTGATCTTCAACCTGCTGGAATCGATGCGCGGGACGATACAGGGAGGCGTGCCGGAGTGCCTGCCGCGGAGGCTGCTGGAGCGGCTGGGGCTGCCGGACCGAGAAACAGCGCTGCGGGATGTGCATTTTCCGCCGGAGGGCACGCCGTTTGCGCAGTTGCAAAGCGCGGGAACGGCGGCGCATCGGCGGCTGATTTTTGAAGAGCTGTTTTTTCTGGAACTCGGGCTGGAACTGAAGCGGCGGCGCATGCGGGAACGCGTCGGGATTGGGTTTGCGACCACGGACAAGGTGCGCGAGGCGATTCGCGAGGTATTGCCCTTCCACCCGACGACGGCGCAGAAGCGGGCACTGGGCGAGATTGTGACGGACATGCGGGGCCCTAGCCCGATGCGGCGGCTGCTGCAGGGCGATGTGGGTTCAGGCAAGACGATTGTGGCGTTTCAGGCGATGCTGGTGGCGATGGAGAACGGCTACCAGGCAGCGCTGATGGCGCCGACGGAGATTCTTGCAACGCAGCATTTTCTGGCGGCACGCAAGCTGCTGGAGCGGTCGTCGCGGAAGCCGCGGATTGTGCTGCTGACGGGGTCGCTCGATGAGGAAAGGAAGCGGCATACGCGGGGACTGATCAACCGGGGCGATGCGCAGTTGGTGATCGGGACCCATGCGCTGATTGAAGAGAAGGTGCAATTCGACAACCTGGGACTGGTGGTGGTGGACGAGCAGCACCGGTTTGGCGTGCTGCAACGCTTCAAGCTGATGAAAAAACCAAATCAACCGGAGCCGGACGTGCTGGTGATGACGGCTACGCCGATTCCGCGGACACTGGCGCTTTCGCTTTACGGCGACCTGGATCTGAGCGTTCTGGATGAGTTGCCTCCGGGACGCACGCCGATTGTGACGCGGAGGGTGGCGGGGGAGCGGGCTGACGAGGTTTGGGAGTTTGTGCGGAAACAGGTGGCGCTGAAGAGGCAGGCTTACATCGTCTACCCGGTGATTGAGGGGACGAAGGACGACCAGCCGGAGTTGGACTTCTCGCACGACCCGGAGATTGGAGTGGATCTCACAGACGACGCTTCATCCCCGGTCTCAAAAACGAGACCGGGGGCACCCAAGCCGGTTCGCAAGGGCAAGACGGCGGAGCTGTTTCCCAAAGCTGCGCAGGAGGCGAATCCCGGGGCAAAGTCGGGGCTGAAATCGGCCGTGGAGATGCACGAAAAACTGCGATCGGGACCGTTAGCGGGGCTGCGCGTAGGGCTGCTGCACGGGCGCCTTGATGCAGATGAGAAAGAAATCATCATGCGCCGCTTTCAGCGCGGCGAGATCGACGTGCTGGTGGCCACAACGGTGATCGAGGTTGGAGTGGACGTGCCCAACGCGACGGTGATGGTGATTGAACATGCGGAACGGTTCGGGCTGGCGCAGTTGCACCAGTTGCGCGGCCGCGTGGGGCGTGGTGCGGCAAAAAGCTACTGCGTCCTGATGACGGGGCCCAAGGTGACCGAACTTGCCGAGGAACGATTGAACGCGATGGTGCGCACACAGGATGGGTTCGAACTGGCGGAGTTGGACCTGACGATGCGCGGCCCGGGCGAGTTTTTTGGAACGCGGCAGGCGGGGCTGCCGGATTTTCGCGTTGCCAACCTGGTGCGCGACCGAAAACTGCTGGAGCTTGCCAAACTGGAGGCGTCCAAGTTTGCCAACGAGCCTGACGCCGAATTGACGGAAGCGGAACGTGCACGGGTATGGGGACGGCTGAAAGAGGCCTGGCAGAGACGGTACGGACTGGTGGAGGCGGGTTGACGGGTCAGGCGGACTCAAAAAAGTGGTGGGTGCGCGCAACGTCAACCGGGTAAGTCTGGATTTCAAGATCGATGCTGGCAATCTCATCGCCGCAAGACCGTCGGTTGCTGCAGGTGCACTGGCAAAGCTCAGTAAAACGGATGTGGCCGTTCTGGCTGAGTTCCAGTCCGGCGGCGATGAGCACGCTGTAGACGTCAACGCAGACCTGGCGCTCAAACTCGAAGAGCATGTTGATGGTTCCGGTATCGTTGGCTCCGCGGTTGAGCACCCATCCACCGCAGCCCAGGATCGCGCCGGTAAGGACCTGGACCAACCTGCCCGGCTCTTCAACGGAGACGGCCTTCATTTGCAATGCCCATGGAATGCTCATCGATTGCCCAGCTTCGTTGGCCAGCATAGTGCGCCTCACAGGGTGCTTATCGGAGGGGGTGGGGATGGAATCAAGTCTGTTCCGGAGTTGAACGGCGCCTGACCGGGTTTGAGACAGACGGCCAAGCCCAAGCGGGTCAATGGCTTTGGAAAGGCCTCTGGTTGGGAAAGCCGATGTTACCCGCGGGTCATGGCGCGATGCCAAAACGGAGCAACGGGGCGGGAAGAGACGCCCATAAAGAGGAGAAATGTTGTAGTTTGTAAGGAAGATGATCATTGGCTCGGGAATCGATCTGGTCGAGATTCGCCGCATCAAGCGCTCCATCGATCGCTATGGAAGCCGCTTTCTGAACCGGGTATACACAGTTGCGGAGCAGGCGTACTGCCTGCGGAAGCGCAACTCCGCCGAGAGTTTTGCCGCTAGATTTGCCGCCAAAGAGGCCGCAGCCAAGGCATTGGGCACGGGGATCAGCTACGGGGTGAACTGGCTGGAGTTTGAAGTGGTTCGGGAGCCGAGCGGAAGGCCGAGCCTCAAGTTCCACGGACGGGCAGCCGAGATTGCCGCACGGATGGGTTTTTCCTCAGTTGCGCTCTCACTGACTCATACGGCTGAACTTGCGTCGGCGAGCGTCGTTCTGGAACGTGGAAATTAGGACAGTCAATTTAGCCCGCTCCTTCTGGTATCCTCAAGGCGTCTGCTGCATCCATTGTGTAAGGGGAGATTCGTGCCAAGCCGCAAAGAGATTCAGTGGTCACAACTTAGAGTGGGAGCGCTGGTGCTGGCGGCCACGGCCGTACTGGTCGGTCTCATCTTTCTCATGTCAGGAACCACCGGGGGGCTGTTTTCCCAGAAGGTTGACCTGCGCTGCTACTTTCGAAACGCGGAGGGGCTGAAAGACGGGGCCCCGGTGTCACTGCAAGGGAGTGACGATCGGCAACGTGCAGCACGTGCGGATTGTGCAGGATCGCACTCCGACTTCGGTCGAAGTGACGATGAAGATCGATCACAAGTATCTGAAGGACCTGCACATTGACTCGACAGCCGCCATTGCGCAGGCGGGCGTTCTGGGCGACAGCTTCGTGGATATCGACTCGACCCATGCGGTTGGGCCTGCTCCGCGGAACAACTCGGAGTTGAAGTCGTCGGACATTCCGGGGATTCAGGACGTGATCCGCACCAGCCAGGTTTCAATCGAAGAGGCTAATCGGCTGATTCGCAAGATCGAAATTCTGACGGATACGCTCAACACGAACAAGGGCACGGTGGGCGAGCTGATCAACGATCCGCAGATGGCGAGAAAGATTTCGCAGATCACCAGCGACCTGCAAACGATCACGACCGCCATTTCGTCGGGACAGGGAACCATCGGCAAGATGGTGAACGACGATACGATGTATACGCGCATGAATACGGCGCTCGACCATATCAACAGCATTGCCGCCCAAATCGACTCAGGCCAGGGGAGCGCAGGAAAGCTGCTGAAGGACAATGCCCTTTATGACAATCTGAACTCCGCTGTGACGAACGCCAACCAGGTGGTGACGAAGATCAACTCCGGCAAGGGCGCACTGGGCAAGCTGACCAACGACCCCGAGGTTGCTCAGAAACTCGACAACATCATCACGAATCTCGACGTGCTGCTCAAGGGCGTGAAAGAGGGCAAGGGGACGCTGGGACAGCTGGCCGAGAACCGGTCACTTTTCGACAACGCGGACCATGCAGCCGACTCCGCCAACAAGCTGATCACCGACATGCGCAACGACCCCAAGAAGTACCTCGTGATCCGGTTGAAGCTGTTCTAAGGCAGCGGCCGTTCGTTCGTCATCCCATCGCTATCAAGCACGGCCAGGCAAAGTTTGTTTCCCCGGAGGCCTTCATGTACCCCAAGGTCCTTGTTCTTCTCGGAGCCGTGTGCCTGGCTGTCGCTCTTCTTGCGGTTCCCTTTGCATTGCACCCTTCAAGAGCGGTCCTGGCCGCGTCAGCTGCGACTCCTGCTTACACCGAGAGCGGCGATATGCTGCCGCCCGGAGATTATCGTGGGTGGATCTTTCTGACTTCTGGCATCGATATGAGCTATCTGCCGAAGGCTGCCGGGATGGAGGACCACTCCACGTTCGACAACGTCTTCGTGAACCCGGAGGCGTACAGGAGCTTTCTGAACACGGGCACATGGCCTGACAAGACTGTGATGGTGATTGAAGCGCGCGAGGCGGCGAGCAAGGGATCGATCAACAAGAGCGGACATTTCCAGAGCGGCGGTGTGATGGGAATGGAAGTGCACGTGAAGGATGAAGCGCGGTTCCCGGGCAAGTGGGCGTTTTTCTCGTTCGAACCTCCGAGCGGAAATGGAACGCTGATTCCGCAGGGAGCGCCCTGCTATAGCTGCCATGTGGCGCATGCCGCGGTCGATACGACGTTTGTGCAGTTTTATCCGACGCTCTTGCCGGTGGCGGCGGCGAAGGGCACGCTCAGCAAAGCGTTTCTCGATGAAGAGGCTGCTCGGAGCGCTGCTGCGAAGTAGCGCCTAGCGAGATTAAGGGGCCGACGACCCGCGGAACGTGCGCCAGAATTCAATGAAACCTTTGAGCCGGACTACGTGAAAGAAGTCGCTGGCGACGAAGTAGAAGATCGTTGAGGCCAGGACCGCGAAGTGAAGGGCGTCGCTGCCCAGTTCATCGCCGAAGGGCAGAGGCGCGGCGGAGAAGACCATCGCGAGAACGATGAGCATGAGTTTCACGATGCCCATGACCAGGTTGGTCTCAGCCAGCTTGCTGGTAAAGGGCTTTCCAAGGCGCAAGCTCTGGCTTAGAGCTGAGATTGCGGAGCGGTCCTCAAGCAGCATGAGCAGAGGCGCAATGGAGAGCGCCCAACTGGTGAGAGCCCAAAGCGTGTAGAAGGCGAGCGAAAGAGTGATTGCCCACGCCGCGAAGCCAACCAGGTCAGGATCTCCCGCGGCGGTGATGTGGGTGACTGCCACCCACTGCAGAGCAAGAAACCAGAGCCAGCACGTGAGAGCGAGAAGCGCAAGCCACGCGGCCTGCAACGCGATCATGGGTGCGGGCCGAAAACGGAGACGAGGATCGATGCGCTTCAGCACCAGGTTGCGCCCGATGCCGGAGAGGACGACCCAGACAATGGCGGCTGAGGGAACGAGCCAATGCAGGACCGCAAGAACGGGGGGCTTGTAGTAAGCCACCACGTTGGCGAGTTGCAGGATGGCGACCCAGGGATTCTGCGGATCAATGGAATTGAATCCTGAAGACTCAATGGGAAATGCGGCAACGATCTGCTGCGCCTGACGCCAGCAAACCAGGAGCAGCGGAATTCCGAAGAGCCAGCGCCAGGCGACCTCAAGCGCGGTGAGCGACGGTCTGCGGAAGGCCCAGCCCATGAAGCCGACCAGCGACTGCGTGCCACGCAAGGGCGCGGAGGACGCTAGGGCGGTCATTTCGACCCCATCACTTTATCACCAGATTGCAGGTTCTTCCGGGAACAACGATGACCTTGGCGACGGTCTTTCCGGCGATGCGCGATTGCACCTTTTCGTCGGCGAGTGCGGCCGCTTCGATTGTTTTGGCGTCGGCGCCGGCAGGAACACGAACGACGTTGACGAGTTTGCCGTTGATCTGGACAGGAATTTCGAGCTCGTCTTCCTTGGCAAGGCCGGGATCGCTCTTGGGCCAGGGAGCGCGCAGCACGGAGCCTTCGCCACCAATTTCTTCCCATAGCTCGGCCGCGAGATACGGCGCAAAAGGCGAGAGCAACAGAACGAGCGTAGCGCAGAAGCTCGGCAACGACCGGGGCGGGCACTTCACCGGCGGCCAATTGCGCGTCGACGGCCTGAAGGTCGTTGACGAACTCCATGATGGCGGCGACGCAGGTGTTGAAGTGCCAGCGGCCCTCAAAATCGAGCGTGATTTTGGCGATGGTCTGATGCTGCTTACGCAGGAGCTTGAGCGCGAGGCCAGTGGGGGCCGCTGCGGGCGCACTGCCTGCCTGCCGCGCTACGGGCGCGTATTTTGTGGCCAGCCGCCAGACGCGGCCGAGGAAGCGGCTGACGCCGGCGACGCCGTCTTCCTGCCAATCGAGATCGCGATCGGGTGGAGCGGCGAACAAGGCATACATGCGAGTAGCATCTGCGCCGTAGCGGACCACCATGTCGTCAGGCGAAACCACGTTGCCCTTTGACTTGGACATCTTGGCGCCGTCTTTGATGACCATGCCCTGCGTGAAGAGACGGCGGGCGGGCTCGTCGTTAACGATGAGCCCGAGGTCGCGCATGACTTTCGTCCAGAAGCGCGAATAGATGAGGTGAAGAATTGCGTGCTCGACGCCGCCGATGTACTGATCGATGGGAAACCAGTACTGCGCTGTTGGCGGATCGAAGGGAGCGTTCGCATTTTTTGCGTCAGTGTAGCGGTAGAAGTACCAGCTTGAATCGACGAAGGTATCCATGGTGTCGGTTTCGCGCTTAGCCGGCCCGCCGCACTTGGGGCAGGTGGTGTTGACGAATTCCGGCACGCGGCTGAGAGGCGAACCGCCCTGCTGGGTGATTTGAATCTGCTCGGGCAGCAGGACGGGCAGCTGGTCGTCAGGAACGGCGACGAGGCCATCGTGCGGGCAATTGATCATTGGGATCGGCGTTCCCCAATAACGCTGCCGGCTTACGCCCCAATCCTTCAAGCGATAGGTGACGGTCGCCTCCCCGAAAGCGCTGCGCGCGGCAGACTTTTGGAGGAGTTCTTGGGCCTGTGAGCAGGTGAGGCCGTTGTACTCGCCGGAGTTGACGAGGACGCCTTCTTCGGAGATGAACGGCAGCTCGGCGGGCGTGTTCTGGCCCGCGGGCCGAATGACTTCGACGATGGGCAGGTTGTACTTCTTGGCGAATTCGAAATCGCGCTCGTCGTGGCCCGGGACGCTCATGATGGCGCCGGTGCCGTAGTCCGCGAGGATGTAGTTGGCTACCCAGATGGGCACGCGCTGACCGTTGTAGGGATTGATGGCGAAGTGGCCGGTGGGCACTCCGTGTTTTTCAATCGCGCCGAGATCGCCGGCTTCGCGCGCCTTTTTCTGTTGATCGAGCAGCTCATCGACCAGTGCTTTGAGCGCGGGATCGGCGGCGGTGAAGGCCGCGACCAGCGCGTGCTGCGGAGCAAGCTGCACGCTGGTGGCGCCAAAGATAGTGTCGACGCGGGTAGTGAAGACGCGAATGCGCGTTTTTTCTGTTCCCTGTTCCCTATTCCCTGTTCCCTGGATTTCTTCAAGGAAGAAATCCACCTCAGTGCCTTCGCTGCGGCCGATCCAGTTGCGCTGCATGGTGCGCACTTTTTCAGGCCATCCTTCGAGCTTGTCGAGACCGGCGAGGAGCTCGTCGGCGTAGGCGGTGATGCGGAAGAACCACTGCTCCAGATCGCGCTGCTCGACGATGGTATCTTCATGACGCCAGCAACGGCCGTCGATGACCTGCTCGTTGGCCAGCACGGTTGCGCACTCAGGGCACCAGTTCACCTTGCTCTTTTTGCGGTAGACCAGGCCCTTCTCATACATGCGCAGGAAGAACCACTGGTTCCAGCGATAGTAGTCGGGCAGGCAGGTGGTGACTTCAGTGGCCCAGTCATAGCCGAGGCCGAGACGCAGCATCTGCCGCTTCATGGCGGCGATGTTGGAGAGCGTCCACTCGCGCGGGGGCGTGTTGTTTTTGAGTGCGGCATTTTCGGCGGGCAAGCCGAAGGCGTCCCAGCCCATGGGATGGAGGACGTTGTAGCCGCGCATCCACATGTGGCGCGCCAGGGCGTCGCCAATGGAATAGTTGCGCACATGGCCCATGTGCAGCTGGCCGCTGGGATAGGGGAGCATCTCAAGGACGTAGTACTTGGGTTTGCCGCTTGAGGCTGGTTCGGCCGCGTACATTTTGGGGTCCGCAGCCCAGCGCTGCTGCCACTTGGGCTCGATTTCCGCCGGATCGTAACGATGTTCTTTTTCTTCCGCCATACACTTCAAGTGTAAATGGAAGGCTGGGACCGGCACTTGCAACTTAATTGAACCGGTATCGAATCCTTCAAGAGGCGATGAGCCGGAATCGGTGTATACTTTGTATTACAGAGAATACGAGGTGATCCAATGCTAGCTGTGCGGATTCCTGATGCGATTGAGAGCCGGCTCGCCAAGCTGGCAAAACTGACCGGCCGGCCCAAAAGTTTCTATGTTCGGCGGGCACTTGAAACACATCTCGACGAAATCGAGGACACCTACACAGCCCTCTACCGCCTGGAGAACCCGGCCCGGCGCTGGACTCTTGATGAGTTGGAAAAGGGACTTGACCGCAAAGGCAAGGCATGACCGCTCCTAAGCCGCGACACGCCGGATCGGTGTGGGCAGTGGAGTTTGATGACCGTGCCAGGCGCGAACTGCGGAAGTTGACTCCAGAAATTCAGGTGAAAATCCTGCGCTACATTCGGAAGCGCATTGCAGAGTCGCCCGACCCCAGACAAATCGGCAAGTCTCTGCGGCTGAATCTCGCCGGTCTCTGGCGCTATCGGATAGGTGACTACCGCCTCATCTGCCGCATCGAGGAAGACCGACTGGTGGTACTGGTGCTCAAAGTCGGCCACCGGCGCGATGTATACGAGGACTGAGTGGTCACCTGTGCTCGCTGTTGCGCTTTGCTGCTACGCAGAACCACGCTGACATTTAATCTGGCTCATCGAGAAACACATCTCAGGCCTAAGGATGTTTATCTGGGGCGCCAGAAGGACGCGCGAATGGCAAATGGGGACTAAACGAAAGCTGAGCTGCTCAGTCCAGGGGGACAAAAACCCGGTCGATGAATCGCCCAGCCATCCTTGCTCCGTCCGCTTCAATGCGGATGAATGCATGCTCGACCGTTGGATGCGGCTCAAAGTGCGGGAATGGCTCGCTTTCCAAGTCGGCATTCAGTCGGGCCGCGCCCTCTGGTGTACCGACTAAGCTGATTGCCTCGCTGAGGGAAACTAGCGCTTTGGGCCTTGACGTCATGGTCTCCTCCATCATTTCTCCACCAGGCTTTTGAGGATGCGGACGTTGCGCTCTTCGTCTCCGGGCTCGTCGACGGGCGTTTCGGCGATGAAGGCGGCATGGGCAAAGCGCGCGTCATTCAGGAGGCGGCGGAAAGGCTCGACGCCGATGGTTCCCTGCCCTATGTGCTCGTGACGGTCGAGTTTCGATCCACGCTCAGCCTTGGCGTCGTTGCAGTGCCAGACGCGCACGGCGTCAAAGCCGACGGTTGTGGAGACGGCGATCATGGTTTCTTCGTAGCCTGAGGCGCTGACCAGGTCATAGCCAGCTACATGGGTGTGGCAGGTGTCGAGACAGACACCGACTGGGGCTACGGGCTTGAGCCGCTCGACGAGCTGCGCCACCTGTTCGAAGCTGCCGCCAAGCGAGAATTCTGCGCCGGCTGTGTTTTCGATGAGGATATGGAAGCCTGTTCCCTGCCACGGCAACCCGTCAAGCGCGCGCTCGATGGATTCGGCAGCCAGACTGAGACCTTCTTCGCGGGTAAGACCCTTCCATGAGCCGGGGTGCAGCACAAGATACTCTGCGCCGAAGGTGAGAGCGCGTTCGATTTCGCCGCGAAAGGCCGCTACACTTTTTTCGCGGATCTCGACAGTCTGGCTGCAGACGTTGACCAGGTAGCTGGTGTGGATGACGAGCGGGCCTACGTCGTGATTCGCGCGCAGCTCACGCATGCGATCGGCCTGCTTGGGGTCGACCTTGGGAGCACGCCACATGCGCGGGCTCGAAGAAAAAATCTGAAAGGTGTTTGCGCCAATCTCCCGCGCGCGCTCCACCGCGTTGGACGCACCACCAGCCGTTCCCAGATGCACTCCGATCCGCTTTGCCATTCGACCAGTCTAAAGGGCAGAGGCGGGGACGGCCAAGGCCGGCGGTTCGCGCGTAGAATAGGCGCAAAGGCCGCGACTGGCGGCCGGCAGGCGGCGGATGGCGAAGGACACGGTGAAGATTACGGCAGGCCCAAGGCTGAAGATTGCCATGGTGATTGCGGTCGTCGCGGATATTCTGCAGCTTGCCGTGTTCCCCTACTTCGTTGAGGGGGCGATGTCGCCCGCCGATGACATCCTGGACCTGAGCGTTGCAGGCATTCTGTCTTATCTGCTCGGCTGGCACTGGGAGTTCATGCCATCGTTTCTCGCCAAGCTTGTGCCGGGGGTGGACATGATCCCCCTCTGGACGCTTGCCGTCGCCAACGTCTACCGGAAATCAAAACAGTTGGCAGTGCGGATGGAAGGCGACCAGGAAACAGAGCCGGCTGGCGGAGACAAGCGGACCTCGTGATCGAAGCGCAGACCTGGCCGCGAGAATTCTGAAGCACTTCACAAGCGCGGTTTGGACGGAGTAGGATGCGGTGCATGATGAATATGAACCGCCGCGACCTTTGTGTCGCACTCTCCTCTTTAGCTGCTCTGGCGGCCGCTGCGCCGGCAGGTGGGCAGGCAGGATCCGACGAACCTCTGCTCTCGGTTCAACGCTCTTACCGATTCGACGAACTGCCGGTGAAGACTGGTCCGAATGGGGAGTCGCGCGCCGTGCTGCATGGCGTGCTGCCGACGGGCGAGACCGTGGAATTGCATGAGACCACGCTGTTGCCGGGGCATATGCCGCATCCACCGCACAAACACCGGCACTCGGAGTTCATGCTGATCCGCGAGGGACAGCTGGAGTTTGACAACGATGGCAAGAAGGAGCGCGTGGGGCCGGGCGGCGTGGTGTTTGCGGCATCGAATATCATGCACGGGCTGAAGAATGTGGGCGAGACCAACGCTCAATATTTTGTGATTGCGATTGGGCACGAATAGCGGGGTCCAGCTTTAGTTACCCGAGGAACAGACGCAGGCCGCGAAGGATTTGGATGTGCGGTTGTCGAGGGCGCAGACGTACTGCGGCCAGAACGGGGTCAGCTCGCGCGAGGCGTCACCTACAAAGTAATCGCGAATGTAGGCCTGGCTGGTGGCGGCGCTCGCAAAGCTGTCGGCATGGAATTCGCCGATCAACTTGCCGAGCGTCGCAGGCGTGAATTCCTTTTCGTGATACGTATCACGGTAGTCGTACTCCTTGGCCCAACGGGTTGCTACGCCTGTCTGGTTTGAGGCCGCGACCACTTCGTAATCCTCAAGAACCGCGGTGGACGGGTCGACGCGCGCAATCGTGAACGAGGGATTGTTGCCATCGACCGGCGAGATGGAAGAGACCATCTTGAGCGCAACGGTTGAATCGTTCCCAGCCTGGGTGTTTTTGCCTTCAGGCTTGAGGAGCCGCATTTCGTCCATGTGTGTATGGGCAAAGATGGCGAGCCGCACCACGCTGGAGTGATCGACCAGCAGATCGGCCATCTGATTTGAGGCGAGAAACGTGACCGCCTTCTCGCCGCCGCAGACATTTCTGAGTTTCTCTGCCGTTGAATAGGGATCGATGCCGGGAGGAATGTGTCCCATGACCCAAACCTGCTGGCCGGCCTGTTGCGCCTCGGTGAGTTGTTGCTCGAGCCAGGCCATTTGCGCGGTAGCTGCAGCAGTGTCGGACTTGCCTGCGCAGGTGGTGTATTTCTGCGACAGGAACAGATCGTTGACGACGATGAGGCGGGTATCGTGCATCGGCGCAGCCATCGGGACGCTGTAATAGCCGCCCGCCGCGAATTGCGTAATGGCGTCTTCCCTTTCCGTGGGCGGCAGGCCTTCCGCAATGATCTTGCCGGCTTCGGCAAGAAAGCTGCTGTTGGCGTCGAGCTTGTAGTCCCCGCAGCCGGTGTCGTTGTTCCCTAGAGCGATGTAGATGGGCATTTCAGGGAAGGCAGCGCGCAACTCGCGCACGACGAAGCTCAACGTCTTGAGCACAAATGCCT
>CAVXVM010000199.1:0-9169 GCA_963765025.1 uncultured Acidobacteriaceae bacterium | reverse complement strand
GCGCGTCTTTTCGGCGTGGCGCGGCTGAGCGACGCGCAATTGAAGGCCGTGGATGAGATTCGTTCGGCCTGCCTGGCCAAAACAGTGCAGGGCGTGCGCTCGCCGGTGGAGCGCGCCGACCGTGAAGAGGCTATCGCCGACTGGCTTACCGATCATGGCCTCGATACGGACTCGGCAGAGACCCTCGCCGACACGCAGGTCACGTTTGAGGCGCTCGACCAACTCGCCGGTACCGTGCAGGGAGCGGCTCTGGACGCGGTGCTGCGCTGGGCGGCGGCCGGATGCTCGGTGCGCGGCCTCGCCTCGGAGATTCAGGATGCGGCCATGCGCATCTCTGGACTGGTGGCGGCGATCAAGGGCTTCACGCACATGGACCAGGCCATGGTGGCCGAGCCCGTGGATCTTGGTCCGAGCCTCGGCAACACGGTCGCCGTACTCGGGGCCAAAGCGCGTGCAAAATCAATTGCCGTTGCCGTTGAACTTGAAGAAGGACTGCCGCGCGCGCGTGGATTTGCCGGCGAGCTCAACCAGATTTGGGGCAACCTCATCGACAATGCGCTCGATGCGGTGCCTGAAGGCAGCCGCGTTGACGTGCTGGCCAAGCGTGAGAATCAACGTATCCTGGTGAGCGTTGTAGACAACGGCCCCGGCATTCCGGCGGGCATTCGGGAACACATCTTCGATCCGTTCTTTACGACCAAGCCGATGGGGCAGGGCACCGGGTTGGGTCTCGACATAGTGCGTCGGCTGGTATCCCACAACGATGGCGTCATCGATGTGGACTCGCAGCCCGGGCGCACGGAGTTTCGCGTTAGCCTGCCGATAGCAGAGGGTGCCTCGCAGTGAACAAGCCAATTCTGCTCATCGTGGATGACGACCCACAGGTGCTGGCGGCGGTGCGACGCGACCTGCGCTCGCGCTACCGCGAAAACTATTCGGTGATGAGCGCGAGTTCAGGCGATGAGGCGCTAGGCGCCATGCGCGAACTTAAAAGCCGCGGCGACTCGCTGGCCGTTATCATCAGCGATCAGCGCATGCCGGGCATGAACGGCAGCGAGCTTCTGACACAGTCGCGTGCAATTTATCCGCTGGCGCGCAGGGTGCTCCTCACTGCCTATTCTGATATCGACGCGGCGGTGAAGGCCATCAACGACGCACACCTCGATCATTATTTGTCCAAGCCATGGGACCCGCCGGAAGAGCGCTTGTTTCCCGCCATCGACGATCTGTTGGATGGATGGCAGGCGGAGTACCTGCCGGAGGCGAAGGGGCTGCGTCTCGTCGGCCACCAGTGGTCGCCGCAATCGCATGCCATCAAGGATTTTCTCGCCGGCAATCTCATTCCGTATCGCTGGATTGACGTAACGCGGGATGCGGATGCACGCGCGCTCCTGGATGCGGCCTCGGTTGGCGAGGACGAGCTGCCGGCGCTGTTCTTCGACGACGGAACGCCGGTCATGCGCAATCCCGATCCGCGCCAGGTGGCGGAACGGCTCGGCAAGCAGATGACCGCGGCTTACGATGTGTACGACCTTGCGATCGTGGGCGCGGGTCCGGCTGGGCTTGCGGCGGCCGTGTATGGCGCGTCGGAAGGTCTGCGCACACTGCTGCTTGATCGTCATGCACCCGGTGGGCAGGCTGGCACCAGCTCGCGCATCGAAAATTATCTCGGCTTTCCCGCCGGGGTCAGCGGCAGTGAGCTCACGCGGCGCGCGCTCACCCAGGCGCAGCGGCTGGGCTCCGAGTTTTTGGCGCCCCTTGAAGTCACCGCGGTCACCATCGATGGCGGGTACAAGCGGCTCGCCCTCAGCGACGGACGCGAGATTGTCACGCGCGCCATGCTTGCCACCACAGGCATGTTTTATCGCGAGCACCCGGCGCCCGGCATCGCCAACTACGCCGGCGCGGGCGTTTACTATGGCGCGGCAACCACTGAGGCCGCGGCCTTTCGCGATCGGCATGTGCTGGTAGTGGGCGGCGGCAACTCCGCGGGACAGGGCGCCATGTACCTGGCCCGTTACGCGAATGATGTTGACATTGTTGTGCGCCGCGACGACCTGCGCGAAACCATGTCGCAGTATCTGATCGATCAGATTGCCAAGACGCCGAACATTCATGTGCGGCCTCGCACTGAAGTTGCCAAGGTGGAGGGCGACGGTCACGTGGAGCGAGTCACGCTCGTCTCGCTCGACGACAATTCGACGCAAATCGAAAATGTTGATGCGCTGTTTATTTTTATCGGCACGCGCCCCCGCAGTGACTGGCTTCCGGCAGAAGTGCTGCGCGATGAAAAGGGATTCGTCCTCACCGGCCGCGATTTGATGGCGGCCGAGGGCTACGCGCGCACCTGGAAGCAGCAGCGCGAGCCGTTGTTGCTTGAAACCAGCGTGCCGGGCGTGTTTGCAGCCGGCGATGTGCGTGCCGGCGCAATGAACCGCGTGGCCTCCGCCGTGGGCGAGGGGTCAATGGTCGTGCGCCTCGCGCATGAGTACCTGGCGCTGACCTGAGGTTCTGGGACCAAATGTGGGGTGCCTGCTTCGAGCCGCAGCCTTATCGCGGCATGAGCGGATGCAGACACTACTTCTTCTCCAACTCCGCACGAACTGACCGGGTCACCTGCTCCGCCTGGACAGCATAGCCCGCATCGGTAAAGTGCACGTCGCCGTTATGCAGGTCAGCGTGCTTGAGCATCAGCGCGTGCTGATCGTCGACTGCGATCCCCTCGCGGACCATGATCTCCGCCGCCAGGCGATCGCGTTCGCTTATGCGCGCATTGGACGACTCGCCTTTGGTGGAATCGTGAAGGACGGGTGTTGTGTTCGCCCACACGAGCCTTGTATGCGGCGCTCCCTTACGCAGCGCAGTTATCATTCCGGGCAATCCGCGCGCGTACTCCTGCTCCGTGTATCCCCAACCGTGCATTCCGTTGTTGAAATGAATCACCGCGAATTTGACGCCCATCATGGCGAAGTAATCCCGGAGTTGTCCGGGCAGGCGCGGATCGCCACTGCTCGCCGAAGTGGCAAACAGATACACATTCGCAACCCCGTCCAGCTCCTTCGCCGTTGCCGGATAGTACCCGCGCGTGATCGAGTCACCCACGAGCAGCACATTGGGCAGCGTGGCTACGGGAGACTCGGGGCGATCCGTCCACGTCCATTCGATTTTCTCGGTGATGGGCAATGTCGCTTGCGCCCACAAGTGCGCAGCGCAAAGACAAACCAGTACCGGTAAAACAACTCGCTTCATCCAGACCTCAACCTTGCCGCGAGAACAGCACGACCAACAGAGTACAGGAGGGATAGCTTAAGAAGGAAACCCTCGGTCTATCCGCGGTCAGACCGCCCATTTTTACACTTTGGCCCTCTCTTTTGGACGCTGGTAGTGGTATTTTCTGAATAAGAGGTACAACCGAAAGAAGGGCGGAGGCGCAAGGTCATGAAAGAAATCGTCTTTGAGGTCGTGCAGGAAGCTGACGGCGGATTTACGGCCGAAGCGCTCGGCGAGAGCATCTTCACGCAAGCCGACGATTGGGATGAACTCCGCGCGAACGTTAGAGAGGCCGTGCAAGCCTTCTTCTTCGACACAGCTCCCCCGGCATCGATCCGTCTGCGGCTCGTTCGCGACGAAGTGCTGGCCGTCGCATGAAGCTCCCGCGTGACCTGAGCGGCGAGGCTCTGGTGAAGCATCTCTGCAAGCGTTGGGAATGGGAATAAACAAATATCCATCAGGTCGGCAGTCACATCATCCTGCAAACGGAAAAGCCG
Organism: uncultured Acidobacteriaceae bacterium; assembly: GCA_963765025.1. Classification (GTDB taxonomy): domain Bacteria; phylum Acidobacteriota; class Terriglobia; order Terriglobales; family Acidobacteriaceae; genus Telmatobacter. The sequence goes on along the minus strand of CAVXVM010000199.1, from coordinate 5,402 downwards.
ATCTCACATCGGATTGCCGTTCCGGCGCATTCACCCTTGCGAATCGGAACTCTCAACGCAATCCTCGCCAGCGTTGCCGCCCATAAGAATGTGGCAAAAGAAGAGATTCTCCAGGGCATTTGACAACCACCCATCATCGCAAAAAACGCGGACCCGAAGGCCCGCGTTTTCGTTTGCTCCGATCAATGTTGCCGCTTACGCCTTAGCCAGTAACCGGAGCCGCCATGCGCTCGCGGACCAGTTCGTGCCCGCGCGCGAAGAGTTCTTCCACGGGCAGCTTGCCAGCGTTGACATCGGCGAGAATCGCCTTCTGCGCGATGATACTCCTTATTGACGATGCCGGCCTTGGACTGCAGCATGCGCCATGCCTTGCGGCGCTCGACGCAGAACATCACCAGCTGGCGGCTCAGCGCGTAGTAGACCGTCTTGCCGTCCTGCTCCTGCTTGATGTAGACGCCGAAGTCAGGGATGTAGGCGCGGTGGCCGGGCTTGACGTAGTAGCGATAGACCACATCCTGCTGCGTGATGCGCACCAGCATGTTGTCCAGGTAAATCATCTTCTCCGCCTGCTCGGGCTTGATCTTCTTCAGGTGGTTGCGGAAGCGCGCTTCAGTCGTGCACCAGTGGGCCACGGTGTAGCGAGAGATCTCGCCAGTCTCCTTCGACTTGGTCTCGTACCAGTCCAGATCGATCGAAGGATTGCCCTTGATGTCGAGCGCTTCCTGGTACGTCTCGCCCAGCCGCGGATTGAAGACGAACTCCGGTGCGCCGCGCGAGTCGCGCACGCGCTGCGCCTGGTGGAGGGCCATGTCGTCGGCAACGCCGTGCTCCGGCTGGCAGGTGGTGAACGCCTGCAGGAACATGGTGCCGCGATACTCAAGGCCATCGAGAATCGAGCGGTAAAGTTTCGGCGCGTTGGCCATGGAGACCTGCGCCACAAAGGGTGATCCGTGCCCGGCGAGGAAGGTCTCAGCCACCGTCTTCTTCTCAGTGTTCTTGCCCTGCGTGGCTGAGCCGAAGACGTTCATGTCGTTGCCGCCCAGCATCGGCGTCGAATCGGAGTTCTGGCCGCCGGTGTTGGAGTAGACCTGCGTGTCGAGCATCAGCACCTTCACGTTGGGCCGGTTCTGCAGCATCACCTTCGAGGTGTTCTGATAGCCGATGTCGCCGATGCCGCCGTCGCCGCCAACCACCCAGACCTTGGGCAGCTCAACGATTTCCTGGTCGGTCATTAGCGCGTCAGTAAAGTGCGTGAAGTGGTAGTACTCCTCTTCGTTGATCACGTTGCTTTCGCGCGTCAGCAGAATGTCGGCCAACCGCTCCGGCAGCACCGAACGGCGCGCATGGTCAACGATGAAGCTCTCGCCCATCAGCCAGCCCACCGTCACGCCATCCTGGAACAGCGAATTCATCCACGGATATGGATGCGGATTGTTTGGCGCGGTTGAACCGTACACCGTGTTGCAGCCCGTGTGCGCGGCCATCGCCATCACGCTCATGCCGTTTGCCAGTCGTCCGTCCACCGGCTGCAGGTTTTTGTGGTTGAAGGCTTCGGTCAGCAGCACGGCCGCAATCGCCTCCACAAGCTGCGCGTCGGTCACCGTGCCATTGGCCGCCTCGTATGCCGCGATGCGCGTCTTGGTGTCCTTGACGTCTTCGCCGCCCAGGCCCATCACCAGGTGAAGAATCGCCTGGCGCAACAGCGCGTACTCGCCTGCATTTTTTTCCTTCAGCGCTGCCAGCTTCGCGGCGCCTGTCTTCTCCAACTCGCCGGCCTTGAGCACAAAGCGATCGCTCTTGGCGTGGAACACCGGCCGCATGTATGCCTCGGTCACCGCCGCAATGGAGCGCAGCACGCTCTTTTCTCCGCAGCCCGCGCAGGCGCCGTCGCCGGCTACCAGCGCGTCGTAGTTGGTGCGCACCATCAGCATGTTGCGAAGCGTGGCCGTCTTTGAGTCGGCGGGATTGGCGCCGTTGTAAAGACCAAGATACTTCTGCGAAGTATCCGGAAGCAGATCGAGGAAGCCGGTTCCTGTCTCGTGCTCGGCATTCACCTGCTCCGTTTCCGGAACCATCTTCAGCGCTTCGTGCTCGCCGCAGGCGGTCACGCAAGCTGCGCAGCCCTTGCAAAGATCCGAAACAAAAATGGAGAAGATGCCGCCCGAACCCGGAGCCTTGCGCTCTGGCGACGAGAAGATGGCGTTCACCTTCTGGTAGGCCATGGGAACCTTCTCCATGATGGCGAAGAACTGTTCCTTCGACGCCGCGGAGAATCCGTCAACCTGCTCCACCACTTCGCGCAGAATCTTCGGCAACGGCGTTCCGGCCTTGATGCCGGCCAGCATGCGCGTGCGGGCTTGCTTTTCAATCTCAGGCAGGGCGCGCAGCATCTTGGTGCGCTCCACGCCATCGGACACGTAGTAGGAAATCGCGGTCGACAGCAGCGTGCCCATATCCTGCGAGGTGTTGGGCAGCGCCGTGTCAGGGCAAACCGAGATGCACTCCATGCACTGCGTGCAGTTCTCGGGAATGTAGAGCGGTGTTTCACGGCGAGCAACGTACTTTGAGGCCGTGTCGCCGGTGGCGGCAGCAATAATGCCCATCGCCGAGAGCGGCGTGGCCGGCTGATCGTAGCCGTAGTTGGAGCGGAACTCCGCATCGAAGGCCGTAATGCTGTCGATCGGTGCGCGAGGCCCTTGTCCTGCCGGCACAGGTGTGGAACGGCATCCCGTGCCGCACGATCCGCCCGCGGTGGCCAACTCGAGAATCGGCATCAGCGCCTGACCGCGCAGTGTGGAGTGATCGGCAGCCGAAAGCGCGCCAACCTTGATCTCCTTCACGCGCTCGAAGCCCTGCAGCATCACTTCCATGTTCGACTGCACAACCGCTTCGCCCAGCTTGCCAAACTTCTTCACGTACTGCTTGTGGACAACGTCGCGGAACTGCTCCTGCGTGATGCCAAACTCCTGGAGCATGGGGCTCACCGCGAAGAACGCGCCCAGAAATGCATTGCCCTGCATGCGCAGTTGCAAATCGGCGCGGTCCGTCGCCTTGCGCGCAATGTCAAAGCCGGGCAACGTGAACACGCGAATATTCTTGTCGATAATTTGCTTGCGCGCCCACAGCGGCAGGTTCTCCCACGCGCGCTCACCGTCCGCATCCGACTCCCACACCAGGCTCCCGCCCTCCTGAATTCCGTCCAGCGGATTGGTGTGCGTAAACGCCTTGGGATCGCAGCAGAGCACCACGGTCACATGGCGCAGATCGCAGTTCACGCGAATGCGATCCTTGGCCGCGACCATGAAGTAGCTGGTCGGCGCGCCCTTCTTTTCCGAACCGTACTTCGGATTCGCGCTGACGTGAATCACTTCCTTGGGGTTACCCAGGTTGTCCCTCAAACCATCCCGCTCAAAGAGCAGATCGTTCAAATCGCCGAGAATTGCGCCCAGGTTCTTGCCGGTGGTGATGGCGCCCCATCCGCCGATGGAGTGGAAGCGCACGGCAACCGCGCCCTCAGGCAGAAGCGAAGGCGTTTCGTCGGCGACCACTGAATAAGGATGGTCGATGCCCAGCACCATGAACGACACGCCATCAGACGCCTTCTTGCCGTCCTTGCGTGCGCGTGTGCCGGTCGCGAATTCGTACGCGCCGATCACGTGCTCGGGACGGAAGTCGCGCGAGCCCAGTCCGTACGTTCCACCAAAGATCGTCGGCACTTCATTCAGCGACACCGACGGCAATCCCTCAGCCGACGGACGCCCTTCCGTCTTGATCGCCTTCGACAACGCGGTGCGAATATCCTTGCCCAGCGGATTGTCAGGCGACATCGCTTCGTCGGTCCGCTCCAGGATGATGACGTTCTTCTTTCCCCTCAGCGCGTTCACAACCGCAGCCTCGGGGAAGGGGCGAATCACGTTGATGTGGATGGAGCCGACCTTGACGCCGCGCGTCTCGCGCAGGTAATCGACCGCAGCCTCAATGTTCTCCGCAGCCGAACCGAGTGACACAAATACGGTGTCGGCATCTTCGGTCTTGTACTCGGTCAGCAGCCCGTACTTGCGGCCGGTCAGCTCGCCGAAATCCTTGTACGCCGCTTCAAGGAATTCGAGAATCGGCTCGGTAAAGTTGTTGCGCCGAGCCACCACGCCGTTCATGTAGTGTTCCTGGTTCTGCACCGGCCCCAGCAAAACCGGGTTGGCCAGGTCCATCATCTTTGGAACGCGGCGGCGCGTGGGTCCAAACAGAACGCGCTGCGCTTCCGTCGGGCAATCGATCACGTCGTCGGGAGCGCCTAGGTACTCGCGGATCAGCTCCGACTCATGCTTGTAGAAGGTGCGCTCCAGGTGCGTGGTCAGGAAGCCGTCCATGATGTTCATGCCCGGCGTCAGGCTCAGCTCGGTCACGCGACGCAAAATCAATGCCTGGTCAGCCGCCTGCTGCGCGTCTTTGCCGAACAGCATGATCCAGCCCGTGTCCAGCGCTCCATAAATATCGTCGTGCCCGCAGTGCACATTCAAGGCATGCTTGGTAAGGGCGCGCGCGCCCACTTCAAGCACCATGGTGGATCCCTTGCCGGGCGCATGGTAGTACTGCTCCACGCCGTAGACAACGCCCTGGCCAGAGGTGAAGTTCACAACGCGCTTGCCGCAAACCGAGTGGGCAATGGCGCCGCCCTGCGCCGCATGCTCGCCCTCGGTCTCAATGGCAATGGTGTTGTTGCCGAACACATTCAGGTGGCCTTCAGCATAAGCCTGCTGGAACAGTTCGCCGCCCTCGGTAGAAGGCGTAATCGGATAGAACACGCCGGCGTCGGCGATCCGCGTCTCGGTGTGGTACGAGACCAGCTGGTTTCCATTGGCTGTGATGCGAATGCCCGGATAGCGAGCAGCAACTGTCATGAATCCCTCTCAATGAGTTCTGTTCTTGTATGGTTCAGTTCATTGCCTTGCACACCAGGCTCGGGAGGTCTGAGCCTTCATACGTGCGCAACGTCGTCGCGTCTTTTGTCGATCGTTTTCAGTTCGCATTTTTGCGACCGCCTGAAACGATTTACCAGTGCAAGTGTAATGGCCGGTACGGAACAGAGGGAACCTGCGGGGAACGGTACCCCTCAAAGTGGACGGCCTGTAGACAAGTATGCACCTGAGCAAGGCCGCGTGTATATCAGGATAGAGTATCAAATACCAATATATGGGACTGCTAGGTTCGATCTCTTTGGGCCGATTTTCTGAGCCCGCCATTGCCTGTTTCCCGGGCTTGTTTTTGTCTCTTTTCCAGGGCCGGTCCTGGGCCGCGCGGCGCGCCTTTTCCTGTGCGGCGTATAATTGCGCCCGTCCTTCGACGAGCCAATCTCCATGCGTCTTCCCGCCGCTGTTCTGGTCTTCTTCATCTTTGTTCAACCA
>CAVXVM010000198.1:0-6805 GCA_963765025.1 uncultured Acidobacteriaceae bacterium | reverse complement strand
CGCATCAACGTGGGCAAGAAAGCAGCCGAAGGCAAGGTGGAGCTGGTGACGCGGGCCACGGCGACGAGCGTAGATGTGGAGCTGGCGCAGACGGTGGCGCTGGTAAAAGAGCGCGTGCAGGAAGATCAACTGCTGGCTGTGAGCGTCTAAAGGCAGTGATCGGTGGTCAGTGATCAGTGGTCAGAAAAGGCGCGCAGTTTCCCGCCCTTTCCGCAGAAAGAAGCGGAAAGGACGGGGCACGGAGGCTGCACTGGCGTCTAACTGGTTGGGTCCGCAGCGGAACGCACGAGAGCACAAGGAGCAACGATGGCGGTGAAGATCAGGTTAGCGAACCCCAAGGGACAGCATCCCTTGTCAACGCTGTTGTTGCGGGTGGCGCTGCTGACGGTTACGGCCTGCGTTGTGCTGTTCCTGGTGGTGACGGGCTACTACTACTTTGAGTACCAGGGGATTGTGGATGCACGGCTGAAGGAGCCGCTGTTTGCCAACACGGCCAAGATTTTTGCGGCTCCGCGGGAGGTTCGGCCGGGGCAGAAGCTGAACATCAAATTCATCGCCAATGACCTGCGCGAGGCCGGGTACACGCCGCAGGACGCGCCGCAGCCATCGCAACTGGGAACTTACCGCGAGGACGTGCAGGAGATCACGGTGCGGCCGGGCCCGCAGTCGTACCACGCGCAGGATGCGGCGACGATTCGGGTGAGCAACGGCACGGTGGCCTCGATCAACGACGACCATGGACAGGCTCTGTCAAGCTACGAGCTGGAGCCGATGCTGATCACGGGGCTGAGCGAGGACACCAATCGCACCAAGCGGCGGCTGATTACCTACGACGAGATTCCGCAAAATCTGGTACAGGCTGTGGTGGCCATTGAGGACCGGCGTTTTTTTGAGCACGGGGGCGTGGACTACATCCGCATGCTGGGCGCAATGCGTAACGATCTGACGCCGGGACACAGGTGGACGGAAGGCGGGTCGACGCTGACGATGCAGCTGGCGCGCGGATTTTTTCTGACGCCGGAACGGCGGTTCAAACGCAAGTTCATCGAGATCCTGATCACGTTCCAGTTGGAACACCGGTTTACGAAACAGCAGATTTTTACGATGTATGCCAACCAGGTTCCGTTGGGCGAGCGGGGCAGTTTTTCAATCAACGGATTCGGCGAGGCGTCGCAGGCGTACTTCGGCAAGGACATGCGGCAGCTGAGCCTTTCGGAGGCGGCGCTGCTGGCGGGGCTGATTCAGAGTCCGAGCCGGCTGAATCCCTTCCGTCACCCGGACCGCGCGCTGGAACGGCGCACCATGGTGCTGGATTCGATGGTAGAGACCGGAGCGATAACCAAGGAACAGGCGGAGGCTGCGAAGGCCGAGCCGCTGCACCTGGCGCCGAGCAGCATGGACGCGAGCGAGGCGCCCTATTTTGTTGACATGGTGCGCGACCAGTTGACGCAGAAACTTGGCGACCGGGACTTCAACCGCGAGGGGTTGCGCATCTACACGTCGCTCGATCCCGATCTGCAGCGGCTGGCGAGCCAGGCAGTGAATTCCACTGTTCATGTGGTGGACGAGTTGGTGGACAAAGTCCACGCGAAGCAGAAGAAGCTCGGCGAGCCGTATATCTATCCGCAGGTGGCGCTGATTGCGCTCGATCCGCGCACCGGCCAGGTGCTGGCGCTGGTTGGCGGGCGCAGCTATGGCACATCGCAGGTGAACCACGCCATTGCACATCGTCCTACCGGCTCCATCTTCAAGCCGTTTGTTTATGCTTCGGCCTTTCAAACCGCGGTGGAAGGCACGATGCTGCCCGGGCAGACGGCGCTTTTTTCGCCAGTGACCATGCTCAGCGATGAGTCGACCACCTATGGCGCGGGAACCCCCTACGAATACACGCCGCACAATTTTATCGGCGAGCATTACGGCCAGATGACTGCACGTTACGCCCTGATGCAGTCAGACAACATCGCCACCATCCAGTTGGCGAGCATGGTGGGGTTCGATCGCGTGGCAGCTCTGGCCCGCGAAGCCGGGGTCAAGAGCGCGCAGGGCACCCCCTCAATGCCCATTGGTTCCTACGATGCGACGCCCCTCGACATGGCAGGCGCCTACACCATCTATGCCAACAGCGGAGTGCATATCGATCCGTGGCTGCTGGCCAGCGTGCGCACACCGACGGGCGACATCATCGAAGATTACACACCCACGACGCGGCAGGTGCTCGATCCCCGCGTTGCGTACCTGACGACCAGCATGATGGAAGCAGTGATGAATAACGGGACCGCGGCGAGCGTTCGCGGATTGGGATTTACCGCGCCGGCCGCCGGCAAGACGGGCACCGATCATGACGCATGGTTCGCGGGCTTTACGAGCAACCTGCTCTGCATTGTGTGGGTCGGCAATGACGACTACACTCCGCTCGATCCGGCAAACCTAGGCCGCGTGCAGGGTTCACGCGCCGCCGCACCGATCTGGGCGGAGTTCATGAAGAAAGCGGTGCTGTTGCCGCAGTACTCCGACACCAACGAGTTTGTGCCGCCCGAGGGCGTGGAAATTGTGAAGATCGACAAGGTGAGCAATTTGCTTAGCGACGAAAGCTGCCCGGACAGCTACGAAGCTGCGTTTCTGACGGGGACGGCCCCGACGGCGCCGTGCGACCATCCGGTTGACCGGCGGAATATTCTGCAGAAGATTTTCGGGCTGGGGAAGAACGGGAACTGAGGATGGCGGCTGCTCGCTGGTAGCTCTCAGTTTTCAGGTTTTTAGGTCGCTAGGTTTCTGGAAATTCATCCATCAATGTCGGAGCCGTCGGGCATGGGCTGGCAGCGCGGGCACCAGAAGGTGACGCGCGCGTCGGGGCCCTGAATGCGGCGGCGAATCGTTTCGGCGCAGCGGCGGCAGGGCTCGCCGTCGCGGCCGTAGACCCAGACGCTTTCTGTGGGGTCGGACGCATGCGTTGTGTGGCGTCTTGTGCCGGCGTAAGTGACAAGAGTATCGGGCGAGTCAACAAGGACGTTGGCGCGAAGAAGCTTTTGCGAGGCGGCGACGAGGGACTGAATCTGCTCGAGCGTGAGTGCGCCTACCCGGCAGAAGGGATGAATGCCGGTGACAAAACAAATCTCCGATTTGAATTCGTTGCCGACGCCTGCGAGCACTTCCTGATGGAGGAGGACATCGGCGATCTCTTCGCGGCTGTGCGCCTGAATGTGGAGCGCTACGTCTTCCGCGTTGAAGTTGGGATTGAGGACGTTGATGGCGGCGGCGGGAAAGCGGCGGTCGCGGGCCAGCGATTGGGCGGTGTGCATTTCTGCGACGGGCACCTTGAAACCGACGGCGATGTAGTGCGCGTTCTCGATAACGATGCGCATGTTGAAGCGGGGCTGCTGCCAGCGCTCGCCGTGCCGATAGATGTGCCAGCTTCCGTTCATGAGCATATGAGTCGCGAGCGTTCCGCCACCGGAGAAGTGAATGAGGAGCCATTTGCCGCGGGCTTCAACACTGGAGACGAGCTGGCCGGTGATGGGCGTGTCGTCGTGGAAGCGCGTGAGCAGGGGGTAGGTGGAGCGGAAGACGGTGACGGGTTGGCCTGAGAGCGCGCGGCCGAGGTTGCGCGCGGTGCGAAAGATGGTGTCGCCCTCAGGCATGGATGACGATCCTTTCAGCAGGTTAGCTAGTCAGCGAGTCAGCAAGTCAGCGGGTTTGTCTGCGAATGATCAATTTGGAGACGGGTTGACGGAATCGGGAGTGCGGCTTGCTAGCGGTAACGGGATGCGGCGGAGGTGCATGCCGAGAGGGCCGGGATGGAAGCCGGCGTCCATGAGGAAACGCGCCATGGGATGCGCGGCGACGGGCTGGCCGTTGATGGTGGTGATGAGCACGCCCTGGTGCGCGCTGTGGCGCATGCGCTCCTGTCCGCGAGAGCAGAGGAAGTGCGCGAGGCCCGCGGCGGTTTGCATACGCTCGGGTTCTTCGATGGGAAGAAAGACGAGGATGTTGGGATTGCCGCGGCGCAGCCAGGCGACGAGTTGGCCGTTGCGCAGAATGACTTCAGCGTAGGCGGCGCGGGTGAGAATGCGCGGGGCGGACTCCGAGTCCTCTTCGGCGACGGGAAGGTCGGGCCAGCGAAGGACGGAGCCGTAGGGGTTGGCAGGATCGGTGGCGGCTAGTTGGACGAATTCGGGTTTTTCTTCGGGGGGCGGGGTGCGCAACTGGCGGAGCAGATCGACGGCGGCGGGCAGCGCGAACTGGGTTGCGCCGAGGCCTGCGACAAAGTAGCCGCGGCGAATGCGGCCGCTTTCTTCGAGAGCTTTGAGCACGTCGTAGACTGCTGAAAATCCGCCAGGAACATTTTCCGCGGCGACGGATTCGCGGGTGAGGATGCCGTAGCGGTTGAGGAGTTGAAGGGCCAGGGCGTGGCTGGCTTCGGTGGCTGTGGGGGCCAAGGGACTGAGGGACTGAGGGACTGAGGGACTAAGTGGCGAGGATGAGGTCTCGGTATCCCCGGTCCCCAAAGGCAAGGGACCGGGGGCACCAGAGTTGATGCGAGGCGCGACTCGGCCTGACGTGCGCAACGGCAGAAGGGACCAGCGGCCTTGGGCTGTGGGCGGGGTTGTGCGGCGGGAGCGAAAGACGCCTGTTTGCACGCGGCGCGGGGTGCGGGCGGTTTCAGGGCGGGCGATGTAGGCGCGGAGGGCGTGGAGCGAGTCGTTGGTGATGAGGCCGCGCCAGACGAGCGACCAGAGGGCATCCATGGTTTCGCCGGGATAGCCGCCGCCGAGGGCCTGGTGGAGCGGATCGAAGAAGCTTGCGCCGGTGGATTCAAGAACGGCGAGGAGTTTTTCTTCGCGCTCGGTCAACGGGTCGATGATGGGGCGTTGTAGCGCGAGCAGTGGCAGCTTGTCGGCGAGGAAAAGAGCGATGCGGCCGTCGCGTTCGCCGATGGGTTCGACGCCTGCCCATGCGACTTCGCCTGCGGCGATGAGCGTGTCGAGGCCGGAGGGTTGATAGTCCGCGATGCGTGCGGGAAGCATGGAGGACTCAAGCAACGAGGCCGGAAGCGGCGCGCCCTGCAGGTTTTCAATGGTGTCGAGCAGCGCATCGAGATTGGTGTGCGTGCGGCGCGGGGCGAGCAGTCCCTGCCAGTGGGTAAGAAAGCGAGCGAGCGTGTGCTGCTCGACCGGTTCGACTTCGCGACGAAGACGGGCGAGCGACTTCCGGCGAATCTGGCGGAGGATTTCTGCGTCGCACCACTCTCGGTGGAGGCCGCCGGGACGGAAGCCGCCTTCGAGGACGCGATTTTCAGCGGCAAGCAGGCGCAGCGTGTTTTCGACGACCGCGGTGTCGAGGGCGAAGCGCTCGGCAACTTCGCGCAGCGTGAATGGGCCGTGGGTGCGTGCGTAGCGGCGGATGAGTTCGAGGACGGGATGCGCGACCGGTTCTAGCAGAGCCACGGCGAGACCGGGAGGCAATGGAATGCCGAGGGCGTCGCGATAGCGGGCCGCATCTTCAGCGGCGACGAAGCGGCGCTCGCCTGCGATGCGCAACTCGAGCAGGCGGCGCGAGCGGACGAGGCGGGGCAGGGATTCGAGCAAGAGTGGGTCAGTGATGCGGCGTGCAATTTCGGCCTCAGTGAGATCGCCGAGGCGGAGGCAGAGATCGTGCATGCCATCGGCGGAACGGGCGCGATGCGATTCAGCTTGACACTGCGCGGCTTCTTCCACCTGAGCGATGGCGTCGGCATCAAGCAGCTCGCGGAGATCAGCTTCGCCGAGCAGCTCGCGGAGCTGATCCTGATCGATGGTGAGTGCCTGGGCACGGCGCTCGGCGAGTGGCGCATCGCCGTCGTAGAGGAAGTTGGCTACATAGCTGAAGAGGAGCGACGCGGCGAAGGGCGATGGCTTTCGCGTATCGACAACGTGGACGCGGAGCTGGCGCTGCTCGATGGCGCGTAGGGTCTCGATGAGCGCGGACATGTCAAATACGTCGCGGAGACATTCGCGATAGGCCTCGAGGAGGAGCGGGAAGGATGGATAACGCGAGGCGACGCTGAGCAGATCGTAGGAGCGCTTGCGCAGTTGCCAGAGCGGCGAACGGGCATCGGCGCGGCGGCGCGGCAACAGCAATGCGCGGCCGGCTCTCCGGCCGGTGCGAGTAAACGCTGATCTGTATCTGCTCGACCCCGAGCTGGCGCAGTCTCGCGGCTTCCTTCTCGCCGATCATCACGCCGTTAGTTTTTACCTTTACGTTGAACAGAAATTTCCGCGCCCGTTCGACGATTTCAAAAAAATCCCGGCGCATGAGAACTTCGCCGCCGCTGAGGGAAAGGAAAAAGACTCCGGCATCGGCCAATTGTTCGAGCACATCGATGATTTCCGCCGTCGTCATCTCGCCGTGATCGTCGTGATCGAGATAGCAATGCACGCAGCGCTCGTTGCAGCGGTAAGTGATGTCGAGGTGCACGCTGATGGGCAAGCCCAGATTCAGCGCCTTTTGATTCATCTCAGCCATGAGGCTCATGGGCGCTCCGTGGACCGGGAAGAATCTGCCTCGATTAGTGGTCGATCTGATACCAGCAGAATGCCGTGCTGCGACAGTTCGTCGACGAATCGGTTAGCTCCGCGTTGGGCGTGCTCCGGATCGACATCGAATTCCTGGCAGACTTTTGCCCAATAGATTTTCGAGAGCGGCGTGCGGCCATCCGCTGCCTGCCAAATCGTGGAAGCAACTTCATTGAGCGTGAAAAAAGTCGAATCCACGGCCGACATCACCATCATCTCGCCCCCGATCATGCGGGCGGCAATAGCAATCATTA
>CAVXVM010000197.1:0-41298 GCA_963765025.1 uncultured Acidobacteriaceae bacterium | reverse complement strand
TCGGTCGTCGACCCAATTCCAGGGTCGGCTGGCAACGCAAATCTGGGGGTGGTGAGAAGTCGACGGTGGACCGCTGAATCTATTTAGATTCGTTCGGTAAATCAATATCCGACTTGGCGGCAACAATGGCAGGGGCGATTACCATGCCAATAAAAGCAAGGGCTATTAAAAGGTCGTGCATTCATTCACTCCACGTATGTTTCAATGCAATCTGCCAACACTTCAAGCATCGGCGGGATTGGAAAAAACTTAAATACCACAAAGATTCCCCGACTTACTCGTCTGGTGTACGAGCGCCTCACACAAACGTGGTATCGCCTGCTTTGGATTTGGCCGTATGGCCTGGAATGGACGCGAAAACCCTCTAAATCAATCAATCTATGATTTCTTCGTCTTCAGCTCTATTTATCTCTACTTAACCCGCTCTTTACCGCGGATTCCGCCGGACGCGCGCCGCTTCCCGCTTCTGTGCCCGCCACTTCAGTCCGAGGAACGCAAGGTACCCCAACTGGATCGTCCAGGTGACCGCGTAGGCGGCAATCAGGAACTGGTGGTCGAGTATCGCGGCTTGATCCATCGGTTTCTCCTTGTTTCTTTCTGCTTTTGCCCTTAGGCCTCGAGCGCTTGTTGGGCTTCTTCGGCCTCAATCAATTGGCTCTTTCGCTCCACCCGGTAGCGCAGCGCCAGGATCAGCAATCCCCAGCAAAACCACGCCAGCATATTCCACATCAGTGCGCCCACCATCGTCTTGTCCATGCCCGAGCCCGACGAGCCCCCAAACACCGGAGCCGGATGCTGCGTCCGCCACCAGCGGTTCGACATGTAAACAATCGGCACATCCAGCGCGCCAAAAATTCCCAGCACCGCAGCCAGCGTCTGCATCTGCGGTCCTGCCGCAAAACGCCGCAGCAGCAGATAGCTTACGTAGATCAGCCAAAGTACAAGCGACGTCGTCAGCCGAGCATCCCATGTCCACCAGATGCCCCAGGCGCGTCGTCCCCACAGCGGTCCCGTCGTCAGGCCCACGGTCAGGAAGACCACCCCCACCTCTGCGCCCGCAACCGCCCACGCATCAGCCACCTGCGCCCGGTTCGGAAAATTGCGCCGAAACGCCAGAAACCCGATCGACCCGGCCAGAGAAACGGCCAGGAAAACGAAAGCTACCGCCCACGACGGCACATGATAGTAAATAATCCTGAAGATTTCGCCCTGCATCGCGTCGTTGGGAGCCACATAAATGGCCTGGTAGAATCCCCACGCCATCAGCGCCAGCGTCACCACAACATAAAATCCGATTGCCGCCTTCTTCATCCGCTAATCCTGAACGATCCCTTCCAGTGTACGACGCCCAGCTTCGATTGGGCCGGCGCGTCACTCCGGGGAATGCGCGCAACAATCGTCTTCCGGATCCGCGGGCACGAGGCGGTCGCCGGCTTGCAGATATAAACTACGGCCTTCAGGGTCACTCGCAACATGGTCTCAACCTGCGCTTCGGGCTTTCAACGTCTATCTAGATATTCCCGTAGATTTTCCTCTGAGGATGTGATTTAAATCACTCTCCAAACAGCGCCTCTTTCCCTTCACCATCGAAGAGAATCCGATTAGAGCACTGAGAATCTGACGCTGTAAACAGTACGGCTTCGTCCAAAAACCAGGGTACTGTTGCCCTCGGGAAGGGTACTGACGTGGTAGTCCTCGGGCCGCTCCAACAGTCGCCAAAAGGCCATTCTTTTAAAGGGGTTTTCTTACTCGGCGTGCAACACCACGTCAAAAAGCAACAGGCTCACCGTAGTGAAAATGATGTCGTAGCCCAGCAGCAGCTTGATCCACAACGCCGGGTCGCTGTCGCCCGTAAAAATCGATCCCGTCGCTTGCACCATCGCCAGCAGAGCCGGCATGAAGATCGGAAACAGGATCAACGGCAGCAGCAGCTCCCGGTTGCGGCTCCTGATCGAGAGCGCCGCAAAAAACGTCCCATTCGCCACCAGCGCCCATGTGCCCAGCGGCAGCACCAGCGCCAGTTGCCATGCCTGGCCGACAATGTGCAGGTTGTACATCACCACAAACACCGGAGCAAGCACAATCTGTACCACCGTCACGAATAGAAAATTAGCAATCACCTTGGCCAGGAAAAGCTCCGCGCCGGGTGTCGGCGCCATCCGTTGCGCGTCCAGCACCTGGTGGCGAATCTCCCGCGCCCACGCCTGGTTTAGCGAGCTCACCGACGCAAACATGATGGCCACCGTCAGCACACCGCCCGCAATGGTCTGCGAAAATGCCCCGCGAGGATCAAACGCCAGCGAAAACAACACCACCACCAGTAGCGCAAAAAACAGCATCGAGTTGATGGCCTCTTTTGACCGCCATTCGATCCGCAAATCCTTCACCAGGTGAGTCCACAACGCGCTCATCATTGCGTGCGTCCCTCCCTGGCCGAGCGAAGCGAGGCCTTCGTCAGGTCCGCCGTCTGCACTTCCACGTCCAGCGCCTGCGCCGCCCGCAGATAATCCTCAGGCTTGAGCAAAAGCTGCACGCCGCGCGTGCCCGCGCTCACGCTGATCGTGTCAAACAAGATCGCCGTTTCGTCGATGTACACCGGGTACGGCTTCCGCGCCCCAAACAGCGTCACGCCCCCGCGAATATATCCCGTCAGCGGTTGCACATCTTTGAGAGGCGCCATCTCCAGCTTGCGCAATCCCGCCGCCTTGGCCAGCTTCTTGAAGTCCAGCTCCGCATCCCCTGGAATCACCGCAAATCGATAAATGTCCTTGCCGCCCGTCACCAGCAGCGTCTTGAACACCTGCTCGGCCGGCATTCCGATCTTCCTGGCTACCGTCGTCGCCGACAAGTCTTCAGGATCCACTTCGTACTCACGCAGCTCAAACGGAATGCCGAGCGATTCAAGAAACCGTGCGCCATTGGTCTTCATAGCGTCGGACTCCCCGGCTCAAAGCTGGCCACGCGTCCTGCCCGCAGGGCAAGCACCCAGTCCGCAATCGGAGCGGCAAGCTCCCGCTGGTGCGTCGTTATCACAATTGTCCTGCTGCTATGCCGGAACCCCGCCAGCAGCTCCACCATCTGCCGCGCGCTCTCCACATCCATGTTGCTGAAAGGCTCATCCAGCAGCAGCAATTCGGGAACCGGCAGCAGCACCCGCGCCAGCGACGTCCTCTGCCGCATGCCCTGCGAGTACTGGCCCAGCGTCCGCGTCAGCTCCGGATCGAGCCCCACCTGCCGCAGTGCGTCGGCCGGCGTAAGGCACGCACGCCCTGGGTAAAGGGACGCAAAGTAGCGCAGATTCTCCTGCGCCGTCAGCTCGTCGTACAGCATCGGCGCGTGGCTCATGTAGCCGATCCGCTCCCGCACATCGTGCGGCTCGTGGTCGCCAAAAATCTTCACCGTCCCAAAGCTCGGCCGCAGCAACCCAGCAAGAATTCGCAGCAGAGTCGACTTGCCCGCGCCGTTTTCGCCAATCAGCACATAGCAGTACCCCGGCTCCAGATTCACTGAAACCTGGCGCAAAGCCGCAAACGTGCCAAACAGTTTTGACACCTGATCGAGCCGGGCGCAGGTCGGTCGGCCAACGGCCTCGAGTGAATTTGCGGGCATTTAATTTGTCGCGGTCTGGTTTGCTGCGGGGGAGGCAGGCGCCCCGCCCGATGCCGCGGCGTTTGCGGGCTTTTGCGCGGCGGCAGGCGCACCATTCGGCGTGGCCGGTGCGTATTTGCTCGCGCACTTGGCCTGCAGCACGGTCGCGTGCAACTCGCCATCGCGCCCGTACGTGCCCTCCGCCAATGCCTGGGAATTGTCCTTGAACGTATCCGGCGGCGGTTCCGAGCCCTTGTATTCCACCTTCAGCAAGCGGCCCGTCGCCGCCTTGGGATTGTGGCTCTCATACTCGTTCAGCACAAACGTCACGTGCGTCCCGTTCTGCTCAATCGACCCCGGCTGCACAAACCCTTCCACCCGCAGCTGGTTGTGATAGGCCTTGTCGCCCATCCCGCCGAGCTCCGCAATCGTCACGTAATAGCTCTTGTTGGCGCTCACGCCCGTAAACGCAAGCCACGCAATGGTCCCCAGAATCACGGCCACTGCAATCCCTATCCGCCAACTGTTCGCTGAAGTCTTCATGCCAACTTCAACGATACGAGTCTCTGCGTCCGGGGTCAATCAAATCAACCCTCAGAGACCAACAAGTGTGATTTAAATCACACCAAGAGCCAGGCCAAAAAGAAGATCCAGGCCGGAAAGCTGTGCCCCTCATCGCAGTTTTTTCGCGATGAGTGGGCGGCGAAACCCCAGCCAACCCCCAACAAACCCCCGACGTGCCCCATCCTTTCGCCGTTTCTTGGCGAAAGTGCGGAATTGGCAAGCCCCAACCGGCCCAGTACCCCCAAACTGCACCAACTGCCAACAGACAAAAGGAGGTTATAGATCACCGCTGTGCGTATGGCCAAAGCTCACTGAGGCCACTATGGCTGGCGCCGCAATCATCGCTACGTAACAAAGTCCGATAAGAAAATCCATCATGGCAAATAATCCTCATGCGCAAGAAATTGCAGGTCGCATGCCAGAAAAATCGGCGGAAGGGGCCAAAATATGAGGCGAGGCTCAAGATAATGGCGAATTCCAGTCGCCCAGGGAGATAACACGGTGGGTCCGGCTCGCCGGGTTTGGGTGTCAATCTGTTCCTAAAGGCAGCGAAATCAGTGCGTCTTCAGCCTCTGAACGATTTCTCATTCCAGGATGAAGCTCTACCAGCCAATTCCCGCCCAATCAATCCCATTCCGACGCGAACGCAGCAAATGCGAGAGAATCCATCCATGCCCGACTCGCCCGAGGACCTTCTATCGCAGTGGGAAAACACCGATTCGCTCTTCGAGCCGGACCAGTTCCCCCTGCGGCTTGAGATTCTCGATCGGCTTGAAGTTCTTGATCAGCCTGAAGTTACCGATCAATCTCCAGGTCCCGGCCAGCTCGACGCCCGTTTTCCTGAATCCGCCCCCGCCATGGTCAGCGCCCATGCCCGCCGGCTGCGCGCCCGCCTTGAAGCCGCCAATGCGGAGCTCTACGCATCCATCCGGCAAGCGATCCGGCAGGGAAGCGTTCCCGCAGCCTTCGCCCGTCAGCTTGAACCGGCGCCCATCCAGCCCGGCGGCCTCCACTACGACCATCTCGACGAACTCGTCGCCGGCGTCTTCGCCTTTGATCAACCGGGCGAGGCGCAGGCTCCCGCCGGCCCAGAGAATGTCTTCTATCAGCCCACGCCCGCCCGCCACATCTTCTCCCTGATCCGCCAGGCCGGCATCGCTGCTCGAGATGTCCTTCTCGATCTGGGCTCCGGACTAGGCCACGTTCCAATCCTCGTCTCGGCCTCCACCGGCGCGCGCGCCATCGGCATCGAATTCGAACCGGCGTACGTCGCCTCAGCACGCAGTTGCGCGCAAAAACTCAATCTCGACCGTGTGAGTTTTCTTCTCGAGGACGCCCGCGACGCGGATCTTTCCGCCGCCACCGTCTTCTATCTCTACACGCCCTTCAAAGGCTCCATCCTGCGCACGGTCCTCGATAATCTCCGCGCCGAGTCCAAGCTCCGAGCTCAGGCCGAGCAGAAAGTGAAAACCGCACCGCGCCCCATCCGCATCTGCGCCTTCGGCCCCTGCACACTCACCGTCGCTCAGGAGGAATGGCTCGTCCCCGTCACAATCCCCGCAGAGGACCGCATCACAGTCTTCCACCCAAAGAGTGGAACGCCGCATTGCTGAAAAATGAATAGAGCAGCGTCCCGATAAATAAATTAACTGTCATCCTGAGCGACCGGAGGGAGCCGAAGGGCCTGCCGCTGCTCTTCGCTCATTTCAGAGCCGAAGCCCAATTCCCGCAGAAAAAGCTGAAAGCTGAGAGCTGAAAGCTAAAACCCAGAATCAAACAGCTAGAAGCTAGAAGCTAGAAGCTAGAAGCTAGAAGCTAGAAGCTAGAAGCTAGAAGCTAGAAGCTAGAAGCCAGAATCCAGAATCCAGAATCCAGAATCCAGAATCCAGAAGCTAGAAGCTAGAAGCTAGAAGCCAGAAGCCAGAAGCCAGAAGCCAGAAGCCAGAAGCTAGAAGCTAATCCCTAATCCCTGCTTCCCCAAGCGTCCGCGCCGCCCGGTCAATCGCCTGGGTAAGCACCGCCAATTGCGCCGCGGCCAACTCCGCGTCCCTGGCGTCAATCGCCTCATTCACCCCGGGAATCACCACCGCCTCGTACCCCGTGTACTCGCCCGGCGCGTAAATCGTGTGCCGGTACCAGGGGCGGCGCGGCAAACCCTGCGCTGCAAGAAAGGCCGTCTCCGTCTGACGCAGCGCGGCATTCAGGCCAGCCGCGTTTCCCTGCGGCACGGTCTCCAGCGCCTGCGCCTTGACCGCCGCCGCAGCCAACCGTCCCGCAGCTTGCTCCGCGCCGGCAAAGTCCAGCGCGCCCATGCCCGCATCCGCCGCCTTCTTTTTCGCCTCGCCCAGGTAAGCCGATATCTGCCGCGCATACGACACGTAGTCATAGGGCAGCACGTCTGCATCGGCCATGCGGATCGCTTCCAGCCCTAGAACCCGCGCCATCTCCTGCAGGTACACAAAGTGTGGATCGGCATTCATCGTGAACCACGCATAGTCGTCGAAGGTCGAGTGATACACCCCGTAAGGGCCGCCTGAGCCCACATCCGTCGACGGCACGCCCTCATGCTGCAGAAACGGCGTAAAGTCCGATCCCGAGCCCAGATCGCCCACGTTTACCTCTTCACCCGGCAGCGGCGTGTGCGCCAGCCGTTTGTCTCTCTCGCTCGGTCCGCGCGCCCTCCACTGCTGAAAGACCGTTCCTCCCAGCGGGCTCGGCACCGCCTTCGTTACCTCGCGCACAAACTGTTTCAGCGAGGGCACAGCCGACGCTGAAAAATCCGGCCCGGCCACCGCAACGTCCGTGTTGAAGTAGGCTACCGCCTTCGCGAGAGCCTGCTCGTGCTGTTCCACCCACTCGGTCGATCCGATCAGGCCTTCTTCTTCCGCATCCCAACTGCAGAACACGATGGTGCGCTTGGGACGCCAACCTTCCTTCACCAGCGCGCCCACTCCATGCACCGCCTCCAGCATTGCAGCCGTTCCGCTTGACGGGTCCACCGCCCCATACACCCATGCGTCCCGGTGATTGCCCACCAACACCCATGCATCGGGATACTCCGTCCCTTTGATCTTGCCAATCACGTCCCAGATAATCCGTCGCTGGTAGTCCTGGTCGGATACCAGGTGGACCTTCACACCTCCCGGACCCACGTGGTAGCGGAAGGGAAGCGCGCCCTGCCAACCCTGCGGCACGCCTGGCCCTTTCAGCGCCTGCAGAATCGGCGCAGCGTCGTGATAGCTCAGCGGAATCGATGGAATGCTCGGCTGATCGCCATTCGGCCCTGCATAGTCTTTTCTCCGCGCCGAGTCAGGCAGATCCAGCGTCGAGGCCACTCCCGGCGTCTCCGGGTCGCCCGGATATCGCGACAGGTTCTGCACCGATCCCCGCTGCACCGCCGTCTCCGGCCGCCACGGCCCCATCGGATATGCGTCGCCCTTGTAGTACCCATCGTCCTGTGGGTCACTGTAGATCAGCACCCCCGCCGCGCCTCGCAACTCCGCCAGGTATACCTTGATCCCGCGAAAATTTGACCCGTACCGCACCATCACGATCTTGCCGTGCAGGTCCACGTGCTCGGCGTCCAGTTGCTTGAAGTCTTCCAGGCGTCCAAAGTTCGCATACACCACCTCGCCCGTCACATCGCCCGAGCCCGACGAGCCGTGGAACGGCATCACCACCCGCGGATCGTCCTGCTGCGCGTCGCCCTCCACATGCTCTTTCGTCGGCCCGCTCATCAGCAGCTTGCCGCTCGCGTCGTACGCCTCCACCCGCTCCACCTTCGGCTGGTTCAGCAGCACGCGGTAGGGAACGATCTCCGTTTCCAGCCCCGCCGCACGGAACTTCTCCGCCACGTACTCCGCCGTCTTGTGGTCTTCCGGAGTCGACGCCAGGTGCGGCGCGGCCGTCAGCGTCTTCAGGTGCTGGCCCGCCAGCTTTGCATCCGGCACGGCCAGAAACTTCTCCTCAATTTTGGCCTGTGCCGCGAAATCCGCGTAGCCCATCACCGCCGGCGCCGCAGCCGGCGATTGACCCTGCGCCATCAACGGAAAGGGAAGCGCCGTCAGGAAAAATACGAAGGCCAACGGCCTTGATCTGGTCATCAGAAAACCAACTTCCCTGGATGATTCTGTCCTGTTGCCATGAGACTGAAATTCAGTTTTCACTTGTAACCCCAACTCCATATCGCATTGCAGCCTTAAGTACATCCATGTTGATATCTCTTAGTGTTTTGAACTTGATGCAATATCCGCTCACGCTCGCCTTGCCCAGGTCTTTCCCGTATGTCTGGGCTAAATACGTCTTATCTTTAATACCCATCAAATAGACAGATATGCCGGTTGTGTTCGCACTCATGCCAATCTGATAGAACTCTCTGGTTTTTCCATCGGCATATTTTAGAGTCTGAATTCCATACCCTATATTGGGATTGGAAACAGTTTTGTTGTCACTGTCCTTCCCATCCAAAAACCACAATCGACATCCCGGCATTAATTTCAAAATGACGCCATGCAAAGTTTGCATGGCGCTGCGTTTTGGTTCTGGTTGACCAGTAACATACTCGTCGATTTGTTCTTGTGTGTTCATATCAACCTCACCTGTCTGAACGGCCGGTCATTCTTGGTCAAACGCCAATTTCAAACTGAAATACGGTCCTTTTGTCGAATCCACTTCAGCAACAACACAGCTTACACTAGCCAGAGAGGTCACCCGTTCTGAGCACCGAAAGAGATTCCCCATCTCTTGAGCCCCAGTCCCTTGCCGTCGAAGAGGCAGCGGCCGCCACCCAGGCCTTCGCCACCGACGCTGAGGAGAGCTGGCCGCAGGTGGTCAGCGCCCTGCGCCATCCCAGCTTCCGCCTCTTCTGGGCCGGCAACTTCCTCTCCAACATCGGCACATGGATGCAGAACGTAGCCCAGGGCTGGCTCGTGCTCACCCTCACCAATTCCGCATTCTGGCTCGGCGTCGTCGGCTTTGCCGGAGCCATTCCGTTCCTGCTCTTCACGCTCTTCGGCGGCGTCGTTGCCGATCGCGTCAATCAGCGCCGCATGCTCCTCGTTACGCAAACGGCCATGATGATTCTCGCCTTCGTCCTCGCCACACTCACTTGGCTCAAGCTCATCACCGTCTGGGAAGTTGTCGTCCTTTCCTTCCTCAACGGCATGGCCAACGCCATCAACACGCCCGCCTACCAGGTCCTCGTTCCCCGCCTCGTCCCCCGCAAGGACCTCACCAACGCCATCGCCCTCAACTCCGCGCAGTTCAACCTCTCCCGCATTCTTGGCCCCACGCTTGGCGGATACTCCATGGCCATCTTCGGCATGGCCGGCAACTTCTTCCTTAATGGATTCAGTTTTCTCGCCGTCCTCTTCGCGCTCATGCGCATCCGCTACCCTGCGCAGGAACCCCGCCATCACGCCAGCTTCTTTCTCAGCCTGCGCCAGGGATTCGGCTACCTGCGCGGCAACCCGCAGATGCTCGTCCTCATCTGGATGACGGCCGTGTTCAGTTTCCTCGCCGTACCCTTCCTCTACTTCATTCCATTTTTCGCGCGCATGCAGCTCCACACCGGCGAGTCCGGCCTCGGCTGGCTGCTGGCAGCCTCAGGGCTCGGCGCCGTCTGCGGATCGGTCACCGTCGCGGCCCTCGGCACGCTTCGTCATCGCGGCCGCGTCATCATCATCGCCGGACTCTTCTTCTTCTCCGCCATCTCCGGCTTCAGCTTGTCACACGTCTTTGTGCTCTCGCAGTGCCTGCTGCTGGTCGAGGGCTACAGCGCCATCCTCATGATCTCGTCGTTCAACGTGGCCCTCCAGCATCTCGCTTCCGACGAAATGCGTGGCCGCATCATGAGCATCTACGCCACCTGCTTCCTCGGCCTGCCGCCCATCGGAGCCCTGATCGTCGGCGAGGCCTCGCGCCACATCGAAACCGGCCACGTCCTTGCCGTCATGGCCGCCACAGCAGCCACAGTCTTCCTCGGTTTCTACGTTTTTTCCAGCCCCCTCCGCCAGCTCGACTGAGCAGTCAACCGGGCCCACCGCAAGAGTCTTCGGGTGAAAAACGCGGGGTGCCCCTGGTCCGGAATTTCGGACCAGGGATAGGAGGACGCCCACGAGAAAACTGAGAATTGAAAGCGCTGTGCCCCATCCATCCGCGGCTTCACCGCGGATGAGTGGGAAAGATCGAACGACACCACGAGCTTTTCGGGCCGTTGTTTTTCTAATCCCTAATCCCTAATCCCTGCTCTTACACCAACTGCGCGCAATGCGCACACCGCTTCGCCTCCACCGGAATATCGCTCAAACACTCCGGGCACGGCTTCGTCGTCACCGGCGCCTCCGGCGCAGGACCCTTGAACTTGGCCATCAACGAGTTCAGCGGCAGCACCATGAAGAAATAAACCACGAACGCCACAATCAGAAACGAAACAGTCGCGTTCAAAAAGTTCCCGATCATGATGGGTGTGCCCATGAAGTCCACCTTGATGGCGCTGAAGTCCGGCTTGCCCACAATGGCCGCAATCACCTGCATCAGCACGTCCTTTACCAGCGACGTCACAATCGAGTTGAATGCCGCGCCCATGATGAATGCAACCGCCAAATCCATCACGTTGCCACGCAGAATAAAATCTCTGAATCCTTTAAACATCTCGTTCTCCTTATTGTCTTTCGGTTGGTGCCTGTTGGTTGTTATTCCTTCGGGGGAACGGGCCGCCTGAACCACGGGAAGCGGGGCAGCCGCACTGCACAATGCCCCATGCTACACGCCCTGCCGGAGTTGTTGAAAGGTGCTTGATGTAATTTCTGGTTACAAAAACACCCACAAGACCAGCACCATGGCCAGCACCATCAGCTCTGTATACAGCAGAATCAGAACGCCCGCATGGTACAGGCTCCACTTCTGCCTAAGGCAGCGCGCCGTCTCCACCATCCCCCAGCACGCAACCGGCACCATCGCCATCTGCCAGTGCGAACCGTGCAGCCTTTCAATATGAGGAAATCCCGCCAGCAGCAGGCTCGAGAAAAACGCAACCAGAGAAAGCATCAGCCCGCGCGCAAACGAGCGCTGCTTCAAATCGAAAAACGAGATGCGGGGAAGCGCCACTCCACCAGTCTAAGTCGCCACCTGAATTGATTGTCTTCCTGAGCACAAAAACGGGTTGTCATCCTGCGTAAATAAATCGAATGTCATCCTGAGCGACCCTGAGCGAAGCGAATGGGGAGTCGAAGGACCTGCGGTTGCTTTTCGATCACATCAGAAAAAAGCCCCGTGCCCCATCCATCCCGGCGTTCCTTGCCGGGATGGGTGGGAAAACAAACACTCGACCCCAAAGCCTTTTTGTTCCCTGTTCCCTGATCCCTGTTCCCTGTTTCCTGTTTCCTGTTCCCTGTTCCCTGCCTTTGTCACCCCGCCACCAGCTCCATCTGCCTCAGCGACTCCGTATAAGGCGCCTTCAGCACACCGCGCTCAGTAATAATCCCGGTAATGTACTTCGCCGGCGTCACATCAAACGCAGGATTGCAGATCCCCACTCCATGCGGCGTCAGCTGCTTGCCGCCGTGGTGCGTCACTTCAATCTGCGGCCGCTCCTCAATCGGAATCGCGTCGCCCGTCTTCGTCGCCATGTCGATCGTCGACCACGGCGCCGCCACGTAAAACGGAATCCCGTGTTCCCGTGCCAGAATCGCCACGTTATACGTGCCGATTTTGTTCGCCGCGTCGCCATTCGCCGCAATCCGGTCCGCGCCCACCACCACAGCCTTGATCTTGCCAGCCCGCATCAGGCTCGCGGCCATGTTGTCGCAGATCACCGTTGTCGGAATCCCGTCCGCCATAAGCTCCCACGCCGTCAGCCGCGCCCCCTGCAGAAAGGGCCGCGTCTCGTCGGCATACACGTGAATCTGCTTGCCCTGTTCCACCGCCGAGCGAATCACGCCCAGCGCCGTCCCGTACCCGCACGTGGCCAGCGCCCCTGCATTGCAATGCGTCAGCACCCCGCCCTCGTCCGGCATCAGCGCTCCGCCAAAGGCGCCCATCGCCTTGCAGGCCGCAATGTCCTCTTCATACATCGCATGCGCCTCCGCCAGCAGTCGACCCTGCACCTGCGCAAGCGTCGCGCCCGAGTCCACCAGGTTCGCAAACAGGCCCTTCATCCGGTCGATCGCCCAGAAAAGATTCACAGCCGTAGGCCGCGTCCCCGCCAGTCGCGCGCAAATCCGCTCAAACTCCGGCGCGAACTCCTCCGTCGTCTTCGCCTTGGTCTGCTTGGCGCCCAGCGCAATGCCGTACGCGGCCGAAACGCCAATGGCCGGCGCGCCCCGCACCACCATGGTCACAATCACCTCGGCCACCTGTTCGTAGCTGGTCGCGAGTACATAGCTCTCCTCGAGTGGGAGCCGGGTCTGGTCGATAAAGCGAACCCCTTCCGGAGTCCATGTCAGTGTAGGAATCATGCAATTCCAGTGTAAATTGACCGCCAGCCTTCATGCCCAAACCAAAAGTTCCGTGCCCCTTCATCGCAGGCTTCATCGCGATGAGTGGGCAGCGAACAAGCGCAGAACGTCAATCGACCTCGAAGTTTTCCGAATCCATGGTTCCCGAGGTCCCTAGGTCCCTCAGTCCCTCAGTCCCTCAGTCCCTTAGTCCCCAGTCCCTTGGTCCCCCGCTCCCTTGTTCCCTGCTTCGCCCCCTTGCCTCACCCATCCCCAAGTGCGTACAGTGGTTGCGGTAGAGTTCCTGCCTGTTTTGACCCAAGGAAGCGAGGAAGACCTCTCATGGCAACAAGCAACAAACCGTCTGCAGCCCGCAGTACGCCCAACTACACCGGACCCTTCATCACCGTCACCGTCCTTTTTGGCATCTTCGGTTTCCTCACCAACCTCAACAGCAACCTGTCGCCCAAGCTGCAGGACATCTTCAACCTGAACCATGCCTGGGCCAACACCGTCACCACCTCGTGGTTCCTGGCTTACCTCCTCTTCTCGGTGCCGGCCGCCAAGGTCATTGAGATGGTCGGCTACAAGCGCACTATGGTCATCTCGTTGTTCGTCATGGTGTTCGGCGCCCTCCTGTTCATTCCTGCCGCCAACATGGTCAGCTTCCCGGTCTTCCTCACCGCGAGCTTTGTGCTGGCCACCGGCGTTTGTATGCTGCAGACTTCGGCAAATCCCTACGTGTCCATCCTCGGGCCGGAACACAGCGCACCGGCGCGGCTCACCCTCGCTCAGGCCTTCAACTCGTTGGGCACAGCAATCGCACCCTTGGTCGTGGGCGCCTACATCCTCACCGATCCCGCTAAGTTCACCACCCCCGCGGCGGTCGCCCATACTGTCCAGGGACCCTACATCGCCATCGCCTGCGGACTCCTGGTCCTCGGCGTGACCATCATGTTCATGCGCCTGCCGGCCATCACTGAAACCCGCGATTTCCGCCCCAGCGAGATTACTCCCGGCCGCAGCATCTGGGCTTACAAACACACCGTACTCGCCATGGTGGGCATCTTCCTCTACGTCGGCCTGGAGATTTCGCTCTTCGCCAATGCCATCCGCTACTTCCAGTCCGAGGGCGTCACCAGCCCGCACCGTGCAGCCGTGCTGGCCTCCTTCTATCCGCTGGCCATGATGATCGGCCGCTTCGCCGGCACCGTCGTCATGAAGGCATTCAAGGCGAATAAGCTTCTGGCCATCCTGGGCGCATTCGGCGTGGCCCTGCTGGCCGCCGCCATGGTCTCCACCGGCATGGTCGCCGTCTGGTGCCTCATCCTCTGCGGACTCGCAAACTCCATCATGTATCCCACCATCTTCGCCCTCGGCATCGCCGAGCTTGGACCCCTCACCAGCAAGGGTTCGGGCGTCATCACCATCGGCAACGTCGGCGGCGCCGTCATGCCCGTCGCCTTTGGCGCAATAGCTGACCACTTCGGCAGCTACAACTACGCGTTCATCCTCCCCATCATCGGATACATCTTCATGGTGTATTACGGCATGAGCGGCTACAAACCCAGTCCGCCCCCCGCCAAAGCCTGAGGAGCAGCAAAGGAACGCACTCGATCCAACAAAAGGCCCCCTGCAACGCAGAGGGCCTTTTGATTTCCGCACTCGCAAAAAGCACCGTGCCCCTCATCCGCAGCGCCTCATCGCGGATGAGTGGGAAAGAACCAACTTCCCATCGAGCTTTTTGGGGTCCGCCCCCTCCAGAAGAAAACGGGGTGCCCCGGGTCCCTCGTCCGCCGCGGCGGAGGGACCAGGGAGGGATGCAGCCCATCCGAAATCGGCACCATTTTCACTGCGCAAAGGCATCCAAAACCCACCAAAATGACGTAAAAATAGCGCGAAAAAGGCCCTGAATGCCTTCAAGACCCTTTGCCCATATGCACGATCTGCGTCAGGTTAGACGCTCCTACTCCGCACTCTAACCGAACGTGGGCGGGCCCGAACTCTGTTACTGAGTCGGCATATCGCTGACCGTTTCTGCTCGTGGCTCCTTCCAAACAGCAATAGCAGTGAGCAAGGCGAGGAAGAGAACGACACCGGGAATCACAGGTGGCTTGATGCCGAGAGGAAGAACGCTGGCAGGCACCTGGGGCTGCAGTTGGACATAGATTGCCACGCCCATCTGAGAGACGAGGAGTAAACACGCGATCAGGAGGAATCGAACTCTGCTTTTTGAGGTCAACGATTTTTGAAACCATGGCAGTAAAAAGAGAATGCCGGTAACCATTTCACTCACTTTGCCTGCGAAAATCGCCTCGTGGGGTAGATGGCTCTGTTGAATCTGGATCTCAAACCATCCGTGGAATGGCTGAAAGAATTTGAGGAATCCGAACGTGAACATCAAAACTCCCAGGAACAGCGACAAAGCCTTGCTTAGGCGACGAGACATTTTTCTTTCTCCAATTTCGAAGTATTCGACTTCCCAGCGCCAGTTCTTTCGTAGGGCTGATTCAACAAGACAGACTCGTCTGTCTTGTTCATGTTAAGTATAGACAGACTAGTCTGTCTTCTGTCAAGATGAATTCGATGAGAACACACAAGAAATCCGATCCGCGGGAGAGAATTCTGGAGGTGGCCGACCGCCTCTTCTACGCCGATGGAGTCCGCGCGACCGGCACCGAGAAGATCATGTCTATCTCCGACGTTGCAAAGGCGACCTTCTATCGGCATTTCAAGAGCAAAGATGCCCTCGTGCTCGAATACCTCGACCATCGCGACCGATCATTCTGGGAGTATCTTCTTAACCCCGCCCCCCCGGAAGATATCCATGAAGCTCTGGTCAGAGTGGAACGCTTGGTGAATAGGCCCGATGTCACCAGCTGCCCGTTCCTACGTGTCGCATCCGAATACCCCGACACTACCCATCCGTTCCATCGTCGAGTAGTCGAACACAAGAACAAATTGCACGACTATCTCGCCGAGTTGATAAAGCCCTACCCGGTCGATAAAAATCCAGCTGCGGCAATGGTACTTAGCGTCATCGATGGCGCCCTCTCCACGCGAATGGTCTATGGAACTTCGAAGGAGGTTCCGCTTCTCTCCTCCGCCGAGGCAGTACTCAAGAGCTTTCAGAGCGCGTAATCTCAACGCAGCCGATGATTGTCGCTAGAAGCTTCATCCCCTCACAGCGATGCAACCCCAGACCTGGCTCAATGGCGCCTCGCGAGGTTCAATGCACTTCAGGGCAAATCTTCTATCGAATCTGCTCTGAACATATTCCGGGCTTGTCGAACTACAGCGAGCTCCGTACTGAAGCCTTCACATAGGAAGCGGACATTTGGCGCGGTTTAGGTTGTATAAAACTGAACATTTACACTGGCTTACGGGGCATTTCGGCCCTTTCAAGAAAACTGCCCCCGCACAAGAAGGATTTCGTTGCTCCAAACCCTCACCCAAATCGACTGGTTCATCGTCCTCGTCTTTCTCTTCTGTGTTCTCGCCCTGGGCCTCTCCCTCCGCTCCAACATCAAGACCGCCGCAGACTTCTTTCAAGCCGGCCGCTCCCTGCCAACATGGATCAGCGCCGTGGCCTTCGCCGCCGCCAGCCTCGGCGCGCAGGAACTCACCGCCACCGTTGCCGCAGGTGCACAGTATGGCTTTGCAGCCGCGCAGTTCTTCGTCGTTGCCTCCATTCCGCCCCTGCTCTTCGCGGCCCTCTATATCGTTCCCGCCCTCGTCAACTCCGGTGCGCGCACCGTCCCCGAATACCTAAGCCAGCGCTTCGACCGCAAAACTGGTCTGCTCAACGCATACGTCTTCGCGCTCGCAACCATTGCCGGCGCAGGCCTGTCGCTCTACCTCATGGCGCGCCTCTTTCAGGCCATGCACGTCTTCGATGCGTTGTTCTATTCCTTCGGCGTTCCGCGCACTCTCGTCTTCGCCTTCATCCTTCTTCTCTCTACAGCAGTGGTGCTCATCTACGTCCTCTTTGCCGGCCTTGCGGCGTCCATCCTCAATCAGGCCGTGCAATTCCTCGTCATCGTCGCCGCATTTTTTCCCGTTGCCTTCATCGGCCTCAGGAACATCGGTGGATTCTCCGCGCTCAAAGCAGCGCTGCCCGCAGACCTCTCTCTGCGTGCGTCCAGCGCAAGCGTCTCACTCATCGCTCTGGCCGCGGGTCTGGTTCTCTCGGCAGGCTACTGGTGCGCCGATTTCCGCATTCTGCAATTCGCAATGGCCGCAAAAGACGCTTGCTCCGCGCGCCGCGTCCCCCTCATCGCCGCCGCCGTGCGGCTCTTCATTCCTTTACTGCTCGTGCTTTCCGGCGCCATCGCCATCAGCCTTCCCACGCCGCAAAATTCAACCGTTGTGCGCCAAGAAAACGGTGCAATCATTCATGAAATCACCGTAGTCCCCCGCGACGCGGCGGAAGGCCGCGGCCTTGTACCCGCGCGCGCGGATGCAACCGGCGCTCCGCTTCACGACGCCACGGGACAATCCCTGCCTGACTACGACCGCACCGCGCCCGCAATCCTGATGCATTTGCTTCCCACAGGTCTCCTCGGCCTCGGCATATCGGCCCTGCTCGCCGCTCTCATGAACTCGCTCTCGGCAAGCGTCTCTGCTTTCAACGCCGTCTTCACCTTCGACATCGTTCGGCGTCCAATGCAGATAATCAACGAAGATCGTCGCACAATAAAAGTAGGGCGGTGGTCTTCGGTTGCATTCATGGCGCTCGCCGTCATTGCAGCGTTCGCTCTCAACGCATGCAGCGCGATTAATCTCAGTTTTGCTGACGCCTTGCTGCTTTTTTTCGCTCTCGTCAGTGCTCCACAACTCGCCACATTGCTGCTGGGCATCTTCACAAAACGCGCAACAGCAAATGGCGCATTCGCCGGACTCGTTGCATCAATGACGGTGGCGCTGCTCCACTACGGCCTCGCCGTGCCCGAAGGCGTCAAGCCCGGCCTGCACGGTGGATGGATCTTTCCGCTCATCGATTACCCGGGCTTTCTTGCAGTCTGTTTCTGGACGGCAGTTCTCGCGTTCCTCGTGAATCTGCTCATCACCACGGCTGTGACTTCCTTCGCGTCGGGAGAGTTCAACAGTGAGCCGGACAATCTGGTCCAGATCAAAACACGCGCCAAGTCAAAAGCGCGCGCCCCCATTGTTGTCTGGTGGAAGCGCCCCGAGACATTCGCCGCCGCAGTCCTGCTCGCCGCAGTTGTCCTCAGCATTTATTTTCTCTAAGCGAGAACTAGGAAGACGAGCAGCCCAAAACCAACCAACCATGATTAGTTGAGAGTTGAGAGTTGAGAGTTGAGAGCTGAAAGCTAGAAGCTAGAAGCTGAAAGCGGAAAGCTAGAAGCTAGAAGCTGAAAGCTAGAAGCTAGAAGCCAGAAGCTGAAAGCTAGAAGCCGCTCCCCTCAGTGCGGCCGCACATTGAAACGCATCGTCCTGTAATCGAACGTGTAGTTACCCAACTGCTCAAGCGCATCCACGCCCAGAATTCCGTAAACGTCGTCGCGTGCCGCCGAGCCCAGCGGTTGCGTCAGCACCGTAATGTAATGCACATCTTCCGAGATCGTTCCCACGGCCAGCGTCACCGTCTCCGCCGTGTAAGCCGGAACGGGAGCGATTTGCGGTTGCCCGATCAGAGAAAATAACTGCAACTTCTGCCCGTTGAATTGGCCGCTATGCTCGGCATAGTAGCGCGAGGTCAAGTACGTTTGCTGGCCCGCGGCATCCACCACGTACATGCGTTCCGCGCCGCCCGGCCCCACACTACCGCTTGCGCCCAGCGCCAGGATCACCTGGTCGCCGTCAACAAAAAAACGCACGCCTCCCGCCATCTTGTCATCGCTGGCAGGCGGTGATATCTGCCTGGCGGGCCGCACGAAAACCGTGTCGTTATCGGTCACCGTCAGGCTGCCCAGCGCCTGCAACGCCGCATAGCCAAGCACGCCCTGTACCTGGTACTTCAACTGCGGAAAATAATAATCCGCATCGTCAAAGACATATGCCGTCATGTCGTGAAACGTCAGCTGCCCGCTGATGGTGAACCGCGGAATCACGGTCGCGTGCACCTGGATGGCGTTGCCCCTGAGAGAGTGGATCGTCGCGGTTTCCTCAGAAATCTTCAGCCCAGCCTCTTTGGCCAGCGAGCGCGAAATCAGGTTGAACGGCGCTGTGGGATCGAGCAGCCAGCTATGAGGCCGTGCGTCAACGAATACGGGAAGATCAGTCAGTCCAAGAAGATTTCTGCTCACCTGGATCTCAAACGGGTCGCACGGATCCACGGTCATGGGCGGATGGTTCACCGCCAGGGGCAACATCTTCAGCGGCATCTCAATCTCGTCCTGCTCGTCGCGGCTGAGCTTGCCCTCAAGTCTTGTCGCCAGTTGTTGGTAGGCTGCTGCGGCGCGCGGCCAGTCGCCTTCGCGCAGGTAATCCTCCGCGAGCGCCTTGCGCACCAGCTTCTCGGCGGTGGCATCACCGCTTGCGCTCACTTCGTCCACCAGAGGCTCAAGCAACTCGATCGACTTCTTCACATCGTTGTCGCGGTTGGCCAGGATGCCGCGATACATCTGCGCCTGCTTCGGTGGTAGATTGCCAAGCTCCGCCTCCACTTGCGGGTACTGGTGATCCGCCAGCAGATTCTCAAGCCGCGTATCGGTGTCGAGCCCGCTCGATGTTCCCGTGCGCACTTGCGCCCCCGAGCCGGTTTGCCCTTTGTCTGAGGGCATAAGAATATTGTGCTGCGCCGCCAGCGCGCCCGCGCCCGCCACCAGCCCCGCCAGGGCTGCAAGCCGCCACCAGCGCCAAGGCCGCAAGCCGGAAGGACGCTCGCCGGGCGATCGCTCGCTTGCCGCATGTCTGCGTAAGTCGTTCATGCTCAGTACGAAGTTATCAGATTGAACCCGCTGAATATTCTTCATCAAGAATTTCCCGCACAGAATGCGCAAGACCGCCATTCTGCGCTCCTCATTCACAATCCATTCAAACTCGAAGATTCTTCTCCGCATTCACCTGCGCTTTAGACGTTCTTGACGCAACACCCGGTAAACTTGATGAAGCCATGGCGCGAAAAACAATTGAACATTACGAAATTATCCGCCGCCTGGGCGCCGGAGGCAGCGGGGTCGTCTACCTGGCCAATGACGCGCAGCTGCAACGGCCCGTGGTGCTCAAGATTCTGCGCGCGGGGCTGCTCACCGTTGAGCAGATGCGGACCACTGTCTTGCGCGAAGCGCGCCTGGCCTCGGCAATCGAGCATCCCAATGTGTGTGGCATCTACGAAGTGGGTGAAAGCGGCGACGAAGGCTACATCGCCATGCAGTATGTGCCCGGCCAGTCGCTCGATGCGCTCATCGCGCGCGGGCCGGCCAGCCTGCAACTGATGCTCTCGGTCGGCATTCAGATTGCCGACGGTCTTGAAGCTGCGCACACGCTCGGCATCTTTCATCGCGACCTGAAGCCGCAGAACGTCATGCTTACCGATGGCGGGCTGGTTAAAATTCTCGACTTCGGACTGGCCCGCCGCCTGCGGCCTGAAGATGCTGCGTTCGATCCATCAAAGCCTGTGTTGGCCCGCGATGCCTCCGTCGCAGCCACCTATACCGCGCGTGGCGGCACCATCCGCTACATGGCTCCCGAGCAGTTTGTCACCGGACACTCCAGCGTTCAGTCCGACGTGTGGGCGCTCGGCGTCATCCTCTACGAACTGGCCTGCGGGCGCCATCCCTTTGCGCGCCCTGACGACGAGGACTTTCAGGCCATTCGCGGCATCCAGTTTTCCGATCCCGCCGACCTGGGCGAAATCGTTCCGGAAATCTCGCCGGAGCTGAAGAGCGTGATCGCCGGTTGCCTTGAAAAAAATCCCAGCGCGCGATACGCCTCGGCCGCCGGAGTCCGCGAAGCGCTCAAAACCATCATGAAGGCGCTGCAGATTGAAACCGGCATCATTCCCGGAGATGCAGCCGCAAACTTGCCGACAACTGGCCCTGAAGCTGAAAAACGCGCCACCGGATTTCTCTCCATGCTTGCCGAGCGCTTTCGCGAGTCGGCCGTGGACCGCGCCCCGCAAAACTCGCTCGTCGTGCTGCCCTTCACCAACCTCGGCGCAACTGAGGTGGCGCCCCTCTATGGCTTTGCCCTCGCTGACGCTATCGCGGCGCGCCTGGCGCGCATTCCTGCTCTCGTAGTTCGTCCCTCCAGCACGCTCATGACGTTGCCCATCGCCAGCCTTGACCCGCTTGCGGTTGGACAAAAACTGCTCGTCTCGTTCGTGCTCGCCGGAAACTTCCTGCGCTCGCAAAGCGGATTCGACCTGAACTGGCAACTGCTCGACGTTGCATCGCAGAGCGTCCGCTCGGGCGGCGCCATTCGCGTTGCGTCTCTTGACCTGATCGCCGTCCAGACTGAAATCTCCAACGAAGTTTTCGCCACCCTCCATGGACTCTCTGCCGGCGACCAGATTGACGCATCGCGCCTCGCATCTCGAACCTCGCCGCCAGGCGACGGTCCCGTCCCCGGTCCGGTGAGCGAGAAGTATCTTCAGGGCCGCGCGTTGCTCAGCTCGTTCATGGTGCGAACCGGTTCCCGTGCCGATCTGGATCGCGCGCACGCGTTGTTTTCGCGGGTCACCCTGGCCGACAAGCGATTCGCGCCGGCATGGACAGGCCTTGGCATCGCCGAACTGCAGTATGCGCGCCACGGATTCGGCGGCCAGATTCACGTGATGCGTGCGCGCCGCGCCTTTGACGAAGCGCTCAAGCTCGATCCCGCTTCCACTGAGGCCAATCTCTATCGCATCTACATGCTGCTTTCCCGCGGCGAAAAAGAGTCGGCCCGCCACGGAATCGCCAACCTGCTCGCTTCCGCGGCCAACGACTGGGACGTACACATGGTCGCCGGCATCGCGCTGCGCGGTGACGGCATGTACGAAGAAGCGCTTACCCACTTCAGCCGCGCGCTCAAGCTCAACCCGGCCAGTGCGCCCATCCTCTACAACCACCGCGCCCGCGTCTATCACTATCGAAACCAGACTGAGTTGGCCGGCGACGAGCTTGAAAAGGGACTCGCCCTCGAACCGCGCCATCCGTTGCTCCGCACCTCCGCTGGCTACCAGCAGATGCGCATGGGGCACCTTGACGCCGCCATCGAAATACTCGAAGGTGTCATTCGCGATGACGATTCGCTGCGTATTGCCGTGCCAACGCTGGCCTTGTGCTACGTGCAGGCCGGTGCGCGCGAACGGGCGGCTGCGCTGCTCAAAGACGATACCCTCGCCGGCGCAGAAGCCGACAGCGAGATGGCCTACCGTCTCGCCACCTACTTCGCCGTCGAAGGAGACTCAAGCGAAGCATTGCACTGGTTGCGCCGCGCAATTTATTTAGGCAACGAAAATTATCCCTGGTTCCAGAAGAACCCTGCGTGGAACAACCTGCACACCAATGCGGACTTCGAGCGGATCCTAGAGGATCTCAAGAAGGGCTTCCGCAAAAATCAGAAAACCTGGAAGCGTCTGCTCGAACAAGTGCCGCCGGGCGGGGAATAGGGCACTTACTCACGCGAAGGAACTGAGCAACTCAGCCAGCAACTTTCGATGCGCGCCCCGCCTGCCTCTAGCTCTCCATATCTTCCAACATCGGAAGCAGATCCCGGCCCCCATGCACCACCCGTTCGATGCGAACAACATTTTTGCGGATCCGAAACAGAATCACGTAATTGCCCAACGTGGCCAATCGTGCATCCGCGCCAATCTCGGGCCGGAGCCGGTACATCTCCGGTTGTTTTGCGACTTCCTTCATCTTTGCCTGGAGAAGTCGAAGCATGCGCACCGCATGGCGCGGGCTGTCTTGTGCGATGAATTCCGCGGTCTCTTCAAGGTCGCCCGGAACCAGGGGAGATAAGCGGAGGCGCATTATCGGCCTGTTTTCTTGGCCGCTACGCTGTGTCTCTTTTCCAGGCGCTTGAAAACCGGGCCCGGGTCGAGCCCTTCGGACTCGTCGGCGACTGCTTCCCGCCAGGCCTTGCGCAGATTGGACAGGCCCTGTGCCCTCAAATTTCGCTTGTGAGTCCAGTCCCGCAGGGCGTCGCGAATGACTTCGCTATTCGAGGAGTATTCCCCACCATCTACGGCTCGCCGCACAAGTGCCGCCATCTCAGTCGGAAGCGCAATGCTCAGTTTTTCGACGGTGGGCATCAGGTGTACCTCAGTAGTAATAAATACTACCACTTCTCCGCACCGCTTGCCTCTGCACCTTGGCCCGGCTCAATCGCCGCCCCATACGCAATCGAGTCCCGCCCGATCCCACGCGGCGCAGTTCGCCGCTGCCTCATAGGTCTTCTGCAAAAACGCAAGCAACGCCGCATCCGGATTCTCCGAATTCCGCATCGCCTCATAGGGCAGAACGAACTCTCCAAAGTTCGCATCGAAGCCGCCCATCGCCGGCGCAATCGAATACTCCCTGTACCCCGGCGGCTCCGGATAAGCGTAGCTGTAAAACAGCGGCTCAACCCCCGGCATGCCCGGCCAGAATCCGCAACTGCAAACCTCGTGCGAATACGCATCGCGCGTCACGCGATCGGCCAGCCCCGGCATGCTCGCATGTTCCGGCGCCGTGCGGCCGGAAAAGCGCGTGCACGCCAGGTCCATCGCTCCCCAGAAAAGGTGAACCGGGCTCACCTTGCCGCGGAACCGCGCGCGGAAAATCGTAAACACCCGCGTAGTCTCCAGCAGAATCTGCCAGAAGCGCTGCACGTACTCCGTGTCGTAGTCCTTGTGCACTTCGTCCTTCTCAAAACGAATCGGCTCCGCAACCTCAACTGGCATCGGCCAAATGCGCACCGGCGTGCCAACACTTTCCAAAGCCTCCATCACCTGCCGGTAAAACGACGCTACCGTCATCGGCTTCAATGGAATCGTTTTGCGCCCGGCCCCTGAAGCTTCCACCACCAGCGCGTGGTCCACAAAATCGAAATCGATCTGCAGTGTGCGGTTTCCATAAGGCATAGGCGAAGTGGTCACGCCGCGCACGGTGGGGTAAAGCGTAACGCCCCAGCAATGGTTGATGGGCGGCATCAGCGCCAGCCGGATTTTTCCAACGATCTGGAACCAGAGTTGGAGAGTTGCGCAAGTCCCGCTCCACGCACTCTGCGGCAGGGCAGGCCAAGCCTGAGAAAGACCGGACGACGGTTCATTGTGCGTGAGCAAATTCGCACCTCGCGGCGATCATCATCAATTTGGGCGAATCGCAGGCCCCGCGTGCGAAACCCGCGATTCCGGAGTGTTGTACGGCCTCACTTCGCGCTGAGGTCCGGTTTCATGGTTGCGAAGTTCACCGGGACGGAGACGTGCTCGTGGCTGATCAACCACTGGCCGTTGACCTTCTTGTAGCCATCCGTCACACGAACTGTCATGTCCATCTTCTTACCCTTCTTGTCCGTCATGGTCGCATGCTGGATGCTGTGACTGTAGGCCACATTCCCGCCGACCGTGATGTCCAGATCGCTGATGTCGAATTTCACAGCGCCCGGGAACATGGCCCAGAAATCATTCCAGTCTTTTGTGTATGCGGCCGCACCGGTATATTGCAGCGGTATAGCCGCATCGAACACGATCAGGCTTTGATCGGGAACATACTGTGCCATGATCGCATTGGTGTCTTTGGCGTTAAACGCGACGGCAACCTTGTCTTCAAGCGCCTTGATGGCGGCCTGATCCTGAACGGTTGTATCAGGCGGAGGGGCTGGACAAGGCGCAGTCGCGCATCCAACACATCCGGCTACGAGAGCAAGCAGAAACATCGCTTTCATCTTCATGGTGGGTTTCTTCCTCCGGGGAAATTTCTTGTCGGCGAGCGGAGTCGCTTCCCGAAGCCTGATTTCTATTGCCCAATCATGCAATTGTCAAGAATTTTCCTCGCCGGACTAATCCCATCATTGGGCCGGATCAATCAATCCGCTCGTACGGCAAATAAACCGGCTCCCACACATAAGCCAGCAGCCTTTCCTTCAGACTTTCCTCGCCGCCGCCGTCGGCAACCCCATCGGCGATTGCCTGCCGCGCCACCGCTTCTCCGACCACCAGTCCTATCTTCCGCGAGTCGGCCATCGGCGGCAGCAGTGCCGCTGTTTTGTCGACGCGCGCTGGCGACAGCGACGCCAGCGTCTTGGCCGCGGCCATGAACATTCGGTCAGTGACGCGCCGTGCGCGCGAAACCAGAATGCCCAGCGCCAGTCCCGGAAAAATATACGAATTGTTCACCTGCGCAATGCGAACCATCTTGCCGTTCACTTCGACAGGCGCAAAAGGGCTGCCTGTGCCCACCAGAGCGCGTCCGTCTGTCCACTTCAGCAGGTCGGAAGGCACCGCCTCTGATTGCGAGGTTGGATTGGAGAGCGGAAAAATCACGGGCCGCTCAATGTGCCGCGCCATCTCGCGAACAATCTCTTCAGTAAACGCACCCGCCTGCGCGGAGACGCCGGCAAGCACGGTCACCTTCGCATTGCGCACCACGTCGAGCAGCGAAATTGCGTCGCCGCCCTCCAGTTTCCATCCGGAAACGTCTTCGGTCTTGCGCAGCAGCGGCTCCTGCCCAGGCCTGATGCCCTTGCATCCCTCCACCAGCAGGCCGTACCGGTTGAACGCGTAGATGCGCTTGCGCGCCTGCTCCTCGGTGAGGCCTTCTTCCTGCATCGCCGCAACCAGCATATTGATGATGCCGATGCCGGCCGATCCAGCGCCGAACATGGCAATCGTCTGCTCGCGCAGCGGAACGCCAGTCGCATACACGCCGGCCAGCAGCGTTGCCGTCGTCACTGCCGCGGTTCCCTGGATGTCGTCGTTGAACGTGCACAACCGGTTGCGATAGCGCTCCAGCAACCGCGAGGCATTCACGCCCGCAAAATCCTCCCATTGCAGCAGGATGTGCGGCCAGCGCTTTTCCACGGCCGACACAAATGCTTCCACAAAGTCGTCGTACTCCTGTCCCCGCACGCGGTTGTGCTGCCAGCCGATGTAGATCGG
The DNA here is from genome assembly GCA_963765025.1 of uncultured Acidobacteriaceae bacterium. GTDB lineage: Bacteria > Acidobacteriota > Terriglobia > Terriglobales > Acidobacteriaceae > Telmatobacter. The sequence continues at coordinate 15,678 of CAVXVM010000197.1, read as the reverse complement.
ATCGTTCAGGTGCGTCTCGTTGTCCGTGCCCACATCCAGCAAGATCGGCAGGCAATGCTCCGGCGGAATTCCGGCGAGCGCCGTGTAGAGCGCCATCTTTCCGATCGGAATGCCCATGCCGCCAGCGCCCTGGTCGCCCAGTCCCAATATGCGTTCACCGTCGCTCACCACGATGCAGCGCACATCGTCGTAGCGCGGGTTGGCCAGAATCTTGCCGATGCGATCCTTGTGCGGAAAACTCAGGAAAAGTCCGCGCGGCTTGCGCCATATCTCCGAGAATCGCTGGCAGCCTTCTCCCACCGTCGGCGTGTACACAATCGGCAGCAGTTCCTCAATGTTGTGTTCGATAAACGAGTAAAACAGCGTCTCGTCGTTGTCCTGCAGATCACGCATCATGCGGTACTTCGCAAAGGCTGAAGTACGGCTATCGAGCGACGTCTTGCGCCGCTCGCGTTGATCTTCAAGCGTACCCACATGCGGGGGAAGCAGCCCATGCAGCCCGAATGCATCGCGCTCTGCTTCGGTAAATGCGGTTCCTTTGTTGAGCCGCGGATTCATCAATAAATCAAAACCAGACAGGTGTGTACGCACTACGGCAGAGCTGTCGCGGCCAGACGGGGGAGTCTTTTCACTCAAAGCTATTTCTCCTTATTGTTCTTCTATGATCGCTAGATCCCAGGGTTGAAGAGTGATTTGTGCAGCATTTGCAATGGCTCTGCCATCCAGCAGATTCGTTCCCGCTGCGTAGGAATAATGCAGGTCGGCGGACTCGCTCGAGTAGTTGAAATAATAGTGAATCCGTTTGCCCATGCGATTCACGCCGTGCTGCACATGCACTGAAGCCGGAAGCTGCTGATCGGGTCCGGTGAGCGAGAGCTGTTGCAGTTCGTTCTTGAGCACCGCGGTTTGCAGCGCTCCGGAGAGGTAGGTCCCCTCGTAGAGCAGCGTGCCTGAACCGAACTCGTTGCGCGTGATTGCAGGCCACTTGCCGAAGAAGGGGTGGTCGTAGCTCGCGACGACTTTGGCGTGTTCGGGCATCAGGAACTCGGCCCAATGGTAAACCTGGTTGTTTGCGCCCACATGAAAAGGATCGTCCTTCAGGGCAAGAGGCTTTTCGAGATTTGAGAATTCCTGATAGCTGAAGCCTGCGGCTTCGCGCAGTGGCCCGGGCGCGCGCACCCAGCGCACCGCCGAGTTCTCATTGGCGAACCCGCTCTTGAAGGTCATAACGACGTGTCCGCCGTTTTTCACATAGTCGGATATTCTCTGGAGCGACGCGTCGTCGGAGATGTAGAGCGCGGGAACGATCAGCAGCTTGTATTGAGAGAAGTCAGCGGTCTCCGGGAAGACAAAGTCGGAGCCAACGTTGAGATCGTAAAGCGACTTGTGAATCTGCCGGACCAGCGTGTCGTAGCTGGCTGTTGCTTGCCCTGGCCCCCAGGGCTCTGATGCATTGGATGTGAAGGGCATGAAGCCGATGGCATTGGCCGAGTCACGGCTCCAGAGAATCGCGACCTGGTTGTGAATCTGGAGGCCGACGAGATGCGGACCGATTTTTTGCAACTCGTGCGCGGTGCGGCTCACTTCCGCGTAGGCGCGATTGGGCTCCAGATCGTGCGAGAGGACACCTTTCCAATAGGTCTCCTGGTTGGCGGCGATTGAAGCCCAGTGCCAGTACTCCACCATGTTGGCGCCATTCGACAGGTGCGTGTACACATCCTCGCGCATCTGGCCGTCGTAGGGTGGGAATTGGCTCGCTGAACTCCAGCCGATGGTTTGTGCGTTGGTTTCGGTGATCAGGAAGTTGTCGTGCTTGAGAGAACGCGTGAAGTCTCCCTGCATCGACTGCACGGAACCGTCGTAGTGGTCCTGTGTTCCGTGGTAGATGTTGTCGGCGGGGATGTCGAGGAACGATGCGATGGACTCTTCGTTCACGTCGTGACGCATCATGCCGCCGAAGTCGGTGGTGACGAATTGGGTGGGCGCCGCGCATTCGCGCACCAGGCCAGCCTGCCAGCGTAGGAAGTCGGTCACGCGCATCTGACTCCAGCGCGTCCACTCAAGCTTGTAGCCGGTGCTCTGCGCTCCATCGCGAATCGGAAGGTCTTCCCATGTGTGGATGTTTTCGCCCCAGTAGTTCAAGAACCAGGCCTGACTCAGAGCTTCAGGGCTGACAAATTTCTTCTCAAGGTAGTGCTGAAAGCCAACAAAAACGTCGGGATTTGCGGCGTCATAACTTGAGGTCTCGTTGTCGAGCTGCCAGCCGATGACGGTGGTGTTGTTTTTGTAGTGGGCGGCGATGTGGCGGATGAGCCGTTCGGCGTAGAAGCGGTACGCAGGCGAGTCTGTGTCCATATTCTGCCGCATGCCGTAGGAGTTGGGGCGGCCGTCGGGGTAGCGGGCCAGGATTTCGGGATGCTGATGGGCCATCCAGGCGGGAATGGAGTAGGTGGGAGTTCCGAGGATGACCTTGATGCCGGCTTTCCCCATGGCGTCGACGATGCGATCCATCCACGCATAGTCGAATTGGCCGTCTTCAGGCTCCCACAGGCTCCAGGTGGACTCGCCCATGCGGACGACGTTGATGCCGGCGGCTTTCATCAGATCCACGTCTTTTTCCAGGCGGGCGGCCTGATCGCCTGGCATGTACTCGTTGTAGTAGGCCGCGCCATAAAGCACGGTTGGAAAGTTGAGGTCAGGAGATGAAGCCGTGGACTGCTGGGCTGCGGCGGCAAGCGGCGAGAAGGCCAGGGCGATGAGAGCGAGAGCACGAAGGGCGGGAAAACGGTGATTCGAAAGCACCATGATTCTTCCTCTTTCCAGGCAAAGAAGTCGCTTCAGAAGCGAAGAACAATGAAAACACTTCTAGTTGAAGGTGAGCAAGACAATCTCCGGCGCGGTTCCAACCCGCATGGGAGGCCCCCAGGTGCCGGCTCCGCTGGATATGTACACTTGCAGCTCACCAAATCGATGCAGCCCATGCGTGAACCGCCCGAAGATGCGGCGCGTCATCCAGTTGAACGGAGCCAGCTGTCCTCCGTGCGTGTGTCCTGACAGTTGCAGGCTTACGCCCGCGCGTTCCACAATCGGCAGTCGGCTGGGCATGTGGTTGAGCAGAATGTTCGCCTCGGCGGGATTCAGCCGCATCCCGTCCATTACTGCCTTCAGGCGGATCGGACTTGTTGAGTCGCCAAAAGGCACGCCTGCGATATGCAGACCATCCACGGTCACCCTCTCATTGTGCAGGTTGCGCATGCCCGCGCGCTCCACCGCCGCCACGTATTGCTCTGAGCTCGAGAACTCTTCGTGGTTGCCGGTTGAAAAGTAAGTCCCGAAGGGCGGCGCAAGTTCCTTGAATGGGGCGATCAACCGGTCGAGATCGGCGCTGGTTCCGTCAAACACGTCGCCGGGAATGAAGACGATGTCGGGCTTCAACTCCGAGGCCATGGCTACCATGCGTCGCGCAAATCCCGCGCCGTTCACGTTGCCCAGGTGCAGATCGCTCAGCATCACGGCTTTGCGCCCGCGCCAGCTTTCAGGCAGGCCCGGCAGCGCCACCGCGATCCGCCGGATGCGAATCACGCGCGCATTCACCAGGCCATAGATGCCCGTCAAAAGCGCAGCGACAAATAGCACGCCAGCAATCAGCGGTCGCGCGCCCGCCGGGTTTGCGCTCAACCCCATTGCCAGCCATGCGTACCAAACCAGCCAGCACAGGCATGCAGCCCAGAAGAAATAATTCAGGAACCCCAGCCACAACGTCGCGATCTTGTACATGGTCGCAACCAGCGCGTTATGAAACCTGAAGCTCGCGAGTGCCGCGGCAATAAAGCTGAAAGCAAGCGCAAGCAACGCCACCCGCACCGCCAGAACTTCAGTCGGGCCAGGGCTCTCCCGGAAGCTCATCCAGGTATGAAACAGGAACCAGTGCGCCAGCAGCAGAATGATTTCAATGATGCAAATGCCTACGATCGGCCAGGCCTTCAAATAGAAACTCCTTCTTTCAATGATGACACGAACCGGGTTATCGGTATCTGTGACGCGTGACCGCCTGTCTCCGTGAAACAATCTCCTTGTGACCGCCGATCAGGACAACGCGCTGGGGATCTACATCTCCATCCCCTTTTGCAAGTCGAAGTGCACTTACTGCAACTTCGCCTCGGGCGTCTATCCGGCCAGCGAGCACGCGCGTTATGTTGACCGCCTCGTCCGCGATCTCGAGTCGGCCGGCGAGTGGACCGGGCAAGTTAACGTAAATCTGCCCCGGCGTGTCGACACCGTTTACCTGGGCGGTGGAACCCCCAGCCTGCTTGCTCCCAGCCTGATTGAACATCTCTTTTCCGCCATCCGTACGAATTTTCATCTCGACGTGGATGCCGAAATCACCGTCGAGTGCGCGCCAGGTCAAATTGCCGGCGAAACCCTCGACGCGCTGGTTGCCGCCGGCGTCAACCGCGTGAGTCTGGGTGTGCAGTCCTTCATCGACCGCGAAGCCCAATCGAGCGGTCGCCTTCACAGCCGGGCAATTGTCGAGGATGACCTTCGCCGCCTCCGTGCCGCTGGAATTCGCAACATCAACCTCGATCTCATCGCAGGTCTCGCCGGCCAGACCTTCGCCTCCTGGCAGGAGTCGCTTGACGCGCTCATCGGCACCGGTGTTCCTCATACCAGCGTCTACATGCTCGAGGTGGATGAGGATTCCAGGCTAGGCCGCGAGATGCTCGCCGGCGGCGTCCGCTACCACGCTGACCTTGTGCCCAATGACGATGCCATTGCGCGCATGTACACGATGGCAATCGACTCGCTCTCCGCAGCCGGCTTAGCCCAATATGAGATTTCGAATTTCTGCCAACCTGGTTTTGCTTCCCGCCACAATCTCCGCTACTGGCAGCGGCGGCCTTACCTGGGTCTGGGACTCGATGCCTCCTCCATGCTTCGCGCTCCCCGCTCCGGTCCCGAGGAGATCCCCAACGTATTGCGAGCCACCACCACGGACGATCTGACGGCCTACCTTGAAGCATCGCGGCCGCTTGAAACCACCTGGCACTCCCCGGCCAGCCAGCTTGAAGAAGCTTGGTTCCTCGGCCTTCGCCTCAACGCGGGCGTCCGCGTGGCAGACCTGCAGAGCGAGTTTAGTCGCCTCGCCGTCGCACCCGCTCTTGAAGTAGTTTCCGGCCTGGCGGAGCAGGGATTGCTGCTGTCAGAAGGCGGTGTGGTCCGTCTAACCGCGTGTGGTCGGTTGCTCTCGAATGACGTCTTTCAGGAGTTTCTGAGCTTGGCGACAGAGGCTGAACTCATCCCGCAGCAAATGCCCTCGTAGCGCTTTCTGAAGCCTAAGCCCCGCACGCCGTTCCCCGCCTGAATTCGATTCGCTTGCCAACTTGGAAAGAGATACAATTGGGAAATTCTCCGCTCGGAGAGCAACTTTACAACATTTTCCGTTTCATTGAGTGTGGGACTGATTATGAACAAGTATGTTGCTTCTCTTTCTTCCCTGATCCTGGCGCTGACTGCAACGACCGCTGCGGCACAGACCCAGCGCGCGCTCCTGATCGGCATCAACACCTATCAGCCCGCTGGAACCACCGCGCAGCATCCCGCCGGTTGCATCTACGGCCGCTGCGAGCTGGGAGCTTTCCAAAATCTCGACGGAGCGGTGAACGATGCGCAGGCCATGGCGGACTTGCTCACCAGTCCCAAGTTCGGATTTCCGGCCAACCAGGTGGCCCTGCTCACCAATCCCGCGCCTCCGCAGCCGCGCTCCGGTGTTGTGGTTTTGCCCGCGGCGCAAACTGACCACGACGGCATCCTCGCCGCCATGCAGAAGTATCTTGTCGATCTGCCCAAGCCCGGCGACACCGTGGTGTTTTACGATGCCAGCCACGGCTCGCTGCGCGTCAACAGCAAGGGCAACAAGCTCACGATTCTGGTCAACGGAAAGTATGTGCATGCCGACAGCACGCTGGTTCCCGCCGACGCTTACAAGGGTGGGTACGATGTGCGTGATCGCGAAATGTCGCGTATCTTCAACGCGGCACTCGATAAGGGAATTCATCTGACTGCAATCTTTGACAGCTGCCATAGCGGCGGCATCAGCCGCGGAATCGGTCCGCGCTACATTGAGCGCACGCTCGCCTACGACCCACGCGACATAAGCGACGCTCCCGAAACGCTGCCCAACGGCGATCCCAAACCGGCGCCCACTGAGCGCACTGACAATCCAGCGCTGGTCTTCTCCGCCGCTCAGCAGGACCAGACCGCCAAGGAGATGCCTCCTGCCGACAAGGCCGAGCCGCACGGAGCCTTTACCGCCGCGCTCATTGAGGCACTCCAGGCCATGCCCGCCTCCACGCCGGCCTCGCTCATCTATCAGCGCGTCAAGGCAGTTCTTGAAGGCGGCAGCGTTCCTGACCAGGAGCCTGATCTCGATGCATCCGCCGCTCGCCGCCAGCAGCCGCTCTTTGGTGGAAAGGCTGGGGACTCAGGCAAGATCCTCACCGCCGCGCTCAAATCCGATGAAGACGGGGTCATCCTCGACATCGGACGCGTCTCTGGCGTGGGTGTCGGCAGTGAATTCACTGCCATCAGTCCCAACAGCAAAAGCCAAACCGTCAAGCTGCGCATTACCGATCTCGACGGCATTGCGCGCTCCACGGCATCCATCGTCAGTCCTTCCGGCGCCGCGGTCGCACCCGGAGAGGTCTTTCAACTCACCAAGTGGGTGCCCGCCGAGCAGGCTCCTCTCCGCATCTGGCTCTGGCCCTCCAACCTGGCAGAGCAGCAGATCCTCGATGCCGCGGCCCAGGTCAACGCCGCCGGCATTGCTTCCGTTGCCGATCCGGCTGACCAGCCATGGACGCACATCCTCTGCTGGGACGGCACAAACTGGACCCTCCAGAAAGCCGGCGCGCCCGCTCCTGAGGTCCTGGGCCCGCAACTCACGGCTGCCGCTCTCAAGGCACACCTCGGCGCAGACGCCAAACTCTGGGTCAATCTTCCCGCGCCCAAGGAACTGGCTGATCGGCTCATACCCACTGACCCAACCAGTTCCCTCAAAGTCGCGCCCGGCCTCAAGGATGCCGACTACGCACTCGCCGGTGTGCTCACCGCGGACGGGCCTGCCTACGCCTGGTTCCACAAGGGCGAACTCGTCGCCGGTCCGCCTGCCTCCGCCGCCACAGATCACAGTGCGGGCTGCTCCACCACTTCACAGTATCCAGTGCGCAGCGATTGGGTCGCCATGGCCGGGCTCGGCGATCTGGATTCGACCGGCGGCAAGCTCGTCAAGTATTCCTCGCTGCTCGTCAAAGTGCACGGCTGGCTCGACCTGGCCGACAGCCCCGCCGACGCCTCAAGTGATACCTACTACACCCTGGCCATGGTGCCGGCAGGGTCTCCCGCGGCCGGTGCACCGGCTCAGGTCGGACAGCCCGATGCACCCGCCCGCCAGGGCGACCAGTTGAAGATGGCTTTGCAGTCGACTGACAGGGTCGTCGAGCGGCGATGGGTCTATGTCCTCGACATCGATTGTCACGGCCGGGGTTCGCTGCTTTATCCGCTCGACTTTGCCGAAAACCAGTTTCCCAACGACTCTGACAGCGGACGGCAGTTTGTTCTGCCCGGCGCGCGCACCCTGCGCATCGGTCCGCCCTATGGCGTCGATACGCTCATTCTGCTAAGCACCGCGCAGCCTCTTCCCGACCCTTACGCGTTGAACTTTGAGGGTGTGGCCATGCGCGGCGCAAGGGGCATGGACTCGCCCCTGCAAAAACTGCTGGCCGATACCAGTAGTGGAACTCGTGGAGTATCCGGAGAAGTGCCAACCAACTGGGGCATCGCGCTCACCACCATGCGCAGTGTTCCCAAACAGACGGCGCAGTAAAAACAAGAAAACGCGCCGCCGAGGTCACACAACCTGATTGTTTTGATTGACAATCTTTGAAAGTCTTGAAGGAGAAATCCCATGTCCGTTTCCCGACGCCAATTTGTTGCCGATGCCTCTGCTCTCGGAATTCTCATGGCGCTCATGCCGGAGCTTGCCGCTGCGCAAAACGCCGCTCCCCGGGTTGCGTCCGAAGATACGCCCCACGACTCATATGACTTCTGGAGCGGATTCTTTGACTCCGTGAACCCCCTCGCCCCCAATTACGGCCAGAAGTCGGCCTCGCGCGGCCCCGGTGACCAGCTTCCCGATCCCGAGGTCGAAACCCAGTACCTGCATTACCTTGACAGCGCCAAGCGCCTTCGCTATGCCACTGACATTGCCCAGGACGAGTTGCTGGATCACGACGGCGATGTGTCCGTAAGCATTGCCCTCTCGCAATACCATCCATCCGCCGCCAACTCCCAGGCCAGTTCGCACCCGGCGCAACTGCGCGTTGACACCACGCAGATTCACCCCTACATGAACATCATCGCCCCGCTGGCGTGGACGGCAATCGCCTCCATTGAACCAAGCAAGGCCGGCAAGGTGTCGCTTGACCAGCTCGGTTTCCGGAATCCCCAGGCAAGCGAGGGCACCAGCAAAATTCTGCTCACGCAGGGCACCGGCAAACTCGCGGTCAATCTTTCCAGGGCCGGCGGGCAATCCATGTTTGTCAAGGCGCTCAACATCATCATGCAGGGCGCAAAAATGGTGGCCCCCATGGTCACTCTTCCGGCCATCAGCGTGCCCGCCCTCAGCGCATTTACTGAGGCGCTCAGCTACTGGGAAGACCGCACGCGCTTTATCATGGCCGGTAACCTGACCACGGGGATCGCCACCAAACAGGCCCTCTCCGATCCTGATCGCGAAGACCGCTACATCGGCCTGCTCAACGGCGACTACCTCATGGTCCCGCAAAAGCACACCGATGAACTCGCTGCTGCTTTGCCAAACCTGTCACTTGAACAGGGCTACCTGGTTCGCAAAGACGCAGATCCGAGTCTGTCGCTTCAGGCCCGTGCGGAGAGCGCGATTCCCGGCATCACCTATGCGTCCATGCATGTGACCGTACAACCGCTCAGCGCCAGCGATCAAGGGCCAAAAGCCTCAGGCAAATCTGGCGGAGGCAATTCCGGCTCGGGTTCCTCCTCTTCCTCCTCCTCCTCTTCTTCGAAGAGTTCAAAAAAGTCCACAAAGTCCTCAAAGTCCACGAATGTCACCAAGGCGAAGTAGAACTGGTTGCATAAATCGGGTTTTGAAAGGGCGCGGCTTTGAAGCCTGCCCTGAACGAAGTCGAAGGGTGCCGCAGCTTGCTGAAAAACCTCTGTTGCGGCGTTGTTTTGAAAGGGCGCGGCTTTAGACGCGCCATAAGCGGTGCAATATGAACGCGGGCTTTAGCCCCTGAGGGATGTTCCGGACTGGTTGACTGGCATTTATGCAACCAGCTCAAGCCACCAACCCCGGCGCAGGCCGGCACAAACCAGTAGAGGGTGCAATGACGTTGGGCCACAAGTTGCAACTTGCCGCATGCCTCGGCGCTGGGCTGCTGGCGGCCGCACCTGCAGGCGCGCAGGGATTTGGCCTGGTCGGCCTGAAAGAGAAAGTCACCCTGCTGCGCAAGCTGCCCGCTCTCGTTCCTCTCAGCGGCGCCACATTCGCGGTCAAGGTGGTCGGCCGCAGCGACCAGGCCGATCTGGCGCGAAACCTGCAATCCATGCTCGAAACGGAAATCACAAAAGGTGATCCGCGCCTGAGAGTGGACGAAAGCTATCCATCCGATGTCATCACCTGCCGCATTATTGATTTTGCGCATCCCCAGCCCACCGTCTCCACCCGGCCCTCAGCCGCCGTCGGCAAGAACGCACCAAAGCAGGAGTCGTTCCTGCGTGTCACCGGCTCGCTGACCATTGCCTTTCAGGCGCGTGGCTCGGGGGGGCGCTCCGAGGCGTCTGAAAATGTGCTTGCCAAGTACGACCGCGAGTTCAACAGCGCAGGCAACTCGGTGTCAGAAGGCGTCAAGGGAACGGTCACCAGCGCCTGGAAGCGCGTAACCGGTGGCGCCGGCAGTGAGGACCTGAATCCACCAACCGACGCCGAGCTGCAGAACCATCTCCTTCTTGATGCCGTGCACCAGATCGCCGCACAAGTGGTGAACACCCGCGAAACGGTCGAGGTTTATCTCGCCAGACAAAAGGGCGCATTGGATGATGGCGACAAACTGGCGACTGCGGGATTGTGGGAGCGCGCGCTTGAAACCTTCGAGACCGCAACGCCTTCCCCCAAGCCAACTGAGGATGCCTATCGGCTCTACGACACAGGCGTAGCCTACGAAGCGCTGGCGTACCAGGCCGAAGATCCCGTCTCGGCCATGAAGTATCTTGACCAGGCCGCCATCAACTACGGCAAGGCCATCGATTCAAGGCCGGAAGAGAAGTATTTCCTTGAGCCGCAAAAACGCATCGAAGATGCCATTGCGCATTACCGGCAAATCGAAGATCGGAATCGTCGTCAGTTGGCGACGAATCCGCCGGTCGTTCCTGTACTCAGCGCAAATCAGGTCGCCCCGCCATCAGCCTCCCATGGGCTCACCAACGAACAGGTCATCGCCATGGTCAAGTCGGGCATGGACGACGACACCGTGAGCCAGGCCATCAAATCCGCCAAACTCGTTCACTTCGACCTCACCGCTGCAGGCCAGCAGGCGCTCACCTCCGGCGGCGTCCAGCGCACCGGTTCTAGCCGCCATGAAGGCCCGCGCTGCGCGCACTCATGTCGCGCCTGCGCCCACGGCTCACAAATGAAACTCCGTTTGCGCATCGCCACCTTCGCGCTGCTGGCAGCGTTCTGCGCCCAGGCCCGCGCAGCAGATGACCGCTGCGGCGCAGGCAAGGATCTCGTGGTCCAGGCGCTCGAGCGCATCTCCCCCACCAGCGACAGGGGCGCCTTTGAAGATGCGCTGCAACTGCTCAAGCACGCCGTTGAGGAGTGCAGTGAACTCGGCGATGCCTGGTACTACCGCAGCCTGGTGGAGCAAAAGCTCGGCCACGACGCGCTCGCAAAATACGCCTTGGACAAGGCCCGCTTCAACACCTCTGAAGCTCTCGAGCAGGGCCTCAATCCCCTGGTGCTGGCCACGCCGGCAGGGCGGGGAATTGAAGTTGAAGAGGCGCCCCCGCAATCTCCGGGTCCGGCCCCGACCGCTTCGGTTGCAGGGCCGGTCGCGCAAAAATGGGCGCTCGTCGTCGGCATCTCCCGCTTTACTGACGCTAAGATTCCGCGCCTCAACTACACCACCGCGGATGCCAACTCCTTCGCTGCCGAGTTGACCGATCCGCAAATCGGCCGTTTTCCCGCAAGTCATGTCCATGTGCTCACCGACGAGCAGGCAACTACAAAAAACATCAAGGAGGGTCTCAACTGGATTGCGCGCCATGCGGGAGCCAGCGATCTGGTAGTGATCTACGTGGCCACGCACGGCACGCCGCGCACCATGGACACGGCCGGCGGCGCAAACTATCTGGTTACCTACGACACCGAGGTCTATAGCGGCGGCAGCTTCGACGAGGACGCCATGTTCGCAACGGCCTATCCCATGGTCGAACTGGCAGACTCCGTAGCCTCGCGCATGAAGGCGCTGCGCACCGCCATCATTCTCGATACCTGTTACAGCGGGGGCGCGTCCACTCCCGCAGACGGAGCACTGGCCAATAAAGGACCATCCGACAAAATGCTGGAACGCATGAGCCAGGGAACGGGACGCATCGTCTTGTCGGCCAGCCAGGTCAACGAGGAATCGCTTGAGAGTCCTGCGCTCCGCCATGGCTACTTCACTTATTTCCTGCTACAGGCACTCAAGAACGGCAATGGCGCTACTCCCCTCAGCCAGGTCTACGCCACGGTAGCCCAGCAGGTTTCAGCCCGTGTCTCGGCCGATGGCTCCCACCAGCATCCGGTCATGAGCCGCAGTTCCGCTGATGCGGACTTCGCTCTCGGCGTGCCCGGCGCGGAACCGGCGAAGGTCGAGCCGTGAACCGTCCGCTCGGTCAGCGCCGTGGAATCGTAGCCGGGAGAAGGTGTAGCCTGTCTGCAGCAATCCGGCGGGGGGCACGATGAACCTGGCCACAGAAACAAAAAGCATTGCGCGTTCAAGCCCAGCCATAATCAACCTTGCCCTGCTGCTTTTCACCGCCGCATTCAATCTCAACCCATCCTCCGCGCAGGTGCCCCAGTTCACCCAGGCGTCTGATGTTCCCCTCAAAGACCAGATCGCCGACCATGAGCGAAAATTGGCCGCGAGTAGTGCGAAGTTTCAGCCTAAAGAGCGGGTCACCGAACTCGATACGCTCGCCAGCCTCTACCGCCGTGCCGGCAACATGCCAAAAGCGCTCGATTACTGCGCGCAGGCCATGATCATTGATCAGCATTGGGGAAGCAAAAAGGGCATGGCCATCACGCAGGAGATTGCGGGAAGAATCTACTCTGACATGGGGCAGGAGAAGAGGGCGCTCGACCTCTTCAATCAGGCCCTTCCCGTGTGGCGTGAATCCGGTGATCTCAGCGGTCAGGCCACGGTTCTAAGTCTCGTCGGCAGGGCGTATTCCAACCTGGCCCAGGAAGACAAGGCGCTCGATGCCCTCAATCAGGCTTTGACCCTCTTTCACCAACTGGGAAACCAAATCGGCGAAGCGGGCGTACTGGATGGGCTTGGCAAGGTCTACTCCGACATGAGCCAGGGAGCAAAATCTCTTGACTATCTCAATCAGGCTCTGGCTCTCTGGCGTTCCACGGGAGAACGCGCCGGCGAAGCGCTCTCGCTGGTCAACGCGGGCAGAACGTACTCCGATCTCGGCCAGAAACAAAAATCCCTTGAAGCCTACAATCAGTCGCTCCCCATTTGGCGGGAGATTGGCAATCAGCAGGGCGAAGCCAGCGCGCTCAACTATCTCGGCCGCGTCTACTCTGACCTTGGCCAGAAGCAGACGGCCCTCGATTACTACAACAAGGCGCTGCCCGTCTGGCGCGCATCAGGCAACCGCAACGGCGAGGCGCTCGACCTCAACGACATCGGCCGTGCGCATGCCGACCTTTCACAGTCCGATCAGGCGCTCGACTTCTACAACCAGGCGCTCGTAGTTTGGCGTCAGGTTGGCAATCGCCGAGGCGAAGCCATGACCATGAGCAACCTGAGCAGGACCTACCTCGACATCGGGCAGTCCAGCAAGGGGCTTGAAATTGCCCAGGCCTCGCTGCCAGTCTGGCGTCAGGCGCAGGAGACGCGGGGCGAAGCCTCGGCCCTGGCCAACATCGGCCGCTCCTATCAGCAACTCGGACAGCCCCAAACCGCGCTCCCCTACATGCTCGCCGCGCTGGCCATCGCAAAGTCCACCGGCGATCCTGACATGCAGGGCGCCATCGACACCGCAATGATGATCGGCCTCCAGAAGGCGAATCGTCCCGAGGTCGCCATCTACTTCGGCCTCGAGGCTGTCAACAGCTATCAGCAGATTCGCAGGAACATCGCCGGCCTCGACAAGGATCTGCAAGCCGGATTCACGCAGTCACGGGCGTCAACCTACCGGATTCTCGCAGAACTCCTCGTCCAGACCGGGAGGCTCGGGGAGGCGGAACAGGTTCTCGATCTCCTCAAGGAGCAGGAACTGAAAGACATCGTGCGCGGCGCATCTCCTGATGCCGCGGCTCGCATACAGCCCATCAAGCTCAGCGCCGCGCAGCTAAAGGTCCAGGCATGGTTCGACGGTCAGCAGCAAAAAATCGCAGCTCTCACTGAGAACAGCCTCCAGTTATCCGACCTCCAGGCCAAAGCAGCGCGCACAGCGGCCGAAGACGCCCAGATGAAGTCCCTTGCCGACAACCTTCAGCAGGGAATCGTCGCGATCCTCACCGACTTCAACAACGAGGCCGCAGCCGATCTTGAACAGAAGCAGTCCGCGGGCAGCGCGAGCCAGGAGTCGGCCGACGGCGCACCCCCGAGTTTCCTCCAGAGTTCGCTGGCAAAGCTCGGTCCCCGCGTCCTCGGCATCCGCATTCTTCTTGGCGAGAACCATGCCTACGCGCTGGTTGTCACGGCCACAACGCGCAAGAAATTCGAGCTCAACGCCACGCCGGCCCAGCTGCGCGCCAAATCCTTTGAGGTGCTTGAGACCCTCGCCGCCCGCAATGCCGATCCCAGGGCCGCTCTCGGCCAGTTGTACACCATGGTTGTGGCCCCGCTTGAGGGCGAACTGAAAACAATCGAGTCGCAATCCAGCGAGCAGGCCGGCGCGCCAACCCTGCTCTGGTCGCTTGACGATGCTCTCCGCTATCTGCCCATGGCTGCGCTCTACGACGGCCACAGCTACATGCTCGAACGCTTCAACAACGTGCTTTTCACCCCTGAGAGCTACGGTCACATGGCCGACGCGCCCCTCAAGCGAGGCTCCGCTCCCGACGTACTGGCCATGGGCCTCTCCAAGAGCTACGGCGGCCTGCCCGCGCTGCCCGGCGTCATGCCCGAGCTCGATTCCGTCGTCCACGACCCTTCCGTTCCTGACTCCCACGGCCCCATGGAGGGAAAACTGCTGCCCAACGAGCAGTTCACCCTCGCCGCCCTCAAGACGCAGCTCGGCGGGGGCAAGAGCTTTTCAGTGGTGCACATCGCCAGCCATTTTGTTGAGGAAACCGGCGGCGGCAGTGAGCCCTTTCTCATGCTCGGCGGCGGCGACCAGGGCGACCCCAACGGTTTCGAGTGGAGCCTTTCTGAAATGGAGAGCTCCCCGGTTGCATTTCAAGGCACGCGCCTGCTCACCCTATCGGCCTGCAGCACCGCCAAGGACTACAAGACCCGCGACGGCACTGAAATGGACAGCCTGGGCATGATCGCGCAGCAAAAGGATGCTGAAGCCGTGCTTGCCACGCTCTGGGACGTGAACGATGCCAGCACCAGCCGCCTCATGAGCGACTTCTACTCCCGCTGGCTCAAGAACCCGGCTGCCGGCAAAGCTGAAGCCTTGCGTCAGGCGCAGTTGGCTCTCCTCAAGGGACCGTCGGTCGCTCCCGGTGGGCACAGCCAGCGCGGATTTGAAGTGGAGACCCAGGCCAGCGCAGCGCCGCAAGCCACCTACGCGCATCCGTTCTACTGGGCGCCCTTCGTCCTCATCGGCAACTACCAGTAGCGGCCCGATACGGTGTTCCCGTTTCAATGACCGGCAGTTTTATTAGATCCTCGTGAAGATTGGGAGTTGTTCATTCATGAGAACCGCAAAGGTAGCCTTGATCGCCAGCCTGCTGATCGCAGGGCGAGCCTTCGGCCAGGCCGACGAAAAGGAGCCGCTGGCGATCGTCGAGATTGGCGGTGCCGGAGAGTGGGCGCTCACCCACGGCGCTCCCAGCTATGGCCCCAGCGTCGCCGTCGAATTCACCCCCATCAAAGAAAAGCTGGAGATCGAAGCGGGGGTGACGCCCTTTTTCAGTCACGGGCAGACGGAGTGGGACACCGATTTCCTCTTCAAGAAGCCCTACACCTTATCGAAGACTGTCGAATTCATGATCGGCGCGGGCCCGGAGTGGGCGCACACGATCGCGGGCGGCCATAGCTCGAATTCGGTTGCAGCAGAAGGCGCACTGGACTTTATGTTCTGGCCCTGGCCGAAGAGAAAGTTTGGCTGGTATGCAGAGCCAAGCTATGGGTACAGCTTCGCCAGCGGACACGAGCAATCCGCGAGCCTCACCGTAGGCCTCCTGATTCCGATTCCATA
>CAVXVM010000196.1:0-18557 GCA_963765025.1 uncultured Acidobacteriaceae bacterium | reverse complement strand
GCTCACAGGAAGTCGCCTGGGAGAGCTCATCGGATGATCAAGCAGGTTGCAGCGGTTGTGCTGGCGATCGGTGCCTGTGGGGCGCACGCATCGTTATGGGTAGGGCAGGCTCCAATTCTGGTTCAGGAGCCAGGTCCGGCATTTGATGTGGCGACGATCAAGCCAGTTGAGCCCGATGCGAAGGCGAGCCGCTTCATCATCATGCAGGGCACGAACCGGTTTGTGGCAAAGCACTACACGTTGAAGCTGCTGATTGCGGCGGCATACGATCTGAATCCGAAGACAGTGTTGGGTGGGCCGGCCTGGATGGAGACAGACCCGTACGACATTACGGCGCTGACGCCAGGGGCGGCGAGGCCTGCGCGGGAAGAGCAGATGGCGATGCTTCGCGGGCTGTTGGCGGATCGTTTCAAACTTACGTTTCATCGCGAGCCTAGGGAGTATTCGATTTATGTGCTCGAGGAGGCGAAGGGCGGGGCGAAGCTGAAGCCGACGGCGGCGGCTCCGGGCGATCCGCCGGCACTGATCAGCACCGTGTACCCTGACCACCTTTTGTTGCCTGCACGGAATGCGACGATGGCGGAGTTCACCTCGGTGCTGCAGCGAGCGGTTCTGGACCGGCCGGTCGTCGACAAGACGGGGCTGACAGGGCGCTACGATTTTGATTTGAGCTGGGCTGCGGATGAGACGCAGTTTGGAGGAGAGATACCGGCACCGTCGGCTGAGGCGCAGGCGCCGCCTTTTTTCACCGCGATTGAGCAGCAGCTTGGGTTGAAGCTGGAGGCGACCCGCGGACCAGTGGACGCATTGATTGTGGATGGAGTGGAGCGCCCGTCGGCGAATTGAGGGGATGGCTGCTCGGATTGGAAGAAGCGAACCGCCTGGGTGAGAGGGCACTTGCGAGCGGCTGCCATGCCGGCCTTTTATACTTGATTGTTCATGTCCTACACCATCGCCATCGATCAACTGAATGCCATGGCGCCGGAGCTCCACACGGGGGCCGGGCAGAAGCGCCGGAAGTTCTCGCTGGACGAGATCCGGACGCTGCTGGGCGCGCTGGGCAATCCACAGCGCGAGTTTCAATCGGTGCTGATCGCCGGGACAAACGGCAAGGGGTCGACGGCGGCGACGCTGGCGTCGATTCTGATTGCGTCTGGATTGCGCACGGGGCTTTATACATCGCCTCACCTGGCGCGGGCCAACGAGCGCATCCGCATAGGCCGCTCGGAGATTGAAGACGACGATTTTGCGCGGATTTATTTTCGCGTGCACGACACAGCAGAGCGGCTGGTGATGAGCGGGGAGTTGCCGCAGATGCCCAGCTACTTTGAGATTCTGACGTCGCAGGCGCTGGTGTATTTTGCCGAGGTGAAGGCCGAGGTGGCGGTACTGGAAGTGGGCATGGGCGGGCGGCTGGATGCGACCAATGTTGTGAATCCGCTGCTCTCGGTGGTTACCGACATTTCCCTCGACCACATGGATTGGCTGGGGTCGACGATTTCTGCAATAGCACGGGAGAAGGCTGGAATCCTGCGGCCCGGGGGAACGATGGTGACGCTGCCGCAGCACCCCGAGGCAAACCAGGTGCTGGGCGAGGTGGCGACGGAGCTGGGAGTGCACGGAGTGAACGCCGCGGCGTATTTGCCTGGGCCCGGAGTGACGGGCGCTTATTCGATTGAGGTGCTCGGGTCGGAGATTGAAGTTGATTCGCCACTGACGGGTGAGCACCAGCACAGAAACCTGGCGCTGGCTATTGCCACGGCGGTGGAGTTGAGAACCAGGCATGGGTTGAGCGTGTCGCCGGCTTCGATTGCCGAGGGGATCAGGCAGACGTATTGGCCTGGACGGCTGGAGCGCTTGGAGCGTGGCGGCGCACAATGGATTCTGGACGTGGCGCACAATCCTGCGGGCGCGTGGGCGCTGCGGGCAGGACTGCGCAGCACCTTGGAAGGCACCCGGACGAAGACTCTGATCTTCAGTTGCCTGCGCGACAAGCCGGTGACAGAGATGGCGCAGATTCTGTTTCCGCTGTTTGACAGGGTGATTCTTGCGCCCATTCACGCAGCGCGCGCTGCCTCGATGGAAGATCTGCTGGCGGCCGCGGGGTCGACGGGGACGTCGGCGGTTGTGGCGGATTCGGCGATGCAGGCGCTTGAGCTTGCAGCAGAGGGTGCGCGTGGCAGTGCGGGAGAGGTGATTGTGGTTTCAGGGTCGGTGTACCTGGTGGGCGAAGCGCGATCAATCTTGAAGAGCGCGGAAGGGGAACGTGCATGAGCCCACGCCCGAAACCGGTGCCATTGCTTTACCGATGGAAGACAAATGTCATACAAATACCACTTCTCACGCTGATGACGGTGATTTGCGGGTCGATCTCGCTGCTTGCATCTTTTGCCGATAAAGGTGGCCGGTTGCAGCATCGGGTTGCGCGGTTCTGGGCGCGGGCAGTTGTGTGGGGCACTGGTTGCCCGCTGATTGTGCGCGGAGCGGAAAACCTCAAGAAGTATCCTGTGGCTGTTTACGCATCGAACCACACGTCGTATATGGACACGCCGGTAATTTTTGCTGCGCTTCCCTTCCAGTTCAGGATTCTTGCGAAGAAGGAGTTGTGGCCGATCGCGTTTATCGGTTGGTACCTGGATCGCTCAGGACAAATTCCGATTAACACTGCAAATCCACATGCATCGATGTCGAGCCTGGGTGTGGGCGTGAAGGCTCTGCGCGGAGGCACGTCGCTGTTCGTGTTTCCCGAAGGTGGGCGGACAGAGACAGGCCAGCTGAAGCCGTTCCTCTCCGGGGCAGCTTATCTGGCGATTCGCGCTCAGGTGCCGCTGGTTCCGATTGCGCTGACGGGCGTGTACGATTTGCTTCCGATCCACACGCGGCACTTTTTCCCGGGCGAGCTGGCGTTGCGAGTGGGCGAGCCGATTGAGACCAAGGGCATGACACCGCGACAGACGGAGGAATTGAGCGCGCGGCTGCGAGCTGCGATCGGAGAGTTGCTTCAACCGGAGCGGGAAATGGCCAAGGAGCAAGTGGAAGAAGACGCGCTCTCTGCCGGGGATTGACAAGAAGCGCGCCCTACCTTTGGATGCGCTCAGGCCCGTACACTGGTGCTGAGATGCCTGTGATTATCGCGATCCCGGAACCCACTTTAAGCGAAACAGAATACAACGAGCGTTGTCTGACGCAGTACCTGGCCGCGCTTGAAGCTACGGGAGCCACGGGAATTGTGGTGCGGCTAAGTGAGGCGCAGGATTGCGTGGCGCGGAAGCTGGCAGGCGTCGACGGGATCCTGCTGCCGGGCAGCAGTTTTGATGTGGACCCGGAGCGATATGGAGAGGCGCGGATACCTGAATGCGGCCCGGCCGACGCTGCACGCACGGCAGTGGACGAGTTGATGCTGCAGGATGCCTTCAATCTGAAAAAGCCGATTTTGGCCATCTGCCATGGGACACAGACGCTGAACGTGTGGCGGAATGGATCGCTGATTCAGGACATTGAGAGGGAACTGAAGCAGAGTGAGAAAACTGCGGTCAATCATCGTCCGGGGCGCGATGTGGTGGAGGCGCATCCGGTGAGGATTGCGAGTGGATCACGGCTGAGCCGGCTGGTTCCCGAAGGAGAGCTGCTCGAGATCCAGGTGAATTCCAGCCATCACCAGGCTGTACGGGTAGCGGGCGACCAGCTGCTGGTGAGTGCGGTGTCGGCTGAAGACGGCGTGATTGAAGCAGTGGAGCTGGACTCGGCGGAGCACTTTGTCGTCGCCGTGCAATGGCATCCGGAACGAACTTACGCGCAGAGTGCGGTGTCGCGCGCCCTGTTTGCGAGCTTTGTAAAGGCGGCCCGTGAGTGGAAGACGCCGCGGATTGAACAGTCGGTGTCTGGCGATGAGTGAAGAAGAAGGCTCTGCAGGGATGCGGCTGAATGCGGTGCTTGTGGCGGCAGGAATGGATCCTCTGGAGGCGGAGCAGACAGGCCGATTCGAGGAATATCTTTCGCTTCTCGTCCGCTGGAATGCACGGATCAATCTGACGGCGGTGCGGGATGAAGAAGGGATTCTTGGGCGGCACTTTGTGGAGTCGATTGCCTGTGCGCGGGCGCTTCCAGAAGGGATCGCAACGCTGCTGGATTTTGGCTCGGGCGGAGGGTTTCCCGGGATTCCCATCGCGCTGTGCCGGCCTGAGATCGAGGTGACGCTTGCTGAGGCCCAAGGCAAGAAGGCGGCATTTCTCCAGGAAGCGGTGAGGGTGCTTGGCATCCCTGCGAAGGTTCATGCGGGACGGGCGGAGTCGCTGGAAATGCAATACGAATGTATTACATTGCGCGCGGTCGACAGGATGGATGAGGCGGTGGAGACAGCGTCGCGACTGGTTGTGTCCGGCGGCTGGCTGGCTCTGATGACGACGCAAGGAGACCTGGTCCGGCTGCAGTCCCGGGCGGGAACAGGGTTTTCCTGGCAGAGTCCGATTCCCTTGCCCGGCGGCGACGAGCGGTTGCTTGCGCTGGGCCGGCTGAGGGTCAGTTCGCCAGTTTGATCTGAGCGAATTTTTTGACTGACGGAATGTCCTTTGCGGTTCTTACCATGAGGCGCAGGCCGGTGCCTTCAGCATAGTGCGGCGCTGCATCCAGAAGCTTGAGAACAGGCTTGGGGAGACCGGCATTACGGGCCGCAGCCGCAGCTCTATCCCCCAGGATGAAGGCGGCTCGAAAGCAACCGGCACATGGGACCAGGTAAACGATCCGCCTCTTCTTGAGGGAGAGGACGAGGGTCCAGCCGTACTTTGGCGAGGAGGACTTCCACTCCTGATCAGGTACGCCTAGTTCCGTCGCGAACCAAGCAACTAGATCAGTCCAAATTGGTGCTGTTGATTCGAGAGCCGCTGCTATTTCCGCTGGTGCAGGCTGCTGCGTTTTTCCGATGAAGGCATTCGGAATGTCCATCGTGCTGCTTCCATTCCGGGGAAGCTCATCCTAAACGACCAGAATCATAGCAGCAGTCAGTGCGGGGACATAGCAAATAGAGGTGCGTTCGGGAGAAGGTGAGAGTGAAGGCGGCGGATGGGGAGGAAGGGCCGTCGTTCGTCACAGTCGCGCCACAATTGTGGAAGGAGTTGCAGTTGGACAGGCGGTACGGGACGCCAATGTTACTGGCGCTGGTGTTGGGAGT
This sequence comes from uncultured Acidobacteriaceae bacterium, assembly GCA_963765025.1. Taxonomy (GTDB): domain Bacteria; phylum Acidobacteriota; class Terriglobia; order Terriglobales; family Acidobacteriaceae; genus Telmatobacter. Next base: position 13,390 of record CAVXVM010000196.1, on the reverse strand, counting down.
GGCGAGATTGCTGAGGAGAGGGGGGCGTGATCAGATGTGCTTCGTTGGAGTAGGCAGACTGTCCCTTGCGCGCTCTTCGTGCTGGCTGAGGAGAGTGATTTCGCTCTTGGTTGTTGCTTCGCCGGACGGGACCGTCCCTGTGGACTCACAGCTGGCGTCGGTTGGGCGGTGCAAGGAACGCCCGGAGCGATCGCGAGGATAAGGCCTCGGTATTGGCGCGAAAGGGTGGGGAATTGGAACAGCTACGAGTCGCCGGCGTAGTTCTTTCCTGGGTAGCCGTGGAGGCGCGTTGATTGGGGTCTCTATCTCGAGAAACCAGGGGCGGAGATTTTTGAAGTCGGAGGCGACCTCGGCGTCGGCCGATGCTGGGGGGCGCCAGTTACGGAGCCGCCCACAATGATCTCCTTGGGACACTGTCAGGTGGCGACCTTCAGAAAGGCGGCCAGGTCGGTCCCGTTGGCTGGGGAACTTGCCCTCAGGCGTTTCCCCCGCGGGGAGCGGTCGAGATGATTTTGTCGGTGGAGTTTCCCCCGATGCGCAGGAGACCGGGCTGGATCCGCTTGAAAAGGGGGATGAGGTTGGCCTTGGAGGCTGTGGTGAGACAAGGAGGATTCGTTGACGGAGCTTTTTATAGAGGAGGCCGGTGAAGGCTGGGCCGATTGAATCCTCCGCAGTTGCCGATACGATGAGGGAGGCAGCGGTGATCTCTTTGGCAGGAGCTGGCTGGGAATCTGCTGTCGGGGTAGTGGTGGTGTTGGGGAGATGCCGCGGCCTGAGACGGTGATGAAGGCGGGGGTGGGGCAGCTGGTTGCTGGACGATGTGCTGGCAGTTAAGGGGCAAGGCTGGGCGATGGAGGCACGGGCGGGCGGGTGATCGGTTGGCTTGTAGGGGGAACTTTTCTGACGGAATGGAGGATGGGGTTCTGGTCTGAGGGTTTGGATTGGATGGATGGTGGGGGTCTTGTTCCACGTGGAACATTTTGGAAATTGGGGCCGAATTGGGAAATGTTCCACGTGGAACAAAGCTGAATATCGCCCGGATCGGGCCCCGGCCCATAACGGGAAGGCCCCGAACCCGAGCAAATTCTTAACACAAAATCACGGAAGTTTTCCACCGTTGGAAGGTTTTTCGGGGCCAGGAGAGCTCGTGGGCGGATCCTGATCGAAGCCGTTCCGCTTCAGAGCTTTGCTTCACCCGTGACAAATCCTGCTCCATATCCTTTCCACAGGTTTGCCCGGTTCTCCACATGTCAAGCGCCTACCTGAAAATCGCTTGTCCCTTTTACTCTTTATCTCCATGGGCAAGATTATCGGGATTGTGAACCAGAAGGGCGGAGTGGGCAAAACCACGACTGCCATCAATTTGTCAGCCAGCCTGGCGATCGAGGGACTGAAGACCTTGCTGGTGGATTGCGATCCCCAGTCGAACGCTACCTCGGGCATTGGTTTTCAAAGAGACGACAACCGGCGCTCAGTCTATGACGTCCTGATGGGCGACTGTCCAGCAGAGCAGGTAATTCTGCCGACTGAAATTGAGTTGCTCTCACTGTTGCCGGGATCAAAGAATTTGACGGGAGCCAATATCGAGCTGGCAATGGCAGATGACCGCGCGCTGCGCCTGAACCTCGCTTTGAAATCGGTGAAGGACCACTACGAGCTGATCATTCTGGACTGCCCCCCGGCACTCGACCTGCTTACGTTGAATGTACTTTCCGCGGCCGAAACGCTGATTGTCCCGATGCAGGCGGAGTATTTCGCCCTTGAAGGGATCTCAGAACTGATCTCGACGCTCGAACGGGTACGGGCCGCCTACAACCCCCACCTGAATATCGAAGGCGTCCTTCTGACGATGTACGACGACAGGACCAACCTGGCACAACAGGTGACGGACACACTGCGCAATCACTTCCGCGACCGGCTCTTCCGAACGGTGATTCCGCGCAACATCCGGCTGGCAGAAGCACCGAGCCACGGAAAGCCTGTGGCGTTGTACGATCCGCGATCGCGGGGGACTGAAGCCTATTTTGAACTGGCCGGGGAACTGCTGGCGCGCAACAACATGGAGAGCCCGCGCAGCGCAGAGCGCAAATCCCGTGCGGCTACCAAGCCCCAGGGAAAGGTGACGTTCTGGCCTTACTCCTGATGAGAGTGGATACCGACCGCAGACGTATCCGCAATCAGCATTCTGCAGTGACGAATTCGAATCAATCCGGCGTCACCAGCCGGCAACGAGGAAATTAGATGAACGTAGCAGCCGCCGACCCTAAACGCCGTGCCCTTGGCAAAGGACTGGACTCACTTTTGCCACGCGTGAACCCTCCCACTGCTTCGCCGGCCGAGCCGGAAGGGGGCAGACCGCGTGAGATTCCACTCGAACTGCTCGACACCAACCCGTTCCAGACACGATCACAGATGAATGAGGAGCAACTTGCCGAGCTGGCAAGCTCGATCCGGGCGAATGGCGTTGTGCAGCCTGTTCTGGTTCGGCCGCTGGCGAGTGGGCGCTTTCAGTTGATCGCCGGCGAACGGCGCTGGCGCGCTTCGCAGCAGGCAGGCAAGACGACCATACCCGCTATTCTTCGCCAGGTGTCGGACGAGCAGGCGATGGAGATTACCATCGTCGAAAACCTGCAGCGCGCCGATCTGAACCCGATGGAACAGGCGCGGGCTTTTGAACGGCTGGCGCGCGAGTTTCACATGACCCAGGAGCAGATGGCCGTGCGTACAGGCAAGGATCGCGCCACGGTCGCCAACTTCCTTCGTCTGCTTCGGCTGCCGGCATCTGTTCAAGCCAAGGTGGAAACAGGGGAGCTGAGCTTTGGGCATGCGCGTACTTTACTGGCCCTGGAACATGCGGAAGAGATCCAAAAGGCAGCGCAGAGGATCGCCGCTCTTTCGCTTTCTGTTCGCCAAACAGAAAGTTATGTGCAGGGCCTTATTCATCCGGAAAAGTCGGCAAAGAAGGAGCCGAAACCAGAGCCGCCGATCGATCCGAACGTGCGGGAAGTCAAAGAGCGGTTGCAGCGAGCCCTGGGGTTGAAGGTGACGATTGAGGATCACAACGGGCGCGGCAAAGTGATTATCGAGTATGCAAAGCTAGAAGACTTTGACACGTTGCTGGAGCAGTTGGCGGGCGAATAAGAACAGCGGGTTAGGTGCCTAGCTACATAAACTCTGATAATCTGATTTCGTGAAGGAAAGGGTCATTAGCGTGACCACGGCGGCGCGCATGTTTGCTGACTGCGTTAACCGTGTTCGCTATCAAGGCACCTCCTTCCTCCTCCAGAAAAACGGCGTGCCGGTTGCGCGCATTGTCCCCGTAGACTCGACGTCGCGTATGAACCTTGAGGATGTGGTTGCTGCGGACGTAGAGGTGCGGAGTGCAGCTCGCGCGGGCAGGGAAGACGCGGTAGTCCCGCCCAGCGACGCCAGCGTGGATGCCCCAACTCCTCCGAGTGAAGGCCGTCTCAAGACGCCCATTCTGAACTGGTAAAGACCGCCACCAAACAGGTGCAGTAGAATTCTCTTTCCTCTCAGGAAGGAGCATGCGTGAACGTCTGTCTCGTTAGGTTTCGCGGCTGGCTGCTGCTTGCCGGGCTGTTCCTATTTGCCGTGCTGCCAGGACCCCGGATGCACGCTCAACAATCCGCGGACCCGGCGCAACGCTGGACCGAGGCGCAGGCCGATGCCTGGTACGCTGCGCAGCCCTGGCCTGTGGGGGCGAACTTTCTGCCATCGACAGCGATCAACGAATTGGAGATGTGGCAAGCAGACACATTCGATCCGGTAACCATCGATCGCGAACTGGGCTGGGCCGAAGGTATCGGGATGAACACGATGCGCGTCTTTCTGCACAACCTGCTGTGGGAGCAGGACCCGAAGGGATTTGAAAAGCGCATCGATACGTTTTTGACGATTGCCGCGCGACATCATATACGACCGGTCTTCGTCTTGTTCGATTCCTGTTGGGAACCGTTCCCCAAACTTGGACCGCAACATCCGCCGATTGCCGGAGTGCACAACTCGGGCTGGGTGCAGGCTCCCGGAGCGACGGTGCTGGCAGATCCGGCACAGTACCCGAGGCTGGAAAACTACACGAAGGGTGTGGTGGGCGCATTCGCAAACGACAAGCGGATTCTGGCGTGGGACTTGTGGAATGAGCCGGACAACGGGAACGACAGTTCGTATGCGAAGGGCGAGCCCAAGAATAAAAACGAGATCATCATAGGCCTGCTGCCGCAGGTGTTTCGGTGGGCCCGGAGCGTGCGGCCCACGCAACCCTTGACAAGCGGGTTGTGGCATGGCGACTGGACCTCGGTGGATACGATGCCGCCACTCGCGAAGATCCAGGTGGAAGAGTCCGACGTGATCAGCTTTCACAACTACGGATGGCCGGAGGAGTTCGAGCAGAAGATCAAGCAGCTCCAGCAATTTCGCCGTCCGCTGATCTGCACGGAGTACATGGCTCGTGGCGCGGGAAGCTTGTTCGACACGGTACTTCCGGTTGCGCACAAATATCGCGTGGGCGCGATCAACTGGGGACTTGTGGCCGGCAAAAGCCAGACGTACCTGCCGTGGGACTCGTGGCAGCACGCGTATGTTGACCGCGAGCCGACGATCTGGTTCCACGATGTATTCCATCCGGACGGGACGCCGTACCGGCAACGGGAGGTGGAAATCATCCGTAATCTGACGAGCGAGAAATAACGGCGACAAATCAGAAGCAACTGGCGGTCGACCGGATGAATGTTGGCTATGCGCTGGACGGAAAACGCTTCATGGCAGTGCGGTTTGTTTGTAAATGACGAAATTCATCTCGGCATTCCGGACAATTTCTATGAGGAATCCGGCGGAGCTGAATAGCTGGTCCTTCTCCGGCTGCACAGCCACGTAGGCAACGTACAGGGGACGTGGGCTGGCGACGAGCGATTGGCCTATGTGGGCAACCACCTCTGACAACACCCGCAACTGGCATGGGTCAAAAAAGAAGAGAACCAGGGGCTCCAAAGGGAGCGGGAACTCGACAAAGTCCACATTGCTGCTTTGGATGTCCCTGCATTTTTGGCGTTCGGAGTGATAGCGGCGAAGATTCTCTTCAGCGGTTCGATGCAATTCCGGAGAAAATTCCAAACCGATGATTCGCTTGAACGGAAACTCCGACGCCAGCAGCAGCGCCCGCCCCTTTCCAGAGCCAAAATCGACGAACGTGTATTCCTCATAGGCGATGTCGAGGCTGGCAAGGACGCTCTCAAAACGCAGGGGTTCGATGGCCGCATAGTTATTTCCTTCAATCCAATTCGGGCTCGCAATCTCAAGGTCGCTAAGATAGGTCCATCCACCGAACTCACCTTCGGTGTCAACACCATGAGCCTGGTCAAATTCGCTTTCTTCTCGTTCGAGGCGCAAGGATTTGGCGCCCCTGTATTCCCTGATGAGATGAACAGGCAATAGAACACTCCGAAAAAGGCTTGCGATGAGGCCACGATTCCGCAGCGACTTCCTGATGCGGGGAATGATCGTTTTGGCAATTCTGGGCATGAGGCTCTCTTAGTTCTGAAGGAGTGTGTTGACTGCCATTCTATTTTCCGATGCAGAAGCTGGAGAAGATGAGGTTGAGGATGTCGTCGGAGGTGGTTTGGCCGGTGAGGGAGTCGAGGGCCCAGAGGGCTCGGTAGAGATCGAGCAGGATCATCTCGTGGGGAATGGAGTTTGCGTTGGCCTGGGCAGCGTCGCCCAGCGCCGCGATCGAGGTGGTGATGGCCTGGTGGTGGCGAAGGCTGGTGAGCATGCCCGGCTCTGAGGCTGCGCCGCCCGTGGCGAGAGCCAGAATGCGCTCCCGCAGCGCGGCGATGCCTTCGCCGGTGAGAGCGGAGGTTTGCTCTACGGGCAGGCCAGTCAGGTTCAGGGGTGGCACGCCAGGATTCTTCAAATCACATTTGTTGATGGCGACCAGCGCGGGGCGGCCCTGGACTGCCTTGAGCAGGCGATGCTCCTCGTCGTTGAGCGGCTGGGTTGAGTCCAGGACCACGAGCACGAGAGCGGCGTCGGCGAGAGCTTCGCGGCTGCGCGCGATGCCCAACTGCTCAACTTCTTCGAGACTCTCGCGGAGTCCTGCCGTATCCACCAACTCCAGCGGAATGCCTTCGAGAGAGATGCGCTCCGTAACGAGGTCGCGGGTGGTGCCTGGGCTGGCGGTGACAATGGCGCGGTCACGCTCAACCAGCCGATTGAAGAGGGAGCTCTTGCCTGCGTTGGGCCGTCCGACGATGGCCAGCGTAAGACCGTCGTGGACGATGCGGCCTCGAGCAAAGGATGCTTCCAGGGCCGCCAACGGTGGCTTGAGCTCACCGATGCGGCGAGCGATTTCGGCCGCGGGGGCGACATCGACATCGTCCTCGGCAAAGTCGATGCCGGCTTCGAGCAGGGCAATCAGCTCAACCAGCGACAGCTTGACGGGGGCAACACGGTGGCTGAGCGCGCCTCCCATCTGGCTTGCGGCGAGCCGCGCCTGGGTGAGCGTTTGCGCTTCAATCAGATCGCGGACGGCTTCAGCCTGGGTAAGGTCGATGCGGCCGGCAAGGAAGGCGCGCTGCGTAAATTCACCGGGCTCGGCCAGTCGCGCACCCAGATCGAGCGCCCTGCGCAGCAGCAGCTCAAGCACCACAGGAGAACCATGCGCTGCGATTTCAACCACGTCTTCAGCCGTATAGGAGTTGGGCGCCGCGAAATAAGTGACCACGGCTTCGTCGATGCGGGTGCTTTCCGGTTCTGCGTCGAGCACATCGGCAAGGCGGGCGCGGGCATGCTCCATGGGCTGGCGCAGATGCACGAGTTGAGAGCAAATCGTGGCGGCCTGCGGCCCACTCAGGCGCACGATTCCGATGCCGCCACGGCCCGATGGCGTGGAGATGGCGGCGATGGTGTCAACGGACAGATCGGGAGGGATGTCTGAATCGGCCATGGGTCCAATGACAGTGTAGAAGGCCGGTGCGCCCGAGGGGCGATTGGCAGGGCTTTCAGTTGTGGATTGAGTTGGACGTAACGCCGATGGCGCTTAGGTAGAGATGGGGGCAGGGTTCGGCCTGCCCCCGGAGAAATTGTTACTGGTGTTGATCGTGGTCACCGTCATGGTCATGATCATGGCCGTGATCGCGACCGTGATCGTGATCGTGGTCGTGGCCTCTGCGATGGCCCGATGCCTCGATCATGATTTGTGGATGGTATCCGGTTGAGCATGGAGCATCGAGGGCGAGAACGCCCGTGGCGGTGTTGCCGCTGCAGGCATTGGCGTCCAACGTGTAATCGACAAAGATTCCGTTGTAGTCAAGCACGCTGCCGACGCCATTGGTCAGGCCGGTTGGACCGTTGCCGTCCGTGCTGATGTTCAAGTTGTCGTAAGGGCAACCCCCTAATGTGGAATTGCAGGCAGTGGTGCCGATTGGATTGGGGCCTTGATTGGTGGTGTTGAAGCTGACCGCCACGATCAATTCATTATTTTGGGGAACACGAATATGCGAAGCGGAAAAATCGACGGTGATGGGAATTGCGATGCCGTTGTAGCAGGTATTGTCGGTGCTGTCGTACCACTGCGTTGGGTACGAATAGCCATCGGCAGTATTGTTTCCGCAGCTCGGGGTGACCGATGGCCTGTACGGAATTGTGAACGGCTGCGTGATCGTTCCGATAAGTGCAAGTGGCGTGGGAACGGCTTCCCCGTAGACGCTGGAGAAGGTGGAGGCGACGGAATACAGGTTGACCGTGATGGGCTGGCTGAAGGCTGCGCCTGACGCGGATGAACAGTTGCCTTGGAACCAATAGCCGGCCTGACAAGCCCAGGAGGACAAAACAACGGTCACATTGCCGATGGTTCCGGAGTCTCTGGCGGCCAGCTTCACGCCATCGCCGAGCGACGCAAAGGCATAGGCTTCAGGCCCCTCGCTGGCGACGTTTCCGGGGAGCGGTTTGGGAATGCTGTTGTAAACGGTTGTGGTTTCCTGGGCGGCAGCGGAGGCGATTGCGGCTGCGAGCCCGAGCGCAAGAATCAAGCGGACTGGCTTCATGAATACTCCTTTGCTTAAAACCCAGGCAATCGATCAAAAGCAATTGTTCAGTGAAGAGGAAGTCGCGCGACACAATCTGTCCCCAGACGAACAGAAAGTGAGGTCAGCCGCAAATGACTCTTTCGTGTTAGTTACCCCCGGGGGACTGAGTGCCTGCGCGGGCCACCAGGACGGGTGGCTTTGCGCCGGGCGAACGGTTTTTGAAAAGCGGCCTTCCCCTTTTCCGGCGGTCTCGGCCTACGGATTTTCAGGAATTGGCGGCGCCTGCACGGGCTGTTATAAAGGCTGCGGCGAAGTTGGCCCTCAATTCGCGCTGCAAAGTGAGAGAAGACAAGATGAAACCTCGACCTGGAAGCCTCATCCGCGTTCTCGCCGTTACCGGCGTTCTTGTTGCCGTTACGGCTCTGCACTCCCAAACAAAAAACGCTCCCTCTGCCCCCGCGCATCTTCAGCAGGCGACGGGTCCGGTGCTCGACATGACTCCAGTGAGGCCGGAGTTGGAGGGATTTTCATCGGCTCGGTTGGAACGCTTACATGCGCTGATGCAAGAAGCAGTGGACAAGAAGCAGGTGTCGGGCGTTGTGACCATCCTGGCGCGACACGGGAAGATTGTGGACTATCGCGCGTATGGCCAGAGAGACATGGCCAGCGGCGCGCCCATGACCAAGGACACGATCTTCCGCGACTACTCGATGACCAAGCCGGTGACGGGCGTGGCCATGATGACGCTGTACGAAGAAGGCAAGTGGCTGCCCTCGGATCCCATTTCGAAGTTCATTCCGGAGTTTGCGCATCTGAAAGTGTTCAACGGAGTGGACGCAAACGGCAAAATGATCCTCGTCGATCCCGATCACGCGCCGACGATGCGCGAGCTGCTGACGCACACAGCGGGGTTCACCTACGGAGTGTTCGGGGATACGCCGGTGGACAAGATGTACCGCGACGCCGACTTTCACAGCAGCAAGAACCTTCAGGAAGTGATCGACAAGCTGGCGGCGATCCCGCTGCTCTACCAGCCGGGTACGAAGTGGGTTTACAGCATGTCCATGGACATTGAAGGGTACATTGTCCAGAAGCTTTCGGGCGAGCCATTCGATGACTACATGCGCGATCAGATTTGCAAACCGCTCGGGATGAAGGACGCGGGCTTTTACGTTCCGGAGGAGAAGAAGGGCAGGCTGGCCAGCCTGTACGAGTACGACCAGCAAGGCAACGTGAAGGCGGACTCGACAAACGGCCGGGGCTATGGAGGCTTTCTGAGCCGGCCGGCATGGCCGTCGGGCGGAGGCGGGATGGTTTCCACCGCGGAGGACTACTACCGCTTCGCGCTGATGCTGGCAGGCGGTGGAGCGCTGAACGGGATGCGCATCCTGGCGCCGTCCTCAGTGCGCCTGATGACATCGAACCACTTGCCGGAGAAGCTGCTGACGGGCGAGTTCAGCATTGGCTCGCAAACGATGCGGCCGGGCTTCGGGTACGGATACAACTGCGCGGTGGTGTTCGACCCACCGGAAGCGAATTTGCCGGACGGCAAGGGCACGTTCTTCTGGGATGGCGCGGCGGGAACGTGGTTCTGGGTCGACCCGACTAACGACATCGTCTTTGTGGGCATGATCCAGCGAATGGGCGGCGGAAACCCGAGTCTTGAATACAGGAGCCGGTCGGTTGTGTACCAGGCGCTGGTCGATCCGAAAAAGTAGCGGCGAGGGCAGACAGCGGCAGAGCTATTGCAACAGGCTCATGGCAACGCCGGTCATCGCCGTTACGCCGGTGGTGATGGCCGGAGCATAATCGGGCGCGAATAAAGCTGAATGCAGGCTGGGCAACGGGACGCCGGTCTTCAGGCTTTGGGCGAGCTTTGCGGGCTCGGCTGCGCCCAGCCAGTACATCACTCCGGGAATTTTGCCGTCGAGCGTGAACAAGCCAACATCTTCGCTGCCCATGACGGCGGTGGCCTCTTTGACTCGGTCGGCGCCCAGGGTGGCTATGGCGGCCTTGCGAATCCGTTCGGCAAGCGCGGGATCGTTATAGGTGACGGGTGTGGTTTCGACAACTGAAACCGTTGGCATGCGATCGGCAGGAATGCCGTACGCTTCGGCGAGTCCATTTGCCGTGCGGCGAATGTCGGCAATGATCTCGTCGCGCTCAGGCAGCGAGTAGGTGCGCAGCGTGAGGCCCATGGTGACTTCGTCAGGAATGATGTTGTTCTTTGTCCCGCCATGGATGGTCCCGACAGTTAGTACCGTGGGCATCTGCGGGCTCACCTGGCGGCTGACGATGGTCTGAGCCACAAGGATGAACTGTGCGGCAAGAACGATGGGATCCTTGCCAGCTTCGGGCCGGGAGCCGTGGCCGCCGATGCCGCGTACGGTGACGACGAGCCCGGTCGCACTGGCGAGGAGCGGACCACCTTTTACGCCAATCGTGCCCGCTGCGTAATCGTTTGAGTCATGCTCTGAGAGGATGAGATCTGGACGGCCGAAGCGTTCGTAGACGTGATCGGCAAGCATGGCTGCAGCGCCTTGAATGATCTCCTCGGCAGGCTGACCAATCAGCATCAGCGTTCCATGCCACTGACTCTTGCGCGCGGCCAGTTCACGCGCGGCGCCAAGCAACACTGTCATATGCAGATCGTGGCCGCAGGCGTGCATCACACCTACCTGCTGCCCTTGCGCGTTGGTTGTCTTTACGGTGCTCGCATAGTCAAGGCCGGTTTTTTCTTCCACCGGAAGGGCATCCATATCCGTGCGGATCAACAGGCGCGGGCCGGCGCCGTTCTCAAGGATCGCGACCACCCCGTAAGCCGGTGTGCCGTCAGGGTATCTGCCCACATGGTCGGTGACCGTGTAGCCCAGCTTGCGCAACTCGCCGGCAATAAGGGCCGAAGTCTTCTCTTCGTGCTGTGAGAGCTCGGGATTGCGGTGCAGGTGAAGATAGGTCTCTGTCAACGCCGGGAGTTGCTGTGCGGCGGAGGTAGCCAGATCGGACGGAGCCTGTGCAGTGAGCGGCAAGGCGGAAGCGAGAACGGCGAGACCAAAGGCACGCAGTTGCATGAGGGAGAATCCTCCAGGCGCGAATATGCGGAAAAACACTTTGGGCCAGCGTACCATAGAGAGCTTTGAGCGGGCAGGGGCGGATGGAAAGCTTCCGCGGCCACAGGAATCCCTCGGAGAAAATTCCCTATTGCATTCCCATAGGGGTTTTGATTAGAGTTTTCCTATTGGTTCTAAATAGGAGCTGGAAGATGGCGGAAAAGACCGATGTCTGGCAGGGAACGCTGGCGCTGATGGTGCTGAAGACGCTGCAGGCGATGGGGCCGCAGCATGGCTACGGGTTGGCGCGTCGCATTGAGCAGACCAGTGGCGACCGGCTGCAGCTGAACTACGGCACGCTCTATCCCGCGCTGCTGAGGCTGGAGCAGGAGGGATTCATTCGTTCGCGCTGGGGGGTGTCAGACAACAATCGCAAGGCGAAGTTCTACGAACTGACCAAAGCCGGGCAGCGAAGAGTACTGAAGGCTGCAGCCGAGTGGGAACAGACGACCGAGATCCTGGCGCGCTTTCTGTCTCCAATGGAGGAGTCGTGATGCGCAGATTGCGAGCGTTGTGGGTCAGGTTGAAGAGCTTTCTTTCCGGCAGTCGGGAGAACGATGAGTTTGACGCGGAACTCGAGAGCCACATCGCGATGCACATCGAAGACGGAGTTCGCTCGGGCTTGAGCCCTGAGGAGGCACGGCGGCAAGCACAGGTACGTCTGGGCGGTGTAGAGCAGACGCGGCAGACTTATCGCGAGCGACGGACCCTTCCCTGGCTTGAGAATCTTGTGCGCGATGTCCGCTATGCACTGCGAGGGTTCCGGCGCAATCCTGTCTTCACGATCACAGCCGTCGCTACTCTCGCGCTCGGCATCGGCGCAACCACCGCGGTGTTCAGCGTGGTCGATCGCATTCTTTTCCGCAGCCTGCCCTATGCGCATGGCGATCGTCTTGTGTCTGTTGGACTAACGGCGCCCATCATTCCAGAGGAGTTCATGCTGGGTGGCTCGTACTTTGTGTGGCGCGACAATCAAAAGCCATTCGACGCGTTTACTTCGGAAACCGGTGTGGATGAGTGCGATCTAACGGAACACAATCCCGCGCGGTTGCAGTGTGCGAGCGTTGAGGCAAACTTTTTGCCAACGCTTGGGATCTCGCCGATTCTGGGGCGCAATTTTCTTCCGGAAGAAGACCGTCCGAAAGGACCCAGGGTCGCCCTGATTTCTTATGCTTTGTGGCTTTCTCATTTCGGTCTCGATCCCAGCATCGTGAACAAGCTGGTCGATATCGATGGAAACCAAGTGCGGGTGATTGGCGTTTTGCCGAAAGACTTTGAGATGCCGACGTTGCAGGCTGCAGACGTGTTGGTTCCTGAGGCACTCGACGAGGCCGCACAGCGCAAGGCCGACCCCGGCCGAGTGATGTACGCATTTGCGCGGCTAAGGCCCGGCGTGACGATCGAGCAGGCGGAGGCGCAGCTGCAACCGGTTTTCAATTACTCGCTGAATCTTGCTCCCGCTCAATTCCGCAAAGAAGTGCACCTCAGAGTGCGATCGATCCGCGACAGGCAGGTTCAGGACGTGCGGTTGGTTGCGTGGTTGCTTTTGGGCGCCGTGCTTGCCGTGTTGCTAATTGCCTGCGCCAACGTAGCCAGTCTGTTGATGGCGCGAGCTGCCGCGCGCGAACGGGAGTTGGCAGTCCGCTCAGTGCTTGGCGCGAGCCGAAGCCGATTGATTCACCAGGCGCTTGCGGAGACACTTCTCCTCGCCATCGCGGGCGCAGCCTGCGGGTGCATGCTAGCGGAGATTCTGTTGCGCGTCTTCATCGCCATTGCGCCAGCTGGCATTCCCTTTCTGGTGAATGCGCGTTTGGACCTGCGCATCATTCTGTTTACTGTTCTGCTTTCCCTTATCTGCGGGGCGGCGTTTGGAGCCTTGCCCGCGCTGCTACGGCCGAAGGTAGCCACACTCACGGCACGCTCAAGCCCCTCCGGTGGACACGCCTTGATGCGACGCTGCCTGGTGGTGGGACAGATTGCCATCAGCATGGTTTTGCTTACCAGCGCGGCACTCTTGCTGCGCAGTTTTCGCAATCTTGAAGGGCAGAACATGGGCCTGCAAACCCAGGGAGTTCTGGAAGCGCACATAGCGCTTCCTCAATATCGCTATGGCACGCAGCAGCAGCAGATGGAGTTTGCTCTGCAGGCGGAGGCTGCCGTGCGTCGCCTGCCCGGTGTGCAGGCAGTGGGCATGAGCGACTCGCTTCCCCCGGGCGAGCTTCACGGCCATCAGATTTA
>CAVXVM010000195.1:0-87768 GCA_963765025.1 uncultured Acidobacteriaceae bacterium | reverse complement strand
TCATGTGTACGTCTGCTTTTGAGCTTCATTACGTATTGCTCTGTTTTGCCCGACAAATCAGGGATGCCAACCCGCAGGCGGTGGGACCGGGATTGATGGGCTTGTGCTTTTGCCCGCGCATTTGTGAACGAATCGCGTGCAACCATTCTCGTGAAAATCCGCAAACTCCATATCGTCCAAGTTCATATTCTGGTCTTGATTTTTGGTGCGGTTTCCGGTTTGCCCCAAGCCTCGCGCAAGCGGCGGTCGCCGGCGCAGCCAAAATCATTTACATTCTGACCGATGATCTTGGCTGGGGCGATCTGGGCGTCTTGTTTCAAAACAGCCGGCAAGCCGCGAATAATCGGAGCAAACCCTGGCATTTGACGCCGAACTTGGATCGGTTTGCGGCGGAAGGCGTCCAACTGCCCGGCCATTATTGTCCGGCGCCAGTCTGCGCCCCCTCGCGCGCCTCCATCTTGTTGGGCGTCAGCCAGGGCCACGCGAATGTGCGCGACAACCAGTTTGACAAGGCGCTGGAGAATAATCACACGCTGGCGACGGTCCTGAAACAGGCCGGCTATGCCACGGTCGCCATCGGCAAATGGGGATTGCAAGGCGTGCAAGCGGGCGAAACCAATCCGGCCACCTGGCCGGCCTATCCAACCCGGCGCGGCTTCGACTATTTTTTCGGTTACGCCCGGCATGCGGATGGCCACGAGCATTATCCCAAAGAGGGGCCGTATCGCGGGACCAAGCAAGTTTGGGACGGCACCAACGACTCACGCCCGAACTGGACAAGTGTTACACCGCCGATCTGTGGACGGCGCGGGCCCCGCCATTGGACACGCCTGTAGAACCCGGGCTTGTTCTCCCAGATTATCCCTTCCTTGATCAGCTTCTGGATCATCTTGTCGATCTCGTCGTCACCCTTGAACCTGCCGCTCTTGACGAGCTCGTCCCTGAAGAGCTTGAGCTCCACCGGCTTCTTCTCCGCGCCCTCCATCGTCCTGAAGATCTCCATGGAGGTCGAGAGCTTCCCCTCTCGCCGGCTGGCTGCCCCAGGAGTATCCCAAAGTCTGCCTTGGTCTTCGTCTCCGTGTCGGTGAGGACGTCCTCGACCATCCTGTTCATGAGCGAGATGGCGGTGAGCGCGTCCTCCTCGAGGACGAGGTCCCTGAGCATCAGCCTGGCCTTGGCGCTCGAGAGGCGGATCAGCGACTCGAGGGTCCTCGGCGTCGCCCCGATCTGCCCCTCTGCGACGCTCCGCCTGAGCTGGAGGTAGTACTCCTTCATGCGGTTCTGCGCCTCGATGGTGATCGTCGGGGATATCTTCTTGGCGTAGGTGATGTACTTCTTCATGAGGTCGAACTGGACCGGGGGCGGGTCGGTGTATCCCCTCTTCCTGTGGACGTCGAGGATGTGCGTGGCCAGCTTCTCGTCCTGCGCGGGCGTGGGCGTGTCCTTCACGACGAAGATGAGGTCGAACCTGGTCAGCAGCGGGATCGGGAGCGTTATGTTGTCCGTCAGGTTCTTGTAGGGGTCGTACTTGCCGAAGATCGGGTTGGCGGCGGCCAAGATGGACGTGCGGGCGTTCAGGGTCGCGTATATCCCTCCCTTCGCTATGGTTATCGTCTGCTGCTCCATCTGCTCGTGAAGGGCGCTGCGGTCGTCCTCCTTCATCTTGTCGAACTCATCGATGCACGCGATTCCCTGATCGGCTAAAACCACCACCCCTGCCTCGAGCATGAAGGTGTTCTTCTCCCTGATGACCGCGGCGGAGAGCCCGGCCGCTGTCGAGCCCTTGCCCGAGGCGAACATCCCCCTCGGCGCGACCTGGGCGGCGAACTTCAGCATCTCGGACTTGGCGACGCCGGGGTCGCCCACGATGAAGACGTTGATGTCTCCCCTGAGCTTCGTCCCGTCCGGGAGCACGGTCTGCGGCCCGCCGACGAGCAGGAGCAGGATCGCCTCCTTCACCGCGTCATGGCCGAGGATCGCCGGGGCGACCGACCTGATGAGCCTCTGATAGGCGTCCGGGTTCGCCGCGACGCTCCTGATCAGGAACTCGTCCTCCTTCGTGATCTGGATCTGGCCGGGGTCCTTGCCTGCCACCTCGATCAAGTTGCTGTCGATCTTCGACCTGAAGACCCTCGTCCTGGCCTGTCCCGGGGTTATGTCGAGCACGGCCCTGACGATCCCACTGAGGACTATCCTATCGCCAGGTCTGGCCGTGTTCACGATGTCACCCACGACGTCCACGTCGAAGAACCTGGGAAGCTGGCCAGGAGGCAGCTCTTCGGGGAGCTCCTGGACCCTCAGAATCTGGCTGTCGATGAAGGTGCTCCGCTTCTCGTCGAGCTCGAGGTTTCTCACCTCCTCGCACCCTTCGCACTTGAGGGGCCTCTTGATCACCTCGCCTTCCTGGATGAGCTTTGTCACGTGACCGTTCGGGCAGATGAAGGCCGCGTCCGTCAGCAGGGGCCTGAGCTCGGAGCTCCGGACCACCATCCCGGCCACCGCGATCATCTTGTCGAGGTGCGAGGTGTTGACCTTGCGGAGGGGGATCTTGTCGGTTATGCCCCTTATCCTGACCGTGAGCGCGTTCTTCACCTGGCCCGCATAGGAGGAGTTCTCCGTGCTGAGGACCTCGAAGGCCGCCATCTTGAACTCCCTTAGCGACTCGTCGGGCTGCGAGAGCAGCCTCTCTCCAAGGTCGGTGTTGAACTGAATGATGTCCTCGTAGTCGACCACGACCGACTTGTCGCCGGTCGCCGCCAGCTGCCGCGATCCTTTCCCTGTACTTGTACGACCCGCCCTTGTCCTGCCAGGTCCTGAGGAACTCCTCGAAGAGCTCCGAGAGCTTGCGCGTGATTACCGCCATCTAGGACTCCCCCAGCAGTGCGCTCTTCCACTCGTCTGAGAGCGT
Organism: uncultured Acidobacteriaceae bacterium; assembly: GCA_963765025.1. Classification (GTDB taxonomy): domain Bacteria; phylum Acidobacteriota; class Terriglobia; order Terriglobales; family Acidobacteriaceae; genus Telmatobacter. Next base: position 84,860 of record CAVXVM010000195.1, on the reverse strand, counting down.
CCTGGACCTTGTGAAGAACACCCTCTCTTCGGGGGTTATCTTGTCCCCAATCGTCTGAAGGCTGGAGGAGGAGCTCATCGAAAGGAGCTTGCTTAGCCGGCGCCCGATGAGGTCGTAGCATGTGCCCTTCAGCTTCTCGTAGTCCTCCCTCCGGTACTTTCCCGGTCTGGGAGCCGGCCTTTATGGTCGCGAGCCTCCTGCGCATCTGCAGGTAGAAGTTTGCCTGCAGGGGCGAGAGCTGGGGTGAACCGAGCATCTTCTCCCTGGTGAGCGCCTTGAAGATCTCGCCCTCGAAGGGCTCCTCTTGGATCTCGGCGATGCTGAGCTCCGCCAGCTCCTCGGCGACCCACCTGGGCAGCTCTGCAGCCTCGCCCGTCTTCATCTTTGGAACCTCGACGTCGCCCACCTCCATCGCGTCGAACGAAGACTTGACCATTACCCTGACCGGGGAGAGAAGGAACTCACGCTCGCGCTGCATGAAGAGATCAGTGATGACCTTTCCCGCTGTCTCCAACTATGACCATCTCATTCTCCTAGGAGGGGACTGTTTAACCGTTCTATGGGATTAATTAAGTCTATTCAAGGAGCGCGCCCAGTTGCGCCGAAATCTGCCCGTCATCCGCCCTGCTAGCGGTTCAGAGCTGAATCCACGCGCCCGTACCTGATTGGACGGCGCGGGAGTAGACCATCCATCCGACTGCGTTGTCCTCGAACGCCAGCCCGACCGCCTTGAAGATCGTGATCTCCGACCCGTCCGATCTGCCCTTCGCATCGCCGGAGACGAGCCCCGCGAGGTCCCCCTTCACGCTCGACCTTGAGATCGCGCCCTCCCTGATGGGTATCAGCACTTCGCCTGCCTCCTCAAATGCCGCCTCGATCGAGTCTACGTAGAGCGACGCCTTCGAGACGAGCCCTGTCCCGAGCTCCCTCGACTCTGGAGTGTATGCCCCTATGGCTATGACATGGGTGCCTGGGCGCACGTCGTCGGCGTCCAGGAAGGGCGTCTTGGCGGTGGTCGCGGTGACCACAACGTCCGCCCCGGAGGTCGCTCCCCTGACCGTCTCGCTGGCTGTCGCCTCCAGGTGCAGCTCCTTCTCACACCTCTCGATGAGCCTCTTCTGCCTCGCCCTGTCGACATCGAAGACCGCGACCCTCTTGATCCCTAGCTGGGACGCGACCCCACTTATCTGGTAGAAACCCTGGCCGCCCGCCCCGATCATCGCGAGGCTCTCAGAGTCCTTCCGAGCGAGGTACCTGCAGGAGAGCCCCGAGACGGCCCCCGTGCGAAGTCCCGTCAGGCTGGTGCCTCCCATGACGCACTTGAGCTCCCCGTCCTTCCCGTCTACCAGCAGGACCACCGCCCGGGTAGAGGCGACGTTCATCCCGAGGTCCGGATAGACGCTCACCAGCTTGAGGCTGAGCGTGTCGCGCTTCTCCCTGATGAGCGACGGCATCAGAAGGATGTTCCGGACGTCGCTCATCCGGAACCTGGTCCGTATCGGCGACTCGACGCTTCCGCCTGGCACGAGGAGGAAGGCCTTCTCCACTTCGTCAACCGCCTGGCGCATGTCCGCGAGTGAGAGCACCTGCTCGTCCGTGAGGGTGAGGATTCTCATGATTTGCCCTTGAGCGGGCCGCAGGCCGGACCGCCTATTTATGGGGCCCGCGGTGCGCGGCTATCCGCCCTTCTCTCCCTTGTCAGGATCCTTCGGAGGGGGCTTCCCCTCCAGGTTCTCCATTATCCCGGAGATCTCCGAGTGGTTCAGGGTTGCGCTCGGTTTCTCCCTGATGAGGCCTTGGGGCCTCACGAACATGATGACTATGAGCATGGAGCCGAAGAGCAGGTATTCCAGCCAGGTGACGTCGAAGGGCAGTATGTTCTGAAGAAGGTACTTCGTCGCGTTGATGTACTGGAGGAGGAAGACGAAGACGAAGGTCCCGAGGGCGACGCCCGAGTTGCTCGCGACCCCTCCCAGGATGACCATCAGCCAGGGCCAGAACGTCCAGGTCACCCTGTCATAGATCGCGGGGTTGGTGTCACCGGTGTAGATCGTGTAGAGGGCCCCCGCGATCCCGGTGATCACGGAGGCGATTATCAGGATGTTCCTCCTGATGGCGACTGTATCCTTGCCGAGGGCCTCCGAGGCCGCCTCGTTGTCCCGCATGGCGCGCAGCGTCCGGCCAAGGGGAGACCTTACCATCCTCTCCGCGTAGACGTAGACGACCAGCGCCACCGCGGCGATGAGCAGGGTCGCGGCGAGGGTCCCGTAGCTCCCCGCCCATGCGAAGAAGTTGGGTATCCCGATGCCGAGCGTGCCGTTGATGATTGGGGTGTAGTTGCCGAGGAAGATCTGGAAGAACGCGGCCGCTCCGAGGAGGAGCATGGCCAGGTAGTCCTCACGGAGCCTTATCGCCGGGAAGATGGAGATGTAGCCCAGGATCCCTCCCACGAGGGCGCCTATGGCTACGGTCACCGCTATCAGCAGGACCGAGGCTGGGATGTCAGACTGGAGCCGGGTCGTGAGCTGGCTCGCTATGATGAAGTTGTCCAGACCCACGGGGTCGCCCTTGGCGTTCAGGAGCCAGGCCGAGGCTCTTATCGCGACGCTTCCCGAGAAGGCGGCCCCTCCCATGAAGTAGAGGACCTTGCCGAAGTTGGGTATCCCGGCGTAGCCCATCTCGAGGTTCAGGCTGATGGTGATGATCAGGTAGAGCGCGAACAGGGCGAGCAGCGAGGTCAGGAAGTTGGGCCAGTTCGTTATGCCCAGTAGCGCGAGAGGCGGGAGCATCTACCTTTTCCCTCCCGAGAAGAGCCTCCTCCAGTCGACCGAGGTCAGACCTCCCGGGATGACCAGGAGGGTTATGACCATGACCAGTAGCGGTATGCCCGGCTCGTAGGGTGTGACCCAGGCGCCGATGTACTGGGCGCCGAGGGTCGTGATTATTATCTCGCTCCCCCCGACCACAAGCCCTCCCACGACCGCACCGTAGATGCTCTTCAGACCTCCCAGTATGCTCCCGGCGAACATCGAGATGAGGAGGATGGAACCGATGTCGGGTTCCCCTCCCTGCCAGAACGAGTAGAAGACGCCTGCCGTGGCAGCGAGGCCCCCGGCCAGGAACCAAGACACGACGTAGACCGTCCTCGTGTTCACCCCGACGACCCTGGCGAGGTTGGGGTTCTCGACGGTAGCCCTCATGGCGAGCCCGAAGCGGGTCCTCGTGAGCATCAGGTAGAGGCCGATGGTCGCCAGGGCGAGCGCGAGGGGGGCGACCACGACGACCCCATCCACACCGAGGAACCTGAAGTCCGACGAGGTGAGCACGTAGAAGAGCTTGGCGTCGTAGACCTTCTTCGTCTGATACAGGTAGTCCGAGTATATCCCGAAGATTCCGATGAATATTATATCGACCGCGAGCGTCGCGATCATCAGTGAGATGACGGGGGCCCCGCGTCTCGAGAGCGGGCTCAGCACTATCAGGTACATCCCCACCGCAATCGCGCCGCCGACCAGAAAAGATAGGGGCAGTGACTCGTACGGATTGATCTTGTTTATGCTGAGCAGCGCAAAGCCAGTGTAGAGTCCCGCCGTGACCAGCGCGCCCTGGGCGAAGTTGGGGACTTTGGTGGTGATGTACGTGAGGGTCAGGCTTACGCTCATCAGCGCGAATATGGAGCCGTAGACTATCGCACTGATCGCGTACGGAGGCAGGGCGGGGATTCCTTTGCACCCGACCAGCGTAAACTGGAGTCAAGATTTAAATAGATTGAGTGCCCTTTAGGGCCCTACGAAACCTACCACTCGTAAGGCTACATCTACGGGAATAGCTATCGCGTTGCTGGTCGTCGGTCTGATTGTGGGCGCAGGAATCACCTACGCTGTCTCGAGTTCATCGATGGCATCGACTGTTACAAACACCTCGGTATCGACCGAGACGGTCGGCGCAGCGCGACCGCCACCGTGACCGTGACAAACACCGTAACCGGCGCAGGGTCGGGAGGCCTCACAGGAACCATAACCATTGGAGACCTGACAGACCTCTCCGGAGAACTGCAGGCCATCGGATCCCAGCAGAAGATAGCGGTGGGACTCGCGATTACTGACATCAACAACTATCTGACTGCCGAAGGGGTGACGAGCTACAAGTTCGCAACGATCACCGAGGATACCGCCCTCAACCCGGCGACGGCGCTCACCGACCTGCAGACTCTCTCCGCTGACGGCGTCCAGGTGGTCGTCGGGCCGCTGAGCAGCGGCGAAGCCAGCAACATCCTCCAATACGCCGATACCAACTACATAGTCCTGATCAGCCCGTCCTCGACCGCGATGAGCCTAGCGATCCCGAACGACTACCTCTACAGACTCGTGCCGAACGACGCTGCCCAGAGCTTTGCCATTGCACGGGCACTGGTCGATGATAATGTCAAGGACATCGTGGTGATCAACCAACAGTCGGTCTACGGGACCGGGCTCGCCAACGCCACCATGGTCAGGTTCGTAGCCCTGGGAGGCCACACGGAGGCCGAGGTGCAGTACTCCTCGACAGCGACCGACTTCACGCCGACGCTGACGACGGCTCAGAGCGAATACCAATCTGCCGTGGCCAAGTACGGAGCGAGCAGCGTAGCTGTGGTCGCAATCGGCTACCAGGAGGTCGGGCAGATGCTCATCCAGGCGAAGAGCAGCTTCCCGAGCCTGCTGTCTGCCATTTGGTATGGGTCGGACGGAGAGGCTCAGAACACCGACTTCACCAACTCCACTAGCGCGGCCGCACCAATCACGTCACAGGTGAAGCTGATCAGCACGATCGGCGAGTCTCCTACTCCCTCCTCAAAGACCAGCGCCTTCATCTCCGAGTTCACGGCCGCGGCACCCGGACAGACTCCCGACTCGTATGCGATCAACGCCTACGATGCGACCTGGGTCGCAGCACTCTCCGTGATAGCTGCAGGTCAGAACAACGGACAGGCGATCCAGAAGGTGATCACCGGTGTGGCTGACAACTACTACGGCGCCTCGGGATGGACGCAGCTCCAGCCCTCGGGCGACGAGGTGCCTGTCGGCTACGACCTCTATGAAGTGCAGACGATCAGCGGGACCACTCAGTGGGTCCTCGCAGGGTCGTACTCATCTGCAACCGACGCGATAACCTGGCAACCAGGAATGCCGTAAAAGGCGCCTGGTCCCGGACCTTTTTGGCGATGCCTGCGGCTGCCGAGATCCTACAGGTCCAGCAGATCCAGAAGTCGTTCGGCAAGCTTCAGGCGATCGATGGGATCTCCTTCGGCCTCGAGACCAACAAGATCACAATCCTGATAGGACCGAACGGGTCCGGAAAGACCACGCTCGTGAATGTGATCTCGGGATTCTACAAGCCGGACAGGGGCGATGTCTACTACAAGTCGCAGCGCATTACAGGTTGGGCCCCGCACAGGGTCTACCGTGCTGGAATAGCTAGGACGTTCCAGATCCCGGCCCTCTTCTCGAAGCTGAACGTTCTTGAGAATGTGCTGGTCGCTGAGAAGAAGAATCCCGGCGAGGGATTCCTCAGGGCTCCGATACGTGGCCTCTGGGAGAGACCGGAAGAGGCTTCGACGGAACGGGCCGCCAAGCTTCTCGAGCTGCTCAATCTCGATCGGCTCTGGGATAAGCAGGCCAGCACGCTCAGCGGTGGGCAGATGAAGCTGCTGGAGATGGGCAGGGCCCTGATGAGCGGCGCCGACGTCCTCCTCCTCGACGAGCCGATCTCTGGCGTCAACCCCACTCTCGCCCATGAGATCTTCTCCACGATCGCGAGGCTGAGCACCGAGCTGGGGGTGACCTTCCTCATAATCGAGCACCGGCTGGACATCGCCCTCGGCTACGTCGACCACGTGATTGCGATGGCCTACGGAAAGATAATCTCGACCGGGTCTCCGGACGTGGTGATTGGCGACCCCCACGTGATAGAGGCCTACCTGGGTGCATAGCATGCTCAAAGTCTGTGACCTCTACGCCGGCTATGGGAACCTCCAGATACTCAACGGGGTCTCGATCGAAGCCTCCCCCGGGAGGATCACGGTGATCGTTGGCCCGAACGGGTCGGGGAAGAGCACGCTCCTGAAGTCCATCTCGGGGATAGCGTCCGTCAGCGGGGGGACCATCGATCTTGACGGGCTGATTCTCTCGAAGAAGTCCCCGACCGAGGTCGCCCGGTCGGGTGTAGCTTACCTCCCCCAGACTGAGAATGTCTTCACCAACTTGAGCGTCCGGGAGAACCTGCGGCTTGCGGGGTACACCGTCAAGGAGGACGATTATCCAGAGCGGGTGAAGACCGCGCTCGAGCTCTTCCCCCAACTCTCGAAATACCTAGCCACAAAGTCCTCGAACCTCAGCGGCGGGGAGAGACAGATGGTCGCCATGGCGATGGCCCTGATGCGAAAGCCCTCGGTTGTGATGTTCGACGAACCAACGGCCAACCTCTCACCAAAGGTGGCTACACAGGTGCTCGAGACGATCGCGTCGATAACCAAGAGCATGAACCTGACCACCGTCCTCGTCGAGCAGAACGCCAAGCGCGCCCTCGAGATGGGCGACACCGCCTACCTCCTCGTAAGCGGCAGGAACGTCTTCAGCGGGACGTGCAGGGAGCTGCTGGAACACAAGGAGCTGGGCCGCCTCTATCTCGGTCTTCAGGTCGCCTAGGCGGCTGCGAGACCCTGACATTATTATATCCGGATTTGGGGCGTGGTGATATAATGCTCCACCCGCGGTGTAACTCCGGATGCCGATAGAAGAACTGATGTGGGTCGAGAAGTACAGGCCTCACAGCCTAGAGGACGTCATCAACCAGACCGAGGTGAAGGAGAGGCTCAGGCCGCTGCTAGAGAAGCAGCAGCAGATGCCACACCTGCTGTTCGCAGGTCCCCCCGGGTCGGGCAAGACGACAGTCGCCCAGATCGTCGCCGAGAAGATACTCGGGGACCTAAAGTCCGACTACACCCTCTCCCTGAACGCGAGCGACGAGAGGGGCATCAACACGGTCAGGGAGCGCGTGAAGGTCTTCGCGAGCTACTCGGACCGCCGCGAGGGCGTCCCCTTCAGGCTAGTGATCCTAGACGAAGCCGACGAAATGACGCGGGACGCGCAGACTGCGCTGAGGCGGATAATGGAGGAGAGCTCGAGGTTCACCCGGTTCATCCTCGTCTGCAACTATTCTTCGAACATCATCGAGCCGATACAGAGCAGGTGTGCGATCTTCAGGTTCCAGAGGGTCGGCTCCGAGGAGGTGGTGGGCGCCCTCAGGAAGATAGTCAAGAACGAGAAGGTGAAGACCACCGAGAAGGTCCTAGAGTCCGTCTACGAGGCCACGAACGGGGACCTGAGGCAGGCGATCAACCTTCTGCAGGCCTCTGCCGCCGACGGAGAGGTGACCATGGGGAGGGTCGAGCGCGGTCACCGGCGCGCTGGTGAGGGGAAGGGCCGCGGAGATAATCAACCTCGCCCTCGATGGCGACTTCGTCGGGGCCCGCCAGAAGCTCGTCGAGCTCACCAAGGTCTACGGCATACCCGAGTCGGACTTCCTCCGCTACTCCAACGAGACCATAACCGCCGGCGCCCCGCACATGGCCGAGGCGATCAAGATCCTCGCCGAGTACGACTACCGGCTGGTGCTGGGCGCGAACCCCGAGATACAGCTCACCGCGATGCTCGCCGAACTGGCTGCGCTCAAGGCCAAGTGAGTCCATGGACCTCTCCCTTCCGCGGGGCATACGCGACATCGATCCGGACGAGTACGACCTACACGCGAAAATAAGGTCGGCCTTCGACGAGCTGGTCAGGGCATACAACTTCCGGTCGATGGAGCCCGCTCCTATCGAGACGCTCTCGGTCCTCAGGGCGAAGAGCGGGAGCCAGGTGGACGAACAGATCTACCACTTCAAGGACAAGGCCGACCGGGATATCGGCCTCCGGTTCGACCTGACGGTGGGGATGACCCGCTACGTCGCGGGGAAGAAGGGCCTCAAGCTCCCGGTCAAGCTGGCCTCCTACGGCGGGGTCTGGCGGTACGACGAGCCTCAGCACGCACGGTACCGATGGTTCTACCAGTGGGACATCGAGATATTCGGGGACCCGACCATCGATTCCGACGCCGAGGTGATGGACCTCTCCTACAACCTCTTCAAGCGGGTGGGCCTGAGCGACGTCGTCCTCCACATTGGAGACAGGAGGGTCGTCGAGGAGTACATCAGGAAGACGCTCGGCGTGACATCAGAGGAGAAGGCCAACGAGATGATGAGGGGCCTCGACAAGGTCGGCAAGAAGACCGAGGAGCAGCTCGTCAGGGAGTATGAGGCCAAGGGGGTCGGCCGCGAGGAGATGCAGCGCCTCTTCGGCTTCGGGAGGACGACGGGGTCCCCCGACGCGGTCCTCGCCCGGCTGGGAGAGGAGGGGCTGGAGTCGGCCGGAGGGCTCGTCGAACTCAGGGACGCCCTGAAGCAGAGGGGTGTCGCCAACGTCCAGTACAACCTGAGCATCGTCAGAGGCCTTGACTACTACACCGCGATCGTCTTCGAGGTCAAGGACGGGGCCCGCCCCGACCTGGGGTCGCTCTGCGGAGGAGGGCGCTACGACATCCTGCCGAAGGTCTTCGGCAGGCCCGACCTATCGGCCACGGGTGCGGCGGGTGGCGTGGAGAGGATAGCCCTCTCGCTGGGCCCGCAGGCCACGGACGCGACCTCGGTCTACGTCGCCTACACGGAGCCGCTGCTCATGGAGACGGCCTTGGGGGCCCTTGCCAAGCTGCGGGCGGAGGGGATTCAGGAGCGAGGTCGGTCCCCGCGGCAAGAGCCTGAGGAAGCAGATGGAGGACGCGAGCTCCACCGGATTCACGTGGGTGGTGCTCATCGGGAGGAGGGAGCTCGACTCCGGGAAATTCCTGCTGAGGGACCTGAGGGACGGGACCGAGTCGCAGGTCCCGCGGTCGACTTCCTCTCGCACATCCGCCCTAGATGAGGCTCTTCAGCGGGGAGCGGACGCACATGAGGATGGCCTCGCCCTCCTCAAGGGTGGTCAGGAATGGGGTCTGGAGCTCGACCGCCTTCCGTCTGACCTTGAAGAGGTCCTTCCTCATCTTGTTCAGGTTCGTGCTGAGGGAGATGACGAACGACGCCTTCCCGCTGGTTAGCATCTCAGCCATCTCGTCCGTCGTCGAGGCCCTGGCCAGGCCCGCCCCGAGGGCGTTCGCGAGCGACTGAGTGGTCGCGAACCCGATCCCCGCCGCGCCGAAGCCCTCCACCAGCGATCGCATCCTCTTCATGTCCGACTTCTCGTCGGCGAGAATTATCCCGGTCTCCCCTCTCTGAGGGATCCTGAGCCCGGACGCGATGAGGGCCCTGCTCATGGCCTCGGGGAGAGTGTCGCCGAAGCAGGCGACCTCGCCGGTCGACCTCATCTCGACCCCGACAGTGGGCTCGGCGCCTTCCATCTGCATGAAGGAGAACTGGGGGGCCTTCACGGCGAAGCCCTTCGGTTCGGGCGCGTCCTCGAGGCCCGTGAGCTTTCCTCCGAGGAGGACCGGTGCGACGAGCTCGATGAGGTTCATCCCGGTGACCTTCGAGACGAAGGGCATCGACCTGGAGGCCCTCAGGTTGCACTCGATGACCTGCACGTCGTCACCCACGACTAGGTACTGGATGTTGAACGGCCCCTTGGCCCCGAGCTCGCGGGCAATGGCCCGGCTGTAGTCGCGGATCTTCTGCTTCGCCACCGGGTTCACGGTGATCGTGGGGATGGTCATTATCGCGTCTCCCGAGTGGACGCCTGCCCGCTCCACGTGCTCCATGATGGCACCGATGACCGTGGTCTCCCCGTCCGAGATGCCGTCGACCTCGACCTCTTTCGCGTCCTCGATGAACTTGCTTATCGTCACCGGGTAGTTGGGGTTGACCTCGACCGCCTTGGCGAGGAACGTGTCGAGCTCGCTGTGGTCCCAGATCACCCTCATGGCGGACCCGCTGAGGACGTGAGAGGGCCGGACGATGACGGGGTACCCGATCCCGTCGCAGAAGTCCCTGGCCTGCTTCGTCGACCTGAAGCTCCCCCACCTCGGCTGGGGGATCTCGAGCTTGTCGAGCAGGAAGCTGAACCTCTCCCTGTCCTCGGCCCTCTCGATCGACTCCGCCGAGGTCCCGAGGATGCTGACCCCGTTCTGGTCGAGCTCGAGGGCCAGGTCGTTCGGTATCTGGCCTCCGACGCAGAGGACGACCCCGATCGGCCTCTCCCTCTCGTATATCGTCAGCAGCCTCTCGACGGTCAGCTCCTCGAAGTAGAGCCTGTCGCTCATGTCGAAGTCGGTGGAGACCGTCTCGGGGTTGCAGTTGACCACTACCACCTCCTCCACGCCGTTGGCCTTCAGCGCCCACGCCATGTTCATGGTCCCCCAGTCGAACTCCACCGAGCTGCCGATGCGGTACGGGCCTGCCCCAGGACCATGACCTTCCGGGCCTTCGTGGGCTTGGCCTCGTCCTCGCTGCCGTTGAACGTCATGTAGAGGTAGTTGGTGCGCGCGGGCCATTCCGCGGCGAGCGTGTCTATGACCTTGGTGACGGGCCTTATCTCCATCCTCTCCCTCAGCGACCTCGCGTGGTCCTCGTCCATCCCCACGGCCGCCGCGATCTGCTTGTCGGAGAAGCCGAGCCTCTTCGCGTCGCGCACGAGGTTGGGGTCCCTCTCAATCCCCTCCTTCCCGCTCTTGGTGATGAGCCCGTACATCTCCGCGATGTTCTTGAGCTTGCTCACGAACCACGGGTCGATGACGCTGAGCCTGCTCACCTCGTCCTCGGGGAGGCCCACCATCAGCGCCTCGACGACGTCGAAGATTATCTGGTCCGTCGGGTTCTTCAGCCTCGCCCTCAGGACCGCCAGGTCGTCCGTCTCGACGAACCGCCTTGATCGACGCCGTCGTACCTGATGTTGAGCATCCTGGCCGCCTTCTGGATGGACTCCTCGAAGGTCCTGCCTATCGCCATGACCTCGCCGATTGACTTCATGGCCGTCCCGATGTTCCTCGACGCCCCCTCGAACTTCTTCGTGTCCCACCGCGGCATCTTGACGACGACGTAGTCGAGCGACGGCTCGAAGAGGGCCGTAGTCACGCCCGTGACCTTGTTCTTGAGCTCCTCGAGGGTGTACCCGAGGCAGAGCTTCGCGGCGATGTACGCTATAGGGTAGCCGGTGGCCTTCGACGCCAGGGCCGACGACCTGGAGAGACGGGCGTTGATCTCGATGGCGTTGTACCGCTCCGACCCCGGCTCGAGCGCGAACTGCATGTTGCACTCGCCCGAGTATCCCGCACTTCGCGGCGGCCTTGAGGGAGAGCGACCGCAGCATGTGGTACTCCCTGTTGGTTATCGTCTGCGAGGGAGCGACGACGATGTTGTCGCCCGTGTGGACCCGCATGCTGAGGACGTTCTCCATGTTGCAGACGACCATGCTGTTCTCGATCCGGTCGCGCATCACCTCGTACTCGATCTGCTTCCAGTGCCCGATGTACTCCTCGATCAGGACCTGGTGCGCTATGCTGAGGTTGAGCCCCCTCTGAACGATCTCGGCGAGCTCCCGGTCGTTCCTCGCGACCCCTCCTCCCCTCCCGCCGAGCGTGTACGCGACCCTGAGGATGACGGGGTACCCGATCTCCTTGACTATCCGCCTCGCGTCTTCGAGGGAGTAGGCCGGCTTGCTCCTCGGCACGGAGACCCCGATATCCTGCATAGCCTCCTTGAAGAGCTCCCTGTCCTCGGTGATCTCTATCCCTGAGATCGGGGTGCCGAGGACCTTCAGGCCGTACTTCTCGAGGGTCCCCCTCCTCGCGAGACCCACGCCGCAGTTCAGCGCGGTCTGACCCCCGAACCCCAGCATGATCGCGTCCGGCCTCTCCTTCTCGATCACCGCCGAGACGAAGTCTGGGTTGACGGGCAGGAAGTAGATCTTGTCGGCCATCCTGAGTCGGTCTGGATGGTCGCGATGTTAGGGTTGACCAGGAGTGACCCGACCCCCTCCTCCCTCAGGGCCTTGAGGCACTGGCTGCCGGAGTAGTCGAATTGGCGGCCGCTTTAGCGGCTCTCGCCGGCTTCTCCGATCTTTGATTGCCCCGCTGCCCAGAACTATCGCTTTCTTCACATTTTCATGGTTCGAACTTTCTCACCTACCATCTTCCTGCCGTCCATAAGTGAGGCAAACCTGTCGAAGACGAACTGGGCGTCGTAGGGCCCGGGAGATGCCTCCGGATGGAACTGGACCGAGATGCACGGCTTCTTCGTGTGGATGAGCCCCTCGATGCTCTTGTCGTCTGCGTTGACGAACCAGGGCTTGAGGTCCGTCCGCCCGAGGCTCGCTCCGTCGACGGAGTACCCGTGGTTCTCGCTCGCGACGAAACCCCTCCCCGAGGCGAGGTCTACGATTGGCTTGTTCTGCCCCCGGTGGCCGTACTTCAGCTTGTACGTGGTCGCGCCCTGCGAGATGGCCACGAGCTGCTGCCCGAGGCAGATGCCCAGCGTGGGCATCTCCGACTCGATGAGCCTCGCTGTAGTCTCGATCGTCTGCCCCGCAGAGCACCGGGTCTACCGGGCCCGTTGCTTACGACCACACCCGACGGGTCGTGCTTCACGACGTCCGCGTAGGAGTAGTCGTAGGGCGCTCTCACGACGCTTGTATCCCCTCGTGAGGAGGTTGCGGATTATGCTGAGCTTGGTCCCGCAGTCGAGGAGGACGACCGACCTCTCCGAGTCGCCGTAGACCTGAGCCTTCTTCGGGGAGACCTTCTTCACGAAATCGATCGAACCGTACTTCGTGGACCGCTTCAGGAGCTTCAACAGCTCGCTCTTGGAGGAGAGCTCGACCCCGTTGGCGAGGATGCCCATCATGACTCCCCGCTCCCTTAGCTTGGTGACCAGCGACCTCGTGTCAACGCCGCTTATGCCAGGGATCGCCCTCGTTGCGCATCCACTCCGAGAGCGTCCGTCCTGGAGGACCAGTGGCTCGGTCGCTCGCAGTTCTCCTGCACCACGATCCCGCTCACCTTGATCGACTCCGACTCGAACTGCCTGGGCAAGCCCCATGAGATCGAGGTCCTGCATGCTCGAGACTCCGTAGTTCCCTATGAGCGGATAGGTGAACGTGAGGACCTGTCCCGCGAAGGAGGGATCGGTCATTGATTCGGGATATCCGACCATGCCCGTGGTGAAGACGACCTCGGCGACCGTCGTCGTCTCGGCACCGAAACCCTTTCCGAGGAAGAGCGAACCATCCTCAAGAAGAAGGACGGCCGGATTGCTCCCCTCAGTTTTCTCCATTACGTCTCTTAAAGAAGATATGTTCAGGACGGTGTGTTTTTAAACGCTTTGACGAATTAGCGCCTCTTGGTGGCGCGCGGACTCGCTTGATTCGAGCCATTTCCTCTCCTCCGATATCAGGTCCGTCAGCGCCGTGAATGCCTTCCCCACCTCCTTCATCTTTACCACGATTATGGTGTCGGTGTGACAGCTCACCGTGTCCTCGATGTTGACATGCCTCCGGGCTATCTGGTTGTAGAAGTTGATCAGGCATCCGGGCGTGGTCCTGATCTTGGTCGGGCTCTGGACGATTATTGCCGCGTAGTCGTCACCCTCCTCAAGGATGACCGAGTCTGGCAGCCTGTCCCTGATCCTCTTGTGGAGTTTCTGGTCGAAGATCAGGGTGATCGAGGAGATGCTCTCGGAGACGTGGAGGAAGTCGTGCTGATAGCTGGCGAGCATGGCGCTGACTGCCTCCACCGTCTTCCGCGTCTTCTCGACCGAGACCTTTGAGACGTTCGTCCTTACGTTGACGACGCTCTCACCGATCACCTCCCTGATCTCCTTCGACGCCGGCGTGTACACCCCCCTGAGCCTCTTCATCGAGGTGATTATGCTCTCGATGTTCACCTCCCTGCCCAGCTTCTCCGATATGCGCGGCTGCAGCATCCTTGAGACCGCGCTGATGTTCGCGTAGTCCCTCGCCAACGCGTCCTGCAGTGACAGATCGTAGTCTATCTCGTCTCTGACCGCCGCGATAATACCGCCGGGAGTGACCGATTTCGTAACAAGAGACCCCTAATTTGGGTGCTTTATGGCCAAAATCTATAAAAACGTTTCATTGAGGCTCAAAAAAAGCTTGAAAGAGAAGATAGTCCTCGCTTACTCAGGCGGCCTGGACACCTCAGTAATCATCAGCTGGCTGCAGGAGAAGTACGATGCCGAGGTGATCACCCTGACGCTCGACCTGGGGCAGAAGGAGGATTTCAAGGAGATCGCGGCGAGATCCAAGGCCACAGGCGCGGCAAAGCACTACGAGATCGACGTCAAGGAGGAGTTCATCAAGGACTACATCCTCCCTTCCATCCGCGCAAACGGGATGTACGAGGGGAAGTACCCCCTCGCGACCGCGCTCGGGTCGACCCCTGATTGCGACGAAGCTCGTGGAGGTCGCTGAGAAGGAAGGCGCCACGGCGGTCTCGCACGGGTGTACGGGGAAGGGTAACGACCAGGTGAGGATCGACGTCACCGTCAGGGCGCTCAACCCGTCTCTCAGGGTCATCGCGCCGGTGAGGGAGTGGAACATGAGCAGGGACCAGGAGTTGGTCTACGCCAAGAAGCACAACATAATGTTAAAGCCCTCGAACTCCATCTTCAGCATCGACCAGAACCTCTGGGGTCGGGCGATAGAGAGCGGACCGCTCGAGGACCCGAACACGGAGCCCCCGGCCAGCGCGTTCGAGTGGGTGACGCAGCCCAAGGACGCGCCCGACACGCCCGGATATATCGAGATAGGCTTCGTGGATGGCGTACCGAGATCACTGAACGGGGTGCAGAAGGACGGTCTCGCGCTCATCCGACAGGTAAACGCGTTCGCAGGGAAGCACGGAGTCGGGATCATCGACCACATCGAGGACCGGCTGGTCGGGATCAAGTCGCGGGAGGTCTACGAAGCCCCCGCCGCCGTCTCAATCATCGAGGCGCACAGGGACCTGGAGCAGCTCGTCCTGACGAGGCACGAGCTCGCGTTCAAGGCCGGCGTCGAGAGGGAGTGGTCTTGGCTCGTCTACTCGGGCCTGTGGATGGATCCCCTTCGCTCCGCGCTGGACAGCTTCGTAGACGCCACGCAGGGAAGGGTTACCGGGAGCGTCCGCCTGAAGCTGTACAAGGGAGGCATGCGTGTCGTCGGCAGAACGTCGCCCAACTCGCTCTACAAGGTCCGCCAGGCCACGTACCAGAAGGGGTCGACTTTCGACCAGTCATCAGCGGTCGGCTTCATCGAGCTCTGGGGCCTGCAGTCGAGGATAGCCGCGAAGATGGCATCAGGAGGGAAGAGGGGAAGAAATGCCAAACATACTGCGAGGAAGTCGAGTTAGAAGAGCAAGCAAGAGAGCGAACGACTTCATCTCCTCGATAGGCTTCGACACCCCCATCACGAAGCACGTCGTGTCGATAAACATGGCTCACATGCTTGCGCTGTACAAGTCGAAGGAGGTTACCCGGGAGGTAGCCTCGTCGTCTCTGAAGTTCCTCAGCGGACTCCCTGCGCAGTTAGACCTTGACAGGGACACCGAGGACGTTCACCACATGATTGAACAGGAGGCGATCAAGGCGATAGGGATGGACAAGGCGGGCTACCTCAACCTCGGCAAGAGCCGGAACGACCAGGTGGCCACGGCGCTGCGCATGGAGACCAGGGCGCGTCCTGCTCGAGCTCTCGACCGCGCTTTGCAAGGTCCAGGACTCCCTTGCCCTCCTCATCCGCAGGTACGGGAAGCTGCCGATGCCGGGGTACACGCACCTCCAGCACGCCCAGCCGATCACCGTCGCGCACCACTTCCAGGGGTACTTCGAGGCGGTCCAGCGGGATCTGGAGCGGGCCGCCCAGGCCTACGCCCGCGTCAACCTCTCGCCCATGGGAGCCGCGGCGCTCGCGGGGACGTCCATCAAGATCGACAGGGAGTACGTCGCCTCCCTTCTCGGGTTCGAGGGTCTGGCGGAGAACGCAATGGACGCCGTCTCGTCACGGGACTTCGCGCTGGAGACCATCTCGGTCGCCGCGATGGCGATGGTGAACCTAAGCCGGATGGCAGAGGAGGTGATCCTGTGGAGCACCTCCGAGTTCGGCTTCGCCGAGGTCGCCGACGAGTTCAGCGCGACGAGCAGCATCATGCCCCAGAAGAAGAATCCTGTGGTCCCAGAGACGGTCAGGGCCAAGTGTGGCTCCGTGCTGGGGAGCTGACCGCCGCTTTCACGATAACAAAGGCTCTGCCGAACTCCTACAATCTTGACCTACAGGAGGTCACGCCGCACCTCTGGAGGGCCACCGACGACGCGCTGGCTTCAGCTGTGCTGATGGCGGAGGTCCTCTCTTCCCTGAAGCTCAACCCTGACCGCCTCCTCCTCTCGGTCCGAGGCGACATGTCCACGGCTACGGAGCTCGCCAACCACCTCGTGAAGGAGCAGGGCGTCCCGTTCCGTCAGGCACATGCCATCGTCGGAGAGATCGTGAGGAAATCGGTCGAGAACGGCTCGACCCTTGAGGAGACGGCTCTGAAGGAGATGCCATCGGTCTCGGGCCGCGTGACCGGAAGGGCGGTAAAGATTGATAAAGACCAGCTTCGAAACGTGCTCGATGCACTCAAAACCCTTGAATTGACACGCACCGCAGGTGGGGCAAACCCACACGCAGTGCCCCGTCTCCTCCTCAAGGACTCTCGCTCCCTCAAACAGAATCTCTCATGGATAGCTCGAGCGAGGAGTTCGCTGAAGGAGGCCGACGGCCGACTCAGAGACCAGGTGAGCAAGACCGAAGGCGAGGTGATTAGATGATAGCAAAGTGCGAAGAGTGCGACGCAGACATAACCATCCCAGAGGACGCCATCGTCGGCGAGATAGTCCAGTGCAAGGAATGCAGCGGCGAGTACGAGGTCGCCTCGATGAACGGGGGGAAGGTCACGCTCAAGCCTGCAGAGGTCGCCGAGAAGGGAATCTGGAAAGCAGCGTGGACAGCAAGATGCTGTGAGCTTCCAGTTCTTGTTTCCAGAGTTGACATAGGTCAATTTAAAGGTCAGCGGCCCAGAATTCTGGGCCGCCTGCATTTTGCTGTTGGTTCCCCACGTGACTTTCGGAACCGGATCGCACCGGCCTTTTTTCCCTTGATTGCATCGAAGCCAAGTAAGATGCCGGTGGATGAGACCGGTGTGTCCGCGCCGGTGAATCAGAACTCAGCCCGGACAGGAGATGAGGATCGCTATGGCGAAGGTTACGCGGAAGTCGGCGGCGAAGGGCAAGGCGCTGCGGTTTGAGGAGCAGGAGCGCACGTTGCTCCCAGGCAGCGAAAAAGCGGCGGCGACCGGTGCTGTGCATGTGAAAGCCACACCGGCAGGATCAAAAGTGACAGTGTCGGTAATCGTGAAGCGGAAAGAGGCGTTGAAGGTGAACCCGGGCGGGGGACGGCGGAGCGGTCCGGTGCGCGTGACGCCTGCGGAGTTCAAGCGGCGCTTCGCGGCCGACCCCGATTCGCTGAAGATGGTGAAGGCATTTGCGCGCGAGTACGGCTTGAAGGTTGAGGCGGACCCAACGGCTGCAGTACGGCGCACGGTGCAACTGACGGGCACAGCCGCCCAGATGCAGAAGGCGTTTGGTGTGTCGCTCCAGCAGAAGACGATCGGCGATGCTGAGTACCGAGTGCGAGAAGGCGGAATCCATTTGCCAAAGGGGCTTGCAGGGGCCGTGGAAGCGGTGCTGGGACTGGATAACCGGCCGCAGGCGAAAGCTCACTTTCGGGTGCAGGGAGCGAAGGCTGCGAATGCTGCTGTCCCCACCAGTTACACGCCTGTACAGGTGGCGGCGGCCTACCAGTTTCCGGCAGGTGCGAGCGGTGCGGGCGAAACGATCGGCATTATCGAGCTTGGCGGCGGATACCGGCAGGCGGATCTGACGGCCTACTTCAAGACACTGAACCAGGGGCCGCCGGGGATCACGGCAGTGAGCGTGGACGGAGGGAAGAACTCGCCATCAACCACATCAGGAGCCGACGGCGAGGTGATGCTGGACATCGAAGTGGCGGCATCCGTTGCGCCGGGAGCGAAGGTCGCCGTGTACTTTGCGCCGAATACCGACCAGGGTTTTATCGACGCGATTACAACGGCGGTCCACGACACGGCCAACAAGCCAAGCGTGATTTCGATCAGCTGGGGCGGGCCGGAGTCGAGTTGGACTGCGCAGTCGATGAAGACGCTGGACGCGGCGTGCCAGTCTGCCGCAGCGCTGGGCGTGACGATCACCGTTGCTGCGGGCGACGATGGCTCGACCGATGGAGGAACGGGCAACAACGTGGACTTCCCGGCATCGAGCCCGCACGTGCTGGCCTGCGGAGGCACGCAACTTGTAGCGAATGGCGCGACGATTGTTTCAGAGGTGGTGTGGAACGAGTTGGCGAACAACGAAGGGGCGACCGGCGGCGGGGTGAGCACGGTGTTCGCCTTGCCGAGTTGGCAGGCGAATGCAAATGTGCCTGCCCCGAGCAACGGCAGCGGCGGACGTGGAGTTCCTGACGTGGCCGGGGATGCGGATCCGACGACCGGCTACACAATAAGGGTCGATGGGCAGACGACAGTGATCGGCGGGACCAGCGCAGTGGCTCCCTTGTGGGCGGGGCTCGTTGCGGTAGCCAACCAGCAACTGGGCAAATCGGTTGGCTTTCTGCAGCCGGCGCTGTACGCGGCCAAGGCAGCCTCGGCGTTCCGCGACATTACGCAGGGCACGAATGGTGCGTTCACGGCGGGGCCCGGATGGGACGCGTGCACCGGGCTGGGTTCCCCGATTGCCGCGAAACTGATTCCACTGCTGGCGCCAGCGCAGGCTACGACAAAGAAACCCGGGCGGAAAAAAGCGGGCAAGCCGAAGACAGCTGGGGCAAAGAAGAACCGGAAATAATGAGAAGACAAAATTGAAGCGAGGGGAGGACGCAGAGAACACACGTACTGTAAACTCGGTGCGAACGGCGAGCGAGACCAAAGACAAACTGAGGAGTTGAGGATGCGAAAAGTCTTGAATACTTTGTTGCTGATGGGATTGGCTGTGGGCTCGGGCCTTGCACAAACACCGGCTGCACCCCAGCCTGCGGCGCCAAGGGTGTGGCCGACACGCGATGCGCACACCCCCGGCTATGTGGACGCGAAAGAATTGCCCGACGGCGCAAACGCTCCGGCGGAAGCGGATGGCAACTTCATCCTTGGCCCCACGCACAACGCCGCTCCGGAGCTGGCTGTGCCGGGCTCGCCGCTGGGCACGATTGTGGAGTTCACAATGAGCTCGACCGACAGCAAAATGTATCCGGGGATTGCGCGCGAGCCGCACACGTTCGGCACGCCGGACCCTGGCAATCCGGCAAAGCTGATTGTGACGACGAGCCATCCTGCACCGTACATCCGGCGCGTGGCCGTGTATGTGCCGAAGGAGTATGTGCAGGGGACGGTAGCTCCCTTCATCGTGGGCGCGGACGGGCCGGACCGGATGCTATTCAACGCCATCGATGGCGATATTGCGGAACACAAGATTCCGGTGATGATCGCGATCTCGATTGGCAACGGCAGCGGGGATGCGCAAGGCAGCGAGCGCGGCCTCGAGTACGACACCATGAGCGGCAAGTACGCCGAATGGGTCGAAAGCGAAGTTCTGCCGCTGGTCGAGAGCAAAGCACAAGTCAAGCTGACGAAGGATCCGGATGGCCGCGCGACGATGGGCGGCAGCTCAGGCGGATCATGCGCCCTGATCATGGCGTGGTATCATCCTGAGCTTTACCATCGCGTGCTGACCTATTCGGGCACGTATGTGAATCAGCAGTGGCCGTGGAATCCGGAGACGCCGCATGGCGCGTGGGAGTTCCACGAGCATTTGATTCCAGCGAGCGCGCCCAAGCCGATCCGCCTGTGGATGGAGGTGGGCGACCGCGACATCTTCAATCCGAACACCCTGAACGACGGCTTTCATGACTGGGTGGTGGCAAATGAACGGATGGCAGCTGTGCTGGCGGCGAAGGGCTATCACTACCAGTTCGTGTTTGCGCGCAATGCGGGCCACGTGGATCACGACGTGAAAGGCCAGACCCTGCCGGAGGCTCTCGAATATGTGTGGCAGGGCTATCCGCGGTGACGAATGCAGGTGGCGCGTGCTACTGCTTCGTCGCACCTGATACCCTGACACTCTGAACGGGGGTAAGCGATCCGATATCGGACTCGAGTGCTTGGGCTTCTTTGCCTGCTGCTGGTGATTACTTACCTCGACCGGGTTTGCATCTCGGTGGCGGGGCCGCGCATCCAGGATGCGCTGCACATTGGCCCATTCGAATGGGGATGGGTGATCGGCGCGTTTACCATCGCGTACGCCGTGTTCGAGATTCCGACAGGCGCGCTGGGCGACAGGATTGGGCCGCGCAAGGTGCTCACGCGGATTGTTCTATGGTGGTCCGTCTTCACAACGATTACAGGCCTGGTGCTGGGATTTTATCCACTGCTGCTGGTGCGATTTCTGTTTGGCGCGGGCGAGGCCGGCGCATTTCCGAATGCGTCGATCTCGGTCGGGCGCTGGTTTCCAGCACATGAGCGGGGCCGAGCGCTGGGCGTGATCCTGATGGCGAGCCAGCTGGGCGGCGCGGTGGCTCCGCTGCTGGTGGTGCCGCTTCAAATCCACTACGGATGGCGGGCTTCGTTCTACGTGTTCGGCCTGGTGGGTGTGGGCTGGAGCGCGCTCTGGTGGGGGTGGTTCCGGGACTCGCCGCGCGAGAAGAAGGGCGTGACGCAGGCCGAGCTCGAAGAGACCGGCAACCTGGTGACGCGGGCACACCGAGGGTTGCCGTGGAAGATCGCGTTGAGGTCAACAAACTTCTGGGCGATGGTGACGGTGGCGTTCTGCTACGTGTATACCTTCAATTTTTTCCAGTCGTGGTTTCACACGTACCTGGTTCGAGCGCAGGCTTACAGCGAAGAAAACTTGCTGATGTCGAGCTTGCCTTTTGTAGTGGCTGCGGCAGCGAACCTGGCAGGCGGGCTGGCCAGCAACACGCTGGTCAAGCGATTCGGTCTGACGTGGGGGCGACGGTCGATTGGGCTTGTGGGGCTGGCGATTGCTGCGCCGTGTACGCTGGCCGTGATCTTTGTGCACCAGTGGCTGGGTGCGCTGATCCTCTTGTCGCTGGCTTACGGCGGAATCACGTTTCAGCAGCCGACGGTGTTTGCGGTGTGTCTTGATATCGGCGGCGAATACGCTGGAGCCGTGGTAGGCGCGATGAATACTGCGGCCCAGGTTGGCTCGCTGACGTCTTCGCTGGCGTTTGGCTACCTGGTGAGCCGGTTTGGGAACTACAACCTGCCGTTTATCCCGATGGCAGCACTTTCTGTGCTGGGATTCTTCCTGTGGCTTAAATTGGATGCAGGCGAGACCCTGATTCCGGAGTGAGAAGGCTCTGCCGCTTCGAGAAAATGGGCCAAAGCGAACAAAATGAGACCCTTGCCCAAAACAAAAAAATGAATTAGTCGGCGTCGGTTGCTTCAGATTTCTCTATGAAGGATCGAAACCATTTCGCTAGTTGCTCTTCGGGCATCACACCAGAAGCCACTGCCAGCATCGTGCTTACGACGGCCTCGTCTGGCGCGCCCATCGCGTAACCATTCAAATCGAGAAAAGTTTCAGCGAGGACGTAAGCTGTACGTTTATTGCCGTCGAGGAATCCGTGATTGCTGCATAGCCCGAAGGCATAAGCAGCAGCCAATTGAGCGGCATTCGGTTTGCCGTAGGCCAGGCGGTTGCGAGGCCGGACTAGCGCGGAGTCGACGATGGCGAGGTCACGTGCGCCGCGAATTCCGCCGTGCTCTGAAATCTGTTCGTCGTGAATGGCGAGGACAGCATCCAGCGGAACCCATAGCCATGGATTGTTTTTCACTTTGCCAACTCTCGCAGTGCGTTCCGGCGCCGCTTCATCACCTTGCGGGCCGACTCCATCGTCTTTTCAAATACGGGGTCAAATGGCGTAACTCTAAAGCCATCTTTCTCTTCGGTTAGGAAGATTGAGTCGCCCTTGCCAATCTTCAGACGCGCCAAGGCTTCTTTCGGCAGGATCACTCCCACGGAACTTCCAATGGTGGTCAGTTTCAGTTTCAGCATCGCGGCACCTCACTCCCCATATTATAACAATTGTTAGAATATGAGACAGAACAATCTCGCAGCATCCAACCATTTCTGGTTTTCGGGACGGGCATTTAACGGAATTCGCGATCGGCGCTGCGAATTTGTCCGTGAATCCTGGCTAACGCCAGTTAGCGCTCCGCATCCAAGACCATATAGAATTTTTTCAGATCCCCCAGATGCAGTACTGAACACCAAGAACCAGAAAGGCCAAATATGGCTGCCGTAATAGACAGGCGGATGTCCGCTGAGATGGATGGCGAGTTTGTGGTTTTCCTGATCGGGATGCGGATCAACAAGATCTGGAAGATTCACAAATGGCTGCCCGTGTTGCTCGCCATGCCCAGGATGATCAAAGAGCTCGAAGCACACCCGGAGTCCGGTTTTATGGGCCACACCGGAATGGGAAAAGTCATGGTGCAGTATTGGCGCACCTTTGAGCAGCTTGAGTATTATGCGCGGAACCACGACAAAGAGCACTGGCCGGCCTGGATGGAGTTTAACGAGAAGCTAGGCAAGTCGCGCGGCGATGTGGGCATCTGGCACGAGACCTACACGATCAAGCGCGGGCAATATGAGACGATCTACAGCGGGATGCCGCCATTTGGACTGGGCAAGGTAGGCACGCTGGTGCCGGCCTGCGGAGCAAGGGAGCGGGCCAGCGATCGGCTGATGGCGGAAGTGGGTTAAAGGCAGTGGTCAGCGGACAGCGAACAGTGGACAGCAAAACCAAACGCCCGGTTTTTGCCGGGCGTTTTTTGTTGGGTTGAAGCTGTGCGTTCGGATTAGCCCCGGAGGAAGTCCTTGGCCTTCTGGACGAGCACGTCGCGGCTGATGTCGGAGATGGCCTCAGTGAGCGGGAGTTGCTTGGGGCAAGCCTCAACGCAGTTCTGGGCGAAGCCGCATTCCTGAATGCCGCCGTCGCCGGCCAGCGCGCGCAGACGCTCTTCCTTGAAGACCTTGCCGGTGGGGTGATTGTTGAAGAGCTTGACCTGGGCGATGGTAGCTGCGCCAACAAAGTTCGTATCCTCGTTGAACTGCGGACAGACTTCCATGCAGCAGCAGCAACTGATGCAGTTGGAGAGTGGGTAGTTGGCCTCCTGCTGCTGCGGAAAGACGCGCGGGCCCGAGCCGAGATCGTATGTCCCGTCGACAGGAACCCAGGCCTTCACGGCCATCAGGTTGTCAAACAGGACCGAGCGGTCGACCTGCAAATCGCGGACGAGCGGAAATTTGCTGAGAGGCTCGACCTTGATAGGCTGTTCCAGATTATCCACGAGTGACGAGCAGGCCATGCGCGCCTTGCCGTTGATTCTCATCGCACAAGACCCGCAGATCTCTTCCAGACAATTGGAATCGTACGTGATGGGCGTGGTTGCGCGGCCGTCGGCGGTCACAGGGTTGGCGGCGATCTCCATCATGGCAGAGACGACGTTCATGCCGGGACGCCACTCCAGTTCGAACTTCTCCCAAACAGCGGGCGCATCGGGGTTGGCCTGGCGCTTGATTTCGAAGGCTACAGTCTTGGTTGCCATTGGCGAATCTTCCTTTGCGTTTCTATTTGGTTGCGTCGTAACGGCGCGGACGCGGCTTGATGTATTGCGTGTCTACTTCCTCAAATTCAAACTTCGGACCGGCTACGTCGCCAGTGAAGCTGGCCTTGGTCGTCTTCAAAAACTTTTCGTCGTTGCGATCAGGGAAATCGGGCTTGTAGTGAGCGCCGCGCGACTCGTCGCGGAGCAGCGCGCCCTGGACGACGGTGCGAGAGAGCTCGAGCATGTTCTTCAACTGGCGGGCGAAGGCGAAGCTGGTGTTGGCCCACTGGCTGCGGTCGCTCAGGTTGACCTTCTTGTAGCGCTCCAGCAACTCAACAATTTTCTCGTCGGCCTGTTTCAGCCCCTTGTTGTAGCGGATGACGGTTGCGTGCTCGGTGGTGGTCGAGCCCAGCTCGCGCCACAGACGGAAGGGATTCTCAGTCCCCTCGTTGTTCATGATGTTGGCGTTGATTTCGGCCTGGCGGGCGAGCTCGGCAGCGTGTCCGCCGTCGCCCTCGGCTGCAGGCAGGCTCCTGGCGTACGCGAGCGCGTTCGGTCCGGCGTGGAATCCGCCGAAGATGCAACTGACGAGCGAGTTTGCGCCGAGACGATTGGCGCCGTGGTACTGATACTCGCATTCGCCTGCAGCAAAGATGCCGGGAATATTTGTCATTTGATTGAAGTCGACCCAGAGACCGCCCATCGTGTAGTGCATGCCGGGGAAAATCTTCATGGGCACTTCGCGCGGATCGTCGCCAACGAACTTTTCGTAGATTTCGAGGATGCCCTCGAGCTTGCGATTGAGGGTTTCGCGATCGATGTGGGTAAGGTCGAGGTAGACCATGGGCTGGCCGTCGATGCCGAGGCCCTCCTCATAGACGACCTTGTGAATGGCGCGGGTGGCCACGTCGCGCGGAACCAGGTTGCCGTACTTGGGATACCACTCCTCAAGGAAGTAGAAGCGCTCGGCCTCAGGAATCTGCTTGATGGGTCGCGGGTCACTGGGCATGCGTGGAACCCAGACGCGGCCACCCTCGCCGCGGGCCGACTCCGACATGAGCCGGAGTTTGTCTTCACCGGGAATGGACGTGGGATGGACTTGAATGAATTCGCCGTTGGCGTAGTAAGCGCCCTGCTGGAAGATGGCTGACTGCGCGGAGCCCGTGCAGACGACCGAGTTGGTGCTCTTGCCGAAGATGGCGCCGATGCCGCCGGTAGCCAGGATGATCGCGTCCGCGGGAAAGGACTTGAGCTGCATGGTGCGGAGATCTAGAGCCGTAATGCCGCGCGCCTGCCCCTTGGAGTCGAGTACGGCGGAGAGGAACTCCCAGCCCTCGTACTTTTTCACTTTGCCATCGGCTTCGTAGCGGCGAACCTGCTCGTCGAGCGCGTAGAGGAGCTGCTGGCCGGTGGTGGCTCCGGCGAAAGCTGTGCGGTGGTAAAGCGTTCCGCCGAAACGGCGGAAGTCGAGCAGGCCCTCCGGAGTGCGGTTAAACGGCACGCCCATGCGGTCGAGCAGGTCGATGATGGCGGGAGCGGCTTCGCACATGGCTTTGACGGGGGTCTGGTTGGCGAGAAAGTCGCCGCCATAGATGGTGTCGTCAAAGTGCTTGTCGGTGGTGTCGCCCTCGCCCTTCAGGTTCTTTGCGGCGTTGATGCCGCCTTGGGCGCAAACGGAGTGTGAGCGCTTGACGGGGACGATGGAGAACAGATCGACCGTACCACCCGCCTCGGCGATTTTGATGACCGCCGCAAGGCCCGCCAGGCCTCCGCCAACCACAATGATTCTGGGTGCTGCCATGAAGGAACTTCCTTTCAGAGGAAAGCAATGCTTCAAGTTCTAGCTCTTAGCTATTAGCTCTTAGCTTTTAGCTAGAAGCAGCGCGCCGAGTGTTGACGACGCACTTAGAAACTAATGTCGGCCGCTCCTGCTGCGCCTGTTGAGGCGGCAGGGATCGGGTTTTCAGGAACGTTGGGATACTTGCCGCCGACGAAGGCCCAGATGCTGGCCAGCCCCATAACGGCGAGCAGTACGCCGAAGGCTGCGCAGGCGTAACCGAGGCGCTTGCGGGCGACTTCTCCTGGAGTGATGCCCCACTTGGCCGCGAAGAGCCAGATGCCGTAAGCGAAGTGCCAGCAGATGGCGATCATGGCAATGGCGTAGACGGCCACCATCCATGGATTGGAGAGCTCGACCTGCACCTTATGGAAGGCTGCGTAGGGATTCTCAGGCAGCATGGTTCCCATAAAGCGCTGGCGAATCACGTGCTGCAGAATGTAGGCGAAGGCGATCAGGCCGGTATAGCGCTGGGCCACGTACATCCAGTTGCCGGCCCAGGGGTAGTAGACGACGTTCGACTTGCCGCGCAGCCAGATGTAGATCCCGTAGCCGGCGTGATACATGAGCGGCAGGAAGATGAAGACCCACTCCAGCACGCGGACCAGCGGCAGGCTGTTGAGGAACTTCACCTGCGCGCCGTAGGCGACGGGGCCTTTGAGGGCCTCAAAGTTCGACAGCAGATGCTCCAGCAGGAACGCGCCAATGGGGATAATGCCCAGCAGCGAGTGGAGCTTGCGCCAGATAAAGGAGGTTCCCTCACCGGCGCGCAATGGCTGAACGCCGCGACGGACCGTGGGCGCGGCAGAAGGTTGAGCTGTTGCCATGAAAGTGTCGGCTCCTAAGGGCTGCAGGCCAGGTTTGTTTCAGATTGAGAGACGAAAACCGCGACGGATTGCCTCAAGCATTATTGGTGTCGCGGATTAGGTCCGTCAAGGCGGCGAAGCAGCCATCAGCTATCTGCTTTCAGCTCTTAGCTTTTTGACTCCTCGGAGGTGGCAGAGAGCAGCTTCGCGAGCAGCGCCTGAACGGCCCGCCCACGGTGGCTGAGCGAGAGCTTGGTTTCGATGTCAATTTCGGCCATGGTGTGCTCGAGCGCAGGCAGGTAGAAGAGCGGATCGTAGCCGAATCCGCCGGTTCCCCGCGGGGCGTCGAGGATGAGTCCTTCGACGGCGCCTTCAGCGGAATGGAGGGGCTCGCCGTCAAGGGCAGCCACGAGCACGCAGCGATATCGGGCGGTGCGTTGCGCTTGAGCCACCTTGGCAAGACGCTGCAGTAGGACGATATTGTTCCAGACGTTGGTGTTGTCGTTGGCGTCAGGCGAGTCTACGAGGCCGGAGTCGGCGGCAAATCGAGCGGAGCGGACACCGGGCGCGCCATTGAGGGCATCGACCTCGAGACCGGAGTCATCGGCAAGGACGAGCTGGCCGGGAGCGAAACGGGAGTAGTAGACCGCCTTGAGCGTGGCGTTGGCCAGGAAGGTGTCGCCGTCTTCTTCGGGGGCGGGAATGTTGTCGGCCGCGGGCAAGGGATCAATAAAGATGGCGTGGGCGTGGGCGGCGGTGCGGAAGTCGCGGAGTTTGCCCTGGCTGGTGGTGGCGGCGAGAAGGCGAAGAGCCATGCAGTGAGTGTAATGGCAGTTAGGGTCTACGGCTTGTGTAGAAACGCAATTGACAAAGACGGTGGCCCTTGCATAATGTGATTCCGCTAGTAATTTATTTCATTTGAGGAAATCAAGGGCCGGCGGAGAGTTTGGCTGGTTCCGCTACCGGCAATTTCTGTTTCGCACGTGAGGGAAAAATGAAAGCCCAGAAGCGTTCTCTACTTGTGTTGGTGCTAGGCGTGGCGGCGATGGTGCCCTTAAGCGAAGCGGCTGAGCCGGCTGTGGGTCCGACCGCTTTGCGTGTGGACGATTTAACGACTCCGCTGGGCATTGACGGTGCGGCTCCGCATTTTTCATGGCAGTTGGCAGATCCGGCGCGGGGAGCCAGACAGACGGCATACCGTGTGCAAGTTGCCTCGCGGCCCGAGCTCCTCGGCGCCGACAAGCCGGATGTGTGGGACAGCGGCAAGGTTGAAGCAAGTCAGAGCCTGAACGTGGCGTACAAAGGACCAGCTCTGAAGCCGAGCACGCGCTACTGGTGGCGCGTGACCGTGTGGAATGGGGAAAAGGCCTACGCTGCCCCGGACATTTCGTGGTGGGAGACGGGCCTGTTGACCGAGAACGGCTGGCGCGGAGGATGGATCGGCTACGAGACGCCGGAGGAAGCCGCTGTGAGGAGCGCGGCGTCGACCTGGATCGCCAGCCCCGATGCGAAGGCCGCAAACGCGGAAAAGAGCGCGGAGCAGCACTTTGCCTACCGGACATCTGTGAAACTCGCAGGCCCGGTGCGCAAGGCTGTGCTGTATGCGACGGGCGAGGATACGGTTTCAGCCTGGATCGATGGCGCACAGGTGATGACCGCGGACAAGCTGCCTCCGTGGCAGCAAATGCCGTGGAAGAAGTTCGTGCGCGCGGACGTGACGGACAAGGCAAAGGCAGGCGCAAACACGATTGCTATTGAGGTGGTGCACTACGTGGTCGATCCCAACGGCATGGCCACTGCGGATGCTCCACCCATGCAGGCGACGCTGGTAGTGGAGTACGCGAATGGGAAATGGGCGACGTTTGGCAGCGCGCCGGGCTGGAAGGTTGCCACGCATGCGGCCTCGGGTTGGGAGCAGCCAGGCTTCGACGCCTCAGGCTGGAAGCCGGCGGGGAAGTTTGCGCCGGAACCGGGATCGATAGCGGACCCGCTGCGGAGCCCGGTGATTCCGGACTCGGTAAAGGCGCTGCGCCACGAGTTCACGGTCAGCGCTCCGGTGAAGTCGGTGCGGATGTATGCCACGGCTCTGGGTGCGTATGAGCTTTTTGTGAACGGCCAGCGCGTGGGCCAAGACGTGATGGATCCGGGATGGACCGACTTCCGCCAGCGGGTGAAGTACCAGACTTACGACGTGACCGATCTGGTGAAGAAAGGCAGTAATGCGCTGGGCGCGCTGCTTGCGCCGGGCTGGTATGAGACGCCGCTCGAGTGGTTCCAGCAGCCGAATAATTACGGCGACACGCCGCCAGCGCTGCGGGCCCAGTTGCGGATTGAGCACACGGATGGCAGCGTGGAGTGGGTCACGGCCGGAACCGACTGGCAGGCGCACACGTCGAGCATTGTGAGCGCGGAGCTCTATGACGGCGAGCGGAAAGACGCGCGGCTTGACCAGCCGGGATGGAACGCAACAGGGTTCAAGGGCGCGGAATGGTCACATGCGGAGGCGATCAAGCCTGCGGCGGTGAAGATTGAGGCGCAGGATTATCCGTCGATCCGCGTGGAGCGGCGGATGGAGCCGAAGACGCTGACGGAGCCGAAGCCGGGCGTGTACATCTTCGACTTCGGGCAGAATCTCTCGGGCGTGGAGCTGCTGCACGCGCAGGCGCCCGCAGGAACGACGGTGCGGCTCCGGTTCGGCGAGGTGCTCAACGCAGACGGCTCCCTCTACACCGACAACCTGCGCACGGCCAAGGTGACAGACGAATTCACGTTCAGCGGGAAAGCGGATGAGATTACTGAAAGCGCGAAGTATGAAGTATTCGAGCCGCAGTTCACCTTCCATGGCTTCCGCTACGCCGAGGTGACGGGCCTGACCACACCCCCCACAAAAGACTCGCTCGCCGCCATGGTGTTTCACACAGACGCACCCTTTACCGCGCACCTTGAAACAGGCAGCGCGATGGTCAACAAGCTATGGAGCAATATTCTTTGGGGGCAGCGGTCGAATTTTGTAGGGATTCCGACGGATTGTCCACAACGCGATGAGCGGCTCGGCTGGATGGCGGATGCGCAGGTCTTCTGGCGGGCGGCCAGCTACAACATGGACCTGGCGGCATTCTCACGGCAATTTGCGCAGGACATGCGCGGCACGCAGACCGGAACACCCTACTACGGGATTTATTCGCCGGGAACGGTGACAGAGAATGCGGGGTCAGGCGCGGGCTGGAGCGACGCAGGGGTGGTCATCCCCTGGACGACGTGGCTGCAAACCGGGGATACCAGCGTGATCAACCAGAATTGGGCGGCGATGGAGAAATATTTGAATGCCATTGCCGCGCACAATCCGGACATGCTTTGGAAGAACGAGGCCGGGACTCACTTTGGGGACTGGCTTTCGCCGGAGGGCAAGACGGATTACACGCTGATCGCGACAGCGTACTGGGCCTACGACGTGACGCTGATGCGGCAGATGGCGCGGGCTACTGGAAGGACCGAGGGTGAAGCGCGGTATGGGATGCTGTTCGAGAAGATTCGCGCGGCGTTTGAGAAGCGGTTTGTCCATGAGGATGGTTTTGTAGCGGGCGCAGACAACAACGAGCCGTCGTTCGGCGTGATCAACAATCCGGGTTTGAAGGCGCAGGGCGGCGATACGCAGACCGGGTACGTGCTGGCTTTGCACATGAACCTGCTTCCGGAGAATCTGCGGGCAGCGGCGGCCGAGCGGCTGGTGAAAAAGATTGAAGCCAACCACGGCATGTTGGGAACCGGCTTTCTGGGGACGCCTTATCTGCTCGAAGAGCTGACCAAGGCGGGACACGCGGACCTGGCGTTCCACCTGCTGCTGAATACGACATATCCCTCGTGGGGCTACATGGTCGAGCACGGCGCAACAACCATGTGGGAGCGCTGGAACGGCGACCAGATGATGAATGAGCCCAGCATGAATTCGTACAACCATTACGCGTATGGAGCGGTGGCAGACTGGATCTACCGCTACGCCGCAGGCGTGGATGCGACGCCGATGGATGCGGGATTCCATACGGTCGTTTTGCATCCGCAGTTTGACACGCGGCTGGGCAAAATTGCGTTCGATTACCAGTCGGCTTATGGGGCGATTCATTCGGATTGGACGGTGGACGGGGCGACGGCCGAGTGGCATGTGACGCTGCCCGCCAACACGACCGGGTGGCTGCCGTTGAACGCGGAAGAGGCGGGCAATTACAAGCTGGATGGCGTCTCGATCGCGGAGAGCAAACTGGCGAAGGCGGACTCGCGGGCCGGGGCGAGCGGGTTTGAGCTGGCGCCGGGGAGCTATTCGTTTACGGTGCAGCTTGAGCGTTAGGATGGCGCCAATCCCAGGTCCTCAATTGCGAGGGACCAGGGGCACCCGCACCCGGCGATCGGGAGCGTCTGTACAAGGTGATTGTTGAACCGATAGGCTTTGATACTGCTAGCGGGCTGCGTGGCCCGGAGCGCGGAGAAAGGTAGAACGAATGCCGGTAGCGATTTTGATGGGGATTGGGTGGCACATAATTGGCGCGGCCATGGCGGCATCGTTTTATGCCCCGATTGGGAAGGTCAAGAACTGGTCGTGGGAGACCACGTGGGCGATTGCTGGCCTGTTTTCGTGGATTCTGCTGCCAATCGGCGTGAGCCTGATTCTGCTGCCGGATTTTACTGGGTTTTACGCGGCGATGGGGCCCCACCTGCTCCTGAAAGTCGCTCTGTTCGGCGCGATGTGGGGCGTCGGCAACGTGAGCTACGGGCTGACCATGCGGCACCTGGGCATGTCGCTGGGCATAGGCGTTGCGATTGGCGTGACGCTGGTGGTGGGCACGCTGGTTCCGCCGCTGCTTCACGGGCAGGGCGCAATGCTGATTCATACCCAGGGCGGCCGGCTGACGCTGGCGGGCGTTTTTGTCGCGGTCATCGGCGTCGCGATTGTGTCGTATGCGGGCCACCAGAAGGAAGTGCAACTCGGCGCTGAGGTGCGCGAGTTCAACGTCAAGCTCGGGCTGCTCCTTGCCGTCATGTGCGGAATCTTCTCGTCGGGCATGTCGTTTGCGATTGATGCGGCGCGGCCAATGGAAGCTGCCGCCAAGCTGCTGGGCGTGAACCCCCTGTACGCTGCCCTGCCGAGCTACGTGTTCATCATGGGCGGCGGCGCGGTCATCAACCTGAGCTACTGCTTCATCCGGCTGGCGGCGCTCAAGCGGTTGAGCCTGCGCGCCGATATGGGCCAGCCGCGGCCAGTGGTGATGAAGAACGCAATCCTCGCCGCGACCGGCGGAATCATGTGGTACCTGCAGTTCTTCTTCTACGCATGGGGTGCGGCCAACATTCCAGCCCGGCTGGCGTATGTGAACTGGATGCTGCACATGAGCATCTACGTGCTGTGCGGCGGCCTGGTGGGATTGGCGCTGGGCGAGTGGAAGGGTGTCGAGCGCCGCCCGGTGCGCCTGCTCTGGGCCGGCGTACTCGTGATCATCGTGGCCGCAAACCTGGTGGGTCTGGGAATGGCGTCTTAGTTTCCTGAGTCCGAAGTTCGTTCAAGAAATGCTCATTGGCCACCTGTCAGGGCACGACTTCAGTCGTGCCGCAAAGGGCGCAATGCGAATGGGCTTTAGCCCCTGCGGGATGTTTTCCGAACCGCTTTGAATCATCTAATTTATTGAACGAACCTCGGAAAGACCGCATTAGCTAACTTCTTAGCTAAATCGTCGGATTGGGCAAAGGCAGGCTGGCGTCAAGGCCCTGCGCAATGAGATCGGCGCGGAGCTGGGTGGGGGTTGTGAAGACCAAACCACGCATGCCGATCTCTTCAGCGCCTACGACGTTGACCGTCTTGTCGTCGATAAAGAGGGTCTCATCAGGCTTCGTACCGAGTTGCGTGAGCACATGGTGAAAGATGGCGGAGTCGGGCTTGGCCATGCCCAACTGGTAGCTCCAGACCAGGACGTCGAAGCGGTCGAGCCAGGTAAACTCGCGCTGCATGTTTTCAAGCACACTGTCGCCAATGTTTGAGAGGATGGCGGTGAGGATGCCGCGCTTGGTGAGCTGCTGCTGCCAGTCCAGCATGTCTCCATTCTGGGTGGTCCACATGCGGGCATCCCAGAGGCTGAGTTCTTCCGCGGCCGAGGGATAGAGGTCGAGTTTCGCCTTCACCAGAATCTTCTGCCAGAAGGCCAGGCCCGTGAGTTTGCCCTCGTCGTATGCGAGCCGGTCGGCCCAGTAGTACTTGTCGAGTTGGGCCGAGGTCAGCCCGGTAATGGCAAGGAGCTGCTTGTAGGCTGCCGGCTCGGGTGGCCCGGTCAACACCATTCCGTAGTCAAAGACAACCGCGCGAATCTGCGTAGTTGAGCTCAAGGCTCCTCCGGTGGGCGCCCGTGTATGTTGGAGAAAGACGCCTCCTCTATTTTGCATGATGGAGCCGTGCGGATCATTGGCGAGACGTAAGCTGGATCGGAATTGATGCGGTTTTCAAAGAGAACGGGCTGGAATACGGATGAGAGCGAACTGGCGCGGGCGCATCGGCTGCGCGCGGAAGCTGGCCTCCCGATCGCCGACCTGACGGCGTCGAATCCCACCCGCGCCGGGCTTGATTACGGTCCAGGATTGCTGGATGCGCTCGCCAACCCCAGGGCCCTGGACTACGATCCGCAGCCCCTCGGGCAGTTGGCGGCGCGCCAGGCAGTGCGGCAGTACTATGCCGACGCGGGCGTGGCTCTTGAGACCAGCCAGATCCTCTTAACCACAAGCACAAGTGAAGCTTACAGCTATCTCTTCAAGTTGCTTTGCGACCCTGGATGCGAGGTGCTTGTGCCGCAGCCGAGCTATCCGTTGTTCGATTTTCTGGCGGATCTTGACGATGTCCGCATCCGGCCGGTTCCCCTCGTTTATGACCACGGCTGGCAGATTGAGCCGGACGGCGTGCGGCGGGCGATTGGCCCCCAGACGCGGGCGATTGTGTTGGTGCACCCGAACAACCCCTCCGGCCACTTTACCAAGCCGTGGGAGGCGGACGAACTGGCGCGGATTGCCCGGGAATTTGATCTTTCGCTGATCGTGGACGAGGTGTTCCTCGATTACGACTTTTCGGGCAGCGGGCGAAGCTTTGCGGCGGGGCTCGACGGCGTTCCAGTCTTCGTGGTAAGCGGGCTGAGCAAGATTGCAGGGCTGCCGCAGATGAAAGCGGCGTGGATTGTGGCGACGGGTCCGGAGCGGGAGCAGGCGTTGGCGCGGCTGGAGGTAATTGCCGATACGTTTCTCTCCATGAATGCCCCGGTTCAATGCGCCCTGCCGGCCTGGCTTGAGGGACGGAAGGCGATCCAGGGCCAAATCAGCGAGCGTGTCCGCAGAAATCTGACGGAACTGGACCGGAAACTGGAACGCCTCCCGACGGTCGATCGGCTTGACGTGGAAGGGGGATGGTACGCCGTGCTGCGGATTCCCGCCCTGGAACCGGACGAACTGACGGTGCTCGAGCTCCTGGAACGGGGGGTCTGGGTGCATCCGGGATACTTTTTCGGGATGCCCGAGTCTGGTTGGCTGGTGCTGAGCCTGCTGGGGCCGGAGGCTGAGTTCAGCCATGGAGTCGCGCAGCTTGCCGAGTTCCTAACGGAGCGGCGGCCTTAAGCAGAATCCAAAAGGGTCACACCAACTCAAAATCGCCCTACGCATTGCCGATCGCCGCAGCACGTTCGCGTCTGCGCGCCAGCAGGCGGCGCCCCAGCTCGATGAACGGACGCTCAATCAAGTAATACGACAGCGCCGAGACCGCGAAAACGCAGATCAGGTTGAATGGGAAGTAGGCCAGCAACCCAAAGGGCGAGAGAGTTGAACCAGGGCGCGTCATGAACATCTCCTGCCACACGTAGGCGCTGTATGAGACCGTGCCGATCCAGACCATCACACGCGAGTTCAGCCCCTTGTGCACCAGGCCCTCCTCGACCACCAGTGTGCCGCCGACCATGGCTAAAACAATCAGGTACGACGAAAGCGTGGGCCAGCCATTGGTTCTTTGCATGTTCAAGCCGAGCAGCACCGCCGCAAAGAGCGGGGCCTCCTTGGGGAAGTTGCGAAACACGAATCTGCGCACCGGTTCGCGGCTGAGCAGGATCGCAAGAGCGCATCCCAGCAGCAGTCCGTCGAAGCGCGCGTCCGTGCGA
Source organism: uncultured Acidobacteriaceae bacterium (assembly GCA_963765025.1). GTDB lineage: Bacteria > Acidobacteriota > Terriglobia > Terriglobales > Acidobacteriaceae > Telmatobacter. Next base: position 50,295 of record CAVXVM010000195.1, on the reverse strand, counting down.
ATCTGGCGATAGAAGCTGTCGGGGCCGGGCAGATATCGTCCGATCCAACTGTCGGGATGGGTGCAGTCATAGAGCCGCCAGGCAGCGCAGGTGCAGGCGCCGATGCCTGCCAACCAAAGCGAGCGCCGGGTGCCCAGCCACAGAAACAGCGCCGGCCACAGCAGGTAAAAATGCTCCTCGATTGAAAGCGACCAGAAGTGAGTGGTGTAGAAACCCCGCTGCGTCGCGGCAAGCTGGTAGTTACGGAAGAAGAAGAGCGAGCCGAAAACCTCTGAAGGATGGAAGTCGAGCAGGTTGACGAACAGCGACACCACGCAAAGGGTTCCCAGGTAGGCGCACACCAGCGGAAGAATGCGGAAGGCGCGCCGTATATAGAAGCTGCTCAGGTTAACAGTTGAGTATTTTTCTTTCTCCTGAATAAATTTAAGGGTGATGATGTAGCCGCTCAGGACGAAAAAGATATCCACGCCCAGTCCCCAGAGGTTGGCCCAGAGCTGATCTTTATATTGGCTGTGATGTGCGCCGTGCCCGGCAATCACCAGCAGGATGGCCACTCCGCGCCAGCCGTCGAGTGTTTGAATGCGTGGTGGTTGGGAAGCCGCCATCTTTGCAGGGATTATACCTTGAGCAAAATTGGCCCCCGGCGCTGACCCAGTTGCCCGATCTTGAAACCACGAGGCGCGGCGGAATTTTCCTCGAGAGAACTCCATCCCAGCAGCTCATCACTCGCGCCGTAGGCGCACTGTAAGTTAGCCCAGCGCTTTAGCGCTGGGTGAGCGCGACCAACAATGCATCCGGAGTGCCGTAGGCACGGCGCTCATGCACCCCTCCTTCTCACGATTCTGTTGCCGGTGATGCTGGGCGAGGAACAGGGGCTTAGCACGGGCGCTGCCAGTTGAAAGAATTATTTCAGCGTGAACCAAGGTAGTAATATGCCACGAGAGTTGCATCAAGTTCTTCTTTAGATTACCGCTATAACTTATTGTTTTTACTCGCACTCAGCCCAGTGCAAACAATTTCACATTGTGCGCAAAAAAGGGTTACTACGACGTTCTTTGCCGATCGTGGTCTGGGGGCCATGTCCAGGAAGAACGCGGGTTTCATCGGGCAGGGCGAATAGCCGCGAGCGGATCGAGTCGATGATCTGGTCGAAGTTGCCGCCCGGCAAGTCAGTACGGCCGATGCTGCCAGCGAACAGGGTGTCTCCGGCAACCAGGAGATTGAGCGGTGCGAAGTGAAGGCAGATCGACCCCTGCGTGTGCCCCGGAGTGTAGAGGACCTGGGCCGGGAAGCCGACGAGTCCCACCGTTGCGCCATCCGCGAGGGAGACGTCGGGCGGGGCGGTTTCCGGCGCTTCGACGCCCAGCCAGGCAGCCTGCTCTTCCATCATGGCCAGAAGCTCCAGGTCGTTCTCGTTCATGTAGATAGGGGCGCCGGTAAGCTTCTTGAGCCGCAGCGCTCCGCCCACGTGGTCAATGTGCGCGTGGGTGATAAGGATCTGCTTCAAGGTGAGTCCAAGCTGGGTCAGCCGGCGGTGGATCCCGGCAATCCCATCCCCGGGATCGATGATGATGGCCTCGCGCGTCTGCTCGTCGCCGATCAGCGTGCAGTTGCAGGCGAGCATCCCCACTGGGAAGGACTCAAAGATCATGTGTCTGATTGTAGGCGGGATCCGGTCTGACGACCTAAGGATTGGATAAATTCAGGCGTTAATTTTGCACGGTGCAAGGCAATTTGGGACCAGTATTTCCACAGATACCCCTCTGCATTAAAAAAGGCTCAATAGCTGTTGCGATTCGCTTTTTATTCGCTATAATGCGGGCATGGCTGTCACCCGTAGGCAAAAAGAGGTTGTGGATTTCCTGGAGTCGTTTGTCGCTCGCAACGGCTACTCCCCGTCGTTTGAAGAGATCGCCCGGGGGATGGGGCTGAAGAGCCTGGCGACAGTACACAAGCACATCACCAACCTTGAAAAGAAGGGTTTGCTTGATCGTGTCCATAACCGCAGCCGATCGATTGACCTGCTGCCGCCGGGCTCGAAGACCCGGTCGAGCACCAAGCTGCCGCTGATGGGCAAGATCGCCGCCGGAATGCCGGTCGAGGCGCAAGAGACGCCGGAGACCATCTCGCTGCACGACGTGGTCGGAAACCGCGATGTGTTTGCCCTGGAAGTGCGAGGCGATTCGATGCGCGACGAGCACATTATCAACGGGGACTATGTGCTGGTGGAGCGGACGCGGACGGCGCGGCAAGGGGAAATTATCGTTGCGTTGGTTCATGGGTCAGAGACCACGTTGAAGCGCTTTTACCCGGAGGGGAACCTGATCCGCCTCCAGCCCTCGAACGCGGAGATGGACCCAATCTATGTTCCAGCGGCGCAGGTCGCGATCCAGGGGCGGGTTTTGGGAGTTCTGCGGAAGTATCGGTGAGCCAGCGGTTACGGGACCGACGCCCGGATACTGAGCGATTCGCTCACCCTGCCGAGCGCCGCGTCGATCGTCCAGATTTGAGTGCCAGGTGTTGCCAGGCACGACCCGATCAAATGAACATCGGTCAGTCCTATCCCCTTTGAAGCCAGTCCCCTGGACTCGATCATCACGCGCAGATCGGCAAGTTGCATGGTGCGCAAGGCGATCAGATGGTCGAGCAGTCTCAGAGTGTTCTGCCGGTCTGGCAGAGTTCCGCAGGCCAGTTCCGCAACCACGCATGGATGGGTACAGAGCTGGTCGTTGGCAATCAAGGAATCCAACTGCGCCTTGAATCCGCCCCTCCTGAACATCTCAATCCAGATGGAGGTGTCTGCCAGAATCACTGCTGATCCGCACGCAATCTGCGCACGTCCTCAATGTGAGGAGCAGTCCCAGCCAGCGCCAGCAGCCTGCGCCCGGCTTCCCGTGCAATCAGCGACTTCAAAGCCTCGCGGATCAACTCCGCCCTCTCCGCCAAACCGGTGTACTCGCGGGCCGTGTTCAGCAGCTCGTCGTCAATTGTGATGCTTGCTCTCATAGCAAAGCCCTCCGCACCAATCTTATCACCCTTTAGGTGCGTATTTTGGTGCACACAGAAACCCATTGGATTTTGATAGATCGCGCCCCATCGACTGGCGTCACCTGCCATAATCTTGAGCTATGCGCACGACTCTGACCGCAAAGTGCCTGTGGAACGGCTCAAACCTAGTCGAAAACCCTGAAATCACGATCGAGGAGGGCCGCATTGCGTCGATTGCCAGCCGCGGCCCGTCCGATGCGCGCGGAGAATTAGACCTTCCCCAAGCGACCCTTGCGCCCGCGTTTGTCGATGTGCACATCCACGGGGCGGCCGGGCACGACGTAATGGAAGCTACGCCGGAGGCATTGCAGGCGGTTGGGAGCTTTCTGGCGACGCGGGGCACGGGAAGCTATCTGGCAACGACGGTAACGGCCCCGCTTGACACGACTTTGCGGGCCCTCGAGGGGCTGACTAGGCTGATCGCGAAGCCGGAACTGCTCAAAACCGCGAAGGCAAGCGCGAAGCCCGTTGGAATCCACCTCGAGGGGCCGTTTCTTTCACCCAAAAAGTGCGGGGTTCAGCCCGTGGAGCACATGCTGGCGCCGGACATCCGCGTTTTCGACCGGTTGTTTGAGGCGGCGGAGGGACGCGTCAGGCTGATGACGCTCGCTCCAGAGATGCCGGGCGCCGTGGAACTGACCAGGCACGCCACGGGGCGTGGGGTTCGCGTGAGCCTGGGCCACTCCAATGCGACGGCCGCGGAGACGCGCGCGGCGATTGAGGCCGGGGCAACCAGCGCGACGCATACCTTCAATGCCATGAGGCCGTTGGACCACCGGGAGCCAGGGATTCTGGGAGTGGTGCTGACGACAGGGTCGGTGTACGCGGAGCTCATCTGCGACGGGATCCACACCGCTCCAGAGCTGGTGCGGTTGTGGTTTTCGGCCAAGGGGCCGGAACGCGGAATCCTGGTGACGGATGCGATGAGCGCGACCGGAATGCCGGATGGAGAGTACACGCTGGGCGGCTTTCAAGTGCATGTGGCGGACGGCAGGGCCATGGCGCGAGGAGTGCTCGCTGGTAGCGTCCTCACACTCGACCGCGCGCTCACGAATTTCGTCGAGTTCACTGGCGCACCCATCGAGCAAGCGCTGCGACTGCTGACGACGAATCCGGCCGCGATGACGGGCCTGGGAAACGGGGCAGGTCAGGTAGCTGTCGGCGGTCCAGCCGATCTCGTCGCGGTAGATGCAGCGGGCCGGCTGGTTGCCTCAATCCAAGGGGGACGGCTGGCAGGCGAACCGTAAATGCAGCTCTCGCCGCCCCCCGGTGAAGAATCGAGACCGGAACAGCGGCGCGGCGCGATTATGTCAACCGTCCCGGCAAGTACTGTTCCAGAAAACGCTTCGCCAGGATGAATCCGTCCTTGCGCTGCTGCGGAAAATCAGCGAGGTTCCCGGTGTTCGGCGCATCCCAGAACTCGTCTTCGTGCTCCACCGCGATGCCGCCGTTGAAGCCGATCTGCAGCAGCACCGTGAGGAACTCCGTCCACTTCACCATTCCCTGCCCCGGGATCCGATAACGCCACCATCCCTGCCCGGCAATGCCCACCTGCTGCAGCACAGGCCGCGTGATCTCCGTATCCTTCGCATGCACCGCGAGTATGCGGTCTTTAAACTGCCACGCCGCACTCACCGGGTCAATGAACAGCCGCTCGAAATGCGAGGGATCGAACTCCAGCCCCAGCCGCTTGCTCGGCACGCGCTCGAAAACGGCCTGCATCGCTGCCGGTGTGGTCGCGAAATTTACGCCGGTGGGATAATTCTCCCATCCCATCCCGATGTCGAGTTTCTCGCAAACGGGCAGGTATTTCTCGTTGAAAACATCGGCGAAGGCCGCGGCCTGATTCTCTATGCTGGCGCCCGGTTGCCCGCCGCTGAAGGTGCCCACAAACTTGCAGCCCAGACGATAGCAGAATTCCAGGGCGCGGATAAAATCGGCCTGCGCGGACGCGCGCTTGCCCGCATCGGGATCCATGTGGTTCGGTCCGAAGTACTCAATGCTGACAATGCGAATGCCTGCATTGCGCGCCGTGGCCAGAATCTGATCGATCGCGGTGTCGCTCAGCTTCGGATTGAAGTCCTCGCTCGGCGTCACCACGACGCCTTCGTAACCGGCCTGTGCGGCAAAAGCCAGCTTCTGCGGTGAGTAGGGCGTGATGATGGAGAGCTTGGGATAGGGCGTATCCAGCGGCATAGCCCCTTGCGCTGCAGGCGCCTGCGCTGCCTGCAACGGGACAGCCGCTGCTCCCGCCACGCCCAGAGCCGCCGCCGAGGTGCCGCCCGCTTTCAAAAAATCCCGCCGGTTCCACATCGAGTTTTCGCTCTCCATGTCATTTGTCCTATCGGTCACAACAGATTCAACATCTGTTCAGGCGCATCTCCGGCCTGCGTGATGGTTTCACCCGTCTGAATCAGGAAAGAGCCCAGCCGGAACGGTTCTCACGTTTGATGAACGGCGCAGCTTCAGGGCAATTCTTTGCAACCATCTTCGGCCCGTCCCATTCAAGTTTCTTGCCCACGCGCAAGGCCACGCAGCCCAGCACCATGATTTCGGTCAGGCGCGCGGCGATCTCGAAGCGCGAGTAGCAAAGTTCCGGAGTGTTCTCCTTGATGGCCGTGAGCCATTCCAGCGTATGACTCAGATTCTCGTCTTTTCCATGAGGATTGCGCGGGATGCGTTCGGCAAACTGCGCCAGGGCAGGGTGCTTGGTGTAGTGAAGGAACTTTGTGTCCTCCTTCAGCTTGACGAAGAAACTGCTCCCATAATCGTCCGGCGAAAAAACGGTGCCTCCGTCGCCAATCATCAGTAGTCCGCTGTCGGGAATGTCCCCACGCAGCGCGACGATGTCGGCGGTGAGCTCAATCGGCGGCTTGTTGCTGAAGTCATGGCCGTCTGGGGCTGTCGAGTCGGGCTGCCCGCCGTCGTACCACCAGAGCGTCACCGCATCCTGCTCGATCGTTCGGTGATGGTGGAAAAGATGCGGTTGAGCCACGGAGATGGAAGCCTTCCGCGCAGGGAATTGATAGCGGATCTTGGAGCCTATGGGATAAGACTCCTTTTTCATCTGGCCCAAAGGCGTTGCTTCAATTTCTGTCGGGTAGTTGAGGTTCAAGGCGCGAAACGGAAGATTGACCGTGTGGCATGCCATGTCGCCGAGTGCGCCCGTGCCGAAGTCCTGCCACCCGCGCCAATTAAATGGATTGTAAATTCCGTTACTGTCATTCGGATCACGACGGCCCTTGTACGGCCGCATCGGAGCCGGCCCAATCCACTTGTCCCAGTCCAATGTTGCAGGAATCGGGTCTTCTCCCTCCGGACGATCCATTCCCTGCGGCCACACCGGACGGTTGGTCCAGACGTGAACCTCATGCACTTGCCCGATGAGTCCGTCCTGAATCGTCTCGACCGCACGGCGCAAGCCTGCCGCGGCGCTGCCCTGGTTGCCCATCTGCGTGACGACTTTTCTGTCTTTGGCCAACTTGCGCAGGTAGCGCGCCTCATAAACAGTCTGCGTCAATGGTTTCTGGCAATAAACGGCCTTGTTCATCTTCATCGCCGCTGACGCCACAATTGCGTGCAGATGATCCGGCGTCGAAACCGTCACCGCGTCAATCTGGCTGCCCATTTGATCCAGCATCAGGCGAAAATCCTTGTAAAACTTCGCACCCGGATATTTTTCCGTCTGCCTCGCGTAATTCTCTGAGCCCGAGTCCACGTCGCACAGCGCGACAATGTTTTCACTGGCACAGGCATCGGTATCGCTGCGGCCTTTTCCGCCCATTGCGCCCACGCAGGCCACGTTCACTTTACTGTTGAGATTTTGGCCGCGCAAAAGCGTTGGCACCCCAAATGCGAGCGCACCTGCGGCCAGAGAAGTCGTTTTGATGAATTCGCGGCGATCGACACGGCAACCCGAAACAGGCTCCGGTGATTTCTGCCGGGGAATTCCCCTTGTTTGTTTTTGCATGCGCAACAGAATACATCAGTCGGGCGTTTGCAGGCACGGGGCGAAATCACTGCGGCCTGTGAGCAATGCCGGCTAGCTCCCTGAGTCCGAATTTCGTTCGAGAAATGTCGAATCGTTTCGTGTCAGGGCACGACTTCAAAGACCGAGAAAAACTCCCGCGAAGACGGATTAAGTGTCAGGGCACGACTTCACAGGCTGCGGAAAAAGTCGGTGGTGCTACGTCGCTTTGAAAGGGCACGGATTTATCCGTGCCATAAACGCAATAAAATCATGATGGCCTTTAGGCCCCGAGGGACGGTTTCCCCCCTTTTTCGCTATCTATTCCGAGTTTTTCAGCAAGCTGTTCAGTCGTGCCGAAAAGGTCGAAAAAAGAATGGGCTTTAGCCCCTGCGCTACTCTCGGTCGCGCCACGTCGATTCGCCGAATTATGCAACGAACTTCAGAAACACCATATTAGGTTTTTGAAGCGGCAAGCCGCTTCGCCCGCCAGATCGCCCCTTCGAGCGACACCACCGAGCTATCCCCAATCGGCATCTCCGGGGCAGCTTTGCGCAGCCCCTCGAAGAACGCTTCGCGCACGATCGTCATCTTCTCGATCACGCCGCCAGTCCAGGCTACCGGCACTTCGCCTGCGATCTTGTGCTTCTTGCGCAGCTTGTCGCGAACCAGCAAGACGAATTCAATCAGGTCGACTGAGGCCTGATGGAGGACGCCCAGGGCCACAGCGTCACCAGCTTCGGCAAGCTCATAGATGGCGGGCGCCAGCGCGGCGAAGTCAGGACCGGGAGTACCGTCGCCAACATTGACCAGTTCGTCCAGATCGGGGGTGCCCCAGATTTCACCAACCTTCTTGAGAATCTGCGTGGGCTGGCCATGATCATAGGCGCGCAGGGCGCGGCGGACGCTATGCAGGCCGATCCAGTAGCCAGACCCTTCGTCACCCAGTCGTGAGCTCCAGCCGCCGGCGCTTTCCTTGCTGCCGTCTGGCCCGCGGCCAATGGTGTTGGAGCCGGTTCCGGCAATCTGCAGAATGCCGGGCCCGCCATGGAACGCTGCGTCGAGGGCAATCACCTCGTCGCCAAGCACCTCAGAGAGTTCGACACCAAAGTCGTCAAAGACGGCCGTGACCCATTCCGTGATGCCGGGCATGCTGGCGCTGGCCACTCCGCAGGAGGCAGCGCGGACGCCTTTGACCCCCGCCCGGCCGAACACATCCGTCAGGATCTCGCGGAGATTTGCCTCCGCCGCTTCAGCGCCGACACGAAGACGCTTGATGGACCCGCCTTCGCCGTGGGCGAGAACCTTGTCGCCGTCAACAATCGATGCGCGCGTGCGCGTTCCGCCACCATCAATTCCAAGAACCAGACTCATGATTCCCTGCTCCGTAACGCTGGGCTATTTCTGCGGTTGTGCTGCTTGCGGCTGGACATTTCCGGATTGGTCGTCGCTGGAGGTGCCGGGGGTTTCGCCGCGATCACGGAGAGTTCCAGCCAGAATATTCAGGCTTCCATCGTTGCTGGGGGTTGTGAGGCCGAGCAGGTGGGCAAGCCAGGGGTACAAGTTCACGTTCTCAAAGGGCGCAACCGTCTTTCCCTTCAATATATCGGGTCCGGCAGCGAAGAAGCTGGCTTTCATCTGCGGAACCTTGTGGGGGTCGAAGCCGTGCATCCCCGGCTCGGGCGCATGATCGGGCGACCCGGCAGGGAAAGCGTGGGCGCGGATGGGATAGGGACCGGTGGCGATGACCACAGGATCGCCTTCGCGGGGGTTCTGGTTGAAGTCGAGGTCGGCAGGCACGTTCTTCAAGCGGTAAACGACGAATTGCGGCGACACTCTCTTGAGCTGGTTGTAGACGCGCTCGCGGTCTTCTTCAGTTTTGCCGTAGAGCAGAGGCCCGGCGGTGTCGAAGCCGGTCAGGTCGGCGAACTGATCGAGCGTCACCCAGTCGCCGTCTTCGTGGACCATGCCGTGGTCGCTCACAACCACCAGGTCGATCGGCAGGTGAGTGGAGTCGAGCGCGGCCTTGAGCTTGCCGATGAGCCCATCGACTTTGCGTTCGGCGGCGCGCGTTTCCGGTGCGTCGGGTCCAAACTCGTGGCCTTCGTGGTCGGGCTCGGAGTAGTAGATGGTGATGAAATGTGGCCGCTGGTCGGGCGGAAGCTTGAGCAGCGCGACAGCGTCGTCAATGCGCGCCTGCTGCACTTCAGGCGTGGATTCGGTCTTGTTGAACTGCGCATACCAGGAGGGACGGAAGCCGGCGATCTTGGCTTCAGATCCGGGCCAGTAGAGACACGCGGCGTGCATGCCCTGGCTCTCGGCAAGGCTCCACAGCGGCGTGCCGGAGTAGAAGGAACTGTCGGTCACAGCCTGGGAGTTGCCGATGGAATAGCGCTTGCCGCTGGCCGGATCAAGGAAACTGTTGGCGACCAAACCATGATGCTCAGGGTAGAGGCCGGTAACGATGGTGAAGTGATTGGGAAAGGTGAGCGAGGGATAGCTGGGAATCATGCCTTCAGGAGCCCAGACACCCCGCCTGCCTAGCGCCAGAAGGTGGATGGCGTTATCGCGTTTGGCGTAGTCCCAGCGGAAACCGTCCAGCGAGACCAGCACAACATAATGCTGGGCCTGCGCATGAGCTGAGTTGGCGCCGTTATCAACGTGGACCAGCGGCAGCGCGGGATTGAAGCTGGTTCCCTGCCCTGCGACGAAATGCGGAGCGGTGAGGACGAGAGCAAGAAGTGCAGTTGCGATGATTGCGCGGATCGAGACTCTTGCTTGCAGCATGGAATCCCCCGCACCAGCTTATCGCATGGAGCGGAGGTCGAGATTTTGATCAAGCCTTGGAATAGTGTCCAAAAAAGGAAAGTAAGTATCCTTCGCCATAGCCGGATGCTTTAGCCTTGGAGACCCCCCAAAGATGCCTGGGGGAGTGATCCATCTCAGGATCAGCTCATCGCCAAAGATGCCTGGGTGATAGAGATCCATCTCCGAAGCAGCTCGTCGCCCGCGCCGTAGGCGCATCGTAGGTTAGCCCACCGCTTCAGCGCTGGGTGAGCGCCAATAACAATGCCTCCGGAGTGCCGTAGGCACGGCGCTCATGTCCTCCTCCTCTTCACGATTCTGCGTGAAAAATGCGAGAGCAGAAACCGGGAGCGACTCCCGTAAAAGTCAAACTTCCACTGCCACTCCGACAAAGCCCGGGGTTCTTCCGTCGGTTGAAGAGCGGCCGATTCAATCTGAAGCGCGCTCAACCGGCTCCAGCGAGCGCTCAAGCAATTCCCTTCTCCCGAAACCAAAGCGACCCCCATGGCGTGCCCGGCAGCTTCACCTCGGCCGCACCAGAGTATTCGCCGGGAAGCGGCGTGCGGGCCAGCGTGACCGTATCAATGTATTCCGCAGTGTAGGTTTTGCCTTCGGGCAAGGAGTAGGTTCCCTCGGCAGCCTGATGTTCGTCGAAGTAGTAGAAGATCACCGCGCCGTTGGGGCGGCGTGCGCCAACCGGATCGTCCGCGATCGAGGTGAAGCCGATGGGCCCTGTGCCGACGGCGATAGTTTCCTCAAGCAACTGGCGAAGAAAGGCGATTTTGGCCGGACTTTTGCCGTGCAGAACACCACCGTGCGACCACCACAAAATGTCTTCCGGCGAGAGATACGTTTCGCCGTGTCCGCAGTAGGTTCCCTGTGCGGCGGCGAGCCAGAACCGGCGGGTCATGGCGTCGGCCGAGAGGTTGCCCCAGCGCGAGGCAATGTTGCCCTCATACTTGCACTCATCAAAAACAACCGGCTTGCGCCAATCCGCGCGCCAGCTTGCGGCCAATTCAAGATGCGAGTCCTGCACGCCGGCATGGGTGCACCAGCCGCGGCTGTACTCGTACTGGTGAAAGCAATAGTGGATCGACCGCAGGTGGTCGAAGGCGTCGTATTCAACAACGATGCGGGCGAAGCGGTCCCAGTCGGCCGAGGATTTGTCGCGCAGCAGGTCATACTCATTGGCCAGCGACCACCAGACATTGCGGAAGGCACTGAAGCGCGCGATCACATAGCGGAGATAGCGATCGTCCACCTCGGCAGGCATGGACTGGTAGCCCCACTTGTCATAGGGATGGAAAAGAATGAGGTCTGCCTGGACGCCGATGCGCTGCAACTCGAGGATGAGGCGGTCGAGGTGCTGGAAGTATGCGGGGTTGAAGGTAGAATAGTCGTTGGTCTCGCCACTGCGCGGAAACGGATACATCGGTGGCTCTTTGCGGTTGTGCTGATACCACTTCGGAAAAAGGCACATGCGGAGCTTGTTGAAGGGCGACGTCGCCAGCGTTTCGATGGTCTGTTTCTGAGTTGCCTCGGACTGGAAAGCCCAGGCGTAGCAGGTGGTGCCGCACTCGACAAACGGCGTGCCGTCCGCGTAGCCAAAGTGATAGCCGTCGCGCACCGATACGGGCCCGCGATTGCCCGCCTCAGGAGCGACGCACTCGAAGCTGCCGGTGAGCCCGTTCAGCGCAGCCGCATTACTGGACGTGCTCCAAGACCATGTGCCCAGTTCATCCGGCATAAAGCGGACCTTGTACCTGCCCTCGCCGTCGTAGAAGCCCTGAACGGTCAGAGAGCGATGCAGGTAGTGAAACGTAGCGCTGAGCGTAACGTCGATGAAGGGATTGCCCCCGGCCGGCCCCTCGAAACCCAATTCGACGTGATCCCAACGGCCATAAGAATGTCCAGGCAGCGAGGCCTGAGCCTCGACCGCCTGCGGCAGCGACGCAGCTGAAGTAGCCGCAGCGGCAAACGATGACAGCTTGATCATTTCGCGACGATTCATCGAGTTCCTTTCAACAGGCCTGCCAACGACCAGACAGGGTCGAGCAGATCCAGTTTTTATCCCCGCCCATGATAGCTGCCGGAGCGAAGTTGATGCAGGAGCGTCTGAGGCCGGCCTTTCACCCGGATCACGAGGTAGAAGGCGCGAGGAACTGCGCGGACGACGGGCGGAAAAACCAGCAGGATTTGCACAGACACGTTCGGGCCCGATTCGGGCGATACTGTGTGCATGGCTACCATGACCTACAAGGGCCTCGAAGTCCTCTTTTCCCGCCAGCAGATTGCAGAACGAGTCGCCGAGATGGGCGCACAGATTACCAACGACCTCAATGGCGAAAAGCTCGTGATGATTGGCGTGCTGAAGGGCGCGGCGCCTTTCCTGGCCGATCTGTCGAGGGCCATTGAGGTCGACGCCACATTCGATTTTGTGGCGACGTCGAGCTATGGCAAGGGGCTCCGGTCGTCGGGCGCCGTCAAGCTCATCAAGGACCTGGACCACTCCATCGAGGGCAAGAATGTGCTGGTAGTCGAGGACATTCTGGACACCGGCCTGACGCTCTCCTACCTGCGCAAGTTGTTTCTGCAGCAGCATCCCAAATCGCTGCGCATTGCCACCCTGCTCGACAAGCCCTCGCGCCGAATCGAAAAAATTGACGCGGACTACGTAGGATTCTCCATCCCCAACCTGTTTGTCATCGGCTACGGGATGGACTACGCGGAACGGTACAGGAATCTGCCGGACATCTGTGTCATGCCGCCCGGAGAGCCGGCGTAACCAAAACAGGTCAGCCGAAAAAACCGGGCCGGTCAACCGAATCCACCCAATTGCATCCAATCATTACGGTCCCCTTATCCGGGAGGTACTATACTCAATTTCCGGAGAGCGCCCCGCTTGCCGGGGCAGGGTGTTCTATTGCCGGCTGAAGGCAACGGGCCAGGAGCAGCCAAAACCGGCGCCGCAGGCGTGGAGCGAAGTGCAAGGAGCAACAAAGATGGCAGTGCCCATTCCGATCGACAGGGCAGATCTCGAATTTGACAACGGAAGTTTCGATTCCTTCGGATTCGCCGCGGCGGCTCTGAGCAGCCGAACGGCGCTGGCGGCGGTGATTGACCACACGCTGCTCAAGCCCGAAGCCACGCGTGTTGAAATCGTGAATCTCTGCGACCAGGCAATCGAATACCGATTTGCGTGCGTGATGGTGAACCCGATGTGGGCGGCGACAGCCGTTGCTCGATTGTCCGGCTCCGGAATTCCGGTGGGCGTTGCCATCGGTTCTCCCCTGGGCGCTTCGCTGGTGTCCACCCTGCGCCATGAGGCGGCGGCGCTGGCCCGCTTGGGGGTGCGCGAGATGGACATGGTGATCCCGATCGGGCAGTTGAAGAGCGGCAACCACCACGCAGTGCAACACACGATCCACGCGGCGGCCGTTGTGGCTCACCATCACGGCGCCGTGCTCAAGGTAATCCTGGAGACGGCGCTGCTGAGCATGGAAGAGAAACTGCGCGGCGCCGAGATCGCGATCCAGGCCGGAACCGACTTTATCAAGACGTCCTCGGGGTTTGCCTCAACCGGCGCGACCGCGGCGGACGTGGCGCTCATACGCGGAGTAGCCGGCGGCCGTTGCGGCGTAAAAGCCTCAGACGGAATCCGCACACTGGCCGACGTTAAGGCCATGCTCGAAGCAGGAGCGAACCGGATTGGCTCCTCGGCCTCAGTAGCGATTGTGCGGGAATTGGAGAGAGACAGGGATTAGCCACCCCAGCGAGCAAAGACCGCTCGCCGGGGACCCCGGCAGGGATCAGGGAACAGGGAATAGGAAACCTGCAGCCTCATTCCCAATTCCGGTCCATACAAGCAAGCCACGTTCGAAACTCGCCGGTAGGCGCTATCCCCCGCCCTCCGCCTTCGATTCCCTAATCCCAAGTCCCTCAGTCCCTCAGTCCCTGTTCCCTGACCACTGATGACTGATCACTGACCACTGCTTTTCGTTTATCATTCCCTTCGACACATATGACAGACGCAACAGACATTCCGACGCACGGAACCGAGTTCGAAGGTGACTACCGCCCGGCGAGCGATACGCCGCTGGATGCGATGAATCCACGCGTCGAGCCGGCCGACGTTGTTTATCTGATGAAGCTGACCGACGCGCTGAATACCACGCTCGATCTGCAAACTCTGCTCAACCGCACGTCGGAGCTGGTGCGGGCCGTCATCAATTACCGCATCTTCGCCATCTTCCTTTTGAACGACCGCACCCACGAGCTGCGCATGCGATTCCAGATCGGGCATACGCCGGAGGTGGAGCGCACCAGGGTTCCCGTCGGAAAAGGCGTCGTAGGACAGGTAGCTCTCACGCGCCAGCCAATCCTGCTGAACGATGTGGCAGGCGTGGAGTTTTACACCAGCGCGAATCCTGACGTTCGCTCCGAGCTTGCCGTTCCGCTGATCGCCAAGAACCGGCTGATCGGCGTCATGGATCTGGAGAGCACCGAGGCCGGGTACTTCAGGCCCGAGCACCAGCGAGTACTCACCGTAACAGCCTCGCGGATTGCACAGGCGATTGAAAATGCGCGGCTCTATGCACGCGTCTCGCGGCAGGCGCAAACGCTGGAAGTCCTGAATGAAATCGCCGTGGAACTGGCTTCGATTCTGGAACTGGGGCCGCTGCTCGAGCGGGTAGGACAACTGCTTCGGCGGTTGATTGACTACCAGATGTTCACCATCATGCTGCTGGACGAAACCGGCGAGACGCTCATCACGCGCTATGCCTGGCGGTTTGGCTACGCACACGCGCCGCGGCGGCGCATTCCGGTGAACAGTGGGCTGGTGGGAGCGGCGGTGCGTGAATGGCGGTTCGTGAATGTGCCGGACGTGCTGAAGGATCCGCGCTATCTGCCCATGAACGAGGAGACGCGTTCAGAACTGGTGGTTCCGCTTTTCTACAAGGGGCGGATCATCGGAGTTCTTGACCTGGAACATACGCGGACGCACTTTTTTACCGAAGAGCATGAGCGGGTGCTGACAACGCTGGCCGCGCAGGTGGCGATTGCGATTGAAAATGCGCGTCTCTACCAGGCCGTGCGCACGCAGGAGCGGCAACTGGAGCGGGACATTGCGATGGCGCGCGAGGTGCAACTGCGGCTGTCTGCCGTCAGAGTCGCCGGAGCATCCGCATGCCGAAATGGCGGTGAGATTTCTGCCGGCGCGCACCATTGGCGGGGATCTTTACGACTTTGTGGATTACGGCCCGGGGCGGACGGCCATCGTCCTTGGGGACGTGAGCGGCAAGGCGGCGCCTGCTGCCCTTTTCGCGGCACTGGTGAGCGGGATTATGCGGGCCGCGGCGGCACAGCAGCCACAACCCGCCGAGATGCTCAAGCTGCTGAACGATGCGATGCAGGAGCGCAAACTCGAATCGCAGTATGTGACCATGCTGTTTGCGGTGTGGAACGACGAGAACAGGACGCTCACGGTGGCCAACTCCGGCGCGGTGCAGCCGGTGTTCTGCCGAGCCGGCCAGTCGGTGACAGTGAAGGCCGAGGGATTTCCGCTGGGGCTGTTTCCGGATGTGACCTACGAGGAGTTGAACGTGGCCACGCAGCCGGGCGACGCCATCGTCTTTGTATCGGACGGAATCCTGGACGCGGAAAACGAAAAGGAAGAAATGTACGGGGAAGACCGGCTGGCGGGAATGCTGTGCGCCAACCGCGATCTGCCCGCACTGGAGATTGCCGACGCCATTCTCGAGGATGTAGCGCGATTCCAGGGCGCAAAAGACCGCTTTGACGATGAAACGATTATCGTGCTGCGGGTGCGGTAGGCAACTCGGTGCTGGGCTCCTTTGGATCTCCACAGATGAAAGAGGTCATAAGGCATGCACGCGCCAAGCGCTCGGTCCGACTCCTGAAGTGAGTATCCTCCCGCAAAGCCGAAGGCTTTAACTTTGGTGGCCCCTCAAAGCGGCCAGGGTGGAAGATCTCCATCTCGATTGCGGCTCATCGCCCGCGCCGTAGGCGCACTGTAAATTAGCCCAGCGCTTCAGTGCTGGGTGAGCGCGAACAACAATTCATTCAGAGTGCCGTAGGCACGGTGCTCATGCCCCTACTCCTGCTCACGATCCTGCGTGAAAAATTCGAGAGCAGAAACCGGGCGCGACTTCCGTAAAAGTCAAGCGTCTACCGCCACCCCGGCAAAGCCGGGGGTTCTCCCGTTTGAAATAAGCGGGGCCTGCCACTCAACACAGACCGATGCTGCCAGTCTCCAGTTTTTTGGGGCCAGACGGATCATCCATAATCCTGCCGCGCCGAAGGCGTGTAAAACCTCGTCCAATCGAGGGAACCCTTTGTATTTCCAGCGCCCCTCTCGGCCACCGAAAGTGATACCATCTTTACTTTTCTGATGGCAATGCCTACAATATCTTAGAGGTGAGATCATGCCCAATCTAACCGTCCGCAATCTGCCTGAAGAGACGCACCGTGCCTTGCGTGTACGCGCCGCCCGCCACGGCCGATCCACCGAGGCCGAGGTCCGCTCCATTCTCGAAGAAACTGTCCGGCCCGCTGAGCGGCTGAAGATCGGTTCCGAAATTCACCGTATTGCGCAGCAGATCGGGGGCATGGACGACCTCGAAATCCCCCGCCAGCGAAGCGAGATCCGGGGAGCGGAATTCGAATGATCGTTCTCGATACCAACGTTCTCTCCGAACCCCTCAAGTCTTCTCCGGCGCCAAAAGTTATGGAATGGCTAGACAAGCAGGTCGCCGACACACTCTTTATAACAACCATCAGCCGCGCGGAAATCCTCTTCGGCGTATCCAGACTGCCTGACGGCAAGCGCAAGGCTGCCCTTGCCGAACAAATTGAACTTGTCCTTGAACTGTTCAAGGACCGCACGCTCGATTTTGATGCCGCGGCCGCCGATCATCTAGCCAAAATCGCAACCCACTGCGGGAAGATTGGTAAACAAGCGAAGGCGCCGGACTCCTATATCGCTGCCATCGCGGCGGCCCGCGGTTTCGCGGTAGCCACCAGAGACTTGCGCCACTTTGAACACACCGGCGTTCCACTGATCAATCCATGGGATTGACGGCCTTTGATAGAGACTGCCCCTGTCAACGGCCCTCCCCTGGGCCTGATTCGATAAACTTGGATAGAAGGCCAACTGCCCCCGGAGCTCAATTGCACACAACCACTGAAGAACGCCTGATTCGCCCCGCGCGCAATATTTGCGGCAGCCTGCGCCTGCCCGGAGACAAGTCCATCAGCCACCGCTACGCCATGCTGGGCGGCTTCGCGGAAGGGACTTCGCGCTTTACCAATTTTTCAACGGGCGCGGATTGCGCTTCGACGTTGAGCTGCATGGAGGCGCTGGGCGCGCGCGTGAAACGACTGGAAGGTGACGCCGTGGAGATCACCGGCGTGGCCGGGAGGGTGACGCCTGCAAAGGATGCACTCGATTGCGGCAACTCGGGCTCGACCATGCGCATGCTGTCGGGCCTGCTTGCTCCGCAGGACGGCACCTTTACGCTCAAAGGCGACGCCTCACTCTCAAAGCGGCCGATGGAGCGCGTAGGAAAGCCTCTCGCGGAGATGGGCGCGCGGCTCACGCTGACCGACGGCCATGCGCCATTGACGATTGAAGGCTCCCGGCTGAGGGCGATCGACTACACGACGCCGGTTCCGAGCGCACAAGTGAAAACCTGCGTGCTGCTGGCCGGCGTACAGACAGCAGGAACGACGATTGTGCGCGAGGCCGTGCGGACGCGCGACCATAGCGAACTAGCTCTGCGGGCGTTTGGAGCTTCAGTGTCGCGTGCGCATGACTCGGTAACGATTGTGGGGCCGCAAAGGCTGACGGCCATCGAGTCAACAGTGCCCGGCGATTTGTCGTCTGCCGCATTCTTCCTGTGTGCGGCTGCGCTCTTTCCAGGCTCAAGCCTGGTGCTGGATTCAATTGGACTCAACCCCACGCGCTCGGCTCTGCTCGATGTTCTGGCGGCCCTGGGCGCAAAGATCGCAGTGCTGCACCTTGAGGAACGGTCCGCGGAGTTGGTGGGTACCTTGCGGATTTCAGCGCCGAGCGAGGGACTGGGAACCACGGCGATCGAAGGAGCGCTAACGGCGCAGCTGATTGACGAGTTGCCGGTGCTGGCCGCCATCGCACCCTACACGAGCGGCGGCATTCGCATCAGAGACGCGAAAGAGTTGCGCGTAAAGGAGTCAGACCGGATTGCCCTGGTCGCGAAGAATCTGCGGGCCATGGGCGCCGAGGTGATGGAGTTCGAAGACGGCCTGGACGTGCCAGGCGGACAGACACTGCATGGAGCCACAATCGACTCCGGCAGCGACCACCGCATCGCGATGGCCTTCAGCGTGGCGGCCTTGCGTGCGGAGGGCGATACGCTGATCCAGGGAGCGGAGTCCGCCGCGATCAGCTTTCCTGAGTTCTTCGATCTGCTTGACCAGGTTGCCGAACGTTAAACCTCTGCCAAAACCAGACAAGCTGAAAACCTCTGTTGCGGCATTGATTTGAAAGGGCGCGGCTTTAGACGCGCCATACGGGGCGCAATATGAACGCGGGCTTTAGCCCCTGAGGGAGGCTTTTCGGGCCTCTTGGTCTTTGTCAACACCCTCAATGCCCGGCCAACGGCCGGGCATTTTCGTCCCGCGCGTTTGGGATCTAGTTCGCAGCCGGTGGCGTGGCCGGTGGCTGGGCTGCAGCGGGCGGCGTCAGCGAGGGCTCATTGCCGGCGGGTGCGGGTGTCACTCCGGGAACTACAGGAGCGGACTTGATTTGGCCGGAGGCCGCATCAGGCAGATTGATGCCGTAGTGCTGCAGGGTTGTAGCCAGGGTCTGGTAGATGCCGGCGCGCGCGTTGGCATAGGCCGCCTGGGCCGCAATCAGGTTGTCCTCGTCGATGGCAAGTGTGCGCTGCTGCAGCAGCACATTGGCCGTGGTCGATGCGCCGAGATGCAGCTTGGTAACTTCAGAGTCGACGGCCTGCTTTGCGTAGTCGCGCGCGGCGATATCTGCCTGCACCACCGCACGGTCGTTGGTAAGCGCGAATCTGGCGTTGACCACCTGCATCCGGATCTGCGTATAGAGCTGGGCGAGACGCAACTCAGCCTGCCGGTACTCCATCAACGAGCGCTCCTGCACCGACTGAGCATAGCGATTGCGAAGAGGGATCTGGATGTTGAAGCCGATGCCCTCATCCCGTGCCGAATTGTTGAAGACGTGGTCCAGCGCTGTGCCATAACCAGTCCCGACGGTGGGGCAAGGGCCGCCGCAGAATGCGGGGTTGAGGTTCTTGTTGATTCCGCCGGCAACGCCTTGCCCGGTGAGGTAGCCGTACACATCCACGGTGGGCAACAGCGCGTTGCGCGCGCCTTTCAGGGTGATCTCGTCGTTGCGGAGCGTAAGCACGGCCTCTTCAAGCTCTGGCCTGCGCTGGAAGGCTTCCTGCACCAGTGCCTCGATGGGCTGCTGCTCCTCGGGAATCTCCTCGGTGCTCACACGGTCGGTCGGGATGACGGGAGCGGCCGAGAGTACCGGGTCGTTAAGGTTGCGGGCGATAGCCTGCTTGATGATCTGCTGCTGATAGTTCAGCGTGTTTTGTGAACTGATCAGAGACTGCTTGTCCGTAGCCACTGTCGAATCGTCCTGGACCACCTGCAGAGGCGCGACCGTGCCGATCTGCAACTGTTTGCGGTCGTCACTGTCGAGCGCGGTGCTCTGCTCCAACTGCCGCTGCTTGGCCTGGACGTCTTCATAGGCCTGCACCAGGCCCCAATAAATGGACTCCACTTGGTTGACAGTGTAGAGAATCTGCTGGCGGAAGGAGGAGTCCACGATGCGGCGGTCGTTGAGCGCTTCATAGATGAAGCGCTTGTTGACCCAGATGCCTGCGCCCTGCAGCACATGCTGGGTCACAGTGGCCTTGAAAGACGAACTCAACTCCGGGCTGAACTCGGTGACCGTGTTGTTGGTGCTCGCATAGGAGTTGTTGAAGGCGAGCTGGAGGTTGGTGCCCGTGACGAAGCCCTGATTCAAATTGAAGTCGTAGTTGTTGGTCGAGCTCGAGCCGGTCGAGAAGAAGCTCGTCGACGGGATGTGGTCGCGGTCGAAAGAGATCGTCGACCCCAGGTACGGATCGAGATTCTCAGGATTCGGACCTGCGCCGGCAGTGGTGAGCGTCAAACCGGAGACACCGGAACCCGCGCCGGCCGCTCCACCGGTGCTTCCACCGGGGCCCCCACCGGTGCTCAGAATCGATGTCGAGCCACCCTGCGTATTGGCGATCAGTCCGGAGGGCGCTCCCAGCGGTCCCTGGCCGGTGCTGGTGCGCAGAATGTCGGTATCGGCAATACTCAGGTCCAAACGCGCTATCGCGATATCGTAGTTGTTCTCAAGAGCCAGCGCGATGGCATCGGAGAGGCTCAAGTAGAGCTTGCCGTCCTTGAGCATGTCATTCAGACGGACCGAATTCTCAAAGCTGGCCTTCGGGATGTTGGTCGCGCGGTATTTGGAGACGGGATTGCCCCAGAACCCGGCGAAGGGCTTCGAGTAATTGCGCGACGAAGCCTTGAGATCGAAGGGATCGGTGGGGATCGGCGCGGGCGCCACCGGAAGGTCGGAGGCCGCCTTATCGGTGCCAGTGGTTCCCGCGGGGGTTTGCGCCGCAAATCCGGGAGGCACACAGGATGCCATGGTGAGCATAATGGCTGCCACGGCGCGCAGTTTGCCGCCTGCCTGCCTGCGGGCTGATTTCTGATTCCCTGCCTGTTCGCTTATCTCTTGTGGGTTTAAATCCCGGCCGTCAAGCACACCAATACGATCCAATTGCATGTTTCCTCTCCACGAATAGCTGAGGCATGTGGGTTGCCATTCTCTAAGACGTCCGGCGAGCCTCTCCAGACGCAAATTTGTGATGATTCAGCGTGAAAATCGCTTCCGAAGAGACCTTTGGCTCATCCTTACCTACGCGATTCAAGGCCCATTCGTTCCCTGCGACCTTCCCTGCATCCGGGCCAGGCCTCATTTTGGCCGCCCGCGAGCCAGGAAATTGCAGAAAGCTGAGTATATCCCACCAGCGCATCTGTGCCTGTGAACGGCCGGTTCGGGTACCCTGATAGACAAGCGCAAACCCATGACAGAATTCACTGAATCCGTCGACAAGACCTCCAACTGGAAGGTAACTTTGGCCTATGACGGCACCGGCTTCAGCGGCTGGCAGGTGCAGCCCGGAGAGCGCACCATCCAGGGCGAATTCCAGCAGGCGCTGGGCCGCGTTACGGGAGAAATGCCTCTGCCGCAGGGGTCGGGACGGACCGACGCCGGTGTTCATGCGCTGGGCCAGGTGGCCAGCTTTGCCCTCGTGGCCCCGATTCCGCCAGAAAACCTGCTGCGGGCCCTCAACCGGACCCTGCCTGCGGCCATCAGGGTTGTCGAGGCGATGATAGCCCCCGCCACCTTTCACGCGCGCCACTCGGCCGTGGCAAAGACCTATGAATACAGGGTTTACCGCGAGGCCATCTGCCCGCCGACGCTGGCGCGCTATGTGCTCCCCTGTTCGTGGCCTCTGGACCTCGACGAGATGGAACAGGCCGCCCGGCTGTTCGAAGGCGAACACGACTTTCTAAGCTTTGCGGCCACGGATCCTGACTTGAGCAGCCGGGATAAGGCGCTTGATGAGGATACCGGCGAGGTGAGTGAACGAGGGGCGGTGAGGACCGTCTTTTCTTCGGGCTGGGAGAAGCGGACGGGCGAGGCGGGAGAGTTACTCGTGTACCGCGTAAGGGGCAACGGGTTTCTGCATCACATGGTACGGAACTTGGTGGGCACGCTGATCGATGTAGGCCGCGGGAAGCTGAAGACCGAGATGATTCCCGGAATTCTGGCGGCGCGGGCCCGTGCGGCAGCAGGACCGACAGCTCCAGCGCACGGCTTGTTTCTGCATTCGGTGGAGTATGGGGAGGGGCTGTAGCATCCAGCTTTCAGCTGTCAGCCAGAGGCCCCGCTATTCAGGGTTTGCTCTCGCTCCGACAGCTTTTGGGCTGGCTCAACTGCGTAAGACTCGACTACCGGCTCAATACCGCAGGGTGCTGCACCGGGGGCGGCGAAGTGATCAGATCCCGTGCTTTTGGTTCTGGCGGAATCTGCAACAACCAGAACGACACCGACATTTCCTGGGACCAGAGGTGGCTGTCTGACACCAGCCGAAACTTGCGAACCTGGTTGGAATTCATGCCGGCCGCCGTGCGCAGAAAGTCGTCCGTCGACCCGACATAGGGAGAAAGCAGGAAGCCACTCTCCCCCATTTCCGGGATAAAACGATGAGTTACAGTCCGTCCATCGATCAGAACCATCTCGAATTGTCACAATATGCAATCGATATGCGGCCAGAACAATCTTTCCGGCGAGAGTGGGACGCAGATTTACACTCGCCCAAACTCCGTCTGCTGTTGAGGGGACATCAATCCAGTCGCCAGTCTGCACCGTCACTCCACCCAGAGGCTTGCTCTTTTGAACCAGGGCCGCGGCAGGGTCGCGATCAAGTTGGATGTACCCATTCTTCCACGCAGCAACTTGGTACTTGCTCAAAAGGATCGGCCAGCTTCCCGCATCTTCGAGCGCAGGCAGTCGGTCATCGATTGGAAAGATCGAGAAAAAAATATGACTTGGGCGCCGAATCCGTCAGCAGGTGAGCGCTATTCAATGAATCCAGCCCAGGAGTGTATGCGGAATAGCTTTGAAACACAGGTCGAGGATCCCACTCGTCACCTGCGGCAAACAAGACCGAGAGGTCGCTGGGATAAAGGTCTACAGATCCTTCTACCCGTTGAAGAGGCGTCCCGGCGTAGATCCTCGAGTTTGCTTCGGCAAACATCTGATGGAGACCTGCCGCATGATTTCGATGGAGTTCAAAACCCCGAACCAATCGGACAAACGGCCTCTCCAGGTCCTGGAACGCGAATGTCTCGCGTTCTGCAATCTGGCGAATCGCGTAAAGAAGGCCGAAAACGACCAACCAGATAGCGAAAGCAGCAACCGTGATCGCAATCCCTGTCCGTCGATCCAGCAAAGATGCCAAGGCCAACGCAATCAGAAAATAGGCGCCGGCTGCCATAACCATATGGTAGTCAGCCCGGGCGAACCCGGCCTTGAAGCTTATAAACAAACTGAGGCATAACCCCGATGGAATGAGCCATGGAAACGAGCTCGATTTGATTTTCCAGGAAGCGATTGCCACCAGTACAACGGCCGCGACAACAGTCACCTTCGCAAGGGCGCCAGACCCGCCTATTGCATCGCCCATCGCCTCTGAATATCCACTGATGATTGGCTTTTGAGCTACAAAGAAGTGAAATAACGCTGAAACGGGCTGTCCGGCAGAGATCCACGCCAGCAACATGGTCAAGAGCGCCAGCGCTGGAAGGACAGCCGCTAATACGAATCTTCTAGAGAGGATTAGAGCGATGATCGCCAACGCAAACTCCATCGCGACGTCGACGAGGAAACTACCCTTGACCAACGGCAGAAGGGAGACAGCGCAGGTCAGCACGGCCACTCCTGCTGCGACAGGAAGATTCAATCGTAGACTTGCCTCGTGACCGGCAGGCGCCGTGACTCTGAATATGACCAGAAGAAAAACAAATGGAAGGGCCAGCGCAATACAGTCGAACGTTACATAGGCTACCCAGACGTTGGCGGTAAACAAGGGCAGCACCAGCAGAAGGTAGACTCGGCGGCGCCAGCAAAGCATCAAGTAGCCAACCACAAGACCGAAGGCAATCAGGACTCTTCCACCCAGCATGAGCGTATCGGTAGCAGGATGGTATAGGCAGGTATAAACCGATGCGAACGGCCCATAGGTAAAAATGATGTCGCGTCCAAAAACAAGATGGCGTGCAACCGCCTCAT
The DNA here is from genome assembly GCA_963765025.1 of uncultured Acidobacteriaceae bacterium. Taxonomy (GTDB): domain Bacteria; phylum Acidobacteriota; class Terriglobia; order Terriglobales; family Acidobacteriaceae; genus Telmatobacter. Next base: position 26,539 of record CAVXVM010000195.1, on the reverse strand, counting down.
TGAGCGCTTGCATCCAGGCCGGATCGAGGCCCGGTACGGGCATCAGCGGTTCCAGCGGAATCATAAACAAGCCGGCAAGAATCGCTGCGCCAATTGAGAGCACCAACAGCAACATGACTCAGGTAGCTTTGCAATCTTCCACTGCGCTTTCCTGCAGCGCCACTCTTCTATCCGGCATGTACTTGCTCCGACTGGTTTAGCGGTCGATCAAACTCATCCACGACGGTAAATCCCCTCACGTCGATTGGAGACGCGTGCTTTCCTGTTTCATGCTTGATGTTGGACTCAATCTGATTCGGTCAATGGTTTTTGCGCGACCACTAAGAACTGCTTCCCAAACAAAGGCCAAACCATTGGCATGGCGAGATATATGCGCAGCGTCCAAATCGGATACTGCCGTCCATGCGCCATCGTGTAGGGCAGAAACCTCGCGACGCTTTTCTCAATGTTGAAGTGACAGCTCAAGAGCGCCTCGGAAAGGGACATCTCGGTCAGTTCTACGTAATGATCGAAGAAATCCCAATAAGCGCCAGGAAGATATTTGATGTTCGGCCCCATCGCGATGAATCTGCCTCCGGGTTTGAGGCACCGGAAGGCGTGGGCCAATACGGAGCCGACGGCAGCCTTGTTGGGCAGATGCTCCAGAAAATTACTCGTGAACACTGCATCCAGTTCCCCCTCCTCGAGTGGCCAGAGCTCTGAGCAGTCTTGCTCCAGGATCACGACGTCTTCCGCGGCCCGTTTTCGGACCTCTGGATTCAGGTCCATGGCAAATTTCACTTTTGCTGCAGCGTTGTTAATGAACTCGCAGTAGCCGGCGCCCAGGTCGAGGACCGTTCCTGTGCTGGGAAACCACCGGCCGAAGAACGGCGCCAGCACTTTCCAAACCCGGGTTCGGTATCCAGTGATTCCCGCAAAGCGGGTACTGTAAATCTGCTGCAGTTCATCGCCATCTGGAGTGGACCGCATGGGGAGGTGAGAATCCTTTCGCTGATTGCCTCACTTCGCGTTGTAATCGCCGCGGCTGAAGTACTTTTCCAACCAGCAGTAAAGTGCGATAAAGAGGTACCGGCTACCCATCTCCTTCACCTTGAGTTTCGATTCGCCGAAGCGCCGGTTACGCCAGGTGATGGGCATAACGGTCCAGGAATATCCGCGCACAATAGTCTTGAGCGGCAGTTCCACAGTGAGATTGAAATGCGGCGAGAGAAAGGGATGGCAGCCTTCAATCACGGTTCTCCGGTAAGCCTTGAAGGCATTCGTAAAGTCATTCAACTTCACGCGGAACAGCACGCGGAGGAAGAGGTTCGCAATCCGATTGAGCAGCAGCTTATGGCGCGGATAGTCGATCACACCCCCGCCACGAACAAATCGCGATCCGAAAACGGCATCCCATCCCTGATCGAGAATCTGCCAGTAGCGCACAACATCGCGGCAATCATCGGATTCGTCGGCCATCATCACGACCACCGCGTCGCCACTTGCGTGATTAAACCCAAACGTAATCGCACGCCCGAAGCCATGCTCGCCGGGGTTTTGAACCGGCTTGCATTCCGGAATACGAGCCTGAATCTCCTCGAGAACCATCCAGGTGGCGTCCGTGCTCCCATCGTCCACCACAACAATCTCGTGAGGAACCTGCTGCAGCCGTAATTCAAGATGAAGGTGCTCCACCGTCGCGGCTATACAGCCTGCCTCGTTCCGCGCCGGAATCACCACAGAAAGCAATTGAAGCGGACTCCGCGGTGTGGGTGCTGGCGATTTCATGCGTGGCTCACTTCCAGCCAGTCGGGATGATCGTTGGCGTGTTGCGCGATCCCTTCGAGAATTGTGCCAAGAGGCATCTCGATCTTCCAGCCGAACTCGGCCGCTGCCAGCGAGTTGTCCATCACGACCCAAGGAATGTCGAACTTGCGTGGTTCCTTGTCGCTGGTCGGCGCGTGGCGTCCGAATCGCTCGTCGCACCACGCCGTCAGTTGTGCCAGCGACATCGAATTGGCAGTTCCGCCGCCAGCCGTGTAGATTCGCTGCCCATCCGGGCGCGCCATGCGCATTTGAGCAACCAGCAGCGCCGCAAGATCCCGCGGGTGAAATGCGTCTCGCGTTTGATAGCCGGCCCCTTCGAATCCGATGTAGCGCATGGGCCTGCGCCGCAGATGCGCGTTAATCCAAAATGCAAAAATGCCTTGCGCCGCCGTGCCGAACTGACCTGCCCCGGCCAGCACTCCACACCGCGTAATCCATACGGGGAAATCAAACGCGGCGCCATACTCCAGCGCCATGATCTCCGAGGCCAGCTTCGTTGCTCCATACAGCGATACCGGCGCGCTCGTTGAGAATCCCACGCCAATGCCATTCGCGCTCAACCCCTCAGCCAGCCGCCCCGCGCCATCGACTTTGAAAGCCCGATCCTCGACCCGCAACGGAATCGATGCCAGCGCAGAAATCGAATACACGCGGCTACTGCTCAGCAATGCCAACCCCGCTTTGTGCTCCCTGCAATACTCAAGCACGTTGCCAATGGCAGCAAGATTGTGCTCAAACAGCCGACGGCTGCTCCCCGCCCCCGAAAGCCCGGCCAGCACGCTCGGATCCGCCGCCGCGTCGATCACCCAATCGCACTTCGGCAGCCCCGAAATGTCACTCGCCGATCGCAGGTCCCCATGAATGAACTGCACGCCCAGCCGCTCTATCCGCATCCGATTCGTCTCCGCCCCCGGACGCATCAGATTGTCGATGCCGATAATGCGGACGCCTTCCAGCCTCTCCATCAAACATGCAGCCAGCGTGCTTCCCACGAATCCGCACACTCCGGTGATGAGAATCTTCATGCAGGATGACCCTCAAGACGCTGCTTCCAACTGCTCGCGATCTCCTCAAAAACCACAGGCAGAGTCTTCACGACTCCCCACTTCGGATAGTGCTTCTGCATCTTCCTCAGATCGCTGTAGTAACAAATATGGTCGCCAATCCGGTTCTCATCCACATACCGCCATTTCATCTTTTTCCCGGTAACGTCCTCAGCCATCTTGAACGCTTCAATAATCGAACAGGAGTTAGCCTTGCCTCCACCGAGATTGTAGACCTCAGCCACGCGAGGAGACTTCCAGAACTCATACATGAAACTCGCCACATCCTCTGAGTGAATGTTGTCGCGCACCTGCTTGCCTTTGTATCCGAAAACTTTGTATTCGCGCTCCTCAACGTTGCATTTGATCAGGTAACTGAGGAACCCGTGTAACTCCACACCCGAATGATTGGGGCCGGTAAGACAACCCCCTCGCAGGCAGCAGGTCGGCATCCCAAAATATCGCCCGTACTCCTGCACCATCACGTCCCCTGCAAGCTTTGACACTCCAAAAATCGAGTGCTTGCTCTGGTCGATTGAAAAATCCTCGGCGATGCCGTGTTCGAATGCCGGGTCGGCATAATCCCACCGCGTTTCAAATTCAGTCAGCTCAAGTGTGTTCGGTCGATCCCCATAGACCTTGTTCGTCGACATATGAATAAAAGGCGACTCGGGACATACGCGCCGCGCTGCTTCCAGCATGTGCAGCGTTCCCATCGCATTCACTTCAAAGTCGAGAAATGGAATCTCGGCGGCCCGATCGTGAGATGGCTGAGCCGCGGTGTGAATAATCAGATCGGGCTTCACATCTGTCATCAGATTCAAAACAGCGTCGCGATCGCGAATGTCAATCGCGGAATGGCGGTAGTCAGCAATCTCAGCCCGCAACTGACCAAGCACCCAGCTTGTATCGCCCTCCGGCCCAAAGAAGATGGCTCGATGGTTGCTGTCGACTCCCGTCACGGAGAAACCAAGCCGGGCAAACCTGCGTGTGACTTCGGAGCCGATCAGCCCGCACGAGCCCGTCACAAGAACTTTCTTACCTGCGCCCACCAAACACCTCCGCCCTTATCATTTTGACAACTCAGGCCCCGGTTTTTCAGTTTTGGCCACTCAGTTGTGCCCGATTAGACAACTGCATCTATCGATCGGCGCCACGGATGAATCCAACTACGTTGTTCTGACGGTATCAGATGAGCATCGAGCCTCAAGAGTTGGTGGTTGATGAAAAACGGCCTGCTATTCAAACCACCAGCAGCGGCGACCCGCAAGGAATGAAACAGTCCGATCCCGTCTTGCATTCTCGGAGGGAGCAGCGGCCTTCCAGGCCCTGAAAGAAGAGGGCGATAACGCGAGCCTTCAGGCCCGGGCCTTTTCTCTGGCAGGCGACCAAGGTCTCAGACCCGCCGATTCCCCCACACACTGCGGGTGCCCCAGGTGCCTCGCATTTGGGCACCTGGGAAAGCATGCACTCAACCCCAGAAGTTTTCTGATCCCGGTTCCCTGCCCTTAAGGCAGGCGACCAAGGTCCCAGACCCGCCGATTCCCCACACACTGCGGGTGCCCCCGGTCCCTCGCACTTGGGGACCGGGGTTAGCAGAGAACTCCGTTTCGCGCTTTGAAAGGGCGCGCCTTTAGACGCGCCATAAGGGCCGCAATTCGAAGGTGGGCTTGAGCCCCCGAGGGAAGCTTTTCGGGCTCCTCGCTCACGCCGGACGTTTTGTTAGGACCTTGGGCCGTCACCGACGAGGCACAGCTCAGCGCGCCAAAAAATCCCTATTGCGAAATTGCCTTGAAAGGGCGCGGCTTTAGACGCGCCATAAGGGCCGCAATAGGAAGGTGGGGTTTAGCCCCTGAGGGGAGCTCTTCGGGCTCCTCGCTCACGCCTGGCGCTTGGTCAGGAGCTTGGGCCATACACCACGGCTGCACAGCTCCCTTAGGCTCGCGGTGGCCCCTCGGGGGCTGATGCGCGGGCAGCCGACAGGCGGACGGTTGGCCAGAGCAGAGCCTCGGAACAGACGCCAACTCATTCCACCCAGGAAGTTTCGACTTGCATCCAAAATCGTGCAGTCGTATCGTTAGCGTCTCAGAGGATCTAGCACTTGGAGGCACGCCTTGCGACATCGAGCGATAGGTTCGGTCTGGGGGAAATGGGACCTGCATTTTCACACCCCGTCTTCATTTGATTACAAGAACAAGCAAGCTGGCGACGCTGAAATCGTAGAAACGCTCAAGAAGGCCGAGATCGATGTGGTTGCAATCACGGACCATCATTTTATGGACGTTGCCCGAATCAAGAACCTTCAAAAGCTGGCGAAGGACGACATCACGGTCCTGCCGGGGATAGAATTCCGCTCCGAGCTTGGCGGGAAGGAGAAAGTCCACCTAATCGGAATCTTTCCGGAGGACTGCGACGCTCAGGATATCTGGACCAAACTGTGCGGTAAGTTAGACCTTACGTCGACAGATCTCAAAGAAAAAGGCGGAGACGAGGCCGTTTATGTCGATTTCAAGGAAGCCGCATCTGTCATTCGGGATTGCGGCGGCATCGTTTCAGTCCACGCTGGAGGCAAGGCGAACACGATAGAGCGTATTGGAAACAACGAGAAATTCAAGATGGCATTGAAGACCGATCTAGCAAGGGACTTCATTGACCTTTTTGATGTTGGAAACCCGGCAGACTGCAAGTCATATGAAGAAATAGTGTTTCCGAAAATCGGCTTCGACAAACCCCTCATCATCTGCACCGACAACCATAATATTCACGACTACGTGGTGCCCTACCCATGTTGGATCAAGGGTGACCCGTCTTTTCGAACGTTTCAACAGTTGAAGAGTGAACCGAGCCGGGCGAGAATCGGAGAGATTCCAGCAGAGCTTGAGCGAATCAAAGCGAATAAAACAAAGTACATTTCGATGGTCGAATTCAAGAAACTTCCTCAGTCGAAGTTGAAGGAGGACTGGTTCTCTGGACCCGTACCAATCAACCCCGGCCTCGTGGCCATAATAGGCAACAAGGGGAGCGGAAAGACCGCACTCGCTGAGACCATCGGCCTCCTAGGCAATTGCGAACTTTCCGGGGCATTTTCATTCCTCAACGAAAAGAAATTTCGACAACCAAGGAATAACAAAGCAAAGGAGTTCAAAGCGCGCCTTACTTGGCAAAGCGGCCACACTTCGATACTCTCCCTAGACGATCCAACTAAAGAAGCTGAGCCACGGAGCGTCTCGTACATTCCACAGAACTACCTCGAAACGATTTGTAACGAGGTCGGCAACGAGCCGGGAAGCCAATTCGATAGAGAACTCAAGTCCGTTATCTTTTCGCATGTCACGGATGATAAGAGGCTCAACGCCTCCTCGCTAGACCAACTCCTCGAATTCACAAATGAGCCAATCGAGGAGCGAATTGAGGATTTACGGGGCGAACTCCACGATATCAACGCCCAGCTCCTCGTCTTAAAGGAGCAGGGATCAAGCGAGCAGCGGCAACTGCTCCTAAATCTTTCCGCCGGCAAGGAGCGTGAACTAGAGGCCCACGATAAGGCGAAGCCGGCCGCGGTCGCAAAGCCCGGCGCCGATCCTCAAAAGCAGGCCGAACTCGAACTGATTGGCAAGCAGATTGAATTTAAAAACGGAGAGAGAGCGCAGATTGCCCAAAAAATCAAAGACTCCGACGCACTCAAGAAATCGGCAGCGACACAGATAGCCTGCGCGGCCCGCGTGACCCAAATGTTGCGAAACTTTCAGGCGACGCACCAATCTCTCGTCGAGAATATACAGAGGGACTGCGGCATTCTCGGAATCGATCCTTCGGCATTAGTTAAGGTCACGATCGATTTCGTTCCCGTCTCGACGGTGGCTGAGAACGCTGCTACTGCCTCCGCCTCGCAGGACAAGGCAATCGCCTTGCTCGCGACGAGGGCCGACACGCTTAAGCACGAGGTCGGCCAGCTCGCAGCACAGCTAGACGCACCCAACAGCGCCTACCAAAAATACGTCGAGGCAACGAGAACATGGACAGAGCGGCGAGACGGGATTATCGGCAGCGCCGAGGTAACCGACACGATCGAATTCTTCAAAAAAAAGATCGCCGACCTCAAGAAACTGCCTGCGTTGATCGCGGAGGCAGAAAAATCCCGAGACCAAAAAGTCCAAGAAATTTTCGAGAATATAGTGTCCCTCGTCAACAATTACAAAAAACTCTATAGCCCAGTGCAAGAGTTCATCACCAATCATCCGATTGCGAAAAAGCAGTTCAACCTCGACTTCAACGCGAGCATATTTGCGACCGACCTGGAAGAACTGTTTCTGAGCAAGATCAATCAGGGACGAAAGGGATCATTCTGCGGCGTTGACGAAGGCAAGAGGGTCCTGTCTAGCCTCCTCGCCAGTGCGGACTTGCAGTCTGCCGTCGGCGCAAAGAAGTTTGCGACAGACCTGCTCGACCGACTGGATTACGACCATCGGTCGAGCCCGAAAACGCCGTCGAGCTTCGCGGATCAGCTAAGGCTTCAAGTTGATCCCAACGAGGTGCTAGATCTCATCTTCGGCCTTGAGTATCTGGTCCCAAAGTACGAGCTACGTTGGTCGGGAAAAGACCTAGATGAACTTTCACCCGGCGAACGAGGAACACTCCTATTGATCTTCTACCTACTGATCGATCGGCGGGATACCCCGTTAATCATCGACCAACCTGAGGAGAACCTGGACAACGAGACCGTCTATAACACGCTAGTGCCCTGCCTTTTGGAAGCAAGGAAAAGGAGGCAAGTAATAGTGGTCACACACAACCCGAACCTCGCGGTTGTCTGCGACGCCGACCAAATCATCCATGCACAGATTGATAAACAACATGGAAATAAAGTCACCTATACGACGGGAGCCCTTGAGAATCCGAAGATGAATCTGTTCAGCATCACCGTCCTCGAGGGCACCCGACCGGCCTTTGATCAGCGAGACTCAAAGTACCAAGCCTAACTTTCCCGGGGGAATAGGGGGACATGATACCAATTCCCCGTCCGGTCAGCGATCGAAACCAGGATCGACATCGAAAACGCCCCCCGCGCATCGAAAAACACGCGCTAAAACGCACAAAAAACCATTAAAAAGCATCAAAAAAACGCCAAAATTTGAAGATTCTGTCCCCTTTTCACCCCGCCGGAGTAGGCATTCGCGGGAAAAATGCCCTGCCCCGCAACGTCATTTTGAGCCGACAGAGAAAAAATGGTCAAAACGCCCGTCTACACCAGGACAAAACTGCCCACCATGTCCGGATGGAACCAGACCCCGATTGAAGAACACCCCAAAAATACAAGCTGTCATTTTCGCCAAAAACGACCACCCATAACCAGTCTTTCAGTCCCCTGCCGGGGTCCTCTGTTCCCTGCTCTTTTGTTCCCTCGTTCCCCTGTTCCCTATTCCCTGTTCCCTGCTCTTTTGTTCCCTCGTTCCCCTGTTCCCTGTCTTTCAATACTTCCAACTCATATCCGCCCCAACCGGCGCGGTCTTGGCTATCCGGTCCATGATCTGCGGCAGGTACATCGTGTTGTAGTGCAGCCGCGAGTAGGCATTGGGCAGCGACGGATCGCCATTCCAGCAATGCTCGGCCCGCGGTCCGTACTTCACTTCCCCGTCGTACGGAACGCCGTGACCCGGCGTACCGGTGGTCTTCAAAAAGTCTTCCATCAGGTACACGGCGTCGTTGAGGAAATACGTATCGTCGGAGCCAACGTAGAGATGCAGCTTGCCCTGCAGCTTGGGCCCAAGCGTGTCCCAGTCGCGCTGGAGAATTGCGTTGAGGTCGTAGTGATCGTGCCAATACGCGGCCGTTTTGTGGTCAATGACGCCGGTCTCCTTGTCGAAGATGGATTGCGGATAGCCATCGTCGCCGACCGGGCCGAACACGGCCTGCCAGATGTCAAATTGTTCGCCGGAGCGGCCATGGTCGCCGAGAGCAGCTTCATATGCCACGTTGTCGCGGACGCTGATCAGTGTGTGCCCCAGGTAGTCGCGCATGGCCGGCTGCTCAATCTGCTTGTTCGCGCCCTGTATGTAAAACATGTTCGGATCCTTGTAGAGGTCCGTCGTCATGTAGGCGTGGAAGTCGACCGGGTCAGGACAGGCGACGAAGGCTCCGTTGTAGTGGTCGGGGTAAAACATCTGCACGGCAAGCGACTCCCATCCGCCGGTTGAACCCCCGTAAAGAAACCGCGCCCAGCCCTGCCCGATGCCGCGAAACTGCTTTTCGACGGCGGGCATTAGCTCGGTCTCGATGGCGTCGCCGTAAGGGCCGACGTTGGCGGAGTTCACCGCGTAGGAGTCGTCATAGAACGGGTTCGCGTGCTGAATCTGAATCACGAGCACGCGCGGAAAGCCGGGGCTGATCCACTTTTTGTATTCCTCGTACGCCTCCTGCTGCTGGATTCGGTTGTACCCCGCGAGATGGAAACGCTCGGAGTAGTCGGGCTTGAGATCGGGATCGGGCGGAGTGGTCCGGAAGTCGGACACCTCGTCGGGATAGTGCCCTTCAAAAACCATCTCGGGATAGTGGGCGTTGGGGTGCTCGTCGAATCCTTCGGGCAGCAGAATGATGGCCGAGAGAAACATGGGCCGGCCCCAGAATTTTGTCAGCAGCGCGCTCTGGATGCGGAGATGCCGAACGTATTTGGTGTCGGGCTGGGGCGCGATGGGGCCGATGACCTGGTCGAGAGTGAGATCGATGGGCGGAGCGCCGGGGCCGATGTGCACCTTGCGCGGCGTGCTGTAGAGGTTGCCGGGAGCGAGGTTCCAGTGCTGCCCTTCCCCCCGATCCGGAGCAAGCTTGACCGTCTTGCCGTCTCCGCGATGGAAAGTCTCATAAATATTGAGCACAGCCTGCACAGTGTAGTCCCCGGCAGGAACGTCCTTGAGAAACCGGACAGGATAACCGGCAGCGTAGTCCCCGATAGTGACACGCTGACCAGGCAAGAGCCCGTCAACAGTAGCCCCAAACACCATCTGAGTCCCCCCCGTATCGTCAATCTGCATGCGCGGCTCGGCGCTGGGGTCGTTGGAGAGCAGGAAAAGAACCCGGCCGTCAAGCGGTTTTGCGGACCGTGAAGCAGGAAAGCTGACCGTAATGGTCTGGGCGCTCACGACGGGCGCGATGGCGGCGAATAGATATGCACAGAGACGAATGGAAGGGCGCATAGGAAGAGTATAGGGCGACCAGAACGGTGTGATCACGGTCACGATTGAAACTTCGTGTTTCGACTTAAATTATGTCTCGTCGAGAGAAACGCCCTGGCTGAGAAACGGGCGGCCTCAAGAGACAGCTTCGCACCGGCAGATGTAAGAACTGATGAGACTCTACAGATCGTCTCGCAACCGGCGTAAAAGCTAGACAGCCGTTCTACGCGTCAGCAAGTCCTTTTTTCCCCGTCCAAAAACAAATTGAAAGCAGATACCAGAGGCGCCCGCTTGCGCCTTTGACGCGGCGGCGAGTTTTGTCGGTCAACTACCAATGAGCCCGGTGGGCGCGAGCGTGCGGAAGAGCCCTGGGCAACAAGCTTGTGGTGCTTTATGCGGGGGAACCAGGGATGAAGGAATGGCGGAACCCGAAACTTTCCGGGAGAGTGGCTGAGCTTGACGGAATCCGAGGGCTGGCGATCCTGCTGGTGGTGATATGGCACCTTTTCGGGAACGGCCAGATTGATGGACTGAGGCCGGGCTCCTGGCAGGCGCATTTATTTCTATCGCTCGGCTTTACCTGGAGTGGCGTCGACCTGTTCTTTGTGTTGTCGGGATTCCTGATCGGAGGAATCCTTTACGACGCCCGGAACTCCGAGAACTATTTCAAGACATTCTATTGCCGGCGCGTGGCGCGAATTTTTCCGGTTTATTTTGTCTGGTTTACGCTCTTCATGATCGGCGTTTATTTTGCGGGATCGACGAGCTCTGCTCCATTGCGGGTCATTTTCAATGACGATATTCCGGTCTGGACCTATCCTCTGTTTCTGCAGAATATTGCGATAACGCTGCATCGAAACTGGGGGGGGATGTGGATCGCGGGTACCTGGTCACTGGCTGTAGAAGAACAGTTTTACCTGTTGTTTCCGATGCTGGTGCGCAGATCGAGCAAGCGCGTGGTTACGTTGATTGCGGTGGGTTCGATCGTAGGCGCCCCGCTATTCCGGCTCACGCACGGATCGGCGGCGGCAAGTTTAGGGCCCTATACTCTGCTTCCGTCGAGAGCCGATGCGCTGGGCTTTGGCGTTCTTCTGGCAATGGCCTGCCGCAACGAAAAAGTCTGGGTATGGCTCAATGCCCACCGGCGCTGGCTTTTTGCTGCATTTCTGTTAATCGGATGCCGTCTGGCATTGATGCTCGGCCATCGAGTTTACGTCTATGGCACCGGACTGAGCTGGCTTGATGCGTTTTATGGGTTGCTTCTCCTGCTCACACTGATCCATGCGGGAACGATTCAAACGGCCTTCTTCAGGAGCCGTCTATTGGTGAAGCTGGGAGCGTTATCGTACACGGTCTACCTGCTCCACAACGGCATCAACATGCTGTTGCACTTTGCAATTTTCGGAGCCGGACCGGCTATCCACGATTGGGCATCGTTGGTGGTGACCTTGCTTTCGCTGGCGATTGTGATGCCTGTGGCGGCTTTATCGTGGCGCTATTTCGAGAAGCCCTTCATTCGCTGGGCGCACACATCGTTCGGTTATGAGCAACAGGCGGAGACACGGGGACCTTCTTCAATCAGCGTTCGAGTTGCAACTCCTGTGACCGAGAGCTGAAGCTGGTCGCGGACGACTAGCGGCCTTGCGGGCGGGACGCAGTCTATTTTCAACGGAAAATCTACGAAGAATCCAGGGAGCACACATGCGGCCGAGTAGTTTTCGGTTGGGCATTCGGCCCAGCACGGCGTAATTTGGAAAGAACGCTGGAGGAGTGGCGGCGGAAACGATGAGCATGATCAGAGATTTGTTGGCGAATATCGCGTTGCCGAAGATGGTGAAGGTGGGCCAGAGATTTCAAACGCCTGAAGTGAAGGATGTGGCTGCGGCGCTGCGCGAAGAGATTCGGCGCACGGAGATTGCGGGACGCGTGAAGCCGGGGATGAAGGTTGCAGTGGGGGTGGGCAGCCGGGGCATCGGAGAGATTGCCCTGATTGTGCGCGTGACGATTGAGGAGTTGGAGCGGCTTGGGGCTGAGCCGTTTATCGTTCCGGCGATGGGAAGCCACGGAGGCGCGACTGCCGACGGGCAGGTGCAGGTGCTGGCGCGGCTGGGCGTGACGGAAGAGAGCGCGGGGTGCAAGATTCATTCGTCGATGGACGTGGTGCAGCTGGGCGCGCTCGACAATGGGCTTCCGGTGCTGGTGGACAAGAACGCTTATGAGGCCGACGGGATTGTGGTAATCAATCGCGTGAAGGCGCATGACGGATTCAGCGGACCGCATGAGAGCGGGCTGGTGAAAATGATCACCATCGGACTCGGCAAGCAGAAAGGCGCGGACTCAGCGCATGTGCCTGGGTTCGGATTCATGGGCGAGCTGAGCCTGAAGATGGCCGAGATCAAACTGGCCAAGCTGCCGTTTCTGTTTGGCGTGGCTTCGGTGGAGAACGCGAATCATAAAGTTGCGCACATCCGGGCGTTTGCTGCAGACAAGATCATCGAAGGGGACCGGGAGTTGCTGGTCGAGGCCAAGAGCATCATGCCGAAACTGCTGCTGGCGCCGTTCGATGTTCTGGTTGTGGATCAGTTGGGCAAGGAGTTTTCAGGTGGAGGCATGGATCCGCACACGACGGGACGCACGGTGACGCCGTTCGTTCAAGCGGGACCGCCGCCTACACGGTTGGTAGTGCTGGATGTGACCGAGCGCAGCCACGGAAATTGCTGCGGCGTGGGCAATGCCGACATTACGACGCGGCGGCTGTTCGACAAGATGGATCGGGAATACACCTATACGAACGTGCTGACGTCGACGGTCACCAATTCAGGCCGCGTGGGCCTGATTATGGATTCAGACAAGCTGGCGATTCAGGCTGCGCTGAAGACATGCAACGTGATCGACCAGAACAAGGTGAGGGTGGCTCGGATTGCCAACACGCTGCACATTACCGAGATGTTTATCTCAGAATCCATGCTGGACGACGGCGCAAGCATGAGAACATTGAGATTCTTGAGCGGGGCCGAGCCCTGGGTGTTTGATGAGAAGGGCGATCTGACCGACATTGGGGTTTGGCACCAGCGGGACTGATCGCGGCGGCAGTAGACGGGACCGCTGGGTCTGTCGACTTGAGTTCGACGCCCACTCATCGCGATAAAACTGTGATGAATGGAGCACAGTATTCCAAAATGGCCTACGATCGAAGGCGTCCTATCTCGGCGGGGCGGGCCGAGGCAATTTCGCGGCGCCTGCTACCCTGAGTCCATCCCATGAGCTTGTTCTCTCGCAACTCGTCGTTCTCTCGCGTTACGGCGCTGGCTGCGCAGAGGCCGGTGCACGCAGCCTTTGCGTGGCTGCATGGGAATCCGAAGAAAATCATGGACTGGCAGATGCGGCTGGTTGCGATTCCGGCTCCGCCCTTTGGCGAACAGTCACGCGGGGAGTGGATGGCAGAGCGCTTTGGCGAGGCCGGACTCAAGCGCATAGAAATTGACGCAGTGGGGAATGTTTTTGGCTGGCTTTCGGCCGCCAGGTTGCCTCCAGAGAGCACGGGGCCGGTGGTTCTGCTTTCGGCGCACCTCGACACGGTGTTTCCAGCGGAGACTCCGCTGAATCCGGTTGTGGATGGCGAGAGGCTTCGAGCGCCGGGAGCGTGCGACAACGGGGCGGGCGTGGTTGGCATGCTGGCCATCGCTCATGCGCTGGTTGAGGCCAAGGTTGAAATGGCGGCACCGCTGATTTTTCTGGGCAACGTGGGCGAGGAAGGTGAAGGCGATCTGCGCGGCGTGCGACAGGTGTACAACGGCGGAGCGCTGGCAGGGCGCATTGCAGCCCACATCGTGCTGGATGGAGCGGGCGCGGACAGCGCGGTGACGCAGGCGCTGGGCAGCCGGCGCTTCCTGGTGACGATCACTGGTCCGGGCGGACACAGCTTTACGGATGCAGGCACCGCCAATCCGATTGCGGCGCTGGCGATGGCGCTCACGACGCTCGAGGAGATTGAACTGCCCGAGGAACCGCGCACCACTCTGAATGTCGGCAGGATTCGCGGGGGAACGAGCGTGAATTCGATTCCGGAAAGCGCGCAGGCGGCGATCGATTTGCGGTCGACGGATGCGGCCCAGCTGGTGCGGATGGAAGTGGCGCTGCACAGAGCCGTGGAAGACGCGGTGACGCAAGTGAATGCGAAGACGAGAAGCGGAGCGAAGGCGGCGGGTGGAAATGCCGCGAAGCCGCTGAGCTTTACGATCCTAAAGATTGGAGACCGGCCGGCGGCGCATTTGCCCAACGACTCGCCCCTGCTGGAAACTCTGCGCGCTGTTGACCGGCATTTGCGGTTGCGGACAGATCTGCGGCTGGGATCGACGGACGCGAACATTCCGCTTTCGCTGGGGGTTCCAGCGCTCTCGATGGGAGCGGGCGGCGAGGGAGGCGGCGCTCACACCCAGGCGGAGTGGTACTCAGCCAAGGATCGTGAGACGGGACTGCGGCGAGTGCTTTTGCTGACCCTCGCGATGGTGGAGTGGGCGGCGGAACAGTAATGATCTGCTACACTCCGCGCATGCGAGCGTGGTTGAGTGTGCTGATGGCGATGTTTGTTGCGGGCCTTTTGAGCGTTTGTCCGGCTGCCGGGCAAGCTAGCAGAACGTTTGGCGCACCCGAAATCATCTTCTACAACGGGACAATCTATACCGGCGAGGGCCTCGCGCAGGACAAGCCTCGTATTGTGGAGGCAATGGCTGTGGGCGGCGGCAAGGTGCTGGCCGCGGGCACCAATGCGGAGATTGAGCCGCTGGCTGGGCCCCTGACGCGCATGGTGGATTTAAAGGCCCGCGGCGCAAGCAGGTCTGTGTTTCCAGGGTTCAACGACGCGCATACGCACCTTGGCATGGCTGCGCGCACCAAATTGAATGTGGATCTAACAGGCGCGGGATCGCTCGAAGAGATGCTGAGCCGGATTGCTGCATTTCAAAAGGGCCAGCCCGTTGGACACTGGCTCACCGGGGGCGGGTGGGATCACACCCTGTGGGCAGACAAGAGATTGCCGACGCGACAGGATCTGGACAAAGTTACGGGTGGACATCCGACGTTTCTTGTGCGCATCGACGGGCACATTGCGGTTGCGAATTCCGCAGCGCTTGTGGAGGCCAGCATTAATGGAAAGACGGTTGCGCCCGAAGGTGGGGCGATCGACAAGGATGCGCGCGGCGAGCCGACCGGGATTGTGCGCGAAGGGGCGCAGCGGCTGGTAGCGAAGGTAATTCCCTCCCCCACCCACGACGAGCGCATGCGCGGCGATGAGCTGGCGATGGCCGACGCCGTGATGCATGGCGTGACGAGCGTGCAGGACTTCAGCGACTGGGAGGATTTTCTAGTCTTTGAAGAACTGGAGAAGGCTGGCAAGCTCAATCTGCGGATAACGGAGTGGCTGCCTTTCAAGGATCCATTGCCCGAGCTGGTCAGAATGCGGAGTCACCACGACCTCAATGATCCTTTGCTGCACACGGGAATGTTGAAGGGATTTATGGATGGGTCACTGGGCTCGCGGACTGCAGCAATGAAAGCCCCCTACTCGGACGATCCGGCCAATCTTGGACTGCCACAGTACAAGCAGAAAGAACTGAACGAAATGGCAGTTGAGCGCGCGAAGGCCGACTTCCAGTTGGGGTTTCACGCGATTGGCGACAACGCCGTCGCCATGGCTTTGGAGGCGCTGACTGAAGCGAACGGAGCAACTGCGATCCCCTTTTTTTGCCGCCCACCCGGCCAGGCCCCCCGACCGATGGACGAAAAGATGAACTGCCCGGGACAGCGCTACCGCGGCCGGGATCGGATTGAGCACGCGCAGGTCGTCGATCAGGCAGAGATCATTAACTTCAAGTTGCAGGACGTGATTGCATCCATGCAGCCAAGCCACTTGCTCACGGACATGAACTGGGCAGAGGCGCGGCTTGGAGCGAAACGCGCCGCTTACTCCTATGCATGGAAGGCGTTTCTTGATGCAGGCGTGCCGCTGGCGTTTGGGACCGATTATCCAGTTGAGCCGATTACGCCGATGCGAGGATTGTATGCGGCGGTGACGCGGATGAACGAAGCAGGAACGAAGAGCTACTTCTCTGAGAACAAAATCTCGCGCGGCGAGGCCCTGTTCGCTTACACACAGGGCTCGGCTTATGCGGAGTTTGCCGAGAAACGGAAAGGCAAGCTGGAGCCGGGATTCGATGCAGACTTCATTCTTGTGGACCGCGACCTTTACACGGAAAGCGCCCCGGAGCTTCTGAAGGCCAACGTGCTGGAAACGTATGTTGGCGGGCGGCAGGTGTTTTCGGCCGGCATGAAGACGAAGTAGATCAGGACACTGGCTGATCGTCCAATGCGGCAATCTTTCCTAGCTGGGCCGCATCGCCCGTGAGTGAGCGCATTTCGACACGGAGGGTGGGCAGTGCGCTGGGATAGTTCGCCTGCAGATACTCAACCATCTTTTCACGCACCAGACAGCGCAGATCGAAGTTCTCAGCCGACCCGCGCGAGCTGACCAGGCAGCGCAGTTCCATTGATCTCTCGGTAAGATTGGTGACCTGGAGACCGCAGACCCGGCCATCCCAAAGCGGCGACTGGATGACGACATTCCTGAGAACCGCGCGCAACGGCTCAACGGGGACTGAATAATCCACGTAAAGGAAGGCTGTGCCCATGATGTCGCCGGTGGTGCGGGTCCAATTCTGGAAAGGCTGTTCAATGAAGTAGGAAAGAGGCACCACGAGGCGTCGCAGGTCCCATATTTTTACGACGACATAGGTGGTTGTGATCTCTTCAATGCGCCCCCATTCGCCCTGAATGACAACGACATCGTCGATGCGGATGGGCTCACTTAAAGCGATTTGCAGGCCGGCAAGCAGGTTGGATGCGGTGGATTTGGCCGCAACGGCCAGCACCAGGGATGCGAGGCCGGCAGAGGCAAGCAAACCGGTTCCGTACTTCCATAGGACCTCGTTGTGCAGGCTCCAGAGCAACGCCCCGCCGTCAAGCAGGAGGACGATGAAGATTAAAATGCGGCGGATGAACTGCATCTGGGTGTGCACGCGCCGGGCACGCAGGTTGTCAGGGACCGAAGTATCGAAATTTCCGAGAGTAAAGGCCTGGAAGACATAGACGGCGCCGACCGCGAGCCAGCCCAACAGCAAGACAAGCAAAGACTCCATGACTTGCTGGATTTGAGCGCGAAGGTCCACAGGGATCTTTGGAATTGCGGGGAGGATAATCAGAAGGCCGATGGCAAGAAAGACTGCGCGCGCTGGCAGGGCGATGTATCGCCTGAGGCCCAGATTACGTCTTTTGGCGGCTGCCTGTTCCTTGCGCAATAACCGGAAGACCAGGAAGTGGACACCGTTGCCGAGAACCACCACCGCGGTGACCAGAAAGATGGCATAAAGCCAGTCATTGCC
Source organism: uncultured Acidobacteriaceae bacterium (assembly GCA_963765025.1). Lineage (GTDB taxonomy): Bacteria > Acidobacteriota > Terriglobia > Terriglobales > Acidobacteriaceae > Telmatobacter. The sequence continues at coordinate 9,085 of CAVXVM010000195.1, read as the reverse complement.
GGAAAGAGCGTAGATGAATTCAGCCGTGCCGTGCGGGTGCATTTCGGGTTAGATGCAGGAACCGGAGGTGGAAGGGCTGGAAAATGGCTGCGGGCCGTAACGGGGCAGGTTCGGCCAGATGCGGGCTGAGAAGTCGCCGAAGGGCAAGACCGCAACTGTTTTGCGCGCAAGGGCGTCTAAACCGAAGGTGCTGTCTGCCGGATCTCCGTTGAATGATTGGATTCTGCGGGGTAGGTTTGGTCCAGACGCGCATGCCAGCGACTAGATATACTAGGAGTTGGTGCAATGAACACTCCAGCCGCAAGGCTGGTCACCTTACGAGGTCAATGAAACGCATGAAATCGCTCTTTGAACGGCTGTTTGCCCGCCGTCTTGCTTCGACGTTCGTCCTGCTCGCCACTCTGACCGCGGCTGTTGTGGGCGGATCTTTTCTGGCTCACGGAGTGCGAGGACAGGAGCAGCGGAACGACAGCGCGGACGCTACTCCGCTTAAGGTGGTCAGTTCCCCGGTTCCCCCGAATGATTTTGTGAGGATTGCACGGCAGGTTGGTCCGGCGGTAGTGAACATCAATACCGAGACGCTGCCGAAGCAGACTTCGGACAAGGGACCGCGCCGGTTTCATATGCAGCGGCAACCGAACCAGCCGGCGCCAGGCGATAACGGCGGCGACGACGAGGATCAGCAGGGACAAGGCCAGGGACAGGGGCAGGGGCAGGGTTCGGACAATTTCCAGGATTTCTTCAACCGCTTTTTTGGCGGGCAGGCTCCTGGAGCACCCGATGGCGGCGACCAGGGCGGCGGCGTTCAAGAATCGCTCGGGTCGGGTTTCATTGTGGATGCGAAGGGCTACATCATCACGAATTATCACGTGGTGGAGAAGGCCGACAAGATTTACGTAAAGCTGTCTACGGATCCTGACACTCAAGACCTGGGACGGCCGGCGCGCGTGATTGGAACCGACAAGGCAACGGACTTGGCTGTGATCAAGATTGACACCAGCACTCCGCTGCCGACGGTGAAGCTGGGCAACTCCGATATCGCCGCGGTTGGCGACTGGGTTGAGGCGATCGGCAGCCCCTTTGCGCTTTCGCAGACGGTAACGGCAGGCATTATCTCGGCCAAGAACCGGACCATTGACCCCGGCGCCAGCGGCCAGTTCCAGCACTTTATCCAGACGGATGCAGCGATCAATCCGGGCAACTCGGGCGGACCGCTCTTAAACATGAACGGCGAAGTAATCGGCGTAAATACGGCGATCTTTACACAGTCGGCCGGCTACCAGGGCATTGGGTTTGCGATGCCATCGAACACGGTGGTCCAGGTGTACAACGATCTAATCAGCCCGAGCCACAAGGTGACGCGCGGCTCCATCGGGATCCAGTTCCGGGAAGGGCTCTCGGGCGCTGTGAATCGCGTTTACGGGTTCAAGAACGGCGTGCTGGTGCAGGAAGTGACACCGGGCGGGCCGGCGGACAAAGCGGGCTTGAAGGCGGGCGACATCATCGTCACGATCGACGGCCGGAACATCAAGGACGGCAACGACCTGGTGGACGAGATTGCCAGCCGCAGACCGGGAAGCACAGTGCGGATCGGCTACATGCGTGACGGCAAGCAGGCCGACACGACGGTGACGATTGGGGACCGCGACAAGGTCTTTGCGGAACTGGGGAACGTTCAGCCCGAGGCAAATCCCGACAGCCAGAGTGATGCGGGCGAAGCCAAGCTGGGCGTGGTGGTTCGAGAGGTATCTCCGGCAACAGCCGCCAAACTGCATAGCGGCGGCGTGCTGATTGAGTCAGTTCGCACGGGCTCGTTTGCCGACTTGCAGGGCCTGGAGCCCGGCTTGGTGATTACACGCGTCAACAAGCAGGTGACGGCAACCAAGGACCAGTTCGACGCCGTGGTGAAGAAACTGAAGGATGGCGACGACGTGGTGTTCGAGATTATGGACCCGCGGCATCCTGACCAGGGAATCAACTACGTGGGCGGGACACTACAGTAATCGAGAAGTTGCGCCGGTTGCTGACCCCAGTAACCGGCGCAACCCTTACTAAAAGGTGTAGAATCTATATACAAAATCGGATTTTTGATCTTGCCGCAATGTGGTACTTTCCGCTAGACTGCACGCACTAGCCTTGGTTAACGCTGTGTTTCAACGAGGTAGCATCGCCGTGTCAGACTTTCGAACCAGTTTTGCACTCATCCTAACCGCGGCATTGATCGCTCCGTCCGCATTCGCATCGCGCGTACACCGCGCTCCCACCAGCGGACAGACGCACAGCACCAGCCACAAGCTAAGCCACAAGAGCCACAAGGCGCGCGGCCAGCAGGCCATTGAGCCAGAGCGGGCAACGCAGATCCAACAGGCGTTGATTCGCGAACACTATTTGACCGGAGAGGCTACCGGCAAATGGGACGCAATCACCATAGGGGCGATGCAGAAGTTTCAAGCAGACCAGGGTTGGCAGACCAAGCTGACGCCCGATTCACGGGCACTGGTGAAACTAGGACTGGGACCGGACTACTCGAGCGCCATCAATGCGAAGGATTCGTCGTTTGCGGCGCCACCGCCGGCAAGCACCATCCCCCAGGAACAGGCGTCGGGTTTTGCGACAGCCGCCGGCGTGAATCAGTAGACTTTCACCCGGAACCAACTTGTGAAGAAAAAGGCCGCTGCCGAAGCAGTGGCCTTTTTGCGTGCGGGCTCGTTTTGAGCCGGACGCCGGGTAACATCAGCGCGCGAGAGGCGGCATCCCTTTCATCAGGAACTCATAGCGCTGCTCCACTGTGGATGGACCCGAAGTGATGGGGTTGTCCAGGTGGATGATCTCGTTGTCCGCGCCGAATTTCGGCCAAACCGGAAGGCCGGGGCCGTTGGGATCGCCGGTTCTGGCAAAGTTTGTCCAGTATTCCATCATTTGCTCGCTTAGCTTGCGGTCTTCCGGCCGCCATTCAGCGCCGGGACGCGTGTCGAGTGCGCCGAAGACGTACTCGATGTCGTCTGAGTGGAAGGCGTACGTACCCTGGTGGAATTTGCTGGGAGGGGCGGCAAGCTCGAAGTGGTAACGATAGACGGGCGAGTCGCCTGTTTTTCTTTGGGCCTCAATCCACTGCCGCGTGCCGAAGGCGATGAAGGCGTCACTGCCGTAATCAATCGCGGAGCGGACAGCTTGTTCGTCGGTGGCGCCCGGATAGAGAGAAAGGAATTCTTCAGCACGGTCGCCGAAATGCTCGGTGGCGAATGCCTTCCACTTTTCGACGGTCATATCATTGGCCAAGAAGGGGTTCTCGTCGCGATTCCATCCGGCAAGCAGCGGGATGTGTGCCTGCTTTCCGGCGGCATATGTGTCCGACACCTGCTCGGTAAGGAACTGGCCGTCAATAACTGGGGCAAAGTGCACGGCGCCCTTCTGCCTCCCGGCCTCGATGATTTTTTCAGCAGGCATGGCGCGCAACTCGGCAAGTGTCGGGGCGCCGATGGACGCGGCCCAATCCTGGTCGCGCTTTTCAGTGAGTTCAAGGTTGGCGATGGGCAAGGTGGATGAGAATGCACCGCCGCTCTCGCCGATGCCTTTGTGGAACAGGCCCTGCGCCGGCGCCGCAGCCATGAGCGTGCTGACGGCAAAAGAGCCGGCGCTCTCACCGAAGATGGTGACGTTGCCGGGATCGCCACCAAACTTTTTGATATTGGCTTTGACCCATTGGAGCGCGGCCACCATGTCGAGCATGCCGTAGTTCCCTGCCGAACCGTTGGCTTCTTTGGCGAGTTCGTCGGTGGCGAAGAAGCCGAGAACGCCGAGGCGATAGTTGATGGTGACGAGTACAACGCCATGGGTGGGCAGAGCATCGCCATTGTGGCGCGGCTCAGAGGCGGACCCACCGGAATAGCCGCCGCCGTGAATCCAGAACATGACGGGAAGCTTGCTGTTGGCCTTTGCGCCGGCGGGAGCAAAGACGTTGAGGAAGAGGCAGTCCTCGCTGGGGCCATTGTCCTGGAAGACCATGTCGCTGTAGACGGTGGCCTGGAAGCATCGCGCGCCGTAGTGGGTCGCGTCCCGTAGGCCCTTCCACGGGGCGGGCGGCACAGGCGCCTTCCAGCGCATGTCGCCTACGGGCGGAGCGGCAAAGGGCAGACCGAGAAAGGCTTTGACCTTGCCTTCATTGATCGTCTTGCCTTGAACTTTGCCCTGCGCGGTTTTTACCGTGAGCGAATCGGCATGGACAGAAGCGGATAGAGCCGAAAAAAGCCCGACGAAAATCAGCGCGAAGATGGCTTGCATACGAATTTGCATGAAGAATTCCCCCGCGCAACACGATAGCAGGGCGGGCTCTGATGTGCACGCCAAAGTCGCGTTCGAAGCCGACTAGTTTGCATCCAGGTCGAGTTCGGGGGCGAGCAGGTCGGCCATGGTCTCGCGGCGACGAATGAGGCGCGCCTTCGCTCCCTCGACGAGCACTTCGGCGGGGCGCAGGCGGGTGTTGTAGTTGGAGCTTTGCGCCAAGCCGTAGGCGCCTGCATCGAGCAGCGCGACCAGATCGCCGGGCTCGATGGGCGCGAGTTTGCGATCGCGGGCGAAGAAGTCGCCGGATTCGCAAACCGGGCCGACTACGTCGACGGCGTGGGCGCTGCCCGCACGAGGGCTGACGGGAACAATGTCGTGATGAGCCTGGTAGAGCGCGGGACGGATGAGATCGTTCATGGCCGCGTCGGTAATGACGAAGGTCTTCTTGCCGTTGCGCTTAACGACGAGTACGCGAGCCACGAGGGCACCGGCCTGGGCAACCAGGAATCGCCCGGGCTCGATGAGCAGGCGGCCTTCAAAGCCGGAAAGACCGTGCTCGATCGCCGCGGCGTATTCAGCCACTTTGGCTGCAGCGTCGAAGGGGCCGCCGTGATAATCGATGCCGAGCCCACCGCCAGCGTCGACTGCTTTAAGGACGATGCCTTCGCGGCGTAGCTGGCCGACCAGTTTGGCGACGCGTTTGATCGCCTGTCCGAAGGGCTGGGCAGAGCGAATCTGCGAGCCAATGTGCACGCTGACGCCATGAGCCTCAAGCCACTTGTTGCGGGCGACGCTCTTGTAAAGGGCGCGGGCCCGGCGGATGTCAATGCCGAACTTGTGCTCGCGGAGGCCGGTGGAGATGTAGGGGTGGGTATCGGCAAAGACGTCGGGGTTGACGCGGAGAGCAAAGCGCGCCGGGCGCTGGAGCTTGCGGGCACGGGCAGCGAGAAGCACGAGTTCTGCTTCGCCTTCGACGTTGAACTGAAGGATGCCCGCGTTCAGAGCGAAGTCGATCTCCGGTGCCGTTTTGCCAACTCCGGAAAAGACGACCCTCCCCGCCGCATCCGGTGCGGCCGTGAGGACGCGCTGCAACTCGCCGCCTGAGACGATGTCGAACCCCGCGCCACGGTCTGCCAGAAGCTTGAGAATGGCAAGAGCCGAGTTGGCTTTGACGGCGTAGCAGACCAGGTGTTCGCGGGATGCCAGCGCGTGCTGGAAAAGCGCGAGGCGTTCGGCGATCTGGTCAGCAGAGTAGACGTAAAGCGGGGTCTGGTAGCGGCGGGCCAACGTGACCAGCGAGACTTTTCCGCAATGCAGCGGGCTACCGGGAGCGGGATAGTGGAATGGGCGCGGAGATGGGACGGGGGGCTTGGTCACGATCGATTTCCGGGAAATGAAGATGCTGTCTTGAGGTTACAGCATGGAATGGGTAGGGATGGCGTAACGGAAATGTTCTAATCGGCGCTGGTGGACGGACTGGAGAACAGGGTCAGGGGGGCGGTAAACCGGACTGCTCCGTTTGAGCAAGCACAACGTCTAGGCTGAGTTACGGTTGAAGGTAGTCACTGATTTTCAGCGGGGATCTGGGGCGTAAATGGCGAACGAGCTGGTTCTGGTTACGGGAGGGTCAGGGTTTGTTGGCGCGCATTGCATTTTGCAACTGCTTACGGCGGGCTATCGTGTGCGAACGACGGTGCGGGACCTGACGCGGGAAACCGTGGTGCGCGCGATGCTGAAGACCGGAGGAGCCGAACCGGACGGCGCTCTAACCTTTGCATCTGCTGATTTGATGTCCGATGCGTGGTGGGCGGACGCAGCTGCGGGATGCAACTTTGTATTGCACGTGGCATCGCCCTTGCCCGCCTATGTTCCCAAGCATGAGGATGAACTGATTGTTCCGGCGAGGGAGGGCACTCTGCGGGTCCTACGTGCGGCGCGAGATGCAGGTGTGAAGCGCGTGGTGATGACGTCTTCGTTTGCAGCCATCGGGTACGGCAAGGCGCCGCTGGACCGGCCGTTTAACGAAGAGGACTGGACCGATCCAACTGCGAAAGGATTGACTGCGTATACGAAGTCAAAGACTCTGGCGGAGCGCGCGGCGTGGGAGTTCATGACGCGCGAGGGTGGCGCGTTGGAGCTTGCAACGGTGAATCCAGTGGTGGTTTTCGGTCCGGTGCTGGGGTCTGACTATTCCACGTCGATCCAGGTGGTGCAGCGACTACTGGACGGTTCCATGCCGGGCTGCCCGCGATTGATGTTTGGCGTGGTGGACGTGCGGGATGTGGCGGATCTGCATTTGCGGGCGATGACCGACAAGGCAGCCAAGGGAGAGCGGTTTCTGGCGACCGGGGATGGCTTTATGAGCATGCGGGAGATTGCCCTTGCGCTGAAAGCCCGCATGGGAAACGTGGCGAAAGGCGTTTCGACGAGAGAACTGCCTGACTGGTTGCTGCGGGGAGCGGCGATCTTCAGCCCGGTGATACGGCAGATTGTGCCAGAGCTGGGCAAGGTGAAGAACGCGAGCAACGAAAAGGCACGGCGGGTGCTGGGATGGACGCCGCGATCGAATGAAGAGGCAGTCATTGCCACCGGGGAGAGCCTGCTGCGCCTGAAGCTGCTGCCGGGGTCAACGCGGTTGCAGTAGAGAAACCTGACAGGTGTAAGGCCTTTCACGCTTGCTGGACGGTTTCTTGGGGCCCTGTACAACTGGATCTGGCACCTGAAAGTGACGGATGACCGGGAGAAAATCCCACCGAGGCCATTACAATATTTCCATGACGCAGTTGGCGAGAGTTGACTTGGTAGGCGTGGGATTGAACGCCACCGATACGGTGATTCCGTTGCCCGAATATCCGGTGCGCGGCTCGAAGATGGAGTATTCGAACTCCAGCGTGCTGCCCGGAGGCCAGACAGCGTCCACGGTGGTGGCCTGCCAGACTTGGGGACTGAGCACCCGGTATGTGGGGAAGCTCGGCGACGACCATGCCGCCTGCCTGCATCGCGAGGCCTTTGACAAGGCGGGCGTTGAGGCGCGGCTGATTACCGTGTCAGGGGGCGTGAGCCCACAGTCGCTGATCCTGGTGGACGGAGGCGGCGAACGGACCATCATGTGCCGGCGCGATGAGAGTATGGCCCTGAGGGCGCAGGAACTGAAGCGCGAATGGATTGTGAATGCGCGCGTGCTGCATGTGGATGGACATGAGACCGAGGCGGCTACCCAGGCGGCTACCTGGGCCCACGATGCGGGCATTCCTGTTACGGCAGACCTGGATGAGATCTATCCGGGCGTCGAAGATCTGCTCATCAACATTGACTACATGATCGGGAGCAAGGATTTTGCATGCCGGCTGATGAAGGATGCGAACCTTGAGAGCGCGCTGAAGCGCATGCACGCGCGCTACAACTGCAAACTGAGCGCGGCCACCCTGGGCGAGAACGGCGCGCTGGCGTGGGACGGAAAGAAGTTCTATCGCTCGGCTGCGTTTCGCGTGCCGGTGGTTGATACAACCGGAGCGGGCGACATGTTCAGGGCCGGCTTTGTCTACGGGTTGCTGAAGGAGTGGCCGCTGGAACGGCAGCTGGACTTCAGCTGCGCCGCCGCAGCATTGAATTGCATGGCCGCGGGAGCCCGAGGCGGAATCAAGACGGTGGAAGCAGTGGAAGAGCTGATGAAGACCGTGTCGCGCTATGGAAGCGTGATCGAGATGCCGCTGATGGACCGCGCTGCCCGCTAAAAGGCGCAAGCGCGGCTTCCCTTCTCAATCAGACAAACTGTTTGAGCCAGTCTGCGACCAGGGCTGCGACTTTTTGCGGCTGCTCGTAGGCTGCAAAGTGGCATGCGTCTTCAAGAAGGTGGAAGGTGCAGCCCCCGGGCGCGGCTTTGTAGGCTTCCATCTCCGCAGGAGCGACGGCTGCGTCTTCGCCACCTGCGATGGCGAGGACCGGCACGTTGATGGTGGCAATCGTGGGCAACGAATCGGGGCGTGTGGCCAGGCCGGCCTGCACGGCGACTTCGGCTTCAGGCGTCACAGTCATACGGGCGCGGAGTTCGGAGACAATCTCCGGGCGAAGGCGGCGGGTGGTTGCGCCAACCAGGGATTGAGCAAAGCCGTCCATAAGCGACGGATTGGCGCCCGAACGTGCCTGGGCAATGTTGGCGACACGCTTCTGGAGGTTGGCTTCAGCATCGAGCTGTGGCTTGGCACAAATGAAAGTGAGTCCGCGAACCCGATCGGGCGCCTTGCGCCAGAGTTCCAACAGCACATACCCACCGATGGAGCAGCCGATAAAGACAGCCTGAGGGAGTGCGAGATGGTCGAGCAGGGCGAGGATGTCGTCGGCCAACTGGGCCATGGAAAGCGCGGGCGCATCGGGGACGCGGGTGAAGCTGCCTTTGGGCAGTAATACGCCCAGTTCCGAGCGACCGTGGCCGCGAAGGTCGGGAGCGATGAAGCGGACACCGGGGAGATTGTCCGCCATTGGCCGCCAGTAATCGTGATCGAGCGGGGTTGGATGGAGACAAACGACCGGCAGGCCGGAACCGGTGTCACTGAAGGAAAGGCGCGCATCAGCGGAGAGCCAGGACGAGATCATATATGGGGAGGATACGCTCCTGTATTGGGAGGAAAACCTCCAGGATTGGGAGGAAAACCTCCAGGCGGCGTCATTGGCGCCGGGAGCGGCTCTTCAGGAATTCCGATCCAACCAGCCAGATAGGCGATGCCCACGAATCCACCGGAGAAGAAGAAGCCAAGAATGGTGAGTATGCGGACGACGGCGACATCCCATCCGTTGGCCTGAG
>CAVXVM010000194.1:0-16309 GCA_963765025.1 uncultured Acidobacteriaceae bacterium | reverse complement strand
GTGGAAGGCGGACATGTTCACACGATCGCGCACCCAGTCAATGCGCTTGCCGTTGGCCGTGACCACCAGCCCGGCCAGGTCCGCTATGGCGTTCGAGGGCGAGTGCGTGCCGGGAAGCCACTCCGGGTAGAGCAGCACCATCTCACCGGCCGTCACCGGAACGGTCTCTGCACGTTGAGCACACGGTCGTTGACGTTGGTGAGATCGCCATCAGGGAAATTTGCCGGGATAAGGCGTGTCCGCCGGCGCTACGATGGGCGGCGGCAGCGGAACCGGCTGCGGCCAGGTGATCCTGCGCATACACCGCAGGGGTGAACTACGCAAACGGTTACGAGGAGCGCCGCAGCGCTGCGACGGAAAAAGTTGGATTGGGCACACTATTCTCCAGAACTTCAGACAACTTCTCTTGAACTTCAGACAACATTTATACCTGGTTTTCGACCGGAATTCCCCAGGGAAGCTCTCATTAAGTCTGCCTTTGAAGGCGACGGCCTTCCCAGAAGACGACTGGCAACCGAACTTTGCGGTGGAACGAACGTCGCGATATTCAACCCGGTCCAGCCGCGCAGCGGCGACATGTTATTAGGCGTGGGCGTCAGCCCACGCTCAAAGTGGAACAAAACCCGAGCCGCAGAGCGGCGACGCCGGGTCGCGACACAGTCTCTTCAGGCCGTCCGCAAGCCCTGCACTGCTATTGCCGCTTCAGCAATACGTGGTGCTGCTTCTGTCACCAACTCATTCATCGTATTGCTGTCGCCGCCATCGCCAATCTGGTTCCACACATCGTGCCCGAGCACCTTGCGATCCGCCAGTTCCACTGCCATTGTCTGGATGTTTCCGTCGCGGCTGATTTCGATGCTCACCTTGCGGCCTGAAGGAATTTCCTTCAACATTCTGCGCAGCTGCTCGGCGCCTTCAACGTTTTGCCCGTTCAACTGAATCACAACGTCGTTTACCTTCAACCCGATCTGTCCGGCGGGCGCGTCGTGGTCGATCAAGGTGATAATGGCGCCGCGTACTTCCTTCAGCTTGAGCGTCTGCGCCTTTTCCGCGTCCACGTCCGCCAGGTCAACGCCCAGGTAGCCCTGTGAGCTGGACAGCAGCAGAGGACTGGACCCAGCTACCAATTGCCCAAGATCGTTCGCCTGGGCGCGTGCCGCGTGGGGCGCTCCGATCAACCCCGCACACACCAACCCTGTGCCCACTAAACCTGCGATACCCAAACTCTTGTACGGCCTCGAAAGGTATTTCATTTGGTCCTCTCCTGCGCCTTGTTTCTTCATTCCGGCTTCGCGCTCTGCGTGTGTCTGGCGTGCTCGCCGAAAGTTACTCAACCTCTTACTGAATCTCAGGAACCCGGCTCAAAACCTGCCGGGAAGTATTCCTGATCTGGGGATTATCGTCCGAAGTGGAGACCGAGTAAAGCACTTGCCTTACGCTTGTGTCGGCTTCCACAGGCTCGAGAAGATTAATTGACTCGGTGCGAATGCGCGGGTCGCTGTCGTTGAGCAGCGCTTCAAGCACAGCGTTGCGCACGCGCACATCCTGAGACACGTAGGGCTCGAGGCCCTCGAGCGCCTTCTCGCGCACGGCGGCATTCCTGTCATAGCGCAGTGCGACCATCAGAGCGTCTCGAATTCCGGCTCCCTGGCAACTGTGTCCCGCGCGGCACTCGGCCGCCAACAATCCAACTGAGTCGTCGCGTACGCCGGCCGATGACGAGTTCTCCGTCGCCAGCATCAGCAACTGCCTGATCTCAGGATCGTCCAGCGATCCGTCGATTTTCCTGGGCACCAACTGGTTGTAGCTCACTTCCACCATCTCTGTGCCCGGCTTCCTCAGAATGCCTGAAATATTGGCAACATTGGCGATCTCGGGTTGCGCGGCCGCCGTGGCCTGCGCTGGCGCCGGAACCTTTGCAGTTGCAAGGGCAGGAGCTGCGGCGGCGGCGTGGGCGGCGCGATTTTGAGAAAACTCAAACCCGCCCAGTCCACCCGCGCCCAACCCTGCCACCAGCAGCAGGCAGGCAGCCAGGGGAGCGGCCTGCAGACCGGCAGCGCTGTTCATCAGCCGCTGCACCACGCGCTCATACCAGTGCATGGCCGGCAGCGCGTCCAGCGCTTCATCCAGCCGCAGCCGGCTGCGCGCCACAAGATTCGGTCCCGGCTCCACTACCGGCAGCGCGTCGGCCAGCACCTTCATCGCCAGCAACTGTTCGCGCTCCTGGCGACAGCCGGCACATTCCGCCAGATGGCGATCCAGTTCGTGGGCCTGGTCGTCGGGCAGCTCACCGTAAGCCCCCGTCACTATCCGTTCATGTGCAAGTTCGCATTTCATATCTACGCCTCTTCAGCCTCAAAAGAATTCCGACTACAGCTTCCAGCTTTTTGCTCCCAGCTTTTTAGCCTTTGACCACCAACTTCTACCTCAACTCCGCCAACTGTCCCCGGAGCTTCTTTGTTGCCCTGAAGAGCGTATTCTTTGCCGTCTCCTCAGTCGTGTTCAACATCTCTCCAATGGTCCTGAGCCGCAGACCCTGGTAGTGTTTCAGCTCAAAGACCATCCGTTCGCGCGGCGTAAGCTTCACGAGCGCCGCCTGGATCTTCTCTCCAAGCTGCTTGCGGTCAAGCTCGCGCGCCGGGTTTGAAAACGACCGGTTGTCCGAAACCGAAGCCAACAGATCGATCTCGTCTCCTGAGTGGTCCAGCACCACGGCGTGATCTTCGCGGCGCGTCTTCTTCCGCCTGAGTTGATCGAGGCAGAGGTTGGTGACGATCCGATAGATCCACGTATAAAAAGAGCACTCGAAACGAAAGTTCCCAATGTACCGGAAGGCCTTGAGGAATGCCTCCTGGTAAATATCCTCGGCGTCGTGCTCGCTGCCGGTCAGGTGCAGGGCCAGGCGCAGGACCTGGTGCTCGTACTGGCGGACAAGGGAGTCAAATGCTACACGCGATCCACCCTGGGCCTCGCGGATCAACTCGTTCTCGTCGGCGCGAGCCTGCAGGCGGGCCTGTTCCTTGCCCGCAGCGTCGGGTCCTGTCCCGTCGCGTCCTGCCCCGCCCATCGCCCTCGTCGCAGCCATACCTGCTGAGGATTGTACCTTTCGAGCGGTCGGCCAGCCCACGGCTGGCGAAATTCCGACCGGAGAAACCGGGTAGCTCACGCCGTCTGTCGCCATCTGATCTCCGTTCCGGGGGACAATCTGCTGCCAATTTCAAACCCGGGCCAAGGCCATTTGCTTCAAGTGCATCCTTCCCCAGGAAAGATACCCTCACGGCGGCCCAAAAAAGAACCCTCCAGACCCTCGGGCTACGGCTTAGCTGCCCACGACAGTCACTCGGTCGATCGGGGCCGTCCCGTAGAAGGAGTCTGTACCGGAGTAGACGAGGAATTCCCGGTTTAGTCACCCAATTTTTGCGATTTCCAGCACGTTGGTGTGCCTGCGGGGCAGCCTTGGGGAAAACTGACCGTGGAGGCACTAAACTAGGACTTAATGACCGGAAATCTTTTTGACGATCCCGCCCCCACACCTTCGACGAATCAGTGGTTTACCGCGCATTGCGACGGCGGCTCCCGCGGCAATCCGGGGCCCTCGGGCTACGGCGCTGTGGTTGAGAACCCCCGGGGCGAGGTGGTTGCGCGCCTCAGCCGTTTCCTGGGCTTGCAAACCAACAACTACGCTGAGTACTCCGGCCTGCTGGCTGTGCTGGAATGGGCGCTGGCCAACAATGCCGGGCGCATGCGCGTTGTTTCTGATTCTGAGCTGATGGTGAAGCAGATGAAGGGGCTCTACAAAGTGAAGAGCCCGGGGCTGGTCCCTCTGTACCAGGAGGCCAAGCGGATGGCTGCCCGGCTGGATGGGTTTGAGATGCGGCATACGCTGCGTGGCGGGAACAAGGAAGCCGACCGGCTGGCGAATGAGGCTATGGATAAAGGCATGGGACGGGGTTAGCTGGGCTAGCAGCGTTCGCGGAGCTAGCCTTGCGACCCCGGGCTAACTCCGCCAGCTCCGCTAACAAGCGGACAAAGAGTGCGGACTGGTGATCCTCGGTTCCGCTGTTTTCTGTTATGCTGGCGGATTGTTCTTTACTTTTGCTAGAATGTAAAGACAGGTGATTTATGATGGAAGCCAAACTCAGCAGCAAGGGGCAGGCCACAATTCCCAAGGCGGTCAGGGAACGGCTGCAGATCAGCGCAGGGGATCGGTTCAAGTTTTTCTTTCATCCCGATGGAGTGATTATTCTGCCGAGGATTTCGGCCAAGCGGCTGAAAGGCAGCCTGCCCAAGCTTGCGAAACCGGTCTCACTTCGGGAGATCGATAAGGCAATCGAGGCGGGCGCCACCAGGAGATTTCGGCGGAACAAATGATAGCGCTTGATACGAACGTTCTCTTGCGCTACCTGGCACAGGACGACCCGGCGCAGTCGGCCCGGGCTACTGAAATCATTGAGCGCCATTTGACGGCAGAGAATCCTGGTTTTGTAAGTCTCGTGTGTATTCTCGAAATCGTCTGGGTTCTTGGAAGTTTGTACAAGCGCACGCGCGGGGAGATCGCTGAGCACATCGAAATGATGCTGGCAGCCGATAGCCTTGAGGTCCAAAACGAACAAGAGGTCTATCAGGCTGTGGTTGCACTCAGAAATGGAACCGGGTCGTTCGAGGATGCGCTGATCGGCGGCATCGGCATTTGGCTAGGATGTTCAGCGACTCTGACTTTTGACGAAACTGCCGCAAAACGGCTGAATGGATTTCGGCTGATCTGATGTGCGGAGCAAGGGACAATTGTGGCAATCCCTGGTCTCAAAAGCGAGACGTGGTGGGGGCGGGTTGGGATGAGTTGGTTCTTTCCCCGGTCTCAAAATCGAGACCGGGGGCACCCGGCTCTGATGGGCGGAACATCGCCGGCTAGGCGTTATAGTGCGCGATGACGCGGACCACTTTCCCAGTGGCTGAGAGACTCATGAACTCTCCAGTGCGCGTTCCTTTCTGGTTGGTGTAGAGGAGCACGACGCTATCAATGCCCACGAACACATCTTCCAGACCGAAGTGAAGATCCGGGTAGGCTTCAAGGCCTCGCTGAAAGTAAGCTCTCAGTGCCGGTTTTCCTACGACCTTACCATCCGGCGCACCCAACAGCGCCGCGGCAACGGGGGACGTGAGCTCAATGGCTTCGTCATAGTGGGACATGATTGCGTCGAGATCGTGTGCGTTCCAGGCGGCAACCCAGTGGTGAGCCAGTTCCAGAGCTTCGCTCTTTGTCACGCGCGTTCCTCTCGATCGGGGATTCCCACTTCCCGCTCATCGCGATAAAACTGCGATGAACGGGGCACAGCTTTTCTACAGCAAATTCGCACGGCTCGCTATTCCCTATTCCCTGATCCCTGTTCCCTGCGCTTTTACACCTTGCGGCCCAGGTCGTTCCGCCAGACGTGGCCCCACTTCTCAAGCAAGTGGTCGGCGCACTCGGGGCCCCAGGTTCCGGCAAAGTAGTTTGGGAAGACCTCAGGCTTTTTCGCGGCCCAGGCTTGCAGAATTGGCGTATATAGCGCCCAGTTGATCTCGACGCCATCGCGATGGGAGAACAGCGTCTGGTCGCCAAGCATCGCGTCGAGCAGCAGTCGCTCGTAGCCGTTGGCGGAGGATTTTCCAAACGCAGCCGCGTAGTCGAAGTCCATAATGACCGGGCAGACATCCATGTTTGGCGTGGTCGGCACTTTGGCGCCGAAGCGCAGCGAGATTCCCTCATCCGGCTGGATGCGGATGGTGAGCAGGTTGGGCTGAATCTCCTGGCACGGGCTGCTCGCCGCCATGCGGTTGAAGATGAGCAGAGGCGGCTGCTTGAACTGGATGCTGATTTCGGTGGCGCGCTTCCTGAGCCGCTTGCCGGCACGCAGATAAATGGGAACGCCCGCCCAGCGCCAGTTTTCAATGGCAAGCCGAAGGGCGGCGAAGGTCTCAGTGCCCGACTCGGGATTGACGCGATCTTCGTCGCGATAACCCACCACATGCTGGCCCTCGACAATGCCTGGCCCGTATTGGCCGCGCACTGCGTTCAGAATTGGCACCGAAGGAATGGCGCGCCACACCTTCACTTTTTCCCGCCGCACGGCCTCGGAGTCAAAGCTCGAAGGCGGTTCCATGGTCACAAAGCTGAGCAACTCCATCACGTGGTTCTGCACCACGTCGCGCAAGGCGCCAGCCTTTTCGTAGAACGGCCCGCGGCCTTCAATACCGAGCGTCTCCGCCGCCGTGATCTGGATGTTGTCAATGTAATTGCGATTCCACACCGGCTCGAAGATGCCGTTGGCGAAGCGGAAAACCAAAATGTTTTGTACGGTCTCCTTGCCCAGGTAGTGGTCGATGCGGAAGACCTGGCTCTCGTGGAACACCGCGTTCACCTGCTGGTTAAGGAGGCGCGCCGAGTCCAGATCGTGGCCAAAAGGTTTCTCAATCACCACGGCCGCTGCGCCCTTCTCAGGCTGCGCCATGCCGTGAGCGCCGAGGTTCTCAACAATGCCGGCAAAGAACTCGGGCGCCGTGGCCAAATAAAACAAGCGGCTGCCGCCGATGTTTTTTTCCTTGTCGATGCGGTCGAGTTCCGCCTTCAGTCCCGCGTAATCGTCAGGATCGTCAAAGTTCAGCGGGAAGTAGCTGATGTGCCGCGCAAAATCTTCCAGCAACGGATCGCTTATGTCCACGCCGCCAAATTCAATGATCCCATCGCGCATGTCCTTTGCGAACTCATCACCGAGCGGACGTCGTGCCACGCCCACAATGGCAAACTGTTTTGGCAGCAGGTTCGCCTGACGCAGGTGAAAGAGCGCCGGGAGCAGCTTGCGCTTGGTCAGGTCGCCCGAGGCGCCGAAGATCACCAGGATCCCCGGGTCGGGAATCCGCTCGTGTCCCTTGGGAACCTGTGAAAGATCCTCCGGCCGCACGCTCATTTGCACTGTCGCCATTCCTGCTTACCCTCCTGGATTTTGTGAAGCTGAATTTCCCTCAGGGGCTAAAGCCCTCTGATTTAGCGGTGCTTATCGGCACGGATAAATCCGTGCCCTTTCAAAACCGAACGCCTTTCAATACCAAATACGGCAGCGGCGTGGCAAATGCCGTGCCCTTTCAAAACCAATTCGTGCAATCGGATCTAATCCTTTTTTACCGCGTGGCCGCCGAACTCGTTGCGCATGATGGCCAGCATGCGATCGGTGAAGTTATTCTCCTCGCGCGAACGGATGCGGCGCATCAGCGACTCGGTAATCACGGGCGCGGACACATTCAGGTCGATGGCCTCGATTACTGTCCAGCGCCCTTCGCCGGAATCCTCGACAAATGCTTCGAGGCCTTCAAGCGTGGGATTCTTTGCCAGCGCGTCGGCGGTGAGGTCAAGCAGCCAGCTACGGACCACGCTGCCGTAGCGCCAAATCTGCGAAATCTGCGGAAGATCGAGCGCGAAGTCTGTCTTCTTCTCCATGATCGTGAAGCCTTCGGCATAGGCCTGCATCATGCCGTACTCGATGCCGTTGTGAATCATCTTCACGAAATGTCCGGAGCCTCCGGGGCCCACATGCCCCCAGCCTTTGTCGGCCGCGGGCGCTAAGGTCTCGAAGATAGGCCGCAGATATTCGACCGGCTCCTTGTCGCCGCCGATCATCATGCTGTAACCCTCTTTCAGTCCCCACACGCCGCCCGAGGTGCCCACGTCAACAAACTGGAATCCCATCGCCGTAACTTCCGTGTGACGGCGCATGGAATCCTTGTAGTTGGAGTTGCCGCCGTCGATGAGAATGTCGCCGGGATTGAGCAGCGGCTCGAGCTTCGCGATTGTCTGGTCCACGGGCGCGCCCTGCGGCACCATGATCCAAATAGCTCTTCGCCCTTTTAGATTTTGGACGAGTGCATCGAGGGTGCCGACACCCACGTTGCCCGTAGCCGTGAGCTTGGCCACGGCATCGGCGTTGAAGTCGAAGCCCACCACCTGGTGCCCGCCGAGGCGCAGGCGTTCCGCCATGTTGCCGCCCATTTTGCCCAGGCCAATCAGTCCGAGTTGCATAATCCCTCCGGGGGAAAACCGTTATAGAACGCCCATTCTCGTCAACTCATGCCGTAGATCGGCCGACCCATCAAACCTGATTGCCTTCAGTCCCACTTGCATGGCCGCGACGACATTCTCGGTGCGGTCGTCGATAAACAGGACCCGCTTTGCCGGCTTGCCCAGAATGTCGAGCGCCGTTTCGTAAATCGCTGGATCCGGCTTGCGCAGGCCCAGGTAACAGGAACTCAAGGCCACCTTGAAGTAGTTGCGCAGGCCAAAGGTCTTGAACCGGTATTCATTTGTCTCCCGCGCCTCGTTGTTCAGCGCGCCAAGCAGGCAATTGTTTGATGCGGAAAGCTCTTCCAGGGTTCCCAGGGCGCCATCGGCAAGGGGCTTTGACTGCTCCAGCATGAATCCGAAAAACTCGTAGTGCGTAAAACTGCGCGGCTCGTTGAAGACGGCCGCGTCCAGGTAGGCCTTGACTGAAATTGCGCCCCGCTCCCAAGCCGGATAAACCGTATGGTGACGCTGTTCGAACCCTGCCAGATCCAGGTTGAAGTGTTCCGCCGCGCGCGCGCGTTCCTGTGTGTCCCAGCCGTTGGTCAGCAGGACCCCGCCCACATCAAAGAGGATCACGTCGAAGGGGAACATCGGCGCCTTTCATTGTGCGTTGCCCAAATGAATCGCCCAAATGAATTTCTGATGAAGCGAGAACGGGCAGCTTGATCCCGGGACCTCGAGTAAGTCGCTGCCTTGTTCGATCTATTGCTGTCAGGCGGGGCTGTTTGAGCCGTCCCCGCACTGATACTTCGCTTCGATGGCCAGCACTTTCTTGAAGCGCCGCGTGAACCGTTCCTGGTTGCTGATGAACTGGGCCCGAACAAATGCATCGACACACTCGAAGGCGAGAGCTGAGCCAATGATGCGCGCGCCCAGCACAATCACGTTCATGTCGTCGTGTTCCACGCCCTGGTGAGCCGAGTAAGTGTCGTGGCACATGCCGGCGCGGATGCCTGGAATCTTGTTGGCGGCCACGCACACGCCGACGCCCGAGCCGCAGATCAGAATTCCGCGCGGCGCATCGCCCCGCTTGACGGCCAGGCCCACTTTCTCGGCAAAGTCCGGATAGTCATCGAGGGGGTCGATCTCGTATGCGCCGAGGTCGACGATCTCATGGCCGGCCTTGGTGAGATAGGCACGGACTTCCTCCTTGAGAGGAAAGCCTGCGTGGTCGGAACCGATTGCGAGCTTCACGATTAGCTCCTAGCTTTTAGCTTCTAGCTCCTAGCCTGTACCTCCGGTGGGGGAAGTCTTTGAGCTCACCAACGGAAGGGCAAGCTAAAAGCTAGAGGCTAGAAGCTAGTGGCTGTCTCTTACTTCACCAGCTTCTTGGCTCGGGCCGCAATGTTTTCGGGGCTGAATCCCAGCTCCTTCATCACTATCGGTCCGGGCGCTGAGGCTCCAAAACGGTCCAGGCCGATTACGTCGCCGTCCAGACCCACATACTTCCACCAGCCCTGCGTAGCGCCGGCTTCAATCGCGATGCGCGGCACGCCTCCCGGCAGTACGCTTGCTTTGTAGGCTGCCGACTGCTCTTCAAAGATTTTCCAGCTTGGCAGGCTGACGACGCGCGCCTTGATTCCATCGCCGGCGAGCAGCTTGGCGGCATCGAGCGTGGGCCAAACTTCAGAGCCGGTGGCAATCATCACCACCTGCGGATTTTCGACGTCCTGGAGCACGTATCCGCCCTTGCTGACGTTCTCATAGGCGTTGTGCGCCACGGGGTCGATGATGGGAAGATCTTGCCGGCTGAGCGCAAAAAAGCATGGTCCCTTGCGTTCGAGAGCCAGCCGCCATACGGCAGCGGTCTCGTTGGCATCCGCGGGACGAAAATCGGTCATGTGCGGAACCGCGCGCAGGGCCATCAGGTGCTCAATGGGCTCATGGGTTGGCCCGTCTTCGCCTACTCCGATGGAGTCGTGCGTAAATACAAACAGCGAGTGCACTTCCATGAGGCATGCAATGCGCAGCGCCGGCTTTGCGTAATCAGAGAACACAAAGAAGGTTGATCCGAAGGGAATGAGGCCGCCGTGCGCCGCTATTCCATTGACCGCCGCGCACATGGCCAGTTCGCGCACGCCAAAGAAGACGTTGCGCCCCGCCGGATCCACATGGAAGCTGACGCCCGGCTTGAAAATTGTCTTTGTTGACGCAGTCAGATCCGCCGCGCCGCCAAACAGTTCCGGCACATTCTCGGCAATCGCGTTCATCACGCTGAAGCCGGCATTGCGGGTGGCCACGCCCTTGCCCACGGGGAAGCTTGGAATCGTCTTCTCCCATCCGGCCTTCAGGTTGCCTGCCTGGGTGCGCTCAAACTGCTCGGCCAACTCAGGAAACGCCACAGCGTAATTCGCGAACACACTCTTCCACTCGGCTTCAAACTTGACGCCGCGCTCGCCGGCCTTGCGCCAGTTGGCCAGCGCGTCTTCAGGCAGATAAAAACTCTGGTCCTCGGGGAAGCCGAAGAACTTCTTGGTCGCGACCACGTCGGCTGCGCCCAGCGGCTCGCCATGCGACTTGTTGCTGCCTGCCTTCGGAGATCCGTAACCAATCACCGTGCGTACCGCGATGAGTGAAGGCCGCGCTGTTTCCGCCTTGGCCGCTTCAATCGCCGCTTCAATCCCGGCCAGATCGTTGCCGTCCATGACGCGCTGGACATGCCAGTTGTAGGCCTCGAAGCGCTTGTACACATCCTCGGTAAAGCTGAGCTCCGTCGGCCCGTCGAGCGAGATCAGGTTGTCGTCGTAGAGCACGATCAGCTTGCCCAGGGCAAGCGTCCCGGCCAGCGAGGCCGCTTCGTGCGAAAGGCCCTCCATCAT
Organism: uncultured Acidobacteriaceae bacterium; assembly: GCA_963765025.1. Taxonomy (GTDB): domain Bacteria; phylum Acidobacteriota; class Terriglobia; order Terriglobales; family Acidobacteriaceae; genus Telmatobacter. The sequence continues at coordinate 5,395 of CAVXVM010000194.1, read as the reverse complement.
GTCGCCGTCGCCGCACAGCACAAAGGTGTGGTGGTCCACCAGGTCAAAGCCCGGCTTGTTGTAGGTGGCCGCCAGGTGCACCTCGGCCATGGCCATGCCGACCGCCATGCCCAAGCCCTGGCCCAATGGCCCGGTGGTGGCTTCAACGCCGTCCAATACGCCGAACTCCGGGTGCCCCGGCGTCCGCGAGCCCCATTGCCTGAAGCTCTTCAGGTCGTCCAGGTTCACGTTGTAGCCGGTAAGAAACAGGGTGGAATAGAGGAGCGCCGACGCATGCCCGTTCGACAGTACAAAGCGATCGCGATTGGCCCACTTGGCGTGCGCCGGGTTGTGCCTCATCAGCTTGTGATAGAGGAGATACGCAATGGGCGCACAGCCGAGAGGCGCGCCGGGGTGGCCGCTGTTGGCCTTTTGTACTGTATCCACGGCCAGCAGCCGCAGTGTATCAATTGAAAGCGTATCGAGAGAGGTATCGGTAAGGCTTGGAGTCATAGGAATTGGTTTGAAGCTTGTCCTTTCACTGGAGGGCCCGGGAGTGCTCCCTAAACAGCTCGTTCGGCTAATTCAGTTGGCATCAACCTTGACAACCACATTGTATCCAAGCCAGGCGTCCTGTTCCGGCCAATAGAGAGTCCATTCCACAGCTTCGACGCCGGGGCCGGGTACGATGTCTGCGCTGGCTCCAACGTTGCCCACGGTCAGGCTCAACTGCTTCTCCGTCGTTTTCCAGCCGTCCCGCGTAAAGACGAGCAAAAAGATCTGTGTATCCAGAATTCGCAGCGTGTTCGTCGCCCCTATTCTCTGGATGGGTCTCATTTTTGTGTAGATTTCCAGGTTGCGGCGGAGCTTTTTTCTGCCTTCCGGCAACGAATAGCGTTCGTAGACGGGATCAACGCGGTCAAAAACCTTGCCGTCGAGGGCGGAACGCAGCAGCTTGAGGTACTCCGCATGGGCCCACACGAGCGGACACGCCGAGCCGGTGGGTCTTCCCAGCTTCAGTCCCAGATCAGGCCGGTCCGGCTGATCCCATACCTGCTCCGAGATCATCTGTCCTGAGGTGGCAAACGCCTCGTAGGTGCGGATAAGCGCCTCGTACCCATTGCCGGCAGCCAGTTCGTAGTGCGCCCGTTCGCCGGTGAGCAGCGGCCACGGACGCCCCTGCCCCCACCCCTGAAAAGGCTCTCCATCGGCTGTTTCTCCGTAGCCGTCCCAGTTGTAGCGCAGCCATGCCGGCCCCTGTGGCAGTTCCCTCTTCAGCACCGCATCGACCACCTTGAGCGAGTCCACGATGAGCGGATCGTCGGCACGGCGCACGCCGTAGCGGACCAGTTCAAGGAAACCCGCATCAATGATTTCGCGCGCCTCAAACTCCGTGCGCGTGCCGGGCGGGCGGTTTGCGATGTGAATCGTCTCCCGTCCGCAACCCTCATGGGCATAGACCTCGCCGCACTCCGGCGGCCGGATGCGCATGTAATGGCGCTTTATGTCAGGGTGGAGAACGCCGTCGTTGGTGACCGTCCACAGTTCGAGATGCTCCTCGATCCAGTCGGCAAACTCCTCGAGAAACACGGCCAGCTCCATTGCATCGCGCGACCGCGCCATCTCAGCAGCGCAGATCAATCCCGCAATCACCACCGTCAGCGTCGAGGGCGAGTAGCCTGCATTCTCTTCCCAGCGCTCCTGGTTGGTAATGGGGCTGTGGTGCACGAGAAAGCCCGCAGCCCGCTCGACAAACGGAAAAATGTCCATGTCCGCGAGGCCATCGGCTTTCCAGAGCCGCCAGGCCAGGATCAGCGGATAGGCCACTTCGTCGAGTTGCAGGCCCTTCCAGAAAGGGGTTCCATCGATCCAGAAATTCTGGGCAAATCCCCCATCGGTCTGTTGAGTGCAGGCCAGGTAGACCAGAGCCCGCCGCGCTGTTTCCACGCGTCCGCAGGCCAGCAGCGCGCCAGCCGTCTGCACCATGTCGCGGGTCCAAACCAGGTGGTAGCCGCCCAGATCGTCGTCGCCCTTCACCTGTCCCCAGGGAATGGAGGCGGAAGCTACAAAGGCTCCGGAATAGGTCTTGTCTTCGTGCGCCAGCAAGACATTGTGGCTGGTGCGCATCAGCTTGCCGCCATCGCCGGAGCGGGCAGCGAGCCACTCAGGATTCGCGGCCCGGCCCCACTGCTCAATAAACCGGGCGCGGTGCCTGGCAAATGGGCTGGTAAGCGCGGTGGCCATGCCCTGCAGCGCTGGATGCTTGCCGTCGCCCAGTCCAATGGCCACGGTACACTCCAGGGCGCCGTCCGCAGTCTTTTGAAGGTTCACCTCGCCCATCACAGCAACGTTGCCGTTGGTCGCTGAGCCAAACTCCCAATCCATGCGGAAGTTTTCTTTCAGATCGCGCCAGCCGTCGCTTGTGCCCGCAAATCCGCAGCTCACTTGTTTGAAGCCGCCGGTGGCGCCCATGGCGAGTGACCATTGGCCATTCCAGGCCAGCAACACCTTGTGCCCGGCCACATCCAGGGCCCGCGCCGTATTGTTGGCTCCGCCATCGTCAAGATGCGGCGCCAGCAGGGCGTAAACCTTCAGCCGAGGCAACAACTCCGCGTGACCTTCGAGCCGCACGTGCATCAAGACCACCGGCCGATGCGGGTCGCAAATAATTTCCTTGGTCAGCGTATACCGGCCGTCGGGATCGCGATTGATGTAGCGAACGCCAAGCGCCTCGGCGTCAATGTATTCAAATGTGGACAGCAGGTCGCGCTTTTCCTCGTGGAAAAACGTCTCGCCGTCCGTCACCAGGAATTCCATGTCGCGCACCTGGGCACGGTCGATGGTGGGGTGATAAATCTCGTTCAGCACCCCGTGCGAACAGGTGAACCACACGCGGCTCGATGCCGAGTAGGCGGTGCCCACCGCGTCTTTGAGGCTTGAAGTCCAGCGTGGCGTCAGGCCGGGCGCGCCGAACGCTTCGCCCTGCTGGTCAAGCCACAGGTAATCCGCCATGTCGATCCTCGTTGTACACAACTTTTCCGGTTGATGGTCTTGGGAAGCCGAACGGAATTTGGGGAACGCGAGCGGAAGGCACGGGGAAACAGCCTGACGCCCTTACGTATTATCGATGTTTTGCGGCGCGCAAAGGTTTCCGATTCGCGGTTATTTGCCGTCTTTTGCACCTCGATCGCGGATTCCTGCATCCATACGAACAGAGCGCACTGCCTGCTGCGTGTGAAAATTGTGTTGCAGAGTGTTCTGCCCGGCCTTGTTCGCTGCCGCTCAGCGCAAGGCGGCTCGAAAACCAGGGATGCAGGTTTTCGAAACCGAACTAGTAAAGTCGACGCAACCACCAGGGAGCGGCGATCTGGATCACGGCAAACGAGGCAGAAGATTCCTGGTTTTGCCTTCAACCCCACAACGTACAATTCGAACGGAGGAATTTCCCCGATGGCATATGAACTGGCACCGCTGCCTTACGACTACGCCGCACTCGAACCCTTCATCGACGCCGAAACGATGAAGCTCCACCACGACAAGCATCACCAGGCCTATATCAACAACGTGAATGCCGCTCTCGCCAACCACCCGGCGCTGGCCGCAAAGTCCGTCGACGACCTCATCAGCGATCTGGCCGCGGTCCCTGAAGACATCCGCGGCGTCGTCCGCAACAACGGCGGCGGGCACTCGAACCACACGATGTTCTGGACCCTGATGGGACCGGGCGCGGGCGGCTTTCCGTCGGGCGCAATCGCCAGCCAGATTTCGGCGGACTTTGGCGACTTTGAAGCCTTCAAGAAGACCTTCAACGAGACAACCGCCAAGCAATTCGGCTCCGGTTGGGGCTGGCTCGTGTTCAAGGGCGGAAAGCTTACGGTGATGACCACGGCCAACCAGGACTCGCCTCTGTCACAGGGCCTCTATCCCATTCTCGGCAACGACGTGTGGGAGCACGCCTACTACCTGAAGTACCAGAACCGCCGTCCCGACTACCTGGCCGCATGGTGGAACGTGGTGAACTGGGCGGAAGTGAACAAGCGCTTTGCGAAGGCCAAGGGATAAGCGCGGGCCGGGCAGCGTTGCTGCTCGAATACAAGAGCGCCTCACCTCTGCGAAGGGGTGAGGCGCTTACTTTTTCGGGGCCGGACTCTTCGTGGCCATGCGGCCCTTTTTCCTGACTGCCGCGCCAAATGCTTCCCACACGCGACCGTTTCCGGCGTACTCGCCGAGCATGCGCTCCGGGTGAAACTGCAGCCCGACCAGGAACTCCGCTTTCGGGTCGTAATAGGCCTCGATCAGCCCGTCGTCCGCGTAGGCCATCGGCTTGAAGCGCGAGGCTAGCTTGCGAATGCCCTGGTGGTGGTAGCTGTTCACGTTGAGCTCGCTTTGCCCATACCAGCGCTTCAAGGGCGTTCCGTCCACCAGCGTAACGGGGTGGCGATAGGTGTCGTAGTGGTGGGGCGTATGGTCGATATGTTTCCGCTCTGAGCCTTTTTCTGTTTGCACGTCGCCGTAGAGCGTGCCGCCGCACACCACGTTGATGAGCTGCGCTCCGCGGCAAATACCGAGCATGGGAAGACCATTGCGCAGGGAGTGGCGTATGAGGCGGATCTCCATTTCATCCTTGTACGGATTTGTTTTTTCGAGATATGTGAAGTTGGCCTTTTCCGATTTATAGCGCGTCGGTTCAACGTCGTCGCCTTCGACCAGCAGAAGGCCGCTCATGCCTTGCACATATTGCGGCAGACACTGGAGGGCGCCCTGCGCGATGGGGACCATGACGGGCAGAATACGCATTTTCATCAGGAGCTCGAAATGTATTTCGCCGAGATAGTCGATGACGCGATTCTTGCGCATCATGCGCCGCGTGACGACGAGGACGGTGGGACGATTCATTCAAGGCCTCTTGAAGGGATTCTGCCATAGCGACGATTAGTGGACGAGCGCGCGCAGGGCTTCGACCAGGCGCGCGTCCTTGTCATGCCCCTGCGAGGCTATGCGGATGTGGTAGCGATCCATGCCGGTCTTGTTTGAGCAGTCGCGCACATACATCATGTGCTCGGTGAGCAGTTTTGCCTGCACTTCAGCGGCTGTTAGCCCGCTGGTGATTTTGCACAGCACGAAGTTGGCTCCGGTGGGATAGGCCTCGAGATGCGGCGTCTCCTTCAGCGCGTTATAAAGCCAGCGCACGTCGCCGATCAGCCGTTTGCGCGCTTCCTGGTAATCGGCGTCGGTGGAGGGCAGCAAGGACAGAAAATATTGAGCCACGCTGTTCAGGTTCCAGGTGGGAATGAAGCGGCGCAGGCGATTCAAGAGGTACAGATTTCCGGAGTAGCAATAACCGATGCGCAGTCCCGGCACCCCGCAGTGCTTGCTGACGCTTCGCACAATCAAAAGGTTCGAATAGCGGTCGAAC
>CAVXVM010000193.1:0-9652 GCA_963765025.1 uncultured Acidobacteriaceae bacterium | reverse complement strand
AGGCGGCGCCTGGCGCAGGGTGCCCTTCCGGGGGCCACGCTTTCGGGCGCTCATGGTCTTGATGCGCTCCAGCAGGTCCTGCGGCGTGCACTGTTTTTTTGCCAGCAGGGCGTCTGCGGCGTGAATCTGGCCGGCCATGGCCTGGGGATCGCCGAGCAGGATCATGGGAACATGTGAGGCGATCTGCTTGAGACGATTCACCAGCTGGTGACCGTTCATCTGGGGCATGGCAAAGTCGGTGAGGACAAGGTCAACCTGCGTCTGGGAGAAGAGGGAAATGGCCTCCTGTCCACTATTGGCGGGAATCACTTTATATCCGTTGGTCGTCAACATGAAACTCAATACCGAAAGTTCCTGTTCGTTGTCGTCTACGCAGAGTATTACTTTCTTGGGCCGCATAATTTGGGGGTTCCGCTCCTTCGTCGGGGTTCTATGATTCTTCTGCCCTGGCAATAAACCGCGCCTGCCCGCTCTGTCGGCGGGTCTGCTGGTTGAATTGTCGGGCCCCGTAACCGCGATCGATCCGCCTACTGATTCTCGGAAGCTTGAAGGTTGACCCCCCGGCTGTCCCACGCTATTCGACGCAGCCCGGGAGGGCCTGTCGTTGGCGCAAAGGAGCAACCGGCAAGCTATCCGCGCTGAGCCGGTATCGTTCGCAGTCAAAAACCAAGTGTTTGTTGCGCTAGCAACAAACCAGTCTGCAACAGTGGTTGAAGTGCTGCTATGAGTTGCAAGCCTACGGGTGATGGAGGTTTAAAAAAAGAGAGAACGTGAGGCGAAGAGTGCGCTGAAAATCAAACTGTAACAAGTGGAAAATTAGCTAGCGTTAACAATCGTTTCAACTTGGCATGTTGAACGTCCTGTGGAACAGGTGTGTATCAGGGCAGGAAAAGGTGTCCGTTTGCAACGAAAACAGTGCTGCCTGCTACACGCACATCTGTGACCCTCGACACATCCTTCCTTGCGGAAAGAAAAAGATCGCTGGGGCGACCCATCTCAACGCCCTGGCGAACGTGAATTCTTTCAGCCGAAGGCACTGCGTTGTGCGCGACGAGGTAGCTGATAGCGCATCCCGCAGCGGAGCCCGTGGCAGGATCTTCAGCGCCGTAGAACTGCATGCGCGCGCGCCATGCAGGCTGGCCGAACGCGACTGGTTCATCGACGGGCGCCAGCACGTAGAACCAACGCGCCGAGCGCTCGCGCAGCCACGGCGTGGCTTCAACCTGATTGACGCTGAGGCGACCAAGCGCCTCAACGGAGTGCAGAGCGACGATGGCGAAGGCGGTCCCCGTGGAGACGACCTGGGGCGTAAGAGCGGGATGCATGTCAGCGGGCGAGAGGCCTAGAAGGCGCGCTACGACAGGCGAATCGAGCTCTGCGCCGAACTCGGGATCGCGCTGCGTCATCTCGCCAAACAGTCCTTCCTCATTGAACTTGACGGGGACCGGGCCAACGTTGAGGGCGAGCGTGACAGTGCCTTCGCGCATTGCATCGGGCGCATGCACTTTAAGTACAGAGGCGGTGCCGAGGGTGGGATGGCCGGCGAAGTTCAGCTCTTCCTGGGTGGTGAAGATACGGACGCGAAGCCCCTCGGCCTGTTCCACAGCGGGGGGACGGCGATCGACGAAGGTGGTCTCAGAGAGATTGAACTCGCGCGCGATCGACTGCATTTGTTCTGTGGTGAGGCCGGAGCCGTTCATGACGACGGCAAGGGGATTTCCCTTGAACGCTGTGTCAGAAAAGACATCGACCACGTGATACTCGAGCTCCATTTTGTTAGACTCCCGTAGCGACTGGCATAGAAGGATTATGCGTCAGATTGATTGGGTGCGGACCTGTGCATTTTGTTTATAAGAATTTGGCGCGAGACGGATGGTGATGAGAAGACGCATGTAAGGAAGAGAGTCGGCTGAGGAAAAACTCATTGAGGTCGCACGGCTGGGCGCAGGGACCGAGGATGGGTCAATTCGCTGTTATTCTCTCCCGCCCATTGCAAAACGCGCGATGGACGGGGCACGGGGCTTCGAGTGCTCGCCGCGGGCTGAATTGTTACAATCAAAAAGGCCGAAAACCACCGATTCAATCCGCCTTTTCAGGGCAAAACGAAAGATTCAATGACCCTCCGCCTCTTCAATACCCTTACAGGAAAAGTCGACGAGCTTGCCCCCGCCGATGGCAAAGCGCTGCGCATGTATGCGTGCGGTCCCACGGTTTATGACTACGGCCACATCGGCAACTTTCGCACGTTTCTTGAGATCGACGTGTTGCGCAGGTTCCTGCTGCTGACCGGCGTGCCCGTCCAGCACGTGATGAACATAACAGACGTCGATGACAAGATCATCCGCAATGCTGCGGCGGCGGGCATTTCAATTCAGGAGTACACAGCACCCTTCGAGAAAGCTTTTCTTGAAGATCTGGACACCTTGAAGGTACAGCATCCGGAGCAGATGGCGCGCGCCACAGAGCACATTGACAAGATGGTGGAGCTGATCCAGAAGCTGGCCGAAGTGGGCGCAGCTTACCAGGCGGAAGAGGGATCGTGGTACTTCAGGCTTTCAGCGTTTCCCGAGTACGGCAAGCTGAGCAAGAAGGATCTGAGCGGGATGGAAGACGGGGCTCGCGTGGACGTGGACGAGTACGAGAAGGACTCGGCGCGGGACTTTGCGTTGTGGAAGGCGGCCAAGCCGGGCGAGATGTCGTGGGATACGCCGATCGGCAGAGGCAGGCCGGGCTGGCACATTGAGTGCTCGGCGATGGCGATGGAATACCTGGGACCGAGCTTCGACCTGCATACGGGCGGCGAAGACCTGATGTTTCCGCACCACGAGAACGAGATTGCGCAGAGCGAGACGGTGACGCACCAGACGCTTGCGCGGCATTGGATGCACGTGCGCTTTTTGCTGGTGGACGGGCGGAAGATGGCCAAGAGCGAGGGAAACTTTTACACGCTGCGCGACCTGCTGTTGAAGGGCTATAAGGCGTCGGCGATTCGCATGGCGCTGATTTCGGTTCCCTATCGCCACCAGTTGAACTTTACGTTTGACGGGCTGGTGGATGCGACGGCGGCGGTTGAGCGACTGAGGACGTTTGCAGATCGGCTGGCGACAGGCAAGTTTGACGAAGGAGCCAACGACGAGTTGCAGGCCGCGGCCAAGAAGGCGCATGCGGACTACATGGACGCGCTGGCCAACGACCTGAACACGGCCGACGCGCGGGCGCCGATCTTTGAGCTGGTGCGCGCGGCCAATACGGCAATCGACAAAGGAGACCTGCGGTCCGGGGACCGCGATGCGATCCGGTTGGTGCTGAAAGATTTCGACGCGGTGTTCGACGTGCTGGTGGACACGGACGCCGAGGCAACAAAGCGCGCGCTGGCATGGGCGGAGCAGTCGGGGCGGATGGCCGAGGTAGCGCCCGAGTTGCTGGCGCGACAGGGACTGAGCGACGAGGCGATTGACAAGCTGGTTGCCGAGCGTACCCAGGCCAAGCAGCAGCGCAACTTTGCGCGCGCCGACCAGATCCGCAATGAACTGGCGGAAAAGGGCGTGGTGCTGGAAGACTCAAAGGATGGCGTGCGCTGGAAGCGGAAGTAGAGCGGCCCTGAGCGGGAGAAGCAGATGGAAGCCAACGAATCCCATGAATTGCAGGAGCATGCAGAGCACGGAGCGCATGAATCCGCGATGCGCCCAGTTGCATTTACGATGGCCGTTCTGGCGGTGCTGGTAGCGATCACGACAGTGCTTGGGCATCGCACCCACACAGAAGCGGTGCTGGACCAGAACAAGGCGACCGACCAGTGGAACGAATACCAGGCCCACAAGATTAGATCGAACGATACGCAACTGGCGGCCGATCTGTTGAGCGTGATGCCCGCAGGGGACAAGGCGTCCGCGGAGAGGCTTGCAAAGGGCTACGCGGACCACCAGGCCAAGTGGGCCGATGAAACCAAAGAAGACATGGAGAAGGCCGAGGCTCTTGAAGCCAAGGTGGAGCAGGCCGAGCTGCGCGCGAACCGATTCGACCTGGGCGAGGCACTGCTGGAGATCGGCCTGGTGATCACCTCAGTGACGCTGCTGACGCACAGCCGCGTTTACTGGCACCTGGGCATGGTGTTCTCGCTGGCGGGCGTGGCATCGGCCCTGTCAGTGCTGTTGCTGAAGTAGCGAGATGAGCGCCTGGATGAGCATGCGCGTCCGATGGGCGTGTGGTAGACTTCTGCCCTGATGAGAGCCCTCGTTCTTGCCGCTATTTTTGCCGCAGGCACCGCACCGATGATTGCGCAGGCACCGGCTGGCGCGCCAAACACTGCCGCGGGACGGCAACTCAGTTCGAAGGAGTTGGGCTTCAGCTACCGCCTGCCGTCGGACTGGACGGTGGAGGACACACGGCCTTCGGTGGCTCAAGCGCAGCAACAGGCGGCCAAAAATGCGCAGAGTGACAGCGAAATAAGAGCGGTGGGCTGCATGGAAGCCCCTTTCAAGGCCCGCCACGGCAACGGCGCGTCAAGCGTGGTGATTGTCGCCCTGCCCTTCGACTGCTTCGGTCAGCATTACACCGACGCCGATCTTCCCGCGTTTGCCGCGACCATGGCCGAGAGCCTGAAGAAGGGGTGGAAGATCAGCGATCCTGTTTTTGGCACCTACTCGCTCGGCGCACACACCTTGTGGATTGAACGGGCATCGGGCAGCCTGCTGGAGCGGCCAGAGCAGAAGAAGAGGCTGGAACTGGTGTGCTCCATGCTGAAGAACGGCGCCGTATGCTGGATGGGTTTTGTGGCGAGCGAGGCGGACCTGAAAACGTTTGAGCAAGGCGCCGTTTCGCTGGATGGAGAGTCGAGCCCTGCGCTTGTTCCAGCTAGCGCGTTTGCGAAGAAGCCTTAGCGCGCGGCAGACGACTTATTCCGCCGGCATCTGCTCCAGTTCCTGAACAGGCTGACCGGGCTTGGCTTTGACCTGGGCTGTGGTCAGGAGGAAGACGGCCACGACGATGGCTGCCATGCCAATGAACTCCGCCGCGGCGGGGCGCTCGTGAAGCAGCAGGATGCCGAGCAGGACGGCGACGACGGGATTGACATAGGTGTAGGACGTGACCTTGGCCACGGGGACATGCTCCAGGAGATAGATGAAGGCGGTGTAGCCGATAAGCGAGCCGCCAGTAATGAGCCAGGCCAGCGAGCCTACCGACGCGGGGTTGAGGTGGAATTGGGGCCATTCGCCGAGGGCCGTGCCGAGGATGAGCGAGATGACGCCGGCAATGAGCATCTGCCAGGCTGCGGCGACGAAGATGTTGACCGGAAGCCGGGCGTGACGCGAGATGATGCTGCCGACGGCCCAGGCGAGTGGTCCGAAAAGCAGGGCGAGAATGGCCCACAGCATCGTGCCACTACCGCCGAGACCGTTGTGCAGCGAGGGCCAGAGCAGGGTGGCGAGGCCGGCAAAGCCCAGCAGCAATCCAAGCCAGCCGCGGAGAGGGAGCGGCTCTCCGTTGGGTAGAAACAGCTCAAGGATGGCGACGTAGAGCGGCATGATGGCATAGACCAGTGACGACAGACCGCTGGGCACAGTAACCTCGGCATAGATAAGAAGAACATTACTCACGCCGAGCAGGAGAAAGCCGACGAGGCCCATGATGAACATGGCTCGCGCCGGCCAGATGATGCGCAGGCCACGCCAGCGGCACCAGGCGAGGAGAATTATGCCGGCGATGGGGAAGCGCGTTCCTGCGAGCAGAAGCGCAGGCATGTACCCGGCGCCAATGCGGATGGCCGTGTAGGTTGAGCCCCAGAAAAAGTAGACGCTGAGGAAAGCGAGCGCGACCGTGGTGGTGGTGGCTTTGCTTCCGGAGCGGGGTGCGGTTGAGCTCATGGCGTCTTTACCATCGTATTCTGCGCGGGGGCCAGGTTGGCTCTTTGCCGGCGGAAACGAGCTCTGACGGGTGGGCTTTGCGGACGCTGACATACAGTCGGCATCGAGCTGGTGAAGGACAAATGGATTGGTGGAGCTGTGCTGGTAAAGAGCAGAGGAGTTGGAATTCAGGGAACAAAAAAGAGGCCAGCCGACAGGGTTCCTTTCCTGACGGCCGGCCGAAATTATTGCGGGCTCGGTGCTTTGCCAGCGCGATCAAAGCGGGCTGGCTGCTAGATGACCTTTTCCTCCAAACGCATGCTGGCAATTTCCGAAGTGCGATGGGCAGCCCGCTCGAGATTCTGGGCCATCTCCTGCGTGGCCAGATGCTGCTCTTCGGCGGCCGCAGCCATCTGATGCGAGAGGCCGGACAATTCTTCAGTGTGGCTGGTGATGGCGTCAATGGCGCCGATGGCCGTACCGATATCGGCGCCGATGGCGGCGACCTTGGCCTGAATTTCGGCAGTGGCGGCGGCAGTTTGGCCGGCGAGCTTGCGCACTTCGCTGGCCACTACGCTGAAGCCTTTGCCGTGCGCACCGGCGCGGGCCGCCTCAATGTTTGCGTTCAACGCGAGCACGCTGGTTTGCGTGGCGATGGAGGCAATGAGGTCGGCTACCTTGGCGACACCGCTGCTTGAAGCCTTGAGGCTAAGGATTGACGACTTGCTTTGAGCGCCGGCCGCCCGGGACTTCTCAGCAGCTTCGGCAACGTTGACTGCGTTGTGGGCAATTTCTGCAATGCTGGATTCGATTTCGTGGGTTGCGGTGGCTACCATCTGCAAGTTGCCGTCGAGATGCTCAATGTCAGCGCGTTGCGCCTCCTGCGCGTGCCTGAGCGCATCAATCGCCTGCTGGGTGCTAACGCCCCACAACACAACCGCGCCGATGAATTCGCCGGTCTCGTTGATCATGGGCTCAACGTTGAGATCGAGCTTGATAGGCCCTAGCGAGATGGTCGCCTTGTGGGGGAGTTGATGGAGACCGTGATGATGCTTGCCGCCCAGGATTTTGTCGATATGCTCGGGCGACTTGTGAAAGATGTGGATGGTTTTGCCGATAATTTGATCGACGGGAACGGGGAGATGCTCCTGCAATGAGCGCAACGTGTTGAGCGACGCGCGATTGAGGTAGCGGAGAATTAACTCGCGATCGCAAAACATGGCATTGCAGGGGAGGGCATCGAGCGCGTACTGGAAACTACGGTCCACGCCCGTTTGGTGATCTGTTTCGACCGTCTGGTCAAACTCCGTTGACATGGGAGGCGCCTGAACGCCGCGCTGGGAAAACAGGCCGCCGAAAACTCCGTGGGACATTACCTGACACTCCTTGTGCACTACTGCTTAGTTTCGACCCATGCTGACACATGGAGTGGTTTTTCGCGGAGCTGATACCAAGGGTTTTCCGCGATTGATACTGCGAGTCAGAATGGGAATGGGGAAGTTGTGCTCACTGCCTGGGGTTGACGCTGCGCGGCGATTTGCACGAAGGGCACACCCGCGGCGAGAATGGTTGGCGATGGAATGGATGCGACAGAGGTGGGTTTCAGCGCTGGAGCAGGGGATGGCGGGCCTGGACTGGGTGGCGCGGCGGAGAGGCCGTGCGCCGGCGCTGCCCGAGCACCTGTCGACTGGAGTTGAGGGCGAGAATGCGGCGTATTTCCACTTGCGCCGCAAGGGCTACGTGGTTGTGGCACGACGCTGGTCTGCTGGGCACCAGCCCGGCGACATCGATTTGATTGCGTGGCAGGGAGAGCTGTTGTGCATTGTGGAGGTGAAGACGCGGACCGCTCACGACGCTACGGCCGCAGAGGTGGCCGTGGACACACATAAGCGCACCATGCTGCGGCGGCTGGCCCGGCAGTATGTGCGGCAGCTCCCGCAACAGGCAGCGCCGCAGGTTCGCTTTGACGTCGTCAGCGTGTACCTTTTGCCGGGACAGAAGAAGGAATTCCAGCACTTTGAAGGGGCGTTTGGCTGGAATGAGCACGAGCGCGATAGGGAATAGCAAGGAGGAAGCGATGAATCATGTGATTACGTTTCTTAATACAAAGAATCCGGAGGCGGCGATTCCGTTTTATCGCGATACCCTGGGCTTCAAGTACCTCCGCGACGACGGGTTTGCGCTGGTATTCGATATGGATGGCGTGATGCTGCGCATAGGAAAGGCCAAGGAGTTTACCCCAGCGCCGGGAACCGTTCTTGGCTGGGAAGCCGAGGACATTTGCGCGGCGGTGGACGAGTTGGTTGGCAAAGGCGTGACCTTTGAACGCTATTCGTTCATGCAGCAGGATGAGCGAGGAATTCAGACGTTTCCCGGCGGCGACCAGGTGGCGTGGTTCAAGGACCCGGACGGCAACGTGCTGGGGATTTCGCATCACGCGAAGTGAAGCAGTTGTCAGTGGTCAGTTTTCAGTTTTCAGTTTTCAGTTTTCAGTTTTCAGTTTGTTGATTCCGTCGTCTAGCCTTTGGCGTCTTCGTATTCCTCGTGCCAGGCCATCTGGATGGCTTCGAGCTTTGGCTCGTTCGATTTGGTTGGATCGTCTGCGAAACCGTCTAGCTCAGTGACATATTTGTGCAAGTCGGTAAAGCGGACGGAGAAGGGTTCAATGTCAGGAAACTTTTCCTGCAGTTGAATGCCGATCTCTTCTGCGTCAGTCCAAAAAATTTCGCGTGGCATTTTTCAGTCCTTACTTCTTTGTGATTGACGAAGTTGAATGCCTGCTATCCCCGGTCTCAGAAACGAGACCGCGGGCACCCGCCGTGTTTCCGGTCAAGATTTTCTGAAACACCAGATCACGATTTTGAATTTACTTTCCTTCGGCCAGGGCGAGCGGCTTGCCTTCCGACGTGTAGTTGCGGTTCCACTTGGGAATCTCGACGACGTAGTTGCCGGGTTTGGTTATGACTGCCTGGCAGCCGAGGCGCGATTCCAGTTGCTGATCGGCGGCCATATCCATGCGGTCGATCTCATCGTCATCGGCGGGGCTGATGCCATCCTGGTTCTTGATCCACAGGTGGCAGGTGGTGCAGGCGCAGACGCCGCCACAGGCGTGATCGAGAAAGATGCCGAAGTTCTCGGCAACATCGAGGAACGACATGGGCTTGCCGTGATGGTCGTACGGCAAGGTGCCAAACTCGAATTCAACGGTCTTGCCCTCAGGCATAAAGGTGACGCGCACCAGTTTGTCGGGTGGAATGTTCTCTGTGGCTTCTTCGCTCATGGGATTGAAATCCTTTCCTGTGCGCCGGCACAACGAGGCGGCGGTTGGTCCTATTTGAATTCCGCCGGGGCCATGGCGTGGGGGGCGGTGACAGCTTCGTCGAGTTGCTCGCCGGCGGTGCTCATGGTTTTTCCGCGGAGGGCCGTGGATACGGCGGCATCCATCATGAGTTCGGCGAGGCGGCCGGTTGCCTTGTCGAGCGCTAGCGTGGCTTCGCGAATGGCGGACATGTCGTCGCCTTGATTTACGGAGGCGAGGTGGGCGACCGCAGCCTGAATGGCTGCCTGTTCTTCGCCCGTGAGTTGGCCCCATGCGGGGTTGGTGCGCACACCCCCGACCTTGGAGAGGATGGACTCGGCCTCGTTGCGAGCTTCAATGAGGAGGCGCTTGGCAAAGTCTTCTTCGGCGTGATCGAAGGAGTCGAGGATCATGGTCTCGACCTGCTCGTCGGTGAGACCGTAAGTCGGCTTGACTTCAATTTCAGCCGCAAGTCCGCTGCGCTGTTCGCGTGCCGATACCTGGAGAATGC
>CAVXVM010000192.1:0-7296 GCA_963765025.1 uncultured Acidobacteriaceae bacterium | reverse complement strand
ATAGTTGAACAAGCGGTCAAGGTATTCGAGCACATGCGGAGGGCGCACTGCCGCAGGCTCCAGCATGCGTTCGGCATTGGTGGTGTCAAACTGCATGCGCATGGTGAAGTAGTCGCGATAGGCGCGGCCATCGCGAAGCACGCGGCGTTTGCGGCCCCAAAGGGAGGCAAAGAGGAGCGGCCGTACGACGGCAAAGAAGAACTTTGGATCGACGAAGCGAGGTTCAGGACCGTTGAAATACTCTTTGGCGCGTTGGGCAACCTGCATGATCGTGGCGCTGCCACGCGGGCCCGCGCAAAGGTGAAGGGTCGTACCAAGTGCCGCGTCATCAAAGGCGATGCGGGCAACGGCATTGGCGACAAAATCCACAGGGACGATGTCGAGTATAGCGTCGGGATAGCCTGGAACGGTCCGCCACAAGCCGCGCGCATAGATTTTGAGTGGCCAATACATCATCTTGAAGCTGGAGGTGACGCCTGTTTGAGAGTCGCCCACGATGATGCTTGGACGCAGGATCACGCCCGGAAGTGAGCCGAGGCGCGAGCGAACCATGGCTTCAGCTTCAGCCTTGGTCTGCTCGTAGGTGTTGCGATAACTCTGCCCCACGGCGAGCTCGTCTTCCTTGATAAGGTCGTTGCGCTCGCCGGCCACATAAGCTGTGCCGACATAGGCCAGGCTGCGGAGCCCGCGTGCCTTCGCGGCAAAGTCCAGGACGCGACGGGTTCCTTCCACGTTGATGCTTCGGGCCTCGTCCAGCGAATGATCAAAGCGCACAGTCGCCGCGGAATGAATCACGCGGGTGGTCTCGGCGGTGAGCGCGTCGTATGCGGCGAGGTCCAGGCCGCAATTTGGCTGACTCACATCGCCGGAATAGACCTGAACCCGTGACCGCTCTGAAGGAGGGACAAAGAGATCGGCGCGCTGCTGTCCAGATTGGCCTGGTCTGTCGCGAATCAGGAGCGCAAGTCGTGCGTTTGGGTTCCGCTCGAGCAGTTCACGCACCAGCCGAACACCGAGAAAGCCGGTTGAGCCGGTAACCAGGACTAATTCATCATTATTCATTCAACAACCGACCTCGGATTTTCGAGCAACTCGAAGGCCGGTCAACATAGACCTTTGAGAGCCCGGGCAACGAGAAGAAAGATACACCTATTATAGTTGGTGGGCCACAGGGGAGCGGCCTAGAGTCGGGCACAATTCAAGATCAATATCATCCAAGGCGAATGACAGGTTCGTCATACGCTTCCCCTGATGGGCAGCCGGCCAGTTGCGTTATGTCGATGATTAGACACGAAGGAGCGAAAGCGTTTTGTCAGGGCCTTTCAGCACTAAAGAGGCCAATCTGAACCGGTCCAAGCCTCTTGGCTAGAGCTGCTGGTTTTCCAGTGACGGGCGCAAAGGGCCTCATTTTGGAATGCTCGCTGTGTTGCTCGACAAGGTAGCTTGTGCCGGCAGACGCTTCGAAGTTAATCAATGGTCCGTTTGCACTGGTTTTTATCGATTGCCCGGTTTTTCCGGAGATCACATCGACCTCATGGCCTGGCCAGGGATTGCGCATCTTGATCTTCTGCACTGCTCCGGATTCGATCACAACCGTGGTTGCTTTTCCATCTCTGACCTGAACGTCAACCTTTGTTCTGCCTCTCACATACACGCTGCCGTCGAAGTCCCATCCTGGCGGGATCGCGGGAGCTATGCGGATCACGCCATCATAATCCTGTACCAATGCTTCCTGTAATGCATCTGCAACGACACCTGCCTGCTCGACGTAGAACTCGCGCGCCGAAGGCTCCCACTTTGCCATGCCGTTTACAAAACCCTGAAATTTCTTTGTGGTCTCAACCAACGTCGAACCCACCTCGGCGCCCAGATCGAGGCGTGCTGCCTGGATTGGATCAAAACTCCAGTCGGCGGCCGAAATGTTTGGCCGATGCTCATAGGTGCGTTGCGCAAGAGCGAACATCGGAGATGCGTCTCCGATGAGGGCATAGGGCCAAACTGGCTCAAGGCCGATGTTCTCGATGTTGTGGTTCTCCGCACCGGGCATGTAGGACTCTGCAATCACATCCGTTCCTTCTGCATCGGCAGAAGCCGGCAATAGAGTCTGCGGGCGGGTCTGCTGCGTCCGAGGCAGGGCAGGGATTCTGGGCAGTGCTGATTCAAGTTGTTGAACCAGGCTCGCATCCTTGCCCAGTGAATTGGCGGCCTGCACGGCGACGGGGAAAAGAGCTTGCATCGCAGCGATATCCGTCGTCGGATCGGTCACGTCCCATTGCGTTTCGTGGGCATTGGAAGGGCTAGTGTGGAGCAATCCATCTGGACCCACCTTTTGGTAGGCCAGCAAGAAACGCGCGGAAGAAGCTATGAGCGGATAATTATCCGAAAGAAACTTGCGATCACCGGTAGCGAGATACTGCTCCCACACCCAGAGCGCAACTTCGGCTCCGGTGGACAGCGTTCGTGCGTTGTAGTACGGCTTGAACCCCAGGTCGCAGTCCCTCCCGATCGAGACCGGCTTCCAGGCGGACTCATATTCAATGCCCTGTCCGTTGAAGCGCATTGTCTCGGGCACGCAACTTCCGGGGAGGCCTTTCATGTTTTGTTTAGTCCAGTTTTCGATGTTCTCAAGGTTCTCTCGATACAGATTGAAGTAGGGTTCGTTGAGTTCAGGCAGTCCTGCACCAATGTCGGCTGCCACCTGCATACGCAGGTTCCAATGCCAGAATGCAGATGAATCCCAGCGATGAGAGTCCTGAGCTGAAGAAATCATGTCTGCGATGCCGGCTTGGGAGCCGGGATACTCGAAGCCTTTCTCGATTGCCGCAACAAATAGATAGATATTTCGGAGGTTCTCCATATACTCGCCGGCGCCATCTTTTGAAGTGATCCTGATGACCGCGGCGCGGCCCCAGAAATCTTCCCACCAAGCTCGGTGCTCAGAATCAGGCGTCGCTACAAGTGCGCGATTTGCGAGATCGTTCACACTTCCCGCTCCGTCGTTATGCGGAGCCGCGACGATGATTCGGAAGTGGCCGTCCTGAGAGGGCTTGAACGAAACGGTGATGGTGAGAGGATCCGTAACCGTGGCAGACACACTGCGGCCTTTCACCGTGATTGCGGAAAGCGAGCCGAATACCCGGCCGGACGATCCGGGATTCTTGTCTTCGATCCAGGACTGCGCAAGAAGCCCGATAGAGCCTTCAGCCGTTGCATGAGGAGTGCGCGGAGACCAAAGCTTCAAGAGCGCGGTCTGCGACACATTAGGGTTCGCGCCGGTGACGTCAACGACCAACGCATCCCGATCTGGCTCGACGAATACCGTTGCGGCCAAACCGCCGCCCTGCTCACGGAATTCTCCGTGATATAGGTCCAGGCGACCTGAGTAATCCTTCGCGACCGTCAAGTTCGCCAATCCGGGAACAACTAATTGGCCCGGCGACAAACGATCTGGCAGTGTGTCATTGCGATTGAGTTGCGCGGTGAGGCCTTCAGCTGACCAAACCGCAACGCCGAGCGCGCCATTTCCCAGCGGCATAGCTTCACCGGGGTCCAGATTCGGTTTGGCGAGAACAATATCGGAGCGGCCAATTACGCTCTGGACATCAACCTGAAATCTGCCGTTATGCCACGCGGATGCAAAGTCAGGCGTAGCAGATTGTGCCAGGCCGAATCCGAGCAACGTATCAAACAGAATTGCGAAGTATAAAGCATGCCTTGTTAGAGCTCTCAAGGAGCGTCTCCTTCTTGAATGCTGGTCGCCCGCAATTGTATCTCCAACCTATCACTGTGTGCTTTGGAACTTATTCGTAAGAGGTCATAGTCATCTGATCTCATCAGTGCGCCAGAAAGTAAACCCCAATGCAGACGAGGACCGCCGAGGTCCATCGGCGGTGATCGACATTTTCTTTGAGGAAGATCTTTCCACCGATGGCGTTCGTTACCAGCGTCAAAGATGCTGATGCAGGTGCGACCAGGCTCAGGTTGAGATGATTCAACGCGAACAACAAGGAGAAGAACGCCAGAGCAAGGAAACTGACGCCCGCAAAGAAAAGCGGACAAGTGATGACAGCGCGAATTGCGCCTTTCATTCCGGAGTGGGCGCGAATCTCGTCAAGGTCGCCGATCGACTTCATGGCAGCGGCCGTCAGTATTTCACCTGCGCTTGAGCAAAGAATGATGGCGGCAATCATTCCGGCCGCGATCCAGAAGCGCTCAGTCAACACTGGGAGGAGAAGCGTCATCGCAGCAGCTCCTCTGCCTGAGGCTCACCTTCAACAACGGCGACTGGAGTGGGCCGTTCGGTGAATGAGGGGCCCTGCGCCACAAAGCCAACCCCCACGGTAATGAGAACCACCCCGAGCCAGCGTTGCCACGAGACTGCTTCGTGGAGAAAGAAGCGGGCGAACAGGGCGACGATCACGTTGCCAAAGGCAGTGGCGGGCAGAACATACGTCAGGTCGGCCCACGAAAGCGCGGTGAGATAGCTGGCAAAGAAGCCAAGCAGCATGGCAATGCCCAGGGCGATCCATGGCGTAAAGACAGCAGCGATGAGCGAAAACGGATGCGTCAGCGTGATTGGTGGCAGGCTGGTCATCCCTCGCGACAGGCAGGTGTCTCCCAATGGCGCGCACAGAGACACGAGTCCAAGGATCATGTATTGCCGCGGAATTAGTTTTGTGTGTGCCATCAGTCCAGTATCGTGCGTCCCTGCTATACAAGGGCTAAAGAAGTTGAGGGCGGACGCAATCGCGGCCGCCCTCGGTCACTTGCATATAGATTGTTTTTACGCGCCTGCGCCAACCGGGGCTGGCGGATCGGCGTGCTGGCTGCGCGTTTGCTTTACCGCCTTGTTCCGCTGCGCGCGCAGTTTCATGAACGATTTAGCCTCGACATACAGGCGGGGCACATCGCGATTCACAATGGCCTTCCAAACTACGCGGAAGGCGGCCTTCGGCCTGAAGTAGTACTCGTCGTAGAAGCGGTGCACCATCTCCATCACGTAGTCGACGGGCAGTCCTGGATACTCGATGTGCGCCATCTGGTGGCCGCCGCCGTCTTCCATTTTTTCGTTGGTGATGTATCCGTTCTTGGCCGCGAATTCGTAGAACTCGGTGCCAGGATAGGCGTGCGCGATGGAAACCTGGATGGTCTCGCAATCGAGCGACTTGGCAAAGTTGATCGTGTTGCGAATCGATTCCCTGGTTTCGCCGGGCAGGCCGAGAATGAAATCGGCGTGAATCGTGAGGCCAAGGGAGTGGCAATCGCGGACGAAGTCTCGGGCGCGCTCTACGGTTGCGCCCTTTTTGATATTTTTCAGAATCTGCGGGTCGCCTGACTCAAAACCAACGATCAGCAGACGGCATCCGGCTTCGCGCATGGCCTTCAACGTATCGTAATCGGTGGTCACGCGCGAGGTGCAGCTCCAGGTGAGGCCCAGTGGCTTCAGCTTCTCGCACAGCTCAATGGTGCGCACCTTCTGGATGTTGAAGGTGTCGTCATCGAAAAAGAATTCCTTCACTTCAGGGAAGTTCTCCTTCGCCCACTTTAGCTCGGCCGCCACGTCGTCTGTTGAGCGCTTGCGCCAGGCGTGTCCGCTGAGTGTCTGCGGCCACAGGCAGAAGGTGCACTGCGCGGGGCAACCGCGCGTTGAGTAGAGCGCGATGTAGGGGTGCAGCAGGAACGGCACATTGTAACGCGTCACGTCCATGTCGCGCTTGTAAATCTTGGTGGCCCACGGCATGGCGTCGAGATCTTCCACCTGGGGACGGTCTGCGTTGTGCTGGATCCTGCCGTTCACCTTGTAGCTGATTCCGAGGATTTCGCTCAGCGGCTTGCCCTGCGCGTACTCCACTACGGAGTAGTCAAACTCGCGGCGACAGATAAAGTCCAGAGCCGAGCACTCGTTCAACGCGCGGTCAGGATCGGTGGTGACCGGCGGTCCTACAAAGGCAATACGAATGGATGGATTCGCTTCCTTGATGGCCTCGGCAAGGCGCTGGTCGCCCGCCCAGCCCACCGTGGACGTAAACAGCACCAGGAACTCGAAGTCCTTGCAGATCTGGATGGTTTCGTCGGCGCTGACGTGGTGCGGGGGCGCGTCGAGCACGCGGGAACCTTCAAGCAGGCCGGCGGGATAGGTGAGCCAGACCGGGTACCAGTAGGACTCAATTTCGCGTGTTGCGGGCCAGCGCGAGCTTGCGCCGCCGTCAAAATTCTTGAAGGAGGGTGGGTTGAGGAAAATTGTTTTCAAAGGCATAGGCATCCCTTTAATTCTAACATTCTGTCGGTTTTTGGGAGGATTTCCGCGGGTTTATCTCGCGGAAGGTGCATCCTGTTACACGCACTGATTCTCAAAGGGTTAGACGCGGCGGAACAGGCTTGGGATTCAATTTTCTGCGGGGTCGAGTCTGGCCAGGGCGGTGCTTACGGCTGCCTGGTGTGCAGTTCGTTCAGCCAGTCTTCCATATGGCCCAACGACTTGAGCAGGGTGAGCCTGGTCTTGCTCAGGTCGAATCCGGCATCCAGGGCATCCTCAAATTTCTGGCGCTCATCGATCCGCGCCAGTTGCTCGGCTTTAGGCGAGAGTTGCGGCGGAGCTCCCGGACCGGTTCCAGCGCCGTTCCCCAACTCAAGCTGCGCGAGCACGCTCTTGAGTTGAGCGTCGGCAATCTGTTGCTTGAGGCGGGCGATCTCGGCTTGCGCATCGAGCTCGCGGATGTTGCCTGTGAGCGTCGCAATCTGCACATCGTTCTGACGCTGGGCTTCCTCGGCCTCAACCTTTGAGCGCAGCGCTTCGGCTGCGGAGACCTTGGCTTTGGCTCGAACTGCGAAGTCGAAAAAGGGAAGCGAAATCTGGAGGCCGAAGCTGACGTTGTTCGGAGTGAAGTTGCGGTAGTAGGTGCTATAGCTGTTTAGTTCGTTTGAATCGTAGTTATAGACGGCGCCGAATCCGATGGATGGCCGCCGCCATGCCAGGTCGTCTCCCTTAGCCTCGAATTGCTTTGACCTCGCCACTTCAGCGGCAGATTGAATGGAAGCCAGGCTTCGCGGCGCTTCATCACCAGACACGGCGGGAATCTCAGGGATACTTCCGTGGTCAATGAGGATTGAGGCGACTGGCAGGCCTGTGAGGGTTGAGAGCTGCTTTGAAAGCGTGGTGGCCCTGGTTTCAAGATGGCGGGAGGCGAGTTTGATCTCGGCAAGCCGCAAGCGAGCCTGTAGAAGATCGAGATCCGAATCGACGCCGGCTTCGGCACGTTCCTGCTCAATCCGTACCAGGGCATCGGCGAACGACAG
>CAVXVM010000191.1:0-26296 GCA_963765025.1 uncultured Acidobacteriaceae bacterium | reverse complement strand
CGCAACGTTATAAACTACGGGCGGTCTTCGAACGTGGCTCCGCTTCCCGCTGAAAATCGGGTGCACTTGGCGCGGGGCGCACAAAACAATTGATTTGCAAGGAGCCTTATGGATCGCCGCAATTTTCTGAGAACCACCGGTACTTTGATTGCCGCTTCGGCCGTTACGCCAGCTTTGCCCGCCTTTGCCGACGACACAATGCCCGAAGCCAAAGGCCGTGTTGTGCTGCCAATCAATCGCCGCTGGCGCTACAGCCCGAGGGCGACGAATGATGCGCGGGAGAGGCTGTTTGACGACAGCAGCTTTGCGCGCGTAACGATTCCGCACACCAACACGCGGCTGCCGTGGCACAGCTTCGACGATAAGTTGTATGAGTTTGTGTCGATCTACCGGCGGCATTTTCGCTTGCCCGGCGGTGCGCGGGCGCGAAGAGTGTTTGTAGACTTTGAAGGCGTGATGACGGCGTCGACCGTTTGGCTGAACGGGATCAAGCTGGGCGAGTACAAAGGCGGATTTACACCTTTCTCGTTCGAACTGACACAGCATCTGGATTGGGACGGCGACAACGTGTTGGCGGTCGAGGTGGACTCGACCGAACGGGCCGACATTCCTCCGTTTGGGTATGAAATCGACTATCTGACCTTCGGCGGCATTTATCGCGAGGTTTCGCTGCGCCTGGTGACTCCCACGTTTATTGAAAACGTATTCGCCGCGCCCAAAGATGTGCTCACGGACAAACCATCGGTCGACGTGGCGTGCTTTCTGCATGGTCCGGAGGCGACGGTTCCGGGTGCTGAACCGGAGGCGCTCAGCCTTGAGGCCGCGCTTTACGATGGCGAGCGCCTTGTTGCGAAAGCGTCGAAGCCAGTGCAGCGGGGCGCCGGGCCGGACTGGAATGCTACTGAAACCTTATCTCTGCTTCAGCTGAACGGGATCGAACTGTGGGACCTGAAGACGCCGAAACTTTATCGGGTGGAAGTGCGGCTGCTTGAAGGCACCCGCGTGATCGACAGTGAAGTGCGGCGCATCGGTTTCCGCGAGGCGAAGTTCACGCCGAATGGATTCTCTCTGAATGGAACGGTGGTCAAGTTGCGCGGCTTGGACCGTCACCAGACCTTCCCATGGGTGGGCCAGGCCATGCCGGGGCGCGTGCAGAGGCAGGACGCTCTGATTCTGCGCAAAAATCTGAAGTGCAACATCGTGAGAACGTCGCATTACCCGCAGTCGAAGTACTTTCTGGACGCGTGCGACGAGATCGGACTGCTGGTGCTCGAGGAAATTCCAGGCTGGCAGCACATCGGCGACCTGGCCTGGCAGGACATTTCAGTAGACAACGTGGGCCGCATGATCCGCCGCGATTGGAATCATCCCTCGGTGATCTTGTGGGGCGTGCGCATCAACGAATCGCAGGACAATCACGACTTCTACACGCGCACCAACGCGCTGGCGCACCAACTCGATCCGACCCGGCAGACGGGCGGCATCCGTAACTTCGCAAGTTCTGAACTGCTTGAAGACGTATTCACGATCAACGACTTCGGATTTCCCCTGCGGGCACCCAATCATCCTCTGTATTTGAATACAGAATTCGTGGGACACACCTTTCCGACCAAGACAATCGATAATGTGGAGCGCCTCCGCGAGCACACGCTGCGCCATGCTCGGATTCACAATCAGCTGGCCTCGAACCCGCAATACGCGGGCGGAATCGGCTGGTGCGCCTTTGACTACAACACCCACGCGAACTTTGGTTCGGGTGACCGGATCTGCTATCACGGCGTGACCGATATTTTTCGCGAGCCAAAGCCCGCGGCGGGATTCTACAAGTCGCAATGCGACCCGGATGAAGAGATCGTGCTGGAGCCGGCGTTCCACTGGGCACGCGGGGACGAGAGCATTGGATTCACCACCGCCGTGGTCTGCTCGAATTGCGAGCATCTCAAGTTCTACGTGAGCGACAAGCTGGTGGCGGAAGCCGATCCAGACCGCACCGAGTTCCCTCACCTGAAATATGGGCCATTCAAGGCAGACCTGAGCTATGCCGTCGGCAACTGGGGCGATCTGCGCATCGATGGCTATATCGGCGGCAAGCAAGTCATTTCGAAGAGTCTCTCAGGGCGCGGCGTGAGCCGCAAATTCTCAGTGGTTGCGGACGATACGACGCTGGCAGCCGACGGCGCCGACACCACGCGAGTGGTATTGCGCGTCACCGACGAGTTCGGCGCGATTCTTCCATTTGTCAACGACGCCGTTCGATTCGATCTGGCCGGCCCGGCGGAAATCATCGGTGACAATCCGTTTGCGCTGGTAGGTGGCACCGGCGCCATTTGGGTCAGGACGCTGGAGATGGCAGGAAAAGCGAGGCTGACGGCAATTCATCCGTGGCTCGGCGCGCAAAGGGTGGACTTTGACATTGTCCCTGCCGCGCCGGAGTACGTGTAACGGTCACTCGGGGTGCAGAACGGGGAAGGCTCATGAAGGGTCTCGTGTGGAAAGCGGGCGCATGCGCTGTCGTAGCGTTTGCGCTGGCAGCGGCGGGTTCGGCAGCAGCGAGGGCGCAGGACGCAACGGAGCCGTCGGAAGACGCGCGCAACACCAACATCATCACCACAAACACGCATCTGCCGCTGCCGGTGTTCGGCAGCCGGCATGCGTGGGAGGAGCGTAAGGCGTTTCTGCGCAACCAGATCCTGGTGGCAGCGGGATTGTCGCCCATGCCGGAGAAGACGCCCCTCCATGCGCAGGTTTTTGGAAAGATCGACGAACGGGATTACACGATTGAGAAGGTGCTGCTGGAGACGCTGCCGGGCTTTTACCTGGGCGGCAATCTTTATCGTCCCAAAGATGGCCGGGCAAAGCATCCCGCCGTTTTGAATCCGCATGGACACTGGCAGTACGGGCGGCTTGAGAACGAGCCGGTGGATTCTGGGCCGGCGTTTGGCATCAGCCTGGCGCGGCAGGGCTACGTCGTGTTTGCCTACGACATGGTTGGCTATACCGACACGGTTCAGGTGCCGCACCGCTTTGGCAGCGCGGACCAGAGATTGTGGTCGTTTGGCCCCATGGGACTACAGTTGTGGGATTCGATCAGGGCTCTGGATTTTCTTGAGTCGCTGGAGGACGTGGAAGCAGGCCGCATCGGCATGGCTGGAGCCTCAGGCGGGGCGACGCAAACCATGATGCTGGCCGCCGTGGATGATCGCCTGCAGTTTGTGTCCCCGGTCAACATGGTTTCAGCGATCATGCAGGGCGGCGACCTGTGCGAGAACGCGCCGGGCCTGCGCCTGAACACGAGCAATGTGGAGATTGCCGCGATGTTTGCGCCCAAGCCCATGCTCGTGGTCAGCGACACCACCGACTGGACGAAGAATGTCCCGAAGGAAGAGTTCCCTGCAATCAAAAAGATCTACGACCTGTACAAAAAGGGCGACCAGGTAAGCGTGGTGCAGTTTGAAGCGGTACACAACTTTAACCAGCAGAGCCGCGAAGCTGTATACAAGTTTTTTGCGCAGGTGAATCCGGACGTCAGCGACCCAAAGGAACTGGCCGAGCACAACATCGAGGTACCGATGCTGCAGGAGATGATGGCGCTCTCCAATCGAACGCTTCCAGCCAATGCCGTCGATCTGAATGGACTCTTCAATGAGTGGCGTGGGATGGCGGAGGCGCAAAATGCGCAGCCGCAGGGCAAGCTGTTCCTGCGCGATCGACTCATGAAGACGCTGGCCGTTGAAATTCCTGACAACGTAATTTCAGTGTCGGATGGACGCGCGCTGGTGCTGGATCTTCCCGGCTGGAAGGCGCGCATGCCGGTTGTTGCCATACCGGGCTCAGGCGCGGTCGCAATCGTTGTCGATCCCGGCGGGTCGGCGGCGGCATTGGAGAGTGAAACGGTGAAACGGCTCAAGGCAGAGGGACGTTCCATCCTCGCACTCGATGTGTTTCAGACCGGGGCCGCAATCGCACCGCGTGAGCGGGGAGAGACGCAGGAAGCAGCGCCGGCCAATGAGACAGACGACGATGCCATGGAGCGCAGAGCCAACGCGAATGCGGGCGGACCGCAGTTCTTGACCTTCAATGTCACCGACGATGAGGCCCGCGTGCAGGACATTGTGACCGCGATTGTGCTTGAAAGCAGAAACGGGCACGATGTGGAGATTTACGCGAAGGGTGATGCGGCTATCTGGGCAACGTTTGCGGCAGCGATCGTCAAGACGCCCGTCGCGCTGCACCTTGAGCAGGCGCCGAAGCTGGTTACGGACTCGGATTATTTAACGCACTTCAACGTGCCGGGAATTTTGCGTGCCGGCGGGCTCGCCGTTGCCGAGGAGCTGACGGCCAAGCCATAGATCTTTCAACGGCGGGGTGAAACCCGCAACCAAACTGAGAGGACACTTCGATGAGCAGGTTTACGCGCCGCCGCTTTCTGGCTACCGCCCCGGCAGTTGCCGGAGTTCTATCGGCAGGAAAAAGATTTGCATGGTCCGAGGCCGGCACAAGCGCGCTGGATAATCAAACGCTCTGGTACACCTCGCCGGCGCGCGAATGGGTTGACGCCTTGCCCATCGGCAACGGGCGGTTGGGAGCGATGGTCTTTGGCGGCGGCTGGACCTACCCGAGCGAAACCGCCAGGTGGGGCGCCCGCCCCGATCATTCGAATGCAGAACTGCCTGCTCCAGATCCGGCTAAAGAGACTCTGCAACTGAACGAGGACACTTTATGGTCCGGCATGCCTGTGGACGGAAACAATCTGCAGGCCAAGGAGTTTTTGCCTGAGGTGCGCCGCGCCGTGCTCGAAGAAAAGGACTACCACAAGGCCGACCATCTCTGCCAGAAGATGCAGGGGCTTTTCGCCGAGGCGTACCAGGTAATCGGAAGCCTGCATGTGGATTTGAAGCACGCCGAACCGTTGACTGAATATCGCCGCGAACTGCGTCTTGCCACGGGAGTCACGCGCACGCGCTACAAGGCTGGAGACGTGGTGTTTGAGCGCACGGCGTTTGCCTCAGCTCCCGACCAGGCAATTGTGCTGCGGCTAACCGCAAGCAAGGCCGGCGCGTTGAACGCATCGCTTTGGATGGATGGACCGCTGGTTTCGGCCGTTGTGGCTGAAGGCGGCAATCGCCTGCTGCTGACGGGAAAGGCGGCGAAGCACATTGCCGGAGCCGGGCATCCGGGCGGCGAAAAACCGGTTGTGCTTTCAGATGAGCCGGGCGAAGGAATGTACTTTGCAGCGTTGCTTGAAGCGCGCCTTGAAGGCGGCCATACGAAGGCGGAGGGAAACAAGCTGAGCGTGGAAGGAGCGACGAGTTGCACGATCGTTCTGACCGCGGCCACAGGTTACAAAGGATACGACCAGAAACCAGACACCCCGCAACTCGAGGTGAATGCCAAGGCGAGGCGGCAACTGGATGCTGCGTTGCAGAAGAGCGACGCGGTTCTGCGGCAGAGACACGAAGCCGACTTTCGGCGGGTGTTTGACAGGGTTGCCTTGCGGCTTGGATCGGATGCGGCCGCAGAACAGCCCACCGATGTGCGGCTCAAGAACTTTGCCACGACTCCCGATCCATCGCTCCTGGCCCTGTATTTCCAGTTCGGACGCTACCTGCTGATCTCGAGTTCGCGGCCGGGATCGCAGCCGGCGAATCTGCAGGGGATATGGAACTACCAGGTGACGCCACCGTGGAGTTCCAACTGGACATCGAACATCAACATCCAGATGAACTACTGGCCGGCGGAAACCTGCAACCTGGGCGATTGCACCGAGCCGCTGGTCTCATTGATCGCGGATTTGAGCAAGACCGGCGCGCGTGCCGCGCAGGAGACCTACGGATTGCCGGGGTGGGTGACGCACCACAACATCGATGTGTGGCGCGCGGCCAATCCCGTTGGGGCGGGTGTGGGCCAACCCACATGGGCAAACTGGTGCATGAGCGGACCGTGGCTTTGCGCGCATCTTTACGAGCACTACCGTTTCACACTCGATCGCGAGTTTCTGCGCACGCGCGCTTACCCGCTGATGAAGGGGTCGGCGGAGTTTTGCCTGGCATGGCTGATCGACGATGGCAATGGCCATCTGACCACCTGCCCTTCGGAATCGACGGAGAACGACTTTCTTGCGCCGGACGGCAAGAAGGCGATGACCAGCGCTGGCTGCACAATGGACATGGCGCTGATGCGCGAATTGTTTTCGAACTGCATCGCGTCTGCGAAGGAACTGGGCATCGATGCGGCGTTTGCTGCGAAGCTTGCGGCCGCGCGCGAAAAACTTGTTCCCTACCAGGTGGGCCGATGGGGGCAGTTGCAGGAGTGGTCAATCGACTTTGAGGAGAGCACGCCCGGACAGCGGCACATGTCGCATTTGTATCCGCTTTATCCGGGAGGCGAAATCACACCGCGCGGAACTCCGGCACTGGCAAAGGCCGCGCAGGCTTCGCTGGAGCGGCGATTGGCGCATGGCGGCGCGTATACGGGCTGGAGCCGCGCCTGGGCCATTGCCTTCTGGGCGCGCCTGGGCCAGGGCGACAAAGCCTGCGAGTCATTGAATATGCTGATGGGCAACAGCACGAGCATCAACATGATGGATATTTACGAAGGACGCGCGCACATCTTCCAGATCGACGGAAATTTTGGCGCAACCGCAGCCATTGCTGAGATGCTGCTGCAGAGTCACACCGGAGTGATCGAACTGTTGCCCGCGCTGCCCACGGCGTGGAGCGAAGGCGAAGTGAAGGGACTGCGCGCACGGGGCGCAGTCGAAGTGGACCTGCGCTGGGCGAATGGAAAAGCTGTGGCCGCCACAATGCGGCCGAATTTTGCAGGCGAAGTGAGTCTGCGCGCGCCGCAAGGACAGAGGATTGAAGCCGTGACAGGTGCGAACGCAGTGCAACTCAAGGAACATGAGGATGGCAGCGTCAGCGTAAATATGGAGGCCAAACGGAGCTACCGCATTCGGTTTGCCCAGAGCGCATAAGCTGGCGCGTCGAGCACGGAAGCATGCAGGGTGATTGTGCTATAACGAATTGCCATGACCCGAGCCAGATTTCTGTTCGCTCTGCTTGTCTGCTTTTCTTCTTCCGCAGCCCTCATCCACGCACAGGTGATTGCTCCCACGCCGCCCATGGGCTGGAACAGTTGGGATGCCTACGGGCTCACCATCAATGAGGCCGACTACAAAGCCAATGCATCCGTGCTGGCGGAGTTTCAACGCTACGGCTGGAAGTATGCGGTCGTCGACGAAGGCTGGTACATGGCTAATCCCGCCGGCAAGTCTGTTGAAGACAAGAGTTACGTATGGAACGGAAACGGCTTGCTGATTCCAGCCGAGCATCGGTTTCCATCGGGAGCGAACGGCGCGGGCTTCAAGCCTCTGGCCGACTGGGTTCATGCGCAGGGGCTGAAATTCGGAATTCATATTGTGCGCGGGATTCCGCGCCAAGTGGTGAAGGCGAATCTGCCCATTGAAGGAACGAGTTTTACCGCCGCAGACGCAGCCGACATTTCCAGCCCATGCCCATGGGACGACGGCAACTGGGGCGTGAAAGACAACGCCGCCGGGCAGGCCTATTACGATTCGATGATCAAGCTGTATGCCGGGTGGGGCGTCGACTTCCTCAAGGTGGACTGCATCAGCGACCACCCTTACCGCCCCACGGAGATTAGACAGGTCGCACAAGCCATCCAAAAGACGGGCAGGCCGATTTTACTGAGTCTGTCCCCGGGCCCCACATCCTTGAAAAACGCTGTGGAGGTAGGCAAATACGCTCAGATGTGGCGCATTACCGACGACCACTGGGATGTGTGGTCCGTGGCGCACACGCCGGGTCAGAGCGAGTTCCCTTTCGGCATCAAGGAAGAGTTCGACAGGCTTGCGGCGTGGGTGCCGTATGTGAATCCGGGCAACTGGGCAGATGCCGACATGCTGCCTTGGGGCTGGCTAGGGCCGAATCCGGGATGGGGCGACGCGAGGCAGTCACGCGAGACACACGACGAACAGCGGACCGAGTTCACACTCTTCGCCATCTCGCGCTCTCCGCTGATTCTGGGAGCGAATTTGACCAGGCTCGATCCGTTTACCCGTTCTTTGATTACGAATCAGGCCATGACCTTCATGAACCAAAGCCTCACATACAGTCGCACCGTCGATGCGGCCAGCCTGCCCGCTGGGTTTGAGCATGCACGGGTTTGGCGCGGCACAGTCGACTCGCCCGGCGCACGAAACTACTCAGAGTACTTTGCTTTCTTCAACCTCGACGACAAGCCGGTAACGCTGAAAGCTACATGGAAGCAACTCGGGCTGGATGGCGGCAGGCATATGGCCCAGAATGTGTGGAGCGACAACGTCTTCAAAGAATCGAAAGAAGTGAATGTGACGTTGCCTGCTCATGGAAGCACCGTTTACCAGGTGCAGTAGCGCAACAAAACAGTCCGGCGGCTCCCACGAAAGAGGGATGTGAATAAAACGCGTCGCCCGTCCGGCTGTGCGAAACTGGAAGGTCCGGAAGGTATGCTTCGACGGGCACCCTCACCGGCAGAGGCGCATAATGCCTATTTTACGATCCGCTTTTATTTCACTTTCTCGCAATCGTTCCTTACGTCATTTTTGCGAAAACTCCCGCATCGGTGTGCGTCTGAGTTCGCGATTCATCGCGGGCATGGAGATTGAGGACGCGCTGCGTGTGGCCGAATCAGTCAACCGCCAGGGGATGGCTGCCACGCTGGATTCGCTCGGCGAGAGCGTTACCACCGAGGCAGAGGCTCACAAGGCCGCTGACGTCTATCACCGGCTTCTTGACCTGCTGGCAGAACGCAACCTGAAGGCCAACATCAGCATCAAGCTGACGCAGATGGGGCTGGAGCTTTCGCCGACGTTCGCCGAGACAATTGCGTGGAACCTGGCACAACACGCAAAATCGACAGGCAACTTTGTCCGCGTTGACATGGAAGACTCGAACCTGACTCAGGTGACGCTCGACATTGTGCGGCGTCTGCAGGCACGTCCTGAAGCGCGCGGCGCGATTGGCGTGGTGATTCAGGCCTACCTTTATCGTTCCCAATCGGATGTGGAGCAGCTTTTGGCCGGTGGCATCAGGATCCGGCTTTGCAAGGGAGCCTACAAGGAGCCCGCCGAGGTTGCCTTTCCGCGCAAGGCGGACGTGGACGCAAACTTTGTGCGCCTGAGCCACCTGCTGCTGGAGAGCCCTGTCTACAATGCATTGGCGACACACGATGAAGCTATGGTTGACGCGGTAAAGGCATTCGCCACCGAACACGGAATCGCCAAAGACCGTTTTGAATTCCAGATGCTTTACGGAATCAAGCGTGACCTGCAGCGACGACTGGTGAAGGAGGGGTATAACGTGAGGGTCTACGTTCCCTTCGGCAGCGAGTGGTACCCATACTTCATGCGGCGGCTGGCCGAGCGGCCTGCAAACGTGATCTTCCTTGCGCGGAATTTCTTCCGTTCGTAGTACCGAAAAATCTACCGCGGATCAGGTGCAGCCAAGCTGCGCCTTCCACCTTTGCCGCGCTTCTTGATAAGAAGCGTGCTACCGCATGTAGAGCAGTGCCATGGGTAATAGCCGAAGATGGGAGAGATCCATCGATGCAGCATGCCTGCACGCGCCTTGCGCTTCAGACTCTTGTGCGCGCATCGCGGACAATGCGAACGGTGGCCTCCCACGGCCGGTTCCGCTGACGAATTTTCGGTTACGTGTTCCAACTCTTCAACCAGCAATGCCAGCTCCTTCAGGGGTGATCCCCCTGATCGGTTGCGATAAGGATCGGCAACCAATATGGGATTCAGCCACGGATCTCAGCATAACGCTTTGCGAAGCCTGTCCTGTGGAAACTGGATCCAGCACTTCATTTCAATACTGATACTTTAAGACAGAATAACGCCGCAATCAAAAACGTACAAAACAACTTTAGTGGTACATCGAAGAGCCGTAGAACGCTCGATGAGATTGCCCTTATCCGTCGAAATTGCAGGGTAGATTCGTTTTCGCGGATGAAGAAATCATTATCCGGCAACCTGGTTCTTGAGACGTGTCAGCCCCTGGCGTGCAAGGTCGGCAACCGCACCAGCCAACGTTGAGGAGCCGTTCAGCGAGGCGGGACGTTCCAGGCGGATTCCAAGATTGGCAGCATACTCGCGGAAGAGAATGTCCACGTCGAAGAGAATCTCTACATGGTCACAGAGAAAGCCGATGGGCTGCAGGATGAGCGCCTTGATGCCCTCCGCAGCAATTGAATCGAGCGTGCTTTCAACACTGGGTCCAATCCATGGCCCGCCGCTTGCGCCCTGGCTTTGAAACGCAAACCACCAGCGGGGAATCTCGGGGACAAGTGCGGCCACCAACTCGGCAGTGTGCCGGGCCTCATCTGCGTACGGGTCTTTCCCGCCGCCGGGCCAGAGCCGTGGTTGCGACTCAGCGTCCGCGGGCGGCTCAACCGTGCGCGTGGGAACGCTGTGCGCGGTGAAGAGAACCGGGACGGGCGCGCCAGTTTCCGCAGTAAGTTTTTCGAGAGCAGGGAGAAGGCGTTCAGCAAAAGCCTGCGCAAGCAGCGGATGCTGTGCCCATCCCGGAGTAAAGTCAATCCGCAAGGCGCCTGCTTCCGCCTCGACGGCGCGCCGGTAAAGGCCAACGCTGGTGCGTGAGTTTTGCGGCGCCATGCAGAGTACAGCGGCCTCTTCAATTCCATCGGCGCGCATCTGGCGCACCACCTCTGGAATATAGGGTCGCCAGTTGCGCATGCCTACGTACACGGGAACCAGCTGGCCCGATGCAGCAAGGTCCGCCTCGACGAGACGCGCCTGCTCCATGGTGATTTCGGTGAGCGGACTGCGGCCGATCAGCGAGTAACGATGCTGGATCTCTTTGATGACGGACTCCGGCAGCGGACGTCCGCTGACCACGTTGCGCAGGTACTCGGGAATCTGTTCGACGGTTTCAGGCGTTCCATGAGCGAGCAGCAGAACTGCTTGTTTAGGCATGGTTGGGCTCCAAACGGAACTCGCGCACCATACGAACAACAGCCTGCACATTCTCAACCGGCGTGGTGGGAACAATACCGTGGCCAAGGTTGAAGATGTGGCCCGGACGGCCGGCAGCGGAGCGCAGAATCTCGTTGACGCGGAGCTGGATCAGTTCCTGCGGCGCAAACAGCGTGATGGGATCGAGGTTGCCCTGCACTGCATGGTTGTAGCCTACGGACTTCCAACCCTCGTCGAGAGGCTCGCGCCAGTCGAGGCCCACGACATCCGCGCCGGTTGCGGCCATGTCGGTGAGCAGACCCGCGGTTTCAACACCAAAGTAGATCACCGGGACGCCCATCTCCTGCACTGCGCGCACCAGCCGCTTTGAAGCATCAAAGGCATACTCGCGATAGTCCGTGAGCGAGAGCGAACCGACCCAGCTGTCGAAGATCTGAATGACGTCGGCCCCGGCCTGCACCTGCAGACGACAGTATTCCGTCAGCACTTTGATGAGTTTGTCCAAAAGGCTGCTCCATGCAATGGGGTCGCGGTACATCATCTGCTTGGTGTGGATGTAATTGCGCGAACCGCCGCCTTCAATCATGTAACTGGCCAGCGTGTAGGGAGCTCCGCAGAACCCGATGATCCCGAGCCGGTCGCGGAAGTGGTCGGCAACTTTTTGAATGGCGCGGGCTACATAAGCAAGGTCGTCGGCGCGATCGGTACGCAGGGCACGCACATCTTCGGCGGTGCGGACCGGATGATGCACAACAGGGCCTTCGCCGGCCTGAAACTCGAAGGGCAGTCCCATGGGCTCAAGAGGCAACAGCAGGTCGGCAAAGATAATGGCCGCATCCACGCCGAGCTTTTCAGCCGCGGTGATGGTGACTTCAGCGGCCAGATCGGGTTGCTTGCAGATTTCGACCAGCGTGTGGTGCTTGCGGACGTCGCGGTACTCCTGCATATAGCGGCCGGCCTGGCGAAGAAACCAGACAGGGGTACGGTCGACAGGCTTGCGCAAGCAGGCGCGGACAAACCGGCTGCCACCGAGGATGGCCTCGGCGAGGGGCTCAGGGGCTGATTCCCCGGCAATTGGCTTTGGTGTTTGCGATTCCATATTTCAATTCTAACGGGTATCGCACCATTAATCAGACCGCGGCATAAGGCTTTCACACTCACCAGAGTTCTTAGTTTGAAAGCTGGATATCCATCAATATGGGACCACCGTGATCTTCGATTGATTCGAATGGAGCTTTGCCCTG
Organism: uncultured Acidobacteriaceae bacterium; assembly: GCA_963765025.1. GTDB lineage: Bacteria > Acidobacteriota > Terriglobia > Terriglobales > Acidobacteriaceae > Telmatobacter. Next base: position 14,056 of record CAVXVM010000191.1, on the reverse strand, counting down.
GTACCGGAAGTCTTTGTACGATTCAACTGCGCGCTCTGCGAATCCGGCCTTGCGAAAGATGTGCTGAGAGGTCCGGTTGGTTGCCTCAGTGACTGCTAAGCAGTAGCCCTTTTGTGCGGCATAGGTGATGCTCTGCCCCACAAGCTGCTGCGCAATTCCCCGCCCGATAAATCGTTCCGCAACTGCCAGCAGAAAAAGGTGAGCTGATTCACCGGGGGTGACGTGGCCTTTGCCCCTGTAAGCGAACTCCAATTTGCCGAGGATATCGAATATTGGGTTGAACTTCGCGCTTAAGTGCTCGATTCCAGCCGGCACTCGTGAGCTGGAATCCTCGGCTAGGAGAGCCCCGACCATTTCTCCCCCGCTCTCGGACCTCGCTACTATCGTGAGGCTATCCATAGTTGGGTTTGTGCAGAGCAACCATACGAACTCCTTGAACTCCGCTGATGTTAGCCCAACGGCTACGGCAGGCGGATCGTGTTTGGCAAACGCGTCACCCAGAAGGCTGGCCATTTCCTCTGAATCCGAACGAGTGAATAGTGCGTACTCGATTCCGCTTACTTTTGATAATGGGGCCATATGGTCAGATGCTAACGCATTGGGCTGTCGCACCATCTCTAACTTTCAAGGGAAACATCGCTCTCCAATGTTCCCAACTGACCGGCGATCGTGTTTGGCGCATTTCGCAGCGCGCTCAGGAAAGGCTTCTGTAAATCCGGCTTTTCATCATCGGAAAGAGTGGCTCATCTCCAGCGGAAGATGCGCAAGGCCACGGCAAACGGCACAATCAGCCACGCCAGCAGGATCGCAACCGGCACACCAAGCTGATCGAGGCCGACCCCCTGCAGCATGTTGGCGCGGAAGGCGTCGTTGGCCGCCGTCAGCGGCAGGGCGCGGACGAATGGTTGAATGATCGCAGGAAAACGCGACGCGGAAAAGAAGACGCCAGAGAAAATCCACATGGGCAGCATCACCAGGTTCATCAGGCCCGAGGCTGCTTCCATGGTGCGGGCCCGGGACGAAATGAGAAGGCCGAGTGCGGAAAACGCCAGCGAGGTGAGCACGCACAAAAGGCCCAACTGCCACAGCGAACCGCGGAAGGGCACGCCAAAAGCCAGTCGTGCAAAACCGAGGAAGGCAACGACCTCAACGATGAGCATGACGAGCCGGGAAAGCAGGAAGGAAGCCAGGTATTGCCAGCGCGGCATGGGCGACGCCACCAGGCGCTTGAGGAGCTTCTTCTGGCGCGCCTCAACGATGGAAAAACCAAGTCCCCAGATCGCGGAGCCCATCAGGTTCATGCCCAAAAGACCGGGTATGACGAAGTCGATATAGCGCGAGCCGGTTTCGTGAATGAGCTGGTTTTCTGCGTGAATGGCGTCGCGCTGGCCGGCTGCTGCTTGCAGGGCCCTATCAACAAGCAGCCGCGCCGTGCGAGCATCGGGATTGGTGTCATCGTAGCGGTAGGCCACGCCGCCGGGCTCGGGTGTGGCAAGCAGGAGAATCGTTCCAGTGGCAAGCGCATGCGCGCCGGTCCGTTCGTCCATGGTGGTTGCGCGCAGTCCCTTATCGGTGGCGAGTGCCTGCGTCAGTTGCGGAGTGGTGGCAGCCACTGGCAAAACGTCAGGCGGACGATTGCGGAAGGCAATACCAAGCCCTCCGGCCAGCAGAATGGGAAACACGAAGATCCAGAAGACGGCCTCAGGCTCGCGGAAAAGAAGCCGGAAGCGGATAGATGTCAGTTGATAGAGGCTGCCGAGGTTGAGATTACTCATCGCGCAGGTTCCTCCCGGTGAGGCGTACGAAGACATCCTCAAGCGTGGCCGAGTGGGTGCGGAACTCGCTCAGGTGCAGCCCCTCTGCGGCGAGTGCGGCAAAGATGCGCGGAACAGTAGTGTGCAGTTCGCTCACAGAGAGCTGGTGCAGCGCCGCATCCACGCGATGCGACTGGACGCCGGGAATAACGGTAAGCGTCGCCGGATCGACTTCGCCGCGCACGGGTTCATGCGCGCCAGCGGGGCCCTGGCTCACGGCGAACTCCACAATGTCTTCTCCGCCGATGGAGGCAATCAGTTGTTGCGGAGTGCCGAGGGCGATCACATGGCCGTGATCCATGATGGCCACTCGATCGCAGAGCCGCTCCGCCTCGTCCATGTAGTGCGTCGTCAGAATAATGGTGCGGCCAGCCTGCTTGAGCTGGTCCACCACGTCCCACAGATGGCGGCGCGCCTGCGGGTCGAGCCCGGTGGTGGGCTCATCGAGAAACAGCAGCTCCGGATCGCCAACCAGGGCGCAGGCCATGGCCAGCCGCTGCTTTTGGCCGCCGGAGAGGCCGCCAACGCGGGAATGGCGTTTTTCTTCGAGCTCTGAGGTGCGTATGGACTCTTCGATCGGGATGCCGCGCCGGAAGGAACTGCGAAAGAGCCGGAGCGTCTCCTCGACGGTAAGTTTTTCAGGGAATTGGGTTTCCTGGAGCTGAATGCCGATGCGCTGGCGGAGTTCGCTGGCGCCGGTGGCCCAGTTCAGGCCCAGCACTTCCACCGTGCCCTCATCGGCCTCGGTGAGCCCTTCGCAGATTTCGATGGTGGTGGTCTTCCCTGCCCCGTTGGGGCCGAGCAGGCCAAAGCATTCACCCTGCATGACTTCTAGGTCGAGCCCATCGACGGCCTGCACATCGGCAAAAGCTTTCTTCAGGCCCCGCAACAGCAGGCTTGGCCCGGTGAAAGTCCCCTTTCCTGAAGGTTTTGCAGCCAACGTCATCGCATCAGATTACCGTATTTCTGCGAACCTGAGTTCAACGATTTTAGGAGCGGATTCGCGACCGGCGATTCCGCCTTGCCGGAGGCCAGGTTGAAGGTAAACTGGATGTATGGCTGAGATTCTTCGCAGAAAAACACCCACGGTCAGGATCGGGCAGGTTCGCGTGGGCTGGGAGGTTCCGGTCGTCGTGCAATCGATGACCAACACAGACACGGCCGACGTTGCGGGAACCATTGAGCAGGTTGCAGCCCTGGCGCTGGCCGGGTCAGAGATTGTCCGCGTTACGGTCAACAATGAAGAGGCCGCCGCAGCCGTTCCTGCGATCGTTGAGGGCCTGGACAAGCGCGGCATTCGCGTGCCGATCGTGGGCGACTTCCACTACAACGGCCACCTGCTGCTGAAGAAGTATCCCGCGACCGCGCAGGCGCTGGCCAAGTACCGCATCAATCCCGGCAACGCGTCCATCGGCAAGAAAGACAACGACAATTTTCAAGTGATGGTTGAGGTCGCCGCGGAGAACCAGAAGCCTGTTCGCATTGGGGTGAACTGGGGTTCGCTCGACCAGTCTCTGCTGACGCGGATGATGGACGAAAACAGCAAAAAGTCCGATCCCGCGCCGGCGCGCGACGTGATGATGGAAGCGATGGTGGTGAGCGCGCTTGACTCCGCGAAGGCCGCCGAGCGCTATGGATTGCGCAAGGACCAGATTATTCTGTCGGCAAAAGTGAGCGGCGTACGCGACCTGATCGACGTGTACACGAACCTTGCCGCGCGCTGCGACTACGCGCTGCATCTTGGCTTGACTGAAGCAGGCATGGGATCGAAGGGCCTGATTGCTTCCACGGCGGGCCTTGCGCCGCTCCTCCTTGCGGGCATTGGCGACACGATTCGCGTGAGCCTGACGCCCAAGCCGGGCGGCGACCGAACGGAAGAAGTGCAGGCCGCGCAGCAGATTCTGCAGTCACTCTTGATCCGCAGTTTTATGCCGCAGGTCACAAGCTGCCCAGGCTGCGGGCGCACCACGAGCACCTACTTCCAGGAACTCGCCGAACAGATTCAAAGCTACCTGCGCACTTCCATGCCTGATTGGCGGAAAAAGTATCCCGGCGTTGAGGAATTGAAACTCGCGGTCATGGGCTGCGTTGTAAACGGCCCCGGCGAGTCGAAGCACGCCAACCTCGGCATCAGTTTGCCGGGAACCTTCGAAGATCCCGTTGCGCCCGTTTATATCGACGGCAAGCTATCAACCACGTTGCGCGGCGACTCGATTGTGGCGGAGTTCAAGGAGATTCTGGACCGCTACGTGGAGAGTCACTACGGGCACGGCGCAAAGAACGAAGAACTCGTCGGGGTACGCTAAAGACAATTCGATTCGCTTCCGCGCGAACGCAGAACGCTTTTGACGTTACGAAGCGCAGCACGGAAGAGTAGACTGTCCTCGCCATGAAAGCCCCATCTTCCGTTGTGATTCTGGTTCTGCTCGTCTCGACTCTCACAGTGCTGACGCCCGCGACTTTCGCCCAGTCGGCACAGCCTGTCAAATCTCCTTACTACTCCATCACTCTGACGCCAGATCAAGGCGCCATCGCATCCCTGTCAGTGGATTCGCTCGGCAAGGGAGAATTCCGCCCGAGCGCTCTGTTTCCGCCGGAGCACGCCGCCCCCACGGCAGCAGGCGCAGCCTGGCAATACCGGTTCGCGCAACGCTCTTTCCAGTTGGTGAGTGTCTACCGAAAAGCCGCGCCGCAAACGGCTTTGACGCTGAAGTTCGATCCCGAAAAGTCGCACGCAACTCTTCTTGCGCTGGTTGAAGGCGGCAAGGCACAACTTCCCGCCGTTTTGCATCTACCTGAACAGGGCTCGCTCCGCATTGAAGCCAAAAGTTATGCGCCCGTGCGCCTCGATTATGTCGCCCACCGAAAGGGCCAGGGATACGTGCTGGTTAGCTTCCCCGCCGCGACCCAGACCAATCCGCGCATCGTCTACACACTCACGGTTGCAGCCATTTATCCTGCCATCCCGGGCATCGAGAATGACCCTCGCTTTGACGGTTTCCGCAGAAACTTTCTCAACATCTTTCAGGTGCACGCGGAATTTGGCGTGCTCGCCAATCACGCTGCCAGCGATCCCTGCGCATTTGTGCAGCACATGTACTCTGAGGTGGCCAGGTACGCACCGGCGCTTGCCGATCGCCTGACTGCGATGGACCTGGTGCGTATGTCACTCGATCGCTATCTGGCGGGCTTCCAGGCCTACGGCATTCCAGGCTACCAAATGTTCGACGCCGAAACCGTTCACCCCGACGAGTCGAGATTCACTTTTCTCGATTCCTACCCTTCGCTCCTTGTGGCTGCCAGCGATTACGTGACAGTAACGCACGACACGCAATGGTTGAGCAAAAATTATCCGGGACTGCGCAAGTGGACTGAAGCCATGCTGGCAATGGATACCAACGGTGACGGGTTGTTGAAGTATCCCGCCTCCGGCAATTCGGGTTCGTGGATTCCACGCGCCGATGGTGGAGTGGCTCTGCGCCCGGCAAACTGGTGGGACACAATCGGCTTTGGCTACGAAGACGCCTATTCCAATGCCCTCGCCTATCACGCGCTTCAAGGAATGGTGGCTCTGGCCAAGCTCGACAGCCAGGACGCCGACGCCGTCCGATATCGCATGCGCGCAAAAATGCTCAAGGACGCTTACGTGCCCGCATTTCTGAATGCGAACACCGGCGTACTCGCCGGATGGCGCAGCCAGGACGGCGTGCTCCATGACTACTACTTCCCCTGGGTCAACGGCGCCGCCGTGGTGTACGGGCTTGTCCCGCCCGAGTTGGGCAACTCCATCTTCGACCATTTGCTCGCCAAGATGAAAGATGTCGGCTATTCCAACTTCGAACTTGGCCTTCCCGGTAACCTGATCCCCATCCGCAGAGAAGACTATGTCGATCTAGATCCGCGCTTTGGCGGCCCGCGCCAGGCGGACGGCTCCGATGGCTTCCAGGTATATGAGAACGGCGGGGCTACTGCGTCGTTCTCTTACTACACCATCACCGCGCTCTACAAACTGGGCCGCGTTGACGATGGAAATCGCATCCTCTTTCCCATGTTGAAAAGCTTCAAGGCAGGCAGCTTTGAAGGCCGGGGAGCGAACGGAGAGACGTACGACTGGAAAACCTGGAATGGATCGCCAAATGGGTACGAAGGCTTCCTGTCAGATAACTTCATGGCTCTGGCTGCGGTGATGGAGCGCACTGCGGACACGCCTGCCGCTCCGTAAAAGTGTCAGTGCACCCCTGGTGCAAGACTCGCCATGGCGCTTCACCGGTTTGGTATTTTCGTGTTGTTTCTCGCAGCAGAGACCGCGCTGGCCTTTGCCGCCGCGAAACCCTGCATGACTGCCGACGAAGCATCGAAGTTGATGAACAAGGATGTGTGCGTCTCCGCCCACGTCTACAACGTGGTGGAGCTTTCCAACGGAACGCGCTTTCTTGACGTATGCACGCCTGCAACCCCGGATGCCGACTGCCGGTTCACCATCGTGAGCATCGCCGACGATCGCGACCAAGTCGGCGAACTGAGCAAGTATCGCGACATGGACGTGCGCATCCGCGGCATTGTGCAGCCCATGCATGGGCGTGCGGGCATGGTGCTGAGCCACGCACGGCAATTCCGTGGAGGACCGCCGAGGTTCAAGCCCAATCCAATGTTGGCGCGCGGATTCGACGGCGAGCAGAGCCGGCCCCCGATCCTCGACCCGAATCTGCGTTCCCAGGGCAGCGGCCGGTCCTTCATGAATACGCGGGACCAGGAAAATCGCCCTGCGAAGTAGTTGATGGTTGATCCGATTTACGTCTCCTGATCAGGATGGCGTCTGAGGGAATGAAGCAGACTTCCGCAACTCGAATCGGACGTTGGTTTGATTTACGGCCTCCATGAAGGACCCCGGTCATTACATCCAGTCAGGTCGGCACGCAGAACGGAATAGGGCGGTACGGTAATCGGGTTTGTTGAAGCGGCATACTGAATTGAAATCTTGTCGTCTGTGGATGAATTCAGCGCACTGGGATCGGTAGAACCGATGAACTGCACGCGAATGGGGCCATCCACTGGCTTGCCGTCGACCGAGATGGTTACGGAATGCTCTGTGACGCTTTTGTTGGTGATCACCAAAGACAGTTCGCCCTGGCTTTGAGCGTACGTCATCGCGTAGAGAGCTGGAATGGTCCCCAGTCCTGAGGCCGGCACCGTATCTCCGCCGTTCACAGTGGTTCCATGCGAACGAACGGAGTTCTTCATCACGCTGTTCAGCACGGCAAGCCCGCAAGCCTGGGCGGTGATAAAGAAACCGAAGTCCATGGTGGCGGTGTCGACGGTGGTTCCAGCGGCGTAAGCATTTTCGACGGCGGTCTTAACGATGGCCAGCTTGGCTGGATCGGGCGAAACGCCTGCGAGGTCGGCAATCTGGTGCGGCCCCACATGAAGCACTGACGGCAAGGTCGACATGCGCATGATGTATTCGGCCGAATAGATGGCGCCCCACAGCGTGCCGTCGGTGATCGACGTGCCGGAAGCACTGTTCGGGATGGTGGGGTCGAATTCCGTGTTCAGGAATTTGACTCCCGGCGGCCCGATCATACCGGCGAGCGTAGTAATGACATCTGTTGTCTCGGAAGCCAGAACCGCACAACCTTCTTTCATCCACTGAGCGAATTCGGTGCTGCCGCTCTGGGCCGGGTAGTGATGAAACGAAATTGCGTCCCAATAGGGATGAGGATAGGCGGCGATCGCCAGATTCCACGGATCTTGCGGGGCCGCTGCCTTGGCCTGGTCGGTAACAAAAATTGACACAATCGCGTCGCGATCAATTGCCTTGATAGCGTCGCGATAGGTCTTCATCCTGTCGAGATAATCAGTGGCGGTGAGAAAGAACTCGGGAAACAGATATGGCTCGTTGCACAACTCCCACGCAGCGACTGGAATCTGGTGGTCCCGGACGAATGCGGCCATGCGGCCAATGGATTCGGCCGTGTCAGTAAATCCATTGGCGCAAATAATGAGAGATGCGCCGAACCGGCGGGCACGCTCTGCTGCGTCGATCAGCCTTGCGCCACCTCTTCCCGCCAGAAGTTGCACATCATTCGGGCCAAAGACGCTTTCGCTTGAAAACCGGTTGTACCAGTCAAGCGGCTCTTCTCCGGTTTGCCAATCGTAAATATCGCTCGTTGTTCCGCTCGGAAAGCGAAGCCAGCCGTAGTTGATTTGCTGGGCGAGGGCATTGAATCGCTGATCCCAATACTCAAGCGGAACCGTCAGGTCGGTATTAACACCCGAAAACCCGCGTTGGAGGGGAGTCGTAGCGGAGGTATCGATGGAGATGGCCGCAGTCATCGGCGCGGGATCGCTTGACGGTGACTGAGCTGCTGCAAGGGCAGAACGGCGCGCGCCAGAAAATACGCTGAAGGGGCGAATCTGGGCAAGCGCAGAAGCTGCCGAGGCCCAACCAAGACCCTGAAGGAGAAAGGCTCTCCTGGTTTTGAACAGTCTCATACGATCTCCCTTCCACGAAGAAATCTCACTGAGCGATCGTTCATTGCTGCAGTTAATTTAGAGGCGTTGGGGGGAAACAGGCCACTGAACACCGGATGATACTTCGGGATCGGGCGGCTTGGCAATTCCACTTTTTGATGACTGCCTGCGGGCAGGCCGGAGGTCAGGCTGCCTCTTCCATCGGAGGAGCGTGGCGCACGCCTGCGCGCAAAATCAGCGCCGAGAGCACCAGGAAGATGAGCGTGGCGCCCAGGCCGATGCTGAGGTTTGAATGGTCTGAAATGGCTCCAATGATCTGCGGCGAGAACGTGTCGCCGAAAAAATGGATGAAAAACAAGTTGATGGAGATGGCGGTGGCGCGCACCGGCGCTGAAACCGAGTTGACGATCGCCGTGTTGAGCGGCCCCGTGTTGAGGAACAGGAAAAACTCGGCGAGAAACAGCGCTGGAATCGGAGAAGGCGCGCGGTCCGAAGAAGATGAGGGCGCCAAAGGGAATGGTGAGCACCACGCTCCAGAAGGAAAGCAAGTAGAGTGCGCGATGGTTGGTGCGGAGCCAGCGCTGGGCGATCCATCCGCCGGTGAGAGTGCCCGCAATGCCGTCGACCACCGTGATGGCGCCGACGGTAAGGCTGGAGTTGGCAACCGACATGCCGGCGACGCGATGCAGGAACGTCGGCATCCAGGCGGAGATGCCGCCCATGGCAAACGTAAGCGTGGCCAGGCCAAGGGTTGCAGTCAGAAATGCGGCGTTCTTGAAGAGTCCAAAAACCGTCGAGCGATCCGTGGTCGCGCTCAAATGGTCAGAGGATCCCCGCACCGGCTCCTTTCCCCATCCCATATAGAGTGCCGCGATCACCAGGCCGGGAATGGAGCAGACAAAGAACGGGGCGCGCCAGCCCCAGAGCGTTCCCAGTTCCCCGCCGGCCAGGTAGCCCAGAGCCGCGCCGACCGGAATGGCGATGTAGAAGATCGAGAGAACCCGATTTCGCTCGCGCTCCGGATAAAAGTCGGCCAACACGGCCGGAGCAAAGATGGTGAAGGTAGCTTCGCCGATCCCGACAAAGGCCTGCCGCGCGTACAAGGTCCAGTAGCTGTGAACCCAGATGGTGCCGAGGGTTGCCAAACTCCAAAGCACCGCGCCGGCCACAATCAGCGGCTTGCGGCTGTAGCGGTCGCCGAGCCAGCCCGTAAGCGGCGCGGCAATCATGTAAAAGATGAACATCGCCGTGGTCAGCGCGCCCATCTGCTGGTCGGTGGAGTGGAATTCACGCTGAATGAGGGGCTGTGCGCCGGGCAGGATGTAGCGGTCAATAAAATTCAGCAGGTTAAGGCCGATGAGCAGCAGAAATGTAACGAGAGCGGGATTAAGCTGGGAGCGGGGCTGTTGAGCTGAGGTAGGCAATGGGGGACGCCGGTTCTCTCGTTGAACCCGAGAACACAGAGATATCATACCGAAGCCGAAATTGAGGAAGGATCAGGGCAAACCAGCCGCCTGCGGATTCAGGTTGCGCGCGAATCAGCCGATGAATTGAGGGAGATTTCAGGAGAACCCTCGATGAACATGCGGCAATTCACATTCATTCTTATTCTGGCGGTCCTTGTGCCCACGGCGTGGGCCAAAGAGGGTGGAGACCAATACCCGAACGGAGCAGAAAACTGGTTTGCGGGTTCGGCTCCTCCTTCCGGATCTTATTTTGTAAATTACTTCGGCTACTACGGCGGAAAACTGAAGGACGGTTCAGGCCAGGGCGCTATCGTGAATGGCGCGGTTCCCACGGTCAATGCCACGTTCGATGCGTTCCGCTACGCGCAAATAACGCGTTGGAAGATCTTTGGCGCGGATTACGGCGTGCACGTGATCGTTCCTGTGGTTCATCAGTCCGTAAACATGGGAGGTAGCGCCGGTTATTCCGGGATAGGCGACATCATCGTCAACCCGGTGATCCTGGGCTGGCACCGGTCTCAATGGCACGCGCTTACCGCCGTCGACATCTTTCTTCCCACCGGGCATTACGACCAGAACGATGCTCGGGTGAGCATCGGAGCGAATTACTACGGATTCGATCCGCTGCTCGCCGTGAGCTATCTGCCGAAAACGGGCTGGGAAGCATCAGCAAAGTTGATGTACAACTTGAAGACTACGAACCCGGCGACCCATTATCACTCAGGCCAGGAGTTTCATTCGGATTTCGCATTGGGAAAACACCTGGGGAACTGGATGTTTGGGGCCACCGGCTACGGGCTGGCGCAGACGACCGACGACACGGTGAACGGGCAGGTTGTTGGGACAACCGCTGGCGTTTGGGGTGCAGGCCGAAGGGGCGATGTTTTCTCCATCGGGCCCAGCGCGGGCTACACGAACGCGCGTCACATGACCTTCATGGCGGATTGGCAGCACGAGACACTGGTGCGCAACCGCTTTGGTGGAGACAAGATCTGGTTCAAGATGGTCATCCCGGTTGGTTTCGGGGCCGGCCATTAGGCAACGGGGCAAAGCGCCTGACTGATTCTCGAGGCTCAGCCCGTCGGCCGCGGATATTTGGCTTCAACCGTAGTCCCTATGCCGCCGCGGGGCCGAAACTCGCCTCGCACGACCGCCCAGACCGGGTTGCAGGCCTTCACCACGTCATTCAGGACCTGGTTGACAGTATTCTCCTGAAAGATTCCGAGATTCCGGTAACTGAACAGGTACTCCTTCAGCGACTTCAGTTCGAGGCACAGATCGCGGGGCATATAGCGGATGGTGAGGATGCCAAAGTCAGGCAACCCGGTTTTGGGGCAAACGGAGGTCAGCTCCGGATCATCGATGAGGATCTCGTAGCCGGGAAACTGGTTCTGCCAGGTCTCGATGGCCGGAAAAGCGAAATCGAGGCCGGCCTTGGCGTGTTCGTCGGTGTAACGGGGGGCTTTGCTGGTTTCTGTAGCCATCTTTCTATTGTAAGGGGCCGCCGGATTGCCAGTGTGCGGCAAGCGCATGCAATTTTAATGGTTCCCAAGGCCATGATTATGAGTCCTATATACTGACTCTGGTTAGGTAAATGGCCGAAGAGAGAAAGCAATCATACCGGCTCCGTCTGTGGCTTTGGCGAAGCCTGGGAATCATCCTCATCATCGTGTTCTTTGCGACGCGGTACATGCTGCGCGAGCGGCTCGAGGTGCGCGTGGCGCCGGTCGGGCACGAAGTTCTCAAGAACACCATCAGCACCAACGGTCGCGTGGAACCGGAGACAAACAACCAGTTCTACAGTCCCATCGCCACCACGGTGAAAGCCATCTATGTGCAGCCGGGAGACAAGGTGAAGGCCGGCAAGGTGCTCATGGTTCTGGATGACGTGGATGCACGGGCGCGTGAGGCCACGGCCGAAAGCGGCGTCAAAGCTGCCCAGGCGGCTTTGTACGCAGCCACGCACAACGGAACGCAGGAGCAGAATCAGATGTCGGCGGGCGATATTGCCCGCGCACAACTTGAGCGGGACCAGGCGCAGCACGATCTGGATGCGCTGGTTAAGCTGAACTCGACGGGAGCCGCCTCAGCCAGCGAGGTAAGCGCGGCGCGCGAGCGTTTGCAGACAGCCGAAGCAAGCCTGCATGCATCCCAGCAGAGTGCCAGCAATCGCTACTCACCGCAAGAAGTGGCGCGTGCCCAGGCAGCGGTTGCCGATGCCGAGGCCGGCCTTGCCGCAGCCCGCAAGGTGGTGGAGCAAACGGTCATCCGCGCCAACGTGACCGGGACCGTGTATAGCGTGGATGTGACGCGCACCGAATTCGCCGAGCAAGGCAAACTTCTGCTGCAGTTGGCCGATTTGTCGCACGAGCGCGTGAGAGCGTATTTTGATGAGCCTGATATCGGCCGCCTTGAAACCGGCCAGAAGATCATCATCAAGTGGGATGCCAAGCCGGGCCAGGAGTGGCACGGTCACATTGTGCTGACCCCCATCACGGTCATCACCTTCGGAACACGCAACGTGGGCGAAGTCTTGGTTGCAATTGACGATGCGGATAGCGCATTGCTGCCGGACACGAATGTAAACGTAACGGTAACCACCTCAAGCGAGCCAAATGCCTTGAGCATTCCGCGCGAAGCATTGCTCTCACAGAACGGTCAGCCGTACGTCTTCAAGGTTGTGGGCAACAAACTTGTGCGAACGTCCGTTGTGACAGGCATTGTGAACCTGACGCGGGTCGCGATTCTGAGCGGCCTCGTGGACGGCGACGAAGTGGCAACAGGGACATCCAACGGACAACCCTTGCAGGAAGGCGTTCCGATCAAGGTAGCGCCGTGAGGTCAATCGACGCGGCAGCCCCGCTTCTGACTCGAGCTCTGGCTGTCAGTCTGCTGGTGGCCGCGGCGCCCGCGCAGACCGTGCCCCAAACGCTTGCCCAGGTAAATCAAGCCCTCCAGTCTGGCCAGGCCGACAAGGCGCTCGCTCTGCTTCAATCGCTTCCCCAGGGCGGCGCTTCTATTGGCGATGCTCAGAACCTCGCGTGTCGCGTGCATTATGCGGAGCAGGTATGGGATCAAGCAGCGGCTGAGTGCCAGCAGGCGGTCAAGTTGGATGCGCAGAACTCCGTCGATCACGATTGGCTCGGCCGTGCTGTGGGCGCGAAGGCGAGCCACGCTTCCTTCCTCACCGCCTTTTCTCTGGGCAAGCAGGCCAGGGCGGAGTTTGAAACGGCTGTGAAGCTGAACCCGAAAAATCAAAACGCGCTCGTCGATGTTGGCAATTTTTACCAACAGGCGCCCGGGATTGTCGGCGGAGGCACGGACAAGGCCCAGGCCATCGCCACGCAGCTCGACAAAGTAAGTCCGGAACAGGCACAGCTGTTACGGGCGAATATCGCCGAGGGGCAAAAAGACTATGTCACGGCGGAGAAGGACTTCAAGGCGGCTATTGCGGCCTCAGAACACCCCGCCGAAGAGTGGACCAACTTGGCCAGCTTCTATGGCCGCAGATCCCGCTTCGCAGATCTGGATTCAGCCATCCAAAGCTGCGAAACTGCCGCGGAAAAGGATCCCGCAATCGGCCTGGCCTTCTACGACGGGGCCGGTGCACTCATCGACTTCAAACGCAATCCGGCGCTGGCGGCCAAAATGCTCGGGGAATACATTGCCAGCTCCTCCAAGACCGAAGACGCACCCCTCTTTGAAGCGCATGTCCGCCTCGCAATTCTCAAAAAGCAACTCGGCGACATTGCAGGCGCGCAAAGTGAGCGGGCAGCCGCGCTGGCGCTGGCGCATGATTACAAGCCCGCACTGGAATTAAAATTTTGATGGGATTTGAGTTCGTGAAGACCGGAAAAAATGCGCGTAGTGTCTGGATGCCGATCCTTGCCGGGTTGGCTATCGCGATGACGCCTGCGCTGCTATCGGCACAGGTGTCGTTAAGCACCATCGTCGACCTCGCACAGGAAAAAAGCGGTGCCGTCCAGCTTGCAAATGCCGATGTGAGGAAGGCCGAGGCCGCCCTGGCGCAGACGCAGGATGCCTATATCCCCAACTTCGTTATTGGCTCCCAGGTCGGCTACTCTCATGGTTTCCCGACAGGCCAGCCGTCGGTCGGAAGCGCCAGCATGCAGTCGCTGGTTTTCAGCTATTCCCAGCGCCAATACACCAAAGCTGCCCGCGCCGGTGTTCAGGCCGCTAACCTGAGCCTCAAGGATGCGCGTGAGCAGGTGGCCCTCGACGCTTCAACCGCTTACATTGAGCTGGACACGGTGAACAGCGAACTCGCTGCCGCTCAGCAGCAAC
>CAVXVM010000190.1:0-24003 GCA_963765025.1 uncultured Acidobacteriaceae bacterium | reverse complement strand
TCTTCTCGAGGCTCTACAACAAAAACTCGGATGCGACGAACCCTGGGTTGAAAAAGGCGGCGTCCACTGGCTCGACCCCGGCGCCTTGACCGTGCGTGAGCTTTGCATGGAGATGATCGCCTGCCACGCCCGCTTTATCACCATCACCGCCTATCAGTTGCCCAAAGACGAAGGCATCCGCCTGGAATATCACTGGGATCTCAGCGGCCTACTCCTCGGCTTTCCCTTTCTGCTGAAGGCGGAGCCCGGCAAAACCCCGGAAATAGAAAGCATCTTCGATCTCACCGAAGCAGTCGACTGGATCGAACGCGAGATTCACGAAGAGTACGCCATCGAATTCACCGGCCGCGTGTACGAACCGCTATTACTGCGCGAGGGCGACTCGCTCGGCGTCAACCTTCGCGAAATCGCCAATATCTGCAAGCCCGAAACTGGCGCGCCGGGTCAGGAAGAGGTCAAAAAATGAGCTACAAAATCCCCATGGGCCCCTATCATCCGGCCCTCGAAGAACCTTACAAGCTCGACATGATCTGCGAAGGCGAAACCGTCATCGACGCCAAGCTGCATATCGGTTTTAACTTCCGTGGCATCGAGCACCTCGCCGAGACCCGCAACTATATCCAGGTCATCGCTCTCATGGAGCGTGTCTGCGGCATCTGCTCCAATATCCACACCCTCACGCTTTGCCAGGCCATGGAAGGCCTCACCGGCTCAAGTCCCTCCCCCGCGCGCCCAGTACATTCGCGTCATCATGGCCGAGCTTGAGCGCCTGCACTCCCATGTCCTCTGGGCCGGCATCGCCTCAAAGCTCATGGGATTCAAAACCATGTTCATGACCTGCTTCGAGATTCGCGAGAAAATCATGGACGTCCTCGCCGCCATCTCCGGCAACCGCGTCAACTACTCCATGAACCGCATCGGCGGCGTCAATCGCGACATCGACGATCCAGCCGCCATACTCGCCATGATTGAGCAGCTCGAGGGCGAGATGATGCGCACCGTCATCCCCATCTTCACTACCAGTTCCACCGCCCGCTCGCGCTGCGCAAACATCGGTGTGCTCACTGAAGAGAAAGCTATCAACTGCGGAGTGGTCGGCCCCACGGCCAGAGCCTCCGGCCTTGGCCAGGACTTGCGCAAAGCAGCTCCCTACGCCGCCTACGCCGAAATGGACTTCAGCGTGCCCGTCGAAAAAGCTGGCGACGTCCGCGCCCGTCTTTTTGTCCGCGCCCTCGAGATCATCGAGAGCTGCCGCATTCTTCGCCAGGCCCTCACCAAACTCCCGCCCGGCGAAATCAACACCGGAGAAGAAAAGTTCAAGTTCATCACCGGCACCGCGACCAGCCGCGTCGAAGCACCGCGTGGCGAGGTCATCTACAGCGTCTCCTGGAAAGAGAACTCGCGCAATCCCAGCCGCGTCCATGTGCGCACGCCCACCTTTGCCAACATGCCGGCCGTCCGCTGGATGGTCATGGGCGCGCGTCTAGCCGACACGCCGCTCATCCAGGCCTCGATCGACCCCTGCTACTCCTGCACCGATCGCTAACCAGTCCCTTCCATCTCTCCACAAACAAAATGTCCGATGCTGCCGTGAGCATCGGACATTTTGTTTTTCCCGATCGAACTTCTGGCCGCACAACAGAACCGTCGCCGCAAAAACTCCAAACCGCATCTGCTAATTGATCGCCTGGTCCCTCAACCTTGCCGTTCAATCACCACTTCAAATGCATCAGCGACGTGGCCTGCCGCGGAAGACTCGTTCCAATCGTCACCTTTCCATTGCTCACATCGAGCCAAGTTGGCGAAGTCAGCAGTTCCAATTGCCCCGCGGCCTTCAGCTGCGCGTACTGTTCCGGCGTCGGCGATTGCGGCGAGCCCATCGCCTTCCACACCGTATACGTATTGCTGTGCGTATCATCGATCCGGTAGTGCTCAAGCAGCACCTTCTTCACGCCCAAAGGAATGCCCGTAATCGTCACCTCAACCTCAGCGTTTGGCGCAGGCACATCGTCATCGTGATAATTCCAAAGCATGACTGCCGCTTCGTGTTCGGCCTTTGTCGCAAAAGCGTCAACATCGGGCCCCTGTCGAACGCCATCGCTCACAATCTCCGCTAAAGGCACCAGTCCGGAACTGTTGGTCGCCACGCGCTCGCCTTGCATCATGCCCGCCATGCGGAAGACGTTCAACACTGGCTTGTCCACTCCATTCGTCGCCAGCGTGCGAAACCCTTCAAAATAATCTTTCCCTTCAAATTCAAACGACCATGAAACCATGGCAAGCAGATTCACCTTCGCTGCATCCTGCAGTTCAAACATCGCCTTCATCGCCACTGCGGTATACGTCGGATACATCGGGCCATTGCGATACGCGTTCGCCGGATTCACTTTCATTGAACATCCAGCGCAGCCTTCGGGATCGGCCTCGCTCAGAATGATCGGCACGCGCCGCAGTTGCGGATATTTCGCAACAATCTGAAAGCCATTCTCAGTCGCCTTCAGTTCGTTTGAGATTCCCATCCGCACGTGTCCATCAACAAGCTTCGGCGAACCCTTGGGATGGAATGAGATGAAGTTCAGTGGGATCGGTTTACCGTCCGCGGCGCTCTTGTCGTTCAGGCAATGCTTTAGAAAGCCATCCAGAAACTTTGAAGCCTTCTCGTTTGCCGGTCCCGTGCTCGCGGGTCCGCCCACAATCGCGTTCGGCAGCGCAGCTCTCACTCCGGCCACCGCGTAGTCGTAAAGCTTGTAGTATTCAGCCGGCGTCCCGTGCCAGTAAATAATGTCCGGCTCGTTCCACACCTCAAAGTACCAGGTGCTCACCTCGGCCTTCCCGTAGCGCTCGACCAGGTGCTCCGTGTACCTGCGCACCAGCTCGCCCCACATCTTGTAATCCTTGGGCGGATTATTGACCGAGCCTCCCATCGTCGGCTTCGGATAGTGAAGCTGGTACTCCGTGATTCCAGGAACCTCTGACGCCAGGTCCTTGGGCATAAACCCGAGCTCCACCATCGGGCGCACGCCGGCGCTCTTGTACGAGTCGAACGTCTGATCCGTGATCGTGAAGTCATAAACCGGTTTGCCATTGGCGTCAAGTGAGAACACGTTCGACGAACTCCACTTCAGTTCAGGGACTCCGTTGCCCGACGTGAAAAGATGGTGCGCGCGTATGTAGACCGGCACAGGGCTTAGGTCGTGCAACTCCCGTAGCAGTTCCTTGCCGTACTTCATCGTGGTGTAGTTTGATTCGTCGTAGCCGAACCACCGGTAGATGGGCGTGTACACGCCTTGCGGCTTCGCGAGGTCAACCTTGATGGATACGACTGGATTCGACGAAGAATTCTGTGCCGCCGTCTGAATCGAAGCGGCACAGAGAAGAATCACTGCCAACGTATGCATGGTTTCCTTGATCTTTGCTGGTTTCATTCGCTGCAATTCCATCCGCATTAGGTTGATGAAGCAACCGTGCCTGCCTGACGCATCGCGCGTCTGCACTTTCTCTTCAGGATTGCACGTTCACCGGAGCGCGGCGCTAAGCCATCTCAAGCCCTCATTTGTCTTGCCCTCCGGGCGATACTCGCAACCCAGCCATCCAGCATAGCCGATTTCATCGAGCAGCCTGAAGAGGTACTCGTAGCGAACCTCACCCGTATCCGGTTCGTGACGCTCAGGGCATCCGGCAATCTGGATGTGACCGCACTCGGATGCGTAGCGCTTGAGGCATGTGGCCAGGTCGCCTTCCATCACCTGCATGTGATAAATGTCCATCTGCATCTTCAAATTCTGCGCGCCCACCTCAGCGCAAATCGCATGCGAATCCTTTTGAGTGGAAACCAGAAAGCCAGGCATATCACGCGTGTTGATCGCTTCCAGAAGCAGCGTGATGTTTTCTTTCGCCAGCTTATCAGCAGCGTATTTTAAATTTGAAACCAATGTGGCTCTGCATGTAGCTGCGTCCGATTCCGGCGGGAGCAATCCCGGCCATCGCATGGAGTCTTGGCACTCCCAAAGCCTTCGCGTAAACAAGCGCCTTCTCAACTCCCGCGCGAAATTCCTCTTCCCGTCCCGGCAATCCTGTAATGCCACGCTCGCCCGCTGCCCAGTTCCCCGCTGGCATATTGAACAGCACCACCTCTGTCCCCGCCGCCTCCGCCGTGCTCGCTACCTCTTCAGGCGTGTGCTCGTAGGGGGACAGAAACTCAACTGCGGTAAACCCGACCACGGCCGCGGCCTTGAACCGCTCAAGGAACGGAACCTCGTTGAACATCATCGTTAAATTTGCTGCAAAACGTGGCATTCGACTTGCTCTCCTTTCAACGTGAATGTTGCCATCATGTCAGCACCCTGCGTGATTACTCCGATGGGCGCATTCTTTCCGTGCCTACCCAGAGTCGCCGCGCGAGCCTGGTCGCATCCTGGCCTCCAAAACATCACACAGCCTGATGTCCTGATGTTATAGCGAGCCTACTATGATCACCGCCAGGTAGCCATGTCAACGTCAAAACCAATCTTCTGGATCACACTCGGCGAGAAGCTGCCTTCCCAGTCGGAGCTCTCAGGTTCAAGCGCCCCGGCCCCGCACCGGATTGACAGCCGGATACCTTCCGGCGTGTAATGGTCTTGTTGGTTGTGGTGAAGGAGTTCACCCTTAACCGCTGTCCCTTCCTTCAAGACCGGACAGATGATGACTCCTGACAGGGGTTCCTGTTGCGGAGTCATCTCCCCGCTCGAGCCCTCAGTACAGTCAGGACAAAACGCAATCGGCCGCTGCCGATGTTGAGCCGCATGCTCACACGGCCCGGCCCGTGCACCACGTGTAACCTTTACTGAGAGGAGAACCAGATTGCAGAAGTATCTCCTGATCGCCTTGGGCGGCGCGCTCGGCTCCATCGCACGCTATTGGGTCGGCTCCACGGTTGCCGGCCGCATGGGCATTCGTTTTCCCTTCGGCACCCTGCTTGTCAACCTCACCGCCTGCCTCATCATCGGATTCTCGCTCACCTACCTGGGCCGCCGCGCCGATCTCAACCCAGCCTGGCGTTTCCTCATTCCCGTCGGCTTCATCGGCGCTTACTCCACCTTTTCAACCTATGAATGGGAGACGCTGTCCACCCTTCGCTCGGGAGCCTTCTTTCTCGCAGCGCTCTATGCCCTTGGAAGCCTCGTCCTTGGTTTGGTTGCCGTGTGGGGCGGCTCTCTCCTTGCCGATGTGCTTTGATGATCCACATCCTCGACGCACGCCTTCGGTTGCAGTAGAATCCTCAGTTGCCTGAATGGAGCTCCCATGTTGCAGCCAGGAAAAGCCGTCAAAGTTTGCATCTATCTGAGCGACGGTGCCACGCACCACGGAGTGCCCGTTTACTCCAGCATTCTCGACTTTCTCTTCTATCGCGGCGTCTCTGGAGCAACAGTCACCAAGGGAACCGCCGGCTTTGGCGCCGATCACCACATGCATTCCTCCACCGTCGTCGAAATCTCCGATCGGCTGCCCATCAAAATCGAATTCATTGAATCCCGCGAGAAAGTCGACGCCCTCATGGGCAAGCTGGAAGAGTTGGCCGGCACGGGCCTCATCGAGTCGCAGGAAACAACCGTCGTCAAGCCGGCGCAATCCTCTCGCCAACCCAAGCCCATCCAGCCCGCCCATCTCAAGATCGAGGGCAAGGCCCAGATGATGCGCATCTACCTCAGTGAAGAAGATCGCTGGCGCGATAAACCGCTCTACAAGGCACTTGTTGAAGCCATGCGTGCCAACGATATCGCCGGTGTCACCGTCTATCGTGGAATCCTCGGCTACGGCGCGCATCGCCGCATCCACAAGGACACGCCGCTCCTGTCCACGCACCATGGATCCGTAATGCTCTCGGCCATCGACACTGCCGAAAAGCTCGAATCCTTCCTGCCTATCGTTGACCAGATGGTTGAAGAAGGCCTGGTCGTCTTTTCCAATGTCGACATCATCAAGTACGCCTATCGCCCCCTTGAGAGCTCAGCAGACTGAGAGAGGCACACCATGAAAGAAGAGTTCCGAGCCCGCATGCTGCGCATCCACTTCGGCGAAAACGATCGCTGGCAGGGCAAACCCCTCCACGAAGCCATCGTGGTCAAATGCAAAGAGCTGGGCATTGAAGAAGTGATCGTCTTTCGCGGCATCGAGGGCTACGGATCAAGTACCCGCATTCGTCATTCAAGTCACTGGAAGTTCTCGAAAGACGCGCCCATTCAGGTCAGCGTCATAGACGTTGAAGAGCGCATCGCGGCGCTGATTCCCTTCCTCGATCAAGTCGTCGAAGAAGGCCTCGTCGCCACCTCCATGGTCGACGTCGTCCGTTACGCGCGCACTACCGCATCGAAGTAAACGGGGACGCAGGCAGCCCCTCGCCGTTGAACAAATTGCACTCCGGACTATTCGCCCATCCGTAGCGCACATACATCGGCTCAGCAACCGCATCGTTGCTCACCACCACTGCATTTCCGTCTAATCGCGGCCTTAGCCGGCACAAACTTCCCGTCCGCTCCCGCAACCTCAAAGCCAGTCAGCTCGCCGTCTTTCGCCATCAACCCATTCGCATGATCGAACCACGCACGGATCCGCGCTCCCTCCGGCGTTGCCTGCCGGAAGATCGGACCGGAGTCCTCAATCGCTTCGCCATAGCTGAGCACGCGAGCTGCACGCGCAAGCCGCAACCCCACATCCACCTTGTCGATTGGGTGCACGTTGTCCGGGTTGCCAATGTCGATCGTCACCGCCATGCCCGTATTGTTCAGCGCCAGGGTCTTCAATTGCTGATCGCGCAGTGTGGCCCAATCCTCCGCCGGAGTTGATTTGAAATTCGAGATCTGCACAAACAGAAACGGAAAATCGCCCACGCCCCACTGGTGCCGCCAATCCTCGATCATGTCCCGAAACACACGGCCGTAAAGCGGCGCACGATCAAGAACGCTGTTGCTCTCACCCTGGTACCAGATCACCCCGCGTATCGCCATCGGCGTCAATGCCGCAATCATCCCGTTGTACAGCATGCCCGGACCCCAGCTATCCAACTCCGGCGTCCATGGAATCACCGGCGCCGGTTTCCCTTGCGCCTTCGCCTCGTCGATCATGCGTTGCTTGTTCTTCGCGCGCAAGTCTGCGTCATTCTGACGCTCGGTCATCCTTCCCCATGAAGCGAACGACGGTGCCACCGCCGCATCTTCGCCCAGCGCTGCCATGCGCGTCCACGCTTCCGCCGGCGTGCCTCCCCACGTCGAATCGATCACCCCCACCGGCACATTCTCCCGCTTCTCGATCTCCCGCGCAAAGTACCACGCAACCGCAGAGAAATCTTTCGCCGTCTCTGGCGTCGATGCCGTCCAACCCTCGGTCTCCACATCGTCCTGCGGAAAATCGACAGCTTTCTTCTTCACCATCAGCAATCGGATTCTGTCGTTCCCGGCATTCGGCAAATCCTGGTCGGCCGTCGCCGCCTGCTTCATCATGAATTCCATATTCGACTGCCCCGACGCGACCCAGATGTCACCCACCAAAATGTCGTCAAGCGTCACGCTGTCCTCAGCAACTGAGCTGCCCGGCGCGGTAGGCCGTCCCTTCACCGTCAGCGCAAACGGCCCTCCCGCTTCACCCGGCGAAAGATAAACACTCCATCGGCCCAGTGGGCCCGCCTTCGTTGTCCGCGTTTCGCCTCGAAAGCTGGCAGACACATCTTCTCCCGGCGCCGCCAGGCCCCACACATGCACCGGAAGGTTCCGTTCGATCACCATGTGGCTACTAAAAACCTTGGGCAGGGTCACCTGCGCTGAAAGGCAAACAGTCGGAACAAGAGCAAGCAGCAAAATCGATCGAAGATTCATCAAACCCCTCATTAAGTTTCGCTCGGGAGCGCACTACAGCGCATGCGCGCACGATCACTAAGTTATCAGACAGGATCCATTTTCGACAGCGATTAGGATTGACAGCCCCCACCGCCGCCGCCGAAAATCCCACCAGTGCAGGTGCTCAGGTCCCCAGCGCCGCTGTAGGCGATTCCGTTCAAACAGATTCCAAGCCTCCAGCCAACCCCGGCCTCGAAGAAATCAAGGCTTTCCATGAGTGATTCAGCACCCCAGAATCTCAAGAACCACGGTCGAATCGACCCCTGGTTCCATATAATCCCCTTCTTTTTCCTGGTCGCCAACCTCGTCGTCTCCATCGTTTACATGGTCCACCATCTGTGCTTCTACTCCGCATGGCTGGTCGTGTTGTCGGTCATCGTATTCATCCCGTACTTCAGAATCCGCGTCTATGCGCTCAAGGTGCAGGATCGCGTCATTCGCCTCGAAGAGCGCATTCGCCTTCAGGCCCTCGCACCCGCCGAGTGGCACACGCAAATCTTCAAACTCACTGAGGATCAGCTCATCGGCCTCCGCTTCGCTGCCGACGATGAAGTCGTCGAACTCGCCAAGCAGGCCCTTGAACACAACCTTGACCGCAAGCAGATCAAGGAGCGCATCAAGTCCTGGCGCCCCGACAACTGGCGCGTCTGAAAGCAGCTTCAGGCCTCGATCTTGAAGTGTCCTGTCTCCGAGTTTCAGATTTAAAACTGACTGTCATCCTGAGCGGAGATTGGCGCGCTTTTTTGCGCCAATTGTAGTCGAAGGACCTGCGGTTGCTTTTCGCTGACCCCAGGAGAAACGCCCGTATCGAGCGAAGTCGAATGGAGAAACGCGGTTCGGGCCCCCTGCTTTTACAAGGAAATTCAGAGACACCAAACACGCTTCGGGCCTTTAACGCAAAGAGTCGCTCAGTCATGAGCGACTCTTTGCGTCTGATCCGCATTGGGGGAAACTCCAGCCAACCCCCGAGAAACAAGCTAGAAGCTAGCAGCTAGAAGCTACTTTTTCTCCTCGTCCTCCGGCACACTCTCCGCATCCAGCCCGTGCTCATGCCGGTAATGTTCCACCGGCATCTTCCCATCCCACCATGCCCAGTTCATCGGATACACATCCGGATCGAAGAACACCTGGTAGAAGTGCCAAACCAGGATCGCCAGCGTCGCAAGAATCGCCTCGTAGAAGTGCACCGCCGTCGCGATATCCACCCACCAGCGCGCCAGCGTGTCGCCCACCCACACCTTGGCCCAGATCATGATGCCGGTCAGGCCCATCAGCGCCGTACCCCAAACCAGCGCCCAGTACTCCGCCTTCTCCGCATAATTGAACCGGCCAAACTTCGGTTTCTCGCTACGCAGGCCCAGGTAGTACATCATCGTGTACAGCGCGTCGAACGCGTCCTTCGGCCCCGGAGCCAGGTCGCGAATCAACTTCCTACCTTCCCGCGCCTTCGCAAGATAGCAAACGTGGTAAATCCCCGCGCCAATCAAAATCACTCCGGCCACGCGATGAATTAACCCGCGCCAATGTTCACCCATTCCCAGAACATGCGCAAACCATGTGTCCGGGAACTTCAGCGCAAAGCCCGTAATCACCAGGATGATGAAGCTGCTCAGCAGAATCAAATGCTGCCAGCGCTGGTTCGTCGTCATCCTCACCATGAACGGATTCATCATCCGCCGCCGCGCCACCGCCTTGTGCCGCCAGATGATGAAGTTGTGCAGGAACATCGCCCCAATCACAACCAGAATCAGGACAATGTAAATCAGCCGCACCCACTTCACTGCCAGCGACCCGATATCGTGCGGCTGCACGCCGTCCTCGCTGTGCACCCGCGTCTGCGTAAACTTCTGCGTTACGCCTTTGTGGCACTGCCCGCACGTCGCATCCAGATTCGCCTTGTTGATCGTCGAATGAGGATCGCTCGAAGGCAGAATATTGTGCACGCCGTGGCAACTGGAGCAGTTCGCCGCAACCACTGATCCGCCTTCGGCAGCCAGTCCGTGGTAGCTGTCAAAGTAACTCGAAACCTTGTTCCCGGGAACGCCAAATTCCTGCGACAAACGCACGCCCTCATGGCAACGCGCGCAGATGTCTTTCGAAAGGTTCTGCTCAGATGCAGGTGAGTTGGGATCGGCATGCGCCTTGATCGAGTGGATCCCGTGGCAGTCCGTGCAAACCGGAGCCTGCGCATTCCCCCGCAACAACGCCTGCCCGTGAATGCTCTGCATGAACGTGTTGTTCACGTCCGTGTGGCATTTGCCGCACGTCGCTGGAACATTGAACTTGTAGATCGGCGACTTGGCGTCATTCGCCGGAAGAATCTCGTGCGCCCCATGACAATCCGTGCACACCGCCGCCTTCTGCGAGCCCTTCTCAGTCGCCCGCCCGTGCACGCTCTCCTGGTAGCTGATAAACGGCTGCGCACTTTCCCCGCGCGACTCCATCAGGAACTTCTGTCCGTGACACCTGCCGCACGTATAAGGAATATTCTCGTGATTCACAGGCGATTTCGGATCTCCGCCGGCCATCACTTCATGCGCGCCGCCATGGCAATCCTGGCACCCGGCAGCCGCCACGCCCTCCTTGCGCGCAACCGCATGGGCGCTATGCGAGTAAGCCTCCTGCGCGTCCGCATGGCACTGCCCGCAGGTAATTTTCTTGGGCGGCGTATCGTGCGCCAGGCTCTTCACGTCGGTGTGGCAATCCACGCAGGCAAACAGCCGCCCATGGATGGTGTGCTTCTGCTTCGCCTCATCCACAAACAAGCTGACCGTCTTGCCGTTCACATCTGTCGTCAGCGTTTGGTCGCCGTGGCAGGCAAGGCAGTCCGCATCCTTGAGCTTGGTTTGAGCTTTGCCGTCACCGGCCCACAGGATAAGAAATAATCCAAGCGTATAAGTTAGAAATCTACGAGCATCGTTCACGCCTTTGAGGAGATGCTCAAGCGCTCAATAACTCAGTGACTGGAATCACAGGCGCAGAAAACCGGGCCCGCTGCTCCCCTTTTGGGTTTGCGCCGGGCCCGGTTCTCTCACTCTAATGATGGCTCTTAATTTATGTATTTAAATTGCTATAAAACGCCAAATCGCGTCAACAAAATCCCCCGCACCTAACTAAAATAGGCCGTCAGCGTGAGCACCAGCAGCGTCAGTCCAATCGCAATCGCAATCGTCCCCACCACCCGCGAAAAATTGATCAGCCACGTCTGCGGAGCGTCACCAAGCCGCGCTTCCAGTTTGCCTTCCCGTTTCAGCCGCTCATACTCCAGCGGTCGCTTGTGCGCAAACTCTTCCTCGCTCTCCACTCCTGTAAACACCACCATGTCCATCGGAAAACTATCCGGCCGCAGGTGCGTATTCACAAAGTGGATCGAGAAAATGAACAGAATCGCCAACAACCCCTCTTCGCTGTGAATCACCAGCACGGCATTCAGCGCCCACCCCGGCAAAAAGTGCGCGAAGAACGGCGCAAACCACATCGCATACCCTGAGAAGCCGATCACGATCATGCCCCAGAAAACCGCCCAGTAATCGAACTTCTCCCAGTAGGCGTAGCGATCGAACTGCGGCCTCGGCCCCAAACCCACAAACCAGCGCAGGTGCCCCACAAGGTCCTTCACATCCTTCCAGTTGGCCACCATCGAGTTCGGCCCCCAGAAAACGCTCAGCTCCTTGTGCGCAATGCCGCGCGTAAATATTTCCTTCAAATGGATCAGAAAAGCAATGGTCAGCACCACGGCGCAGAACTTGTGAAAGAAAAGAATCGCTCCGAATCCGCCCACGGCCTTGGCCAGTCCCCGCGCCCAGATGCTTTCGCTGAACCGCAACGGCAAACCTGTTCCCGCCAGCCCTAGAAATGTTGAAAACAGCACCGCGTGCATGTACCTCTGCTCGCGCGTAAACCGCCTGAAGAACCGTCCACCTGTTACTCCCGGTGTCGTCGTCTGTCCTGCCGCTTGCACCAAATCAGGCATTCTTTCCTCCATTGGCATGTTTCGCTTTGATCTGGTTGTAGCGTGCCCGAATCAGCCAGAGAATCGTGTGAATCACAAAGAAGGTCAACGTGCCGGCCAGCAGCAGGTTCATGAACAGCCGCACAAAATACAGCGCCGGATTCAGCTTGCGATCGTGCGCATTGGCATGAGGCTGATATTGAACGAAACTCAGGTTCGCGCCCGCGTGGCATTTACCGCAGGTCTTCACGAGGTTGGCCTGGTTCACGGGCGAACGCGGATCGGACGTCGGAAGAATCTCGTGCGCTCCGTGGCAATCCCAGCAGCGCGCCGTCTCCACGTACCCGCCCAGCGAACCGAGCTGCGAGTGGAAGGTATCGCGGTAGGTGGTGAGCTTGTCCTTGTGGCACGATCCGCATATGGGCGTTGACTGCATGCGGAACGCTGCTTCGGTCGGCTGCAGAATCGAGTGCGCCGTGTGGCAGTCGGTGCAAACAGGCGCGTTCATGTTGCCGCCGGCCACCGCCTTGCCGTGGACACCGCCCATATAGTCGTCTTTGATCTTCGCGTGGCAGTTGCCGCAGGTCTGCGCGATGTTCGCCTTGTTGGTCGGGCTTGCCGGGTCCTTGCGGCTCAAAATGTGGTGCGAGCCATGGCAGCTCTGGCAGTTGGCCGCCACCAGCAACCCTTCCTTGCTCAGCGCGAATCCGTGAATCGAGTCCATGTACGACGGATACACGCTCGCCAATCCATGCTTTTCCGCCATCCCTGCCGTGCTGTGACATTGACCGCAGGTGCGCGGTACATTCAGCGGATACACATTCGACCGCGAATCCGTCTTCGGGAAAATCGTGTGCGCGCTACCGTGACAACTCGTGCAGGGATGCTCTTTCGAGTCCGCATGCACGCTGCCCGCCAGCCCCGCGGCTTCATCCGCATGGCAGCCCTTGCAGTCCACCTTCACTACCTGGTCCGGATGAGGATATTCCTTGATCGACGTGTGGCAGTCGTTGCACTTCATGCTGCCGTGAATGCTATCGGCAAACGTCTTGCCATCCACGGCGATGCTGTGACCGTTCGAATCCTGCATGCTCTGGTCGCCGTGACAGGCCAGGCAATCGGTCTGCGCACTTAGCCTGCCTGCACTCGACGCCAGGATCACAAGCGCAAAAGCAGCAGCGCAAAATCCGCTGCTCGCCAGCGCCTTCACCAGGCGTCCAACTCCGCGAAGCAAAAGAACGTGAAACAACCTGCTTAACGTTGCGGCTTCTGCCATCCTGCCGTCTTCTTTCTCCAGGAAAAGCGATCGTGTTTCCCAGGTTCCCGGCGTGCCCGTTGCGGAGTTCTCCCCCGCACCGTCCAAATCTCTCTTGTGCTGGGTTCGCACCTATGAGAGTTTGCTTTTGAACAAAATCCCGCAGTGACAGGTATCACAACTCCAGGACACAAATGAACATGCCCGCCCTTAACCGCGTGCAATCCAGCTCACATAGAAAAACCGCCCCAGCTACCTCATCTGCAAACCGCACGGAAAATCCCTTCCCCACGCCCATCGCACGATCCCTCGCTTTTGTCCTTTAAAACATCCCGTTTTCAGCAGCGGATGGTGATGTGGGTCACATGCCAACATGCGCCAGACAAGCCACAATAAGACCGCTACTTGAGGACCAATACGATGGCCACGATTGCGGTACCTGAGTCCAAAACCATGCTCACTCTCCCCGGTGACGCGGTGCGTCAGATTCAATGGCGATTTGCCGACCGTTTTGACCTGCAAATGCTCGTCCAGTCCTCTCGCAATGTCGCGCGCGGAACGGTTGCCCGCTTGGTCGCTGCCGGTGAACGCAATACCCACGAGTGGACCCCCGCCAAGGCCGAGATGCTCCTCGCCTTTGACAGCTCCGGCATCACCGCTGCCTTCATGGAACCGGAGGAAGGCGGCTTCATCGTCGGCCCCAAGAATCTCGCCCTCTCACTCGCCGCCTTTGAGCTCGCCTGGGTCGATGGCGGAGCCGCCACCGCAAGCCTCGCCAGCTTCCTCGCCCTCGCCCCCATTCACGAGCGCGGCACCAGGGAGCAAGTCTCCCGCTACAAGTCCCTCGCCGCCCCGCCTCAGCCAGGCGAAAACCGAAAACCCTGGCGCGGTGCCTTCTGTCTCACTGAGCCCATTCCCTACGTCGGCGTTGACACCGGCATGTTGAGCGGACGCATCAGCGTTGTCGATTGGAACCCCGGCGAAGAACCCTTGTTGCAGGTCGACAAGCGCGGACGCTTCATTACCAACATCGCCTTCGCCAACTTCGTCACCGCCGCCGTCATGTCTGAAGATCCCCGCATCAAAGGCAGTTGCGTCGTCATCCTCGAAGAAGGCGACCCCGGCACCTTCGACCGCGGAACCCCCACCAAAAAGTTGGTTCATCAGCTCTCCTCCACCGGCGACCCCATCTTCAACCTCAAGGTTCCAGCCAACCGCATCGTCGGCGGATACACCGTGAAGGACGGCGTCATCGTCCCCAACTACAACCACAGCGAAGTCATCGAAGCCGTCTTCAAACGCACCCGCGTGGGTGTCGGTCTCATGACCGCTGCCAAGCTGCTCTCTGCCGTCGAGCCCGTCATCCGCTATCAGCGCGAACGCTTCCGCGGCGCCGCGGGCTCCAGGCCAGGCTCCGTCCGCTACGAACAAGGCATCCAGCAGCGCGAAGATGCGCTCCATCGCCTCGTCGACGTATGGGCAACCGGGGAAGCTGCTGCCTCGCTCGGTTTTGCCACAGCCCGTCTCTACGACGCACTCGATCCACTCGAAAAACACAAGACCGCGCTCCTCAAGGAGCAGGGCATCCAGGGCGGCCGCAATGAAATGAAGGCCCTCCGCGAAAGCGAGCAGCGCGCCATCCTCCTGCTCTCTCTCAAGCCCGACGCCCCGCAACGCGCCGAGCTTGAAGCCGATCCCCTCGTCCAGTACGTCCTCATGGAGGCGGAAGCCAACGTCCTCTGCCCCGCCACCAAGCTCTGGAACACCGGCCACGGCGCCAACATGATGCGCGAAGCCGTCAGCCTCATGGGCGGCTACGGCATCACCGAGGACTGCCCCGGCTTCCTCGCCAACAAGTGGATGGACGCGCAACTCGAAGCCACATACGAAGGCCCTGAGGCCGTGCAGCGCCGCCAACTCACCGTCACCATGACCTCCGACCTGTTCCTCGCGCAATTCCGCGCCTGGACCGTTGCCATGCGCCGCATCGCCTCCGCACATCCCGGCACCGGGGCCTGCACGCTCGCCTCGGCCATGAAACTCTGGCTCTGGTCTCTCGAGCATCTGCAGAAAGCCGTCGATCCCGAGGGCAACAAGCTTTACCACGGACAACGCCAGGGCGTGACCTTCGCTCTCGCCGACGCCCTCTGCTGGCTGCTTGCCTCCCGCGCCCAAATCCTCGATGTGCTCGAACTTGAAGCGCAAGGCGCCTCCGACGCAGTCGCCGCCGAAGGCCTCGCCGGAACCGTCCAGTTCCTCTCCGACCTCTGCCACACGCAGGCCGCGCAAGCCGCCGGCGAAGTTTCGCGCATCTGCGCCGAGCTCGTCTTCGGCTACAACCAGCATCCCTCATGGGACGAGGAGGGCCGCAAGAACTGCTTCCTTGCAAGCGAACTCGAAGACTACGAAGAGACCATGCCCGGCATCACCGCCATGGCCATCGACGTCATCGCCGCCGACGGAAGCCATCCACTCAAGGCCGGTCCCTGTGCCGAATGCCTGGGCTCCAGCGAATTCCTCCGCCTGCAAAGCAAGCTCACCACCTGCCTCAGCGGCGCAAGGCTAGCCAAAGACCGCGCCGCCGAAACCGTAAGCAAAGTCATGATCCCCGAAGCCCTGGACTACCCCGCATGAGCAAAGCGGATCAAACGCTTATCAACTCGACTGTCAAAGTATGATACGAAGCTCTGGACTACCCCGCATGAGCGCAGCGGATCAAACGCGTATCAACTCGACTGTCATTGTCAAAAAGATGACTGTCATCCTGAGCGACCGGAGCGAAGCGAAGGGAGTCGAAGGACCTGCGGTTGCTTTTCCTCGCAATCCGGCCGGAAGCCCAATCGTGGAACCCTCCAGCCCACGCGTGTCGTCGCGGCGATTTTTCGCACAAAGTGTGAGCGTCGAATACCCTACACGTCGCAGTTCCATCAAGCTCCCGGAGGGAGCGATCGAAAATAGCCCAGGGCAAGTCCGCCGCGGCGGACGCCGCCCTGGGAACAACCCACAGTTAAGCACCACAAGCCCCGTAGGGGCGTCCGAACTCGCGCGAATGATTCTCGCCGGAACCATGAGGCCCAACGCATGAACGGAGACTCCCACCCGATCGAAACCATCCACCGCCAATCCATCGAAGTCGACATCGCCTGCGTCGGCTTCGGCCCCGCCACCGGCGGATTCCTCACCACCCTCACCCAGGCCTGGGCCCAGAACCCCGCCGATCCAGCCTTCGAAAGCAAAGTCGCCCCCGGCATGCCCCTCCAGGTCCTCTGCTACGAGCGCGCCGACGACATTGCCTCCGGCGTCAGCGGCGTAGTCACCTGCGCGCGTGGCATCAACGCCAGTTTTCCCGCCCTCAACCCCGCTGAAATCCCCATGGCCGCCAACGTCACCAGCGAACGCGTCCTATACCTGCTCGATCCGCACGGCGCCAGCCGGCGCTCCGCGCTTTTGCGTTTTGGAGATGTTCTTCTTCGCCTCTGTGGAAAGCTGTTCGTCAAAGACCACGCCTTCCAACTCCCCTGGACGCCCGCCTTCCTCAACAAGCACGGCGGACTCGTCCTCTCCATCGGCCAGTTCAACCAGTGGGTCGGCTCGCAGTTGATGGCCAGTGGCCTCGTGCAAATCTGGCCCGGTACCCCCGTCGCCGCGCCTCTCTTCAGCGGCAACGCCGTCACCGGCATCCGCCTCGCCGATCAGGGTGTCGACAAAGCTGGCAAACCCTCCGACAACTTCATGCCCGGCATGGACGTCCACGCCCAACTCACCGTAGTCGGCGACGGCCCCGTCGGAGCAGTCGGAAATGCACTCAACCAAAGCCAAGACGGCCCGAAGGGCAAGGAGTGGGCCATGGGCATGAAGTTCGTCATCGAACTTCCTGACGACCCAGCCACCGAACCCCTCATTCCCGGAACCGTCTGGCACACCTTCGGCTATCCCGAACCAGAGATCTTCGGATTCCTCTACGTCCATCCCGAGCGCCTCGTCTCCGTCGGCATCTTCGTCCCCTCGTGGATGAGCGATCCCAGCCGCACCGCCTATCGCTACCTGCAGCACTTCATTCAGCACCCCGCGCTCTGGCGCGTTCTCAAGAACGGCACCCTCCGCTCCTGGGGCGCAAAATCCCTTGAGGAAACCGGCCGCCGCGCCGAGCCCGTCCTCTCCGGCGATGGCTTCGCCCGCATCGGCGAAGGTTCCGGCTCAACCAACATGCTCACCGGCTCCGGCGTCGACGAGGCCTGGACCACCGGCATGCAGCTCGGCGAAGCAGTCCTCGAACTTCTCCGCGCCGGCAAGCCATTCTCCAAAGAAAACCTCGCCACCACCTACGAGAAACGCCGCCGCTCAAGCTGGGTCGAGCGCGGAGCCCGCGAAGCCGAGAACGCCCGCAACGGCTTCCATCAAGGAGTGGTCACCGGCATGTTCGGCATGGCCCTCGCCGGACTAACCCACGGCCGCCTCAGCCTCAAGTCCCACCCACACCGGGTGCCCCCGGTCCCTGGCACTTGGGGACCGGGGAAGACACAGCGCCAGGCGCAGCTTCACCAAGCCGCCACCCGAGCCAACGCTGAAAACCGCCCGCTACACGATGCCCTGCTCTCCGTCCGCGGCTGGCCTGAAATCCCCTTCGACGGCCGTCTCCTCGTCACCCAGCAGGACGCGCTCCTCATCGGTGGCAAGGTCCAGGCCATGCCCGGCTTTTCTGATCATGTACTTTTCCGAAACCCCGCCCTCTGCAAAGAGTGCGGAGAGAAAACCTGTGTAGCCATGTGCTCCGGCCAGGCAATCACCCAGGGCCCCGACGGCCCCCCAACATTCGAGCGCGAAAAATGCGTTCACTGCGGCGGATGCCTTTGGAACTGCGCCCAATCCCCTGAAGGCGAAGACGGCAACATAGCCTTCGTAGCAGGCTCCGGCGGCCTCCACTCCGCCGAGAACTGAGAAGCAGCTCCTAGCTCCAAGCTTCTAGCTCGTTTTTTGCAGATAACTAAGTTCGACCTTCTGGAAGGGAGAAATGGCCCAGGACTACCGTGATCTCGTCGTTTGGCAGAGGGCAATCGAATTGACAATCTGCGTCTACAAGCTGACGCAATCATTCCCAGGCAACGAGTTATACGGCCTTACTTCCCAAATGCGAAGGGCGAGTGTCTCGGTTGCCAGCAACATTGCGGAGGGCCGCGGAAGATTGAATCATGCTGAATTTCGCCAGTTTCTAGGAATCGCGCAAGGATCTACCTATGAGTTACAAACTCAGCTTCTGGTTGCAAAGAGGCTCGGGATTGGACACAGAGAAGCCCTTGACGCGGCCGAAACTCTCGGCAACGAAGTTTCCAAAATGCTCGGTTCCTTCATTCAAACAATTGGCACCGCAGCAAACAACAGAAAGCTGACAGCAAACATTCGACAGCCCGCAAATCGAAGCTAGGAGCTAGAAGCTAGAAGCTCGTGAGGATCTTCAAATGCCAAATCCACTCCACATCGTAGTCTGCGCCGGAATCTCTCCCGATCCGCTGCAAACTCTCGAGCCAGTCACCACGCCCAGCGGCCCAGGCCTGAAGAACGAACTAGTCCTCCCCGCCGTCCTCGACCCATGGGCCGCGAGCGCCCTCTATGAAGCCGCAGCCCTTGCCGCCAAAAATCCAGGCTCCAAGCTCTGGCTAGTCTCGCTAGGCCCCAAAGCCAAGCTCCAGCAAGTCATGATGACCGTAGCCCAGAAAGTTCCCTTCGAACTAGTCCCCATCGACGGCCCCATCGGCGGATTCCCTGACGCGCACTCCACCGCCGCAGCCCTCGCAGAAACCATCGCCGCCCTCCCAGGCCTCGACCTAACCAAACTCCTCGTCTTCGGCGGTTGGGAATCAGCAACCCGCGGCGCAGGCGTCACCCTCCAAATCGTCGGCGAGCGCCTCGGCATCACCGACCAGTTCCAGGGAGTCGACCAGATCACCCTCAGCGACGACGGAAGCTTCGAAGTCCTGGAACGCATCGAAGGAGGCCGCCATCAAGCCTCCGTCTGCGCCGGCACTCCAGCCGTCTTGGGCTGGGCCACCGGCAACCTCGCTGAGCCACGCAACAATCCGCAGGTCGGCATGAGCAATATGCGCACCATCATGCCCGCCCTCCAAAAAGCCAAGCCTGCGACCCTCGCACCCAATGGCCTCAGCTACATCAACGTCAGTCTCCCCAAACAGCAACGCACCACGCGCGTCGAAAAAAACATGTCCCCCGACGAAATCGCCGCCGAACTAGTCGAGTGGATCGGAGCCGAATAATGGAAACCATCCTCGTACTCACCCACGCCGACGAAACAGGCTCCGCACTCACCAAAGCCTCTCTTGAAGCCGTAACCGCCGGCCAGCAACTCTCCTCGACCCTCAACGCCCAGCTAGCCATCGGCATCATCTCAGCAGATCCAACCAACCTATCCAAAGGCCTGCCTGGAAAAGTGCTCGCCGTCTCCGGCGAAGCCTTCGCCGAGCCCCGCTATGCAACCGACGCCGCCGCCTGCGAAGCCCTCTGCCGCGCCGCCGCAGCCACCATCGTCCTCGCGCCCTCAAGCTCTCGCTTTGCCCGCGTCGCCGCAGGCGTAGCCCACCGCCTCGACGGCGTCATCGACACCCACATCACATCCATCAGCGGCCCAGATTCGAGTCCTGCCACCATCGAAGCAACCCGCTGGTTCTATCGCCAGCGCATCGAAGCCGTCCTCACCCGCAACGCCCGCCCCTGGTTCCTGCTCCTCGACGCCGGCACGCACGCACCCTTCGCCGGCACGTCGAACCCAACCCCCATCGAAGAAGTCAAAGTCGATCTCCCCGCAACCCGCACCACCGTCACCGGCATCCGCGCGCCGAAGCAGGACGAGCAAACCATCCGCCCCGACGCCAAACTCCTCTTCGTCACCGGCGCAGGCTGGACCAAGAAGCAGCCCGACGGCCAAACCCATGTCGCCGAAGCCTCCGACCTCATCCTCGGATTCCTGCGCCAGACCGGCGCATCCCTGGGCAGCAGCAAGTCCCTCGTCGACCAGGGCGGCGAAGGCAACTCCGTTCTTCCCTTCCTCACCCATCTCAACCAGATCGGACAGACCGGCGCAACGCCGCGCCACGCCAAGGGCCTTTCCACCTGCTGTCACGGCGAAGAACCGCACGTCGTCGGCTGGCGCTTCATCGCCGACCGCCGCGCCATCTCCCTCGACGCCAACTGCGGCTGGACCCGCGGCAAAGCCGACGTAGTCTACGTAGCCGACGCCTTTCAGGTAGTCGCCAAACTCAACGAACTGCTCGCGGCAAAGAAGGCCTAGCTTCAACTTTCAATTTTGTTTTATTGCTACCTTGAAAACCGACTGGGTGCCCCCGGTCTCGAATTTGAGACCGGGGTTCGAATTCCTCGAAACACACCCGGGCGCCCCATCCACGAATCGCTCCTTGATTCAGAAATGGGACACCCCCGCCCAACCCGCTAAACCTTCAACTCCGCCGGAATCGCCAGCGTAGCCATCATCCGCTCCATCGCCCCGGCATCCCCGCCAATCGTAGCAAGCAGCTTCTCCTTCAGCTCCGCCCGCTTCCCATACAGCCTTAGCGGCTCCGGCGGATTGTGCAACAATTCCTTCCCCACCAGCGCCCGCACAATGAACGGCATATACGACGAGTAATCCCCCTGCATGCTCACCGTCTGCGTTGTATACGTATCCGGGTTCACCTTGCCCCACGAAACCGCCTCTGCCGGCTCGCACGATGACAAACTCCCATCGGTCACCGGTGCTGAAACAATCTGCGCATCGTAGTCGTACCCGCGAATGTTTTCGAGAAAGAAAATCTGTGACAGCGCCGGCTCCGGCTGCAGCGAATAGTTCTTCGGCACGCCGCCGCCCAGAATCATCACCGCCAGCGACTTCGGCTCCGAATCAAACAGCCCCCAGTAGTGGTACGCGCACGACTCAAACACGTCTTCGTGCAGATCGTAGTCGAACCCGTACTTGATCTTGCCCAGCCGCTCCAGCGCCCACAGCTTCACTGAATTCAAAAACATGCTTCCGTCGGCAGGAGCGCCAATAAACACCGGCAACTCCATCTCGGCGCACGTGCTCAGCAGCCCCGGCTTCACCCCCAGCGCCTTCTCCCGCCTGCCAAACTCTTTGCCCAGCAGATAATTCCGTTCCGTCGTCGTCATCCGCTTCTGAAACTCGGGCCGCTGCAAAATCTCCGTAGCCACGGCGTCCTGATCGAACAGAACCTGTTCAGCAAACCCGGTATCGGCCACGCGAATCACGCCCTGCTCGCGCAACTCGGCATCGTCGCCAAACAGCGCCACTTCCCGAATCGGCCGCTCGTCCGTCTTCCGCAAACAGTCGTGCCCGTCGTGATAGCAGATCGCATCCGTCACCGTGATGTACGCCGTATTCGCCGCCTTGAGGAACGGAATCAGCCACGCCCTATGCTGATCTGAAACGGTCACCGGCCCCGCGCACGTCACCACCAGCGGAATCCGCTTCTCGATCACCGCCTTCATCGCCTCGTACACGCGCTTCAGGTAGGCGCCGCCAAATGCCGGAAGAGCGGCCTCAAATACCTCGCCCAGATCCGCGCATTCCGTCACCGGCTTCCCCGTCACAGCCCTTCCCATCAGCCCGTCCGAAGAACACTTCCCCATCTCTCACCAGCCTCCAAAACACTACCTTAAGTATCCAACATCCCCACCGCTGCATTCTTAACCTAATGTGAGAATCAGGCACTCTTCAGTCCAGTAAGTATCCTCCGGCATAGCCGAAGGCTTTAGCTTTGGTGGCCGCTCAAAGGGGCCAGTGGAAGAGCACCATCTCGGTTGCAGCTCATCGCCCGCGCCGTAGGCGCACTGTAAGTTAGCCCAGCGCTTCAGCGCTGGGTGAGTGCGAACAACTATGCATTCGGAGTGCCGTACGCACGGTGCTCATGCCCCAACTCCGCCTCACGATTCTGAGTGAAAAATGCGAGAGCAGAAACCGGCAGCGGCTCCCGTAAAAGTCAAACTTCCACCGCCACCCCGGCAAAGCCGGGGGTTCTCCCGTTTGTAATCGTCGGTCAGGGAGTGGGCGGCTTGGCCGGCTCCCCGGCGGCGGGCTTGTCGGTCACTTGCACCGTGAAGCCGGTCAGGTCGCTTTTCACATCGATCGGGATGGTGACGTCCTGGTAGCTCTTCAGGTACGTGGGCTTCCACGATAAAGCGCCTCCAGGGACGTTCTTGTCCGCGTCGCCTGGATGTTTTATCGCTAACTCGTACTGGCCTTCGGGAACGTAGTTGAACTGGAAACTGCCGTCCTCCTCGATCTGGGTCGTGCGCAGCGTATCCTTGGTCCCGGGGTCGATCAAGATCACCCCACAGGAGTTGATCGGGTGGTTATCCCTCTTGGCCACAACGGTGCCGGAAACCAGATGAAGGTTGTCGACGGGGAAGATGATATCCACGCCATCGACTTCGTCGCCAAGGCCGACCTCAATGGGCTTGATCTCCTTTTCACGGAAGACCCCGCCGGAATAAACGATGAGAGCGTCGCTTGAGTTGAAGTGACTATCGAACGCTCCAGCCAGACCCTGGATCGATTGCATGGTGGGCAGCGTCGCCTTGATGGCATATTTGCCCTTGGCCAGGCCGCTGATCCGGTAGTGGCCGCGGTCGTCGTCGGCAGCGGTCGAGAGCGTTGTCCCGGGAACGGAGGTCTGCTTCCATTTGCCATCCTCCTGCATCACCAGCAGCACCGGTGTCACGCCGGCTGCCGGGCTGCCGTCGTCGTACCGAATCACACCGTTGATCGAGCCACCGCGCTCCAGGCGTACATCCACACGCACTGGTGCACCCTGCACGACGATCTTCTCCGCCTGGGCTTGGATATGCTTCACGGCTTCAGTTCCATCTCCAAACCTGTCTTCTGCCGACAGCGACGAGAGCGGCGAAAGATAGCCGTTGAGCTGGGCCACAACGTAATAGGTTCCCGCCGGAACCTTGGGCATCTCAAAGCTGCCGTCGATCGCACTGATGGCGGTGAGCCCCGTGCCCTTCTGCGCCTGGGACATGTTCTTTGCCAGGGCTTTCGCCATATCGTTTACGTCCTTCACGTTCGCCATGTCGATGACCGGGGCGGCTCGCTTCGGCTTTTCGGGGATCAATTGCACGGCGGCAAAGCGGGCCGGAAGGCCAGTGTCACCGCAGATGACGTGGCCGCTGACGGCACTAGTTGGGGACGGGGCGGCTTCGGGCACTGCCTGTTCCTGCGCCGCCGAGGATAAGCAGGAAACAGCAAGGGCACAAATGGAAAGGATGAAAACGAAAGGACGCATGATTCCTCCTGAAATCTTTCTACCGGAGGCCCAGATTGGATTTCGCTCAAGTATATCCGGTCCCTCTCTGCGAGAATCCGTTGCAAAATGCCACGGCAATCGCAGAAAACTCAGATCGCGGCTGCAAGGCGTGTAAGCGCACTGCGTCGAGTTTGTCCTGCGCTAAGCCGCAAAACAGAAGCGGCCCAGATCCAAATTCCCGGACCTGAGGCACTGATTTTCTTCAACATTCGTTGAAGAGAAGCCGGGGTGCCCCCGGTCTCGCTTTTGAGACCGGGGAATGAGCCAAGCCCAATCCCGCGAAACACCCTGAACTCGCAGAGAATAGCTAGCAGCTAGAAGCTAGAAGCTAGCAGCTAGAAGCTAGAAGCTAGGAGCTAGAATCTAGAAGCTAGAAGCTAGCAGCTAGAAGCTAGAAGCTAGGAGCTAGAATCTAGCAGCTAGAAGCTAGCAGCTAGAAGCTAGCACCTAGCAGCTAGAAGCTGTTTGCTAATCCCCAGCCTGGTTCTCCGGCAACACCACGAACGTTCCGCGATCGCCTGGAACAAGAGCCACATGCCCAAGCGCCGGCAAACCTAAATCCCACTGCGGCCCTTCCAGCTCCGGCATCGA
>CAVXVM010000189.1:0-21750 GCA_963765025.1 uncultured Acidobacteriaceae bacterium | reverse complement strand
GTACCCGTTGGTCTGGAATGACGACACACCTGCACTACACGCAGAATATGCAGGAAAACAACTATATCTACCTGCTGACTCTGATTGGGATTTCCTATCAATACGAATGGCTTCGCACAGGCAGCCGCCGCGCGCTGCTAATTGGCTCATGCGCTTTTGGGCTGAATCTACTGACCCGACTTACGACCGGTATGGATCTATTGGCCGGAGGGGTTTTTATCCTGCTGGTGCTTTTGTTTGAGGGCGCCAGGCGCGATGAACTCTGGCGCCGCTGCCGCAGCTATCTTGTGGTGGCTCTGCCTATTTATCTGTTCTTTGGCCTGCTTGACCGGCTCTACCAGTTCTATCGTTTTGGATCGTTCTTCAACACGTACCTCAGCGTTTCGGCGCAGGAAGCCAGGCGGCTTGATGCTTCGTTGCCCGCCAACTTTCCATTCACGTCGTCAATGCACACGGGTATTGTTGGAGCACTTTTCACGCCGGAAAAGTCGATCTTCCTCTTCGATCCGCTGCTCATCCTCACGATTCTCATGGTTGCTGTTGCCTGGCGGCGATTCAGTCCCGCAGTGAAGGCGTACACGATTACGCTGGCCCTGCTTTTGCTGGCTTATCTCTGCTTTTATGCGCGCTTTTATTCGTGGGCCGGGGATTCAGCCTGGGGCGATCGCTACGTTTCAACAACAGTTGAGTTGGCTACGCTGCTGGCAGTTCCGCTGCTGCTTGCGTATCGAAGACAGACCGGACGCGTGGTTTGGTTTGCTGGAGTTGCGCTGATGACCGCAAGCCTGGTGGTCCAGGCGGCGTCGGTTGCCTTCTGGTTGTCGCTTGAGCTCTACCAGATGGAGACGCTTGGACGCCCAACGTTCGTGGTCGGCTTGCGCATTGAAAACGTGATCGCGTTCGCGCTGGGAAAGATGGATGCGTGGGGCTTGAACAGCGACGCGATGAAAGAGGATCCGTGGGATTACATTCACATCACCAGCTGGAATTTTCTGCCCTTCCAACTGGCGCGGGCTGGAGAAGCGCCAGGGTGGGTTGTGCGGATTGCGCTTGCGCTGTGGGAGATGAGCCTCGCTGCACTGGCGCTGGTCCTGTGGCGACTGAGGAAGGTTGTTGCGGAATTGCGTGAGGAGAACCGGAGCGCAGGAATTCGCGGGAAATAACGCTGGTCAGAGTTTCGCTACGGAACATAGTTGAGGATGCGCAAATTGGAACCGAAGCGGCGGAAGTTGCGAAACCTGATCTCGTTCATATCCAGCTGCCTGTTGCCCCTTTTCAAAATGACCTGCGCGCTGATGGGCAGCATATAGTCGTGGTCGTTGAGAACCACAAAGTCGTAGTCCACGCTGATCAAAGCGGCCTGGATGGGATACTTGGGCGGCACATTGTCCGCCTCCTTCGTGATGCGCCGCACCATCCGTGTCACGGTATCGATATACACCTGGCCGTGGTAGCCGACTGTGACGACATCATTGAGGCTCGCCCGGAGATTGAAAGTCGAGTGTTCCGGTCCGACGCGATAGTCGAAGACCTGCACCGTGCCGTCTCCCAGCACGCCGGTCTCCTTCCATTGAAAATCCGCCATGGCCGAGGGGCGAAAGACGCCAGAAAGCGTAAAGCCGAACTCCCCGTCCGAGACGGCGCTGCGAAGATTCTCCGTGTCATGGCTGCTGGAGGAGCCGTTCTGCTCCATTTCAAGCAAGGTGCGGTTTTCCTCGTGTTCGAAATACGTCAATTGTTCAGCGAACTCGTCTTTATGATTCCACTGGCCCGTTCCACCCAGATTGACACGATAGACATATCGATCGGTCATTTGCTCGCACATAAAGTTGGGCAGGGAATCCCCATAAGTCATTGCGTATTTGGTTGCATCCGCGAGGATTGAGTTGATCTCCTGCAAGGAAGGTCGCTCGATCGGATTGGCCGGAATGGTGATGGCCAGAGGTCCGGAGGAATGAGGGGGAAGCTGCGCATCAAGCACTGAGGCGATCTCTGTGTCGCCGGACGGCTGGCCGCCCGTCACCTCGAACGTGGTGCTGGCTTCCGCGCTCTTGCCGCCCTGGCTGAGAACCGCTTTTACTTCATAAAGGCCGTTCACGGGAGGGTTGATCGAAAAGCTAGTCAGATAGGAGGCGAATTCCGATCCGCTAGCTTGAGGCACAATCATCGGTTCGCCGCCCAGCGGCTTGCCATCCCGGTAGATCTGGATCTTAAGGGTGGAGGACTCAGCCGCTTGGGGGGCGGAGTGGGCATTCAAAAAGATCGAAATTACCTTGGTCCCTGGAGTCAGTAGACCGGAGAGATTCGGCGTCAGAATCTCATCGCCGTGGCGCAGTGGCTCTGCGGTGTCGTCGTCGGCGCCCAACGGCTCTGATTGGCGTACAAGAACAATATTGCCGAGGTATGGGACAGTGGTGGCGTTGGGAACCTCGAAGATTGTGCGGCGGGCGCCAGCCTTGGCGCTGTAGTGGTCAAAAACGGCCGCCTCCAGTATGTACTCGCCTGGAGGCGCAAGAAAGTGCCGCTGAAACGAAATCGCTTCGAATTCTGAGCTGTCACTGTCTTTCTGAATCCTGCGCCGCGGAATATCCGCGCTGAAGTGCTCGATTATCATCCCCGATTTGTCTTTGATATTGGCGACGATCGAAAGGCTGACGGAGTGGATGCCGGTGCTGCTGTCTTCATGGATCTCCAGGCTAGAGTGCGGCACCTCGAGGGCCAGCGTACTGACCTCTCCGTCAGGCGTCGCGGCCGTGCTCAGGATCGCTGCGCGAAAGGCTACATCCTTGGGCAAGTTCTCCTGGTCGAGGATCTTCAGCAGCGGCAGTTCATAGGGCTGCGGAGCGGCATCGCCCCCGCTCTGAGGCGGCAGCGCAAGATACCCCGATTGCGCGCGAATCCTCAGCTTTGCGCGCAGCGGCTTGATGGCGATGGGGCGAAACTTCCCGTCGTACTCCTTGATGGGAGGAATATAGGTCGCTACATAATATGTGGTCATGTCCTGAAGAATCTGGGCCAGCGACTTCCGCAAGTGATCGTACGAGATGTAACTGCCCCCTGTTTCTACAGCCAGAGATTTCATGTCGTCGTTGTAATTAGCGTTATCAATGACAGAAAGGTAACCGAGAGGACGGGAACTGTTGAATGCGGCGCCCAAATCGCCTGGGGCAGCCGGAACACTACCTGCAACGCCCAAGGCTTCGGCGGACGTCTGACTCATCTGGCTCGTAGTGCGATTCGAGGAGTTGAGGTCAACAACATAGATGCTCTCTCCAGCCTGATTGGCTGATCCGATGATGGATTGGATCGCCTCCATTGTGCTCAAGTTGTTCTTCTCTTCCTGAAATGCAGTAAAGAAAATCAACGCTTTTCTCTGGTGGATTTGCTGTTGGGATTTCGCCAAGGCCAGCAAACCCGCCAGGAAGGGGCGGAGATGCTGATTCTGTGCAATCTTGCCGGAGTCTGTGAGTGCGTTGAAGAGCAACTTATCCAGCGCGCGATCATGCGCGCCGACGGCCTTTCCCTCCGGACCGACGCCGGTCAGCGCCGCCGCGATCAGTTGCTTTTCCAGCGGGCTGGCCCCTCCGCCATGCCAGGCTTTTTTGGGCTCGGTGGCCGAGTTGATGGCCTGCGCAAGCGACTTCCGATCCGATATGAACGCGCTCTGAAGCCGCAGCCGCTCCTCGACGGTGAGAACCGAAAAGGAGAAACCTTTCTCTGGGATCGTCGCGAGTATCTTCCCGGCCGCTTCTCGCGCATTCTTCATTATCGTCGGGTCAGTTTCCAGGTTCTTGCCCGCCAAATGCGCCGGCCGGTCAAAGACAAGCGTGATCAGACACTCGTTCTTCTGCGCACCGTTGACCAGATGGAAACTGTTGAGTTTGACCGGAGTGCCGTTGTCGCTGATCGCTATCTCATCCTGCTTCAGGTCCAAAACGGGCTTGTTCCTCTTGTCGTGAACCACCAGATTGAGCGAAACCTCGTTGGCGGTCACGACGAAGTCCACATCCTGACTCGCAGGTGGTTTTGCCGTCTGGCCGCCAGCCCCGGGAAGCGCAACAGCAACTGCCAGCAAGGTCAACAAAACGGCGATCAGTATCTGCCGCTGGGAAAACCCGCTATGCGCGGTCTGATTGTTCAACGGAATCACGATTTCTCCCGGTTGATGCATGCATTCTGAGCGATCAATGCAGCCAATGATCGCTTCCTCGAACAGATCCGCGCGGATTGCAGTCATCTCCCATGTTTGACCAACTTCTTTGAGGCTGTTGGCAGATCTTTTGCTGTCGGCAAATATATTTCATTCCAGTCGGTTAGTGCTAATAGCGGAAACTCAGCAGGAGAAGGATCGGCGTTCACCAGCTTTCAATGACCCACAATTGCGCACTTCATCCGCGTGGGTATTAATACCGTTCCAATGGTGAAATTCCACCGCCCCGAAGGCAGAAAGCGAAGCTTGGCTTAAAGGCGGACAAAATGGTCAAGAGCGTTTACAGAGCAATTGAATTGGTCGGCGCCAGCACCGAGTCATGGAAGAAGGCGACTGCCCATGCTCTTTCCAATGGTTATGATGGAAGCCACGATGGACTGGAATGAAGGTGTGCCAGTGGGAGCCGGCAGATTTCGATTTTAGGCGACAAATAGTAAAACGGACCTCACGGCCCGCTCTAAGCTATTGATTCTAAATGATTTGGTGCCGAAGAAGGGACTCGAACCCCCACACCCTTGCGAGTACGTGGACCTGAACCACGCGCGTCTGCCAATTCCGCCACTTCGGCACGGTACACATGTTCAGCGGCTTCTAGCTGAACAGGCAGCAACTTCGAGTCTCGCAAATGCGGTTCGCAGTGTCAAATGGATGAGGCCATCCTCGGGGACGCATCGTGTTGAGCTACGCGGGCGTTTTTACGTTGCTGGCGAGCATGTCGGCAGCCTTGGCCACCCGGTTTTTGCGGGTCTCTTCCTTTTTGGCTTCGGTGATCCAGCGGCAATATTCCTTGCGATGGGTGTAGCTCATCTTTTCAAAGGCCGCGAGCAGGCCACGTTCTTTCAGCAGCCTTGCCAGATCGGCAGGCGTCTCGATCACTCTTGCATCCTCGTCTTTCCAGACAACGACATTAACCTGGTCGCCGGGGTTTTTGCCGATCTGCGTCCGAATGCTCTTGAGGACACCAAGCATGTGGCTCGGAACACCACACTTCATGAGTGAACCGGAATATGGGATGCCGTCGAAGGTGGCCTTCACGGGGACGTTCCCTTTGACGCCGAATTCCTTCTCGACATCGAAAGGAAAGGCGACCGCGGCCCCTCCTCCAATGCCAGCCTGAATTGTGGCTTTGAACTTGTATTTCTTCATGGCCGGCCCGACTCCAGAATGAGGTCCGTATCATGAGTGCGTGCTAGAATCAATTTCCCATAGCTTGCAGAGATCTTCAACGAAAAATTGATATCACGCGGATGGAAGGAGCGGGCCCAAGGGAAACCCTTTTCCGCCGCGCCCGGATCAGGCATGCGGCGGAACGGGATTTTGATGGTGAAGGGATGGGATCCTGCGCTTAGACGAGCTTTGCGTCGAGGGTGATCTCGGTGTTGTTGGCGAAGAGCTTTGAGATGGGGCAGCCGGCCTTGGCATCGGCAGCAGCCTTGTCAAAGGCTTCCTTGCTGGCGCCGGGAACGCTTGCCGTGGTGGTGAGAGCGATCTTTGTGACGGCGAAGCCACCGTCGGTCTTGGCCAGGGTAACAGCCGCCTGGGTCTCGATCTTTTCCGGTGTGAGGCCAGCGCCACCCAACTGGGCGCCAAGCGCCATGGAGAAACAGCTGGCGTGGGCCGCCGCGATCATCTCTTCAGGGGTTGTGCCGGAGTCAGCGCCTTCAAAACGCGTTGCGAAGGAATAGTTGGCGTTCTTGAGTACGCCTGTCGCCGTTGAGATGGTGCCTTTACCTTCCTTAAGTGAACCTGTCCAAACCGCACTTGCCTTGCTAGCCATAGTCCCTCCTTGGGGGATTCGAATAACCGGTGATTGAGTCCAGCGCGCCGCAAGGGGAAGATGGGGACGCC
This sequence comes from uncultured Acidobacteriaceae bacterium, assembly GCA_963765025.1. Classification (GTDB taxonomy): domain Bacteria; phylum Acidobacteriota; class Terriglobia; order Terriglobales; family Acidobacteriaceae; genus Telmatobacter. The sequence continues at coordinate 15,692 of CAVXVM010000189.1, read as the reverse complement.
GGGAAGTTGATTTACGAGGCGCCTGCCGAAGAATTGTATGGCAGCCACACCTGCATCTCCATGGTAATCTGTCGTGCATGTTGCCGCATCGGCCCTCGGCCCTCGATCCTGATTTTACGGTTGATTTCTCACATCGTGAGCCGACCGCAAGCGCTTCGCAGCCTGTGGACCACCATTGCCAGGTGTGCCCCACGTGCAGTCACCGTCTGTCAGGGCACCACTGCAAGCTGGTCTGCACCCAGTGCGGTTATTACCTGAGCTGCGCCGACTACTACTGAACCCGGCTCGCCATGCGCGCGGCTTCAAACTCATCTCCTGCGAGCCACTCGACAGGTTTGGGTTGAGCGCTGGCGAGCCACCCGAGCACAAAGCCAAATCGCGCCAGCTTGGCGTTGCCGCGAAAATCCCAGTCAGCGTGATATTCGTCTGAGGGCTGATGGTAGTGGTGCGCGGTGTAATCTTCCGCCTGCGCGCGACCCCAGTCAGCGGTATGGCCCTCAAACAGATCGCCTTGATCGACTGAAAATGCGGGAATCCCGACCCGCGCGAGAGAGAAATGGTCGGAGCGATAGTAGTGTCCTGCCATGGGATTTGGATCGGGCAGAAGCGCCAGGTCAAAGGCCTTGGCTACTGTTTGGACCGTAGGCCAAAAGTCAATGCGCTGGGCTCCGCCGAGGTCGACTGAGCGGGGAACGCCGATGGGTAGAATCATGTCGTAGTTGAGATCGAGCGAGAATTGACCAGCTGGGACGGGCGGGTGCATTCCCAGATATTGCGAGCCCAGCAGGCCCTGCTCCTCACCCGTGACGCTGGCAAAGTAGACGTCATGCGGTGGGCGCACGCTGGACTGGGCAAAGGCTCGCGCCATTTCAATGAGGATTCCGCACCCCGTTCCGTTATCGGCAGCACCGTTGTAGATTTTGTCGCCCTTGGCGTCGGGATCGATGCCGAGATGGTCGTAGTGGGCGCTATAGAGAACAGCCTGGCCCGCGGAACTGACGCCGGGGACGCGCCCGATGACATTTGAGCTGATATAGCGGCGGACGCGGCTCTCGATATGTCCGTGCAAAGTTACGGGAAGAGTAACCGCACGAAAGCCGCGTTTGCCGGCAGCGTCAATGGCTTGATCCAGATCACCGAGGCCTGCGAGCGTGAGCAGCCGCTGGGCAACATCGTGTTGAATCCATGCGGCGGCACGCAACGTGGCGACCGGATCGCCTTCAAGATAGCTCTTCTCCACGGCCTGCGAGTTGTAGACCACATCCCAGGGGTAACTGGCCAGGTCAGTCCGGTGAATGATGAGAACGCCCACAGCTCCGCGGCGCGCGGCCTCCTCATATTTGTAGATCCAGCGGCCGTAATACGTGAGGGCCTTTCCCTTGAAGAATTTCTCATCGTCGGAAGGCGGTTCATTCACGATGATGAGAGCAATCTTGCCCTTCATGTCGACGCCGTCATAGTCGTTCCAGTTGTATTCCGGCGCATTGATGCCGTAGCCGACGAAAACAATCGGCGCGTCGAAGTCCGCTGCCGGCTGACCGGTCTGGTCTTTGGCGACGATTTCCGATCCATACTTCAGATCGATGGGCGCGCCATTGGACGGCATAAAAGAGAAGTTTGTTTTGTCCTCGATTGTGTGCACGGCGTAGAAAGGGACCTTCTGGAAATACGTTCCGCTGTCGCCGGCCGGTTGCAGGCCTTCAAGAGCAAACTGCGTGGCGATGTATTCGGCAGCAAGCTCTGATCCACGGGTACCGGGACCACGCCCTTCGAGCAGATCGAGGGACAGGAAGCGCACATGCGCGCGAATCCTTTCAGGATCGATGGAGGCGGCAGCCGCGCGGGCTGCGGGTGGAAGCGAGGCAATGACGGGAACTGCCGAACCAGCGTCCGGCTGCTGAGCGTTGACCGTAGGCGTGGCGAAAATAGCGGATGCAAGAAGGAGTAAAGCAGGATTGGATCGCATGGGTTCTCCGTAGATCATCTAAAGAAGAAAGCAGAGCTCGTTAAAGAAACGCCAGGAACAGCCTCTTCAGAGTACGTCTCGATCCGGCTGTGGAGCAATGGCATCGAGCGCAGCGGTGGGCAGCAGATGAGCGCGGGCGAGCACCTTGCGCGTGAGCCCGGTGAGCGCCATATCTGCCGCTTGATTCAGCGGAATCCAGCGCCGCTCGCCGCCCGGCATAGTCATGCCTTCAACATCGTCCTCAAACACCGTGCGGATTCGAACGTAGTAGTTGACATGCATAATGGCGTGGCGAACGGTCATGCGCAGCTCTTTCTGGGGTACGGCGGAGTCACGCAAAACCGGCAGCTCCCATAAGCCCTGCATCACGGTTTGATCGGCGGAGCGCTGTTCGAGCAGGACTTCCCTGCCTTGTGCCTTGCCGGGTATCCGGCCTGTGCGCACAGAGAGTGCGTGGGCCACTTCGCGGCTCAGCATGCGCGCGCGCGGTGAAGTTTTGTGCTCGCCGCGTGTCTTGCAGTCGCCCGCAACAGGACACACCTGGCACTGCGGCTTGCGAGGCAGGCACACGGTGGCGCCAAGCTCCATGACTGCCTGGTTGAAGTCGCCGGGACGAGCGGGGTCCACGAGCTGCGCCGCCAATTCGTCAATCTTGCGGCGGAGAGCGGCTGCACCGGTGCGGGAAGCGGAGTCCCATCCTGACAACCGGCAGAGCACCCGCTCGACATTTCCGTCCACCACGGCAACCGGCTCTCCGTGGGCGATGCTGGCGATGGCATTGGCCGTGTAAGCGCCAATGCCGGGAAGGGCGCGGAGCTCTTCCGCGGTTTCCGGGAGATTTCCCTGGTAGTTGTCCGCCACAAAACGCGCGGCCTTGTGCAACATGCGCGCGCGCCGGTAGTAGCCAAGCCCGCTCCATAAGGCGAGCACGTCCTGCTCCGAAGCCAGGGCCAGCGAAACCAGGGAGGGAAACCGCGTCATGAACGCCTGATAGCGGTCAACGACCACGGCTACACGGGTCTGCTGGAGCATGATCTCAGAAACCCAGATGGCGTAGGAATCCTTGCGGTTGCGCCAGGGCAGATCGCGGCGGTTCTGCTCATACCATTCAATGAGCCGGGTGCGCAGTCTGACGGTCTTATCGGATTCGGGGTCTTGCCTTGCCATTGGGTCAGATTAAGGCATTTGGTGAAATCCTGCTTTCTGAGGCCAGGAGTCGCGCATATGGTACTAAAGTTTTCAAATAACACAGAAATGGAGTTACTTTTGAGCCATTTCGCTGCTAATGTTTGGTGATTCCTCCGGCACAATGGGGCGCTGAGGTCCCGGTTGAATGACCCGCATTAAGAGGTTTCACAACTCAGCTGTCGGCTCGGGGGAGATTGAATTGCAGGGAATCTGATTTCAAGACATTGGAGGCTTCACTTGAAAAGCTATGCTCTGTTGCCCACCCTCGTCCTTTTAGCAGCATCAACGGTCATGGTTGCCCAAAACCTTCCCGCAGCCGGCAGAATCCCAATGGCGGGCGATCATCAGTCGCTGCTCGGCGCTTCGCAAACCAAGAGAATCAAAACATTCGCATCCTCGCCCACACCGTTTTCGCGCATAGCTGTCGGTGGCGGAATGTCCCTGATGGGTCTGAATATGCAGGTTGCGGTCAACGCAAATCGGTTCATGAATCTGCGCGCCACGGGCAACTACTTCAATTACTCCATCAACAACATCGATGAGAACGGGTTCAACATCACCGGCAAGCTGAACTTCGCTACCGCCGGCGCATCGGTCGACATTTATCCTTTCCCGAACCACGGCTTCAGGCTCAGCCCCGGAGCGCTGTTCTACAACCAGAACAACGTTGCGGCGAACATGATTGTAACCGGAGGCACAAAGCTTACACTGAACGACGTCACATACTACGCGTCAACCTCAAGCCCGATTACCGGCATTGGAAGCGCGGGCCTCAATACAACCAATCCTGCATTCATGATGACCACCGGCTGGGGCAACGTCTTTTCGCACCGCGGCGGCCATTGGTCGGCTCCTTTCGAGATCGGCGCAGCCATGACCGGTGCTCCTACCGTGAATATGGCGCTCACCGGTGGCCAGGCGTGTGACCAGAACGGACAGAACTGTGTCGACGCGGCGACCGACCCCACCATGCAGGCCAACCTCCAGGCGCAGCTCACAAAGGTCCGGAAAGACGTGAGCCCCTACGGCTTCTATCCCATCGTTAACTTCGGAGTGGCCTACAACTTCAGCGTCCGCCCAGGTCGCTAATCACCAGCGTAAAAGGGCCGCTTCCTTTCAGGAAGCGGCCCTTCTTTTCATTTGCGATGAGTTTTTCGGATTCTAGGCCAGCAATTCCCCAACCAGCTCTGGCGCCGCTTTGAGAGCGGCATCGATGTGGGCCTGGTCTTTGCCGCCAGCTTCGGCGATCTCTGGTTTTCCGCCCCCTGAGCCACCGACCAATTTTGCCACAGCACCCACCAGTTTGCCTGCCTGGATGCGCTTGGTCAGTCCCGGTGTGACGCCGGCGATGAGCGCCACCTTGCCCTCAGGCTGAGCTGAAGCCAGCACGACTACGCCTTCGCCCAGTTTCTGCTTCAGATTATCGACGAGCGTTCTCAACTGCCCGCGCTCAAGCGCATCGGCGCGCAGCGTCACCAGCTTCACGCCTTTCACCTCGACGGCGTGGCTCAGCGCTTCATCAAGGCCCCCAGAGGCAGACTTCATCCGCATCTCGTCGAGTTCGCGGCGCAGCTTCTTGAGTTCGTCTTCCTGCGAGGCAAGCCGTGCGCGGAGTCCATCGGAAAGGCTGCCGGTGGGAGTGCCTGCAACCTGCGCAGCAACCTGGGCGACCGCAAAATCTTCGCGGAAAACATGCAGCGAACCCAATCCGCTGATCGCTTCAAGGCGTCGCACGCCGGACGAGACCGATTCTTCGCCAACAATCTTGATCAAGCCGATCTCGCCGGTGGCCGAGGTGTGCGTTCCGCCGCACAGCTCTGTCGAAAAGCCGTCAGAAAGCTTGACCACGCGCACCTTGTCGCCGTACTTTTCGCCGAACAGCGCCATGGCATGGTACTCATTCACGGCGACATCGATGGGGACGTCTTCAAGGGTTTCGACTTTGGCGTTGGCCAGCACCTCTCGGTTGACGATGGATTCGATCTCTTCGAGTTCCTCATCGGCGACCTGCGCAAAATGAGAAAAATCGAAACGCAGGCGTTCAGGATGAACGGCAGAGCCGGCCTGCTTGACGTGGGTGCCGAGAATCTGGCGCAACGCGGCGTGCAGCAAGTGGGTTCCGGTGTGATTGCGGCGGATGGAGTTGCGGCGGTCGCCATCGACAATGGTATTGACGTGATCGCCCACGGCCAGCGGCTGCTTGAGCACGGCCTTGTGGGCGCGGACTCCCTGCACGGGGAGAACGCAGCCTGTTATCTCGGCCACGGTAGTGTTCCCGTCCAAAGCCAGAAAAATGCCGGTGTCGCCAACCTGGCCACCGGAGTCGCCGTAGAAGCTGGTGTGGTCGAGCACGACTTCGACTTCGTCGCCTGCAGCGGCGGCGAGCACGCCTGCGCCGTTCTTGACGATGGCGAGGACTTCGCAGTTGGTGGAGTTGATCTGGCGGTAGCCTTCAAACACAGTCTTAGGCAGATCGCGGAAGGCTGGGCTGGCGGATTTTTGGCTGCCGCCCTTCCAACTGGCACGGGCGCGGGACTGTTCCTCGGCGCGGGCTTTCTCGAAGCCTTCGTCGTCGAATTTGACGCCAGCATCACGCGCGGCATCGACCATGAAGTCGAGCGGCAGACCGAATGTCTCGTAGAGGTGGAAAGCCTTCTCGCCGGTGAAGCTGCCTTGCAGTTCTTCGTTCAGGCGCGTGAGTCCGATTTTCAACACGCGATCGAACTGCTTTTCTTCTGCTTCAACGACTTTGGCGACGCGAGGTGCGGAATCTTTCAGTTCGGGATAGGCGCCGTCCATGAGATCGCGGACGGCGTAGACCATGTCGTAGAGGAAGGGCTTCTCCTGGCCGAGCAGGCGGCCATGACGGATGCCACGGCGGAGAATTTTGCGCAGCACGTAGCCGCGGCCTTCGTTTGAAGGCAGCACGCCATCGTTGATGAGGAAGGTGGCGGCGCGGGCGTGATCGGAAATGATGCGCAGGCTGGCGTTTGCGATCAACTCCGCGAGAGATTTGCCGGCGTAGGGAATGTTGGTGAGCTCGGCAGCGCGCTCGATGAGCGGCGTAAACAGATCCGTCTCGAAGTTTGAGACCTTGCCCTGCAGGACAGCAGCCACGCGCTCGAGTCCCATGCCAGTGTCGATGGAGGGCTTGGGCAAAGGTGTGAGCGTATAGGTTGTGGCCTTGGTGGCGGGATCGACCACGGCGGAACGGTCGAACTGCATGAAGACAAGGTTCCAGATTTCGACGTATCGGGCATCGTCGTGGCCGAAGGGCTTGTCGAGTCCCGGGTGTTCCGCGGCTTCAAGGCCCATATCGTAAAAAATCTCGGAGCACGGGCCGCAGGGGCCGGTTTCGCCCATCTGCCAGAAGTTGTCCTTGAGCCCGTATTGGAAGATGCGCTCTTTGGGCACGCCGGCTTCAATCCAGTAGCCTTCAGCCTCGTCGTCCCGCGGCACGCCGTCAGCGCCTTCGAATATGGTCACGTACAAACGGTCCTTGGGAAGGCCGAACCACTCGGGACTGGTGACCAGCTCCCAGGCGAATGCGATGGCGTCGCGCTTGAAGTAGTCGCCGAAGGAGAAGTTGCCGAGCATTTCAAAAAAGGTATGGTGGCGGCGGGTAAAGCCGACGTTCTCAAGGTCGTTGTGCTTGCCGCCGGCGCGGACGCATTTCTGCGACGTGGTCGCGCGGGCATAGTCGCGCTTCTCTGCGCCCAGAAACAGGTCCTTGAACTGGTTCATTCCGGCGTTGGTAAACAGCAGCGTCGGATCGTTGGCAGGCACTAGCGAGGAGGAGTGCACCCGGCGGTGACTCTTCGACTCAAAAAAGCGCAGAAAAGCTTCGCGTATCTCGTTCCCAGAGCGGTTTTGCATGGCTTATCCAGTGTAATTGGCAAACAGCGCGCGGCGCACCCTCCACGCAACACTTGCTTCCAAAGCCCCCGCTGGGCGAGGATAGCCCCACTCGGTTGAGGAGCCGAGAAGCTGAATCATGCGACGGCTCACCAAACACCTGACCGAACCTGCATTCCTTGCGCTCCTCAGCGCACTTTTCGTTCTATCTATTTCGCAGCGCGCCGCAGGCCAGCCGGACCGCGGATTCGACATCGCGACCTCGCGCCAAATACATATCGGAAGCGCGGAGATCCAGGTAGACTTTGCTTCGGGCGAGATGGATTTGCCCATCGACACCGTTCTCGCTCATGTCCAGTCCGCGGCCTTTGCCGTTACCACCTACTTTGGACGATTCCCGGTCGATCGGGCGCGGATCGTCATCATTCCGGTGCCGGGCAAAGCCGGCATCATGCAAGGCACCACCTGGGGCGACATGTCAGGCTTTCAGGGATTCACGCGCATTCATATTGGTCAACACACCACCACCGCCGACCTGGCTGACGATTGGATGATGACCCACGAATTGGTACACATGGGATTCCCCTCAATGCCCCGCGATCAGCACTGGATAGAAGAGGGTCTCGCCACCTACATTGAGCCCATTGCACGCGTTGAAACCGGCGAGTTGACCGCGAAGCAGATTTGGGGCGACATGATGCACGACATGCGCAAAGGCGAGCCCGCAGCCGACGACCTGGGGTTGGACCACACGCACACCTGGGGCCGGACCTACTGGGGCGGAGCCATGTTCTGCCTCGTCGCCGATGTTGAGATCCACCGCGAAACCGGAAACCGCAAAGGCCTCCGCGAAGCTCTTCGCGCCATCGTAGCCGGTGGCGGCACCATCGATCATGATTGGAGCTTGCCGCAGGCACTTGAGATCGGCGACCGCGCTACTGGAACCCACGTGCTCGCCGATATGTACGCAAAGTGGAAAGATGCTCCCGTGCCCGTAGACCTCGACAAGCTTTGGGCCGATTTAGGAATTCACTCCACAGCGAATGGCATTGAGTTCGCGGCCGATGCGCCTTTATCGAAGGTGCGCGATGCAATTACAAGCGATCCGAAGCATCGCTCAAACTCCGCCTCATCCGGCCAGCCCTAAGATTGTCAGAATCCGGTGAATTCAATCTTCGTGCGGCTCGTCTGCGAGATTGTCGAGGGCAGCGAGGGATTCCTCCGGCACATCCCACTGACGGAGGATTTTGTAGATCACGCCGGTCGAAAACCCGGCCGTCACCAGGCGGCGCATCACGCGGGCCGTCTCTTTTTCATTCTCCGGTTTGCGGATGCGCTTGCGTTCGAGATGCTGGCGGGCGAGGGCTTCCTCGTTGGTCTGGCCGTAGCGGGCTTCGAGGGTTTCGGTGATCAGTTCCTTGTCAACGCCCTTGCGCTGCAGATCCTGCTGGACTCTGCGCTGACCGAGTTTTTCGTTTTCCTGGCGCAGGCGGGCGTAGGTCTCGGCAAAAGCTGCATCGTCGAGGTAGCCGTACTCGTGCAGACGGGCGACGACCGTCTCGATCACGGCTTCGCCACGTTCTCCTGGCTCCACGCGGGCTTTCATCAGGCGGCGGAGATCGGATTCGGTGCGCATCTGCCGGCCAAGAGCTCCGGTGGCGTACGCGAAGAGGCCCGCCTCGTTGAGAAACGCGCGCGGCTTGCCGGGTTTGCGTTGGAAGGTCAGCTTCTGGCTCCTAGCGGCTTACTTTGTCCACTGGTCGATCCAGTCATTGACGGTTTTGTACCAGAGCTGCGAGTTCTGCGGCTTGAGCACCCAGTGCCCCTCGTCGGGAAAATAGAGCATCTTGCTCGGGACCTTGAGTAATTGCAAAGTGTCGAAGAGCTGGAAGCCTTCGCTCACATCGAGGCGATAGTCGAGCTGGCCGTGGATGACGAGCGTGGGTGTTTTGAAGTTCTTGGCCGATAGCATGGGCGCCCATTTGCGGAAAGGGTTTTCGCTGTCTGGCTTACCGTAATAGTCCCACGGATGGCCTTTGAACTCCCAGATGTTGAACCAGTCTTCTTCAGTGGAGCCGAAGGCCGACTCGGGATTGAACATGCCGTCGTGCGAGACGATGCACTTGAAGCGGTCGGTGTGGCCGAGCACCCAGTTGGCCATGTAGCCGCCGTAGCTCGCGCCCAGCGCGCACTCGCGAGTCTTGTCGATGAAGGGATAGTGCTGCGCGGCGTAATCGAGGCCGGTCATGAGGTCAGTGAAGGGCTTGCCGCCCCAGTCGCCGTTGACGCCGTCAACGATGGCCTGACCGTAGCCGGTTGAGCCGCGGGGGTTGATCATGATGACGACGTAGCCGTTGGCGGCGAAGAGTTCAGGATTCCAGCGGTAGCTCCACGCGTCGCCCCAGTTGCCTTGCGGGCCGCCGTGGATCAAGAACTTGACCGGATATTTCTTCGCGGGATCGAAGCCGGGAGGACGGATGAGGAAGCCCTGCGAGCTTGGTTTTGTCGGCGGCGGTGAACCAGAAGGATTCCATCTTCGGCAGGTCGAGTTGGGCGAGGAGGGCGTCATTGATGTGCGTGATCTGCAAGGGCTGATAGGGAGAAGCCTTTGCGCCTTTGCTTTGAGGTTCGCCAACCTTTTTGAAAACGATTGACGCCGCGTCATCATTCATCTTTGCAAAGTCTCCGACTAAGACCTCAGAGGGAAGGTCGACCCTCATCAAGCTTCCGATCACAATGTCGAAGCCTTTTGTGACGCGAGCAGGAATATCTTCTCCTTGCCATATCGAGTAGTGAATTTCGCTCCACTCGCCTTGAACTTGACCAAAACGTCGCAAAGTTACGCCATTCACATCCGTTTGGTAAAGTGCTGATTCGCCTTTTTCTGACGAAACGAACAAGAGATGCTGCGTACCATCAGTCCAGGTCGACTCCCACGTAAACTCATCCACCCAGTTATCAAATTTCGGCAGCAGATCCTTGATCGTCTTTGCAGCGCGGTCGTAGAGGAACAGTCGGAACTTATCGGCCTCGTATCCGGCGCGGGCTTCTGAGCGCCACGCCAGATATTTGCCGTCGGGCGAATAAGCCGGATTGAAGTTGCCACCGAGAGAATTGCTCACCGCAACCGGCTTGGCAGCGGGGTTGGTCAGGTCGAGGGTGAATATCCTGGCGCTCACGCTGGTTGCCGGCTCTGGATCAAGATTCTCAGTAAACGCCAGCTCCCTCGAGTCCGGCGCAATGGCAAAGCCGCCTCCGCCTTCGAGCGTAAACGGCGGCACGTCGTGCGGGTCGTTGGGCGTTAGGTCGCGCATGGCGCCATTGTCGACCGAGACGATAAAGAGATGCGAACGTTTGTCGCCCGTGTAGTGATTCCAGTGCCGGTAGAGCAGATGAGTGAAGATCTGCGCCTTCACCTTGCTCGCCGCAGCAGCCGCGTCGCGGTCGGCGTTGCATTTGTTGCCGGTATCGAAATCAGCGGTAGTGATCGGTGCGCAGTCGGGATACACAGCCGAAGTGAACACGATCGACCTGCCATCGGGCGACCACTGCGCATTGTCCGCCTCGGTCACAATTGACGTCAGCTTTTTCGCGTTGATGGTTGCGCCAGAGACGGGATCGAAGTCCGCGAGCCAGACCTGCTGGCCGCCGTCTCGGCTCGCAGAGGAACAGAATCCGTCTGCCTTCGGGCGCGAACTGCGGACCACCATCGCCGGGCTGGCCCACTGCCAGCTTCATCGGAGCAGGACTCTCGGAAGTTGGGCCCGCAATCGCCTGCAACCAAAGCTCTGCCGTTTTGGTGTTCTGCTTCAGGTCCACCGTGGTGACCGAATACGCCAGCCACTTGCCGTCGGGCGAGACGGCCGTTTCGCCCAGCCGCTTCATCGCCATCATGTCGTCGAAGGTCATGGGGCGCTTGGGCTGAGCGGTTTGCGCCGCGCTGAAGGGCGGAATAGCAAGAGCAAAGACGAGCAGGAGAGCGAATGTAATTTTGCGCATAAAACTCCTCGATAATCGCGCGGCCCGCTTAGAAGTACTGTGGCTTTCGCGCGAAGAGAAAGTTTACACCGTTGGTGGATGGAAGAGCGGTGCGGAACCGCTCATGCGATCCCACCCTTTCCGCAAAAAACACGAGAAGGATGAGGCACGGAGCTTTTTGCGTCGATGAATCGACAGGCAGGCGCTTGATGAGGTCGGACTATTTATCCACGTCGCCGGTGAGGCGGAAGGTGATGGTGCCCCAGAAGAGGCGGGCGCGCATTTGCACCGGCAGGTGACGCTCGTCGTCTGTGTACCAGATCCAGATGTTGCCGCGGTTCTTTACCACTCCTGCATCGGCGGTGGGCTGCACGCGGAGGGTTTTGAAGGTGCCGAGCGTGGTCTTGATCTCTTCGCGGCTCTCCACTTTCATGGTGACGGGCACGGTGCGCTGTGCGTCCACAACCGGGATCACGAAACTTTGGCCCAGGGTCATGGGCTGCGATGAGACGTAGAACATGCCGGTCAGCAGATCGGTTAGGCAACCGGGGATCGCCGTCTCCACGTGCTTGGTCTGGCCGGAAACCTGGTTCTTCTCGTCGAGGATCGACTTGCCGTGGGCGTAATCGAGCTGCAGCGTGGAGTTGATCTGACGCCGTCCTTCGACGGTCTGTTTATCGAAGTCGTAGGTACAACCCTTTTCCCGGTCGAAATTCGACTGGAAATGGTCACTTACGTGGAAGAGCATGTTAATGGCGCCGCTGGTGTCGGCGTTTGCAGTCAGGCGTTCGCGGTCGCCGACTGCGTCAAAGTGGAGGACGGCGGTGCCTGCGGGAAAAACCCGCCAGTCCACGGAATAGGTGAGCGTTCGCTTCTGAGGGAAGCTGAAACCGGCCCGCGGGGGCGCCAACTGGCCGTGAGCCAGAGCGGCCATGGCAAAGGCGCAAAAAATCACTTGAGGGTAGGTACGCGTCTTCAACGTGGGCCGTAACTCCTTCAGAATTGACCAAATTAATCCGGAAAACGCTCACTGCGCCCCGTGCAGGATCGCTTCCATCGCCGGCCGCAAGAAGAGCAGGCTGAGATAAAGAAGTGCGGCCCCTATAGCAGCATTGTACTCGCGGTGCCTTCGGTAGAGCTCGAAGGAGAAGCTCCCGGAAACCGCCTCGGTACTTCCTTCGGTGGCCGAGTCCGAATCTTTCCGAACGAGCTGCTTAGCCGGGAGAATTCGGGGAACGATTCTGGGCACGCTCCGGCAATATGCGTCAAATGCAGGAAATGTGGCACGCAAAAAACGCTCCTCAGAAGCAATGACCGGAATGTAGATGACGGTGAATCCGACTGCAAGGACAAGAGCAACCGGCCAACTGAGCAAGGCCACCGCAAAACCGGCGGCCATGAGCAAGGAGCCCAGATAAAGCGGGTTCCGAGTATGTGCGTAAGGGCCGGTGACGGTGAGTTCGCGATTCTTTTTGACGTAGCCCGAGGCATAGGCGCGCAGCCACAGGCCTGGCAGCACAAGCGCCAGGCTCCAGGCCATTGCGGCTGGTTGGGGTGGATGCCGCCAAAGTTCGAAGAGATAGAGAATGGCTGCGAGAAAGCCCAGGGGCACGCGGATGCGGCGGGCCACCTTTTGCCAACGAGCGATCCAGTCCATCTCCGGAGTGGAGGAATCCGGGGTTGGAGATTGGCCGGCTTTTGGGGGCGTTGACATCAAACCTGCTCCTCTACAAGGAGCTCGCCGGCTGCGAGCAACACATCTTCCGGCTGGATGGTGAGCAAGCCTGCTTCGGGTTCAGGATGGCGGGTGTGGTCGCGGCGGCTCAGCGGGCTGCGCAGTACTTTGAAGCGGGTCCCGAACGGGCCATTGCGGCTTGGGTCAGTGGGCCCGTAGATGCCCACGACGGGCCGGCCAAGAGCGCAGGCCAGGTGGAGTGGACCGGTGTCGCCGGCCACACAGAGGGCGATACGGCGCATGAGGGCTATCAGCTGATCGAGCGAGACGGAAAGTGGAATGGCTGCGCCGCTGGTTCCCTTCACAATCACGTCGGCAAGCTGCTCTTCGCTGGGCCCGGCATTGACCAGAACGCGGAAGCCGCGCTCCATCAAACCACATGCAACGGCTGCGTAACGCTCGACGGGCCATTGCTTTGCTCCCCAGCCCGCTCCAGGATTGATGAGTGCATAGGGCCGCCTACCGCTTGAAGCGAGGAAGGCGTCGCACCAGGCCTCAGCGGCTGGATCGAAAGGCAGTATGGGAGGGACGGGGATGAGCGGATCGCCGGCCACGGCTGACGCAAGCTCCACATCCTGTTCTATGACGTGCACGCCGTGGGTTTGAACGCGCTCAGTAAAGAGCAGGCGGGCGGGAGTCTCGCGTGGGTTGGCTTCGCCGATAAACCGGTGGCAGCCAGCCATGCGGCCCACGACGGCAGAACGCAGCGCGCCTTGCATATCGACGACGGCGCTAAAGGTAACCCCTTTGAGCTGGTCGCGCAGCGCCTTGATTTCATGAGTTGTTTTGCCACTCAGCGGCCTTTGACGCCAATCCTTTGTAGGCGCAAAGAAGAGCCGATCGACGATGGGCTGCTGGGGACCGCGGCCCGTGCTCTCAGGCGCGGCCAGCAGTGCGCGCCAACGCGGCTCAACCACCCAGTCAATCTCCCAACCAGGATGGGCGAGGCGCAACGCGGTAACCGCAGGGAGGGCATGCAGGATGTCGCCCATGGCGCCCAACCGAACCACAAGGAGGCGGAACTTTGATTGCATTTGCAAACTTTAATTTTCTCACAGCGGCAATCACACCGATAGGAGCCGGCGAAATTGGGAAATCAATCTGTTTCCAACTGCATTCGAAGCCGCTTTGCGACCCTATCGCTGCAGGATGTCAATCGGCTTGGTGAAGTCGGTTACGCGGATGTGGGCGGCGAGGGACAGATGCTGGCGCTCGAGTTCCAGATACATTTCCCAGGCTACGCGGCGATAGCTGAAGTGGCCTGCCGGACCTGAGCGAAGCTCGGAGATGTACTGCGCTTCAGCAAAGTCCATTTTGAAAAGGCTGCGCACACGCGTGGCGAGTGGGAGCAGGTAGAGCGCTGACTGCGCCGCTTCAGGAGCCTTGCCGGCCGCAATCTTCGCACTGGCCGCATGGGCCGCTTCAATCGCGGATTGATAGTCGGCAAGGATGCCGGCCTCGGCAAGAATGTCGGCATTGCCGCCCAGGTCACCGGAGCCTGGGGTCTCATACCCGTGCTTCGCGGTAAAGCCTTGAATAATCTGCGTGCAGCGGCGATGACGGTGCATGTCGCGAAATCCGCCTATATCCATGAGGAAGTCAAAGCGGAGCGCTGCCCCGGCGTGGAAGGCGCGAAGAAGTTCGTCATGCTTGCCGCGATGGCGCAGACCCAGGTTGATGATTTCGGCGACGCGCGCCGGAGACATTTTGGCGACAAGATCGCGAATTTGCCGGTAAGAGTGGTGGCTGGCTGAGTAAAGAAGTGTGGCCGCCAGTTCCACTTCAAGCGATTCCGAGCGCTCGACCAGGTCAACGAGGGGCGCGTCGTCAATGGGCACGTCTCCGAGCAGGTCGGTCGCGGCCTGGGTGAGATCGGCGCGGGTCTTGATCTCGTATTCGCTGGGCTGCGCGTACTTTACCAGAGTGGGCGCGGTACGCACCTCGCGGGTAAGCAATTGGGCAGCCTCAGCGGCCAGAGCTGGATCGGCGGCTTTCAGCTTTTCGACAAACGAGGCGGCGGCTTGCGCATTGACGTTCCAGGCCGGTCCGATGGCCGCTTCACGGAGCTTGATGCCCAGATCGCGAACCTCGGCGACAGGGTGGGAAAGCAGACGCGCAACCTGTGTCTCGAGGGTCCTTGCGCTGACTATCTGGCCGAGTGAGGTATTTGTGGCCAGTGGAAGCAGGTAGCGAGCTACGTCAAAGGCTCGCGCCTTGAGCGTGCGCTCGTATGCTTCCGGCTTCAGGGTCTCAGGGCAGGCGATCCGTTTGCGCAACAGCTCATGGACGGCAGCAGTGGTGCGCTGATAGGCGGCAAAGAGATTGTCTATCGTGCCTGAATAAAGCCGGGCCGAGTCGGAATCCTCCGCAAAATCAGGAAAATACCAGCCGGATTTGAGGAAATTCTGATAGCGGGTCGAGCGCTCCTGGCCGTCCCAACGCTGTTCGTCCACAAGCACGATGGCGGCGAACAGGCTGAGGCGCTCGACGGCGAAGGCGATGTGGGCGAGGTCGGCAATCGACCGGTGGCCATACTGAAAATAGAATGTATTGAGAAACTGTTCGGCGCGCTGGGCGCTGATCTCGGTGAGCGACTCGCGCATGGAGAGCGAGGAGCGCGAGTACTTGGCCATGGCAAAGGCCAGCACCTCGGGATCTGCTCCGTGAACGGCAAAGACGTTGGTCTGGTTACTTGCGGCAGGGGAAGAAAAAGTTTCGCTGGACATTGATGAGGTCTCGCGAACAGAATACGGCATCGGGGTGCTGTACCGGTTTTTCGGCTGCGAGGGTTTTTCGGCCAGCGGCAGCCAGACGGAACCGGACGCACTGGGGTGGGGAATGCAGCAGTTTCAGCTAAGAACGTCGCACCGGCCGCGGCCATTGCCTTCAGGCCGCTGGGCGATGACGCAGCGATGGAACGACCTGCTGTTTGCCCATTGGCCTATTCCGGTGGCGCAAATGGCGGCGTTG
>CAVXVM010000188.1:0-5482 GCA_963765025.1 uncultured Acidobacteriaceae bacterium | reverse complement strand
TCGATTTTTCAGCGTGTTCACCTCTTTGATGATGGAGCCATCGGAGACCTTGCCAGTTCGCCTGTGAATGTACCGCACCACATCGGCCTTGCGCACAGCGGCCAGCTTCATCGGGCCGAAATGTGAAACCAGCTTGGTCTCCACGATGCCCTTCTGCCGCGTGTATTCAGCCTGTGAGATTTTGCCCTTCACTACACGGGGCGAAACGCGCCGCTCCTGAATCTTCAAGAACTCACGAGCGAACGCCTCAAAGCTATCCTCACTCGGCAACGGCTGGCCGAGCACTCTGGCCTTCTCTACGTTGCGCTTCTCGGTGGCGAGCGCAGCTTCCGCAGCTTCCATCGTTGCGGCCTTCACATTGCGCCTCTTGCGCTTACCGTTGAAATCTTTCCATTGAATGATGAAACCTTTGCGGTCTCTTGGTTCGCTGATTCCGTCTCGTTTAGCAACTCTTTTTCGTGCCATGGTGCTCTCTCCTGACTCCACCGCACTTGGTGGCCACGCTCCTGCTGTTTGCCGCGTTACTCACATCAATGTTTGCGGCGTTGTACTCGCCGTCCTTCAATGCTTCTTCGAGTTCAAGCTGATCTTCGCTCTCTACATCTTCGTCATCTGGTTCGCCCAATGCGTTCTTCCGCACTTCGTCACTACGCATGCTGCTCTCCTGACGCCACTACATGCAGTGGCTACGCTGCTGCGCTTCCATCTTCACGTGCGATTACGCGCCGAACACTGTTTGCGTGCCACGGCCCAGAGCGTGGTCCGGGTATGCCCTTCTCATTCAGCATTGCTGCGATCTGGCGAAGTGAGGTTGCGCCTTTTTCCCGTGCCGCTTGAATGAAAGGCAGCAGATCGGCGTTGCGCTTCCTGACCTTCGCCAGCCGCACCAGTGCGCTCGCCTTTGCCCCTGTGACGGCTTGAGACGCGATCTTTCCCCGGTTGCCACCCAACTTGACGCCTCTGGCCTTCGCAGCGGCAAGCGCGGCCTTTGTACGTGTGGATATTGCATCGGCTTCATACTCAGCCATTGCTGACATGATGTGTACCGTTAGCTTGTTCGCTTGCGGCAAGTCAACTGCGACAAACTCAACACCAGCATCCATCAAGTTAGAGATGAACGCTACGTTTCGAGCGAGTCGATCCAACTTCGCAATGACGAGCGTGGCTTTATGAATGCGGCAGAGTGCCAAGGCACGCGCCAGTTCCGGCCTATCGTTGCGTTTGCCGGATTCGATCTCTTGGACCTCTTCGATCAGCTTCCATCTGCCGCCGTTCAAATAGTCCGCCACTGCCTTGCGTTGCGCTTCAAGCCCCAGTCCGCTCCTGCCCTGTTTCGGTGTACTCACCCTGAGATAGCTGATGTACTTGCCAATTGCCATGTTTCACCCCTTGTCACATTTGCCACTATGGACATTGTAGCTTATGTAACAGTGGGGGTACAGGGCTTCTTTTGGGTGTTTATACCTTTGTTGACAGTGGTTTGCAGCCCTTTGCTGGCCTTGTGGGGCTGCTGGGGTGGCTCTGGCAGTCCTCAGGGCCTATGAGCCTGCCTGTGGGCCTTGTGGTGGGCTGGGCAGGCTCTCAGTCTTCAGGGTCAGGGGCAGCTAGTGCAGGCATGGCCTGACCCTCAATGGTCTTAGCTGCCAGTTCAGGGAATGCAGCCAAGGATTCCTTTGAAATGCGCCCATCGCCATCGGCGCTCACCATCACCAACTCCATAATTGGTGACCGCTCTTCTTCACCCTCACCACTAAAACCAAACACACCCAGCCGCGCATTCACAGGCTCGGTCAGTCGGACGATTTCTGCTACGGCCCAAGGCTCTCCACGGAGGGCAAGGTTCAGCACGCGCCGTGCGAGAGCCTGCGCAGTCGAGTATCGATAGCCCTTACCATCGGCTGTGTTCGGAGGCAACCCCACAGCTTTTGCAAGCTCGTCGCTACAATGATCGGACAGGAACACGGTCAGTGCTTTACTGAGGAGGCGCGTCTCGTTCAGCTTTTTGCCAGCGCTGTTACCGCTCTCACCGGGCTTGAATGCGAAGGGCGATGGATTCTCTTTTGTGTAGGCAGTTTTCGGCACAGTCTTCTTGCGCGGCTTCGCATCCAAGTTGACGACCACCTTCTTCACTGCTTTCTTTTTCGTCATCGCACAACTCTCCAAGGTGGTTTGGTCTTGAGGCGTCCCTCAACGTACGCGGCAGTTATTTTGCGCTTGAGTTTGATCCATGATTTGTGTGCTTCGCGTTCGAGGGAGCGGGTTTCGGCTACCAGATTCTTCATCTCTGGCCATGTAGGCAGCCCAGCGTCGAGCCACAATTCGAGTCTGTAAAGAAGGGATCGATACATCCGCCAGCGGCGGAATTCATCGGGTTCAGGACCAGCACAGTCGTACCACTTGTAGTAGGGCACGCGGCGACTCAGCAGCCGCTCGAACTCAATCATGGCGAGCAACTGCCGTTCGGCCTTCGCTTGTTCCTTGGTTATGGTTTGCATTTTCTTTCCCCCAATGCAGGTTAAAAATTGCACGCACAGGATGACAGGAGGGCACCCTGTGCGTGGGGCGTGCCAGCGTCGATGGGAACTGGCCCGCCGCGTTTACCGGACGCTGGCCACAAGAGCGCCCGGTGCTTTAGGCGCGCGCGGAGCGTGACGCGGCCTAAACTCAAAATCACTGTGGTGCAAACACGCCGCCTGATGGTCTGGTTGCAAGCGACCCATCGAGCGCATTTTGGAGATTGCTCTCAGCGTGCTGCAAAGCCTGCACATTTTGAGCCAGCGCCATTCCTTCCGCGCGGGTCAGTTCCAGATTAGGGAGCGCGGCCCGTCGCGCACGCAACCGCGCAAGGTTCGCCTCCAGATCGGTCTCGCGCATTCTCCACGCCATCACCTCGGGGTCATCTGGTAGCACCTCAGCGCATGCGGGCTTTCGTTGCGCGTTCGCGGCCAGCGCGTTCAGATACATCTGCTGTTCGCGCTGTACCTTATCGAGATCGGCCTGCCCGTTGAATACGGTGCGCCTCAGCTTTTCAAGCTCGCGGGTTTTTGTACGAAGTGCGGAGCGGGTTGTTTTCAACTGAGCGACCAACTGAGTGTGGCGCTCTGCCCGCTGCGACTCTTCCGCTTGGGCCAGCGCGGCCTGCGCTTGTGCTACTGCTGCTGTGGTCATCGTTTCTCCTCTGTGCTGTCTGTTGCCGGTTCCAGTGCTCCGTCCTGGCTGTAGCAGCGCGTTTGGTCGTAGACGGGCTCTGGTGTCGGTGCGGACTGGTAGCCGCTTTCGGGCACTGGGTCTGGCGTCCGTTGTGGTTCAAGCGTGGGAGTCTGGTGTGGGTTCATTCTCATTTCTCCTTTGTCGTTAGGGTTGCCTTCGCCGATCCGCGACAGGTCGAATGCTTTGCTCTCATCTGTGGTGCAAGGCTCGAAGCCGAGCTTCTTGGCATCCTTGCCGTCGAGACCGCTCTCGCGCAGCTTGTCGAGCATTCGCCTGTACACGCGCGAATCAGACGCGGGGACCAGATGGATTTTCCGCTTTTTCGATCTGGGCCTTTTTTCCCTGAGTTCTTTCAGCTTGCGTTGTGTGTCCATGATTTTCCTCAGTCAGTTAGCTTTGTTGCGGCTCTTCCGGGCCGCTCTGTTGTCAGGCTGCTGCGTTCACTGCCTGAACTTCACCACCCGCTAGGCGTGCGATCTCGGACTGGCTCACGTACAAACGCCGCCCGATGCGCCGATAGTTCAACTGGCCGGTGCAAGCCCAGTGGCGCAGGGTCCACACGCTAAGCCCCAGCAGTGCGGCGGCTGCGTTGATGTGCGACAACTTTTCGGTTAGGGCTGGCGCAGGAGTTTTGGCCGACACTTTCCGCTCCCGCTCCATGCGAGCACGCAGCAGATCGGCGACGGTGGGTTTCTTGGGGGTGCGCCGTGCTGAGCGCACGGGCTTTTTCTGAGCAGATTTTGTGGGCACTTAGAGCCACCTTAGAGAGTGGATCGCGCTTTGGGTAAGCGCCCTGATTGGACCCAGCCATCGATAGTGCGTCAGCCTTACACTGCCGGGCCTACCGGCGCTGACATCGATGCTTCACCAATCAACCCTCTGCCGCGTTTCGAGCCCCTGAATCCAGTCACTTGATGACCGCGTACCCGCTCGCCGCTCACAGAGTTCTCTGAGGCTGTCCTCATTGTCCCACAATATCGGGAATAAGAGCAAACCCCTATGAACACAGGCTCAAACCTCTGAGGCATCTGTGAGGCAAAGTGTACCCTAATTGAGGCAAAAACAGAGGGAGTCAAGCAACCCTCTAGTTTGCTTCTATTTGCATGGATTATCAGGGTTTAGCACATCAAAGCAAAGAGCGGCAAAATGTCTCGAAAGGCCCTTTCACGGCGATAACACGGGTTCAAATCCCGTCGGGGACGCCAAAGTCAGCTCTCTATCGGCTCCATGTCCACTGCGACTTCGAGTGTGTGGCTTCCGCCTCCCAGAATCAACCCCCGCAGCGGGCTTACATCGCCGTAGTCCCGGCCCCACGCCAGCGTGACATGGCCGTCGCACGGCGCAACATTATTGGTCGGATCGGCGCCGAACCAGCCAATCCCGCGGCAATAGGCGCTCACCCACGCATGAGAGGCATCTGCCCCCACCAGGCGCGCCTTGCCTGCAGGAGTCGTTGTCCTCAGATAGCCGCTCACGTAACGTGCGGCTATGTTGATTGAGCGCAGGCAGGCGATCTGGAGATGCGCAAAGTCCTGGCAAACCCCGCGTCGTTTCTTGAAGACCTCTTCCACCGTCGTTCTCACTGTGGTCACCTTGGTGTCGAAACGGAAATCACCGTAAATTCGGCTGGTCAGATCCAGCAGCGCCTCGTTCATCGGACGCCCGGGCGTGAACGACTGCAACGCATATTCTGCAAACTCCTTGCGGATGCGAATGCGCGGCGACTCAAACTGAAACTGGTACGCGTCAAGGCCCAGTTCGCTTGCGTCATCCGCGAGCGAACGCGCTGACTCTTCCCAGGCGGGCGTCGCGCGCGTAGTCCATTCCGGACCGCCTGACGTGGCCACTTTGCTTCTGGCTTCAATCACCAGTTCCTGGTGTGGCTCCTGCACAGTGAAGATGGTGAGCCGGTTTCCAAAGTAGTCTACCCGCTCAGTAATTGTCTTCGGCGTTGGTTCGATGCGGATCTCATTTTCGAGCAGCACGTTTGGCGTAAATGTGCGCGGCTTCAGGCAGGCAACGTGATTGCCCATGGAGACGGGATATTTGTATTTATACGTAGTGCGATGCCTGATGTTGTAGATCATCCGCTTCTATTGTTCTCCCACAGTAATCTGCTGCGTACGCACGTGGCTGAAGTACAGATTTGACAGGTGATTTGACCAGACCGGCAACAGCCCTTGCAGGTCTCCAAGAAATTCATCCAACGGGGCCAGTTCCGCCGGTTCGTCTCCGGCCTTGTTTCTCGTTCTCGCCGGCGCCGTTTGCACCG
>CAVXVM010000187.1:0-16146 GCA_963765025.1 uncultured Acidobacteriaceae bacterium | reverse complement strand
AATCCGCTGATCGAGTGCCCGCGCCAAAGCCAGTTGCGCGCAGAACTCCCGCAGCTCAAGCTCGTTCGGCAGAATCCCGTTCCACAGCAGGTAGGTCGTCTCCTCGAATGTCGAATGCTCAGCCAGCTCGTGGATGTCGATTCCGCGGTAAGAGAGCACTCCTGCTTCGCCGTCTATCCAGCAGATGCCCGAGTTTGCCGCGACAATTCCTTCCAATCCCTTTCCAGCTACAGCAGCAGTCGACATATCGATCAATTTCTCCCTTGTATTGGTTTATCCAAGAGTGCAATGAAATTTAGTTCGTTACTGCCCCCTGAGACAGAACTTGCCCCTGAAGACACTCCAGTCGTCGCCCCGGTTTTAAAAAAAAACGCCCGCCAGGGACCCCGCATTTCGCTGGGAACTCTGGCATGGGACTTGGACCCGGCTGAAAGATGCGGTAAAGATGTTTATAACGGAACCATTCAATGGTTGTCACGGTCAGTGGGACGAATCCCCCACTTTTGCACGCCCGGGCACCGGCCTTCGAAGCTGCTTTATGTTCCCAAAATACCCTTTTGCGCCGAGGATTTCCTTCCGGAGGGGTGGCTTTGTTCGATATCCTGTAGTCTCTCCTGTCGGCGCGGTTCAAACCCCGGCCGCCGCCAACCCCCGGATCTCGGGCAGAAGAGACTGAACCTGGCTTCACACATGGGAAGCTCCTCCACAATCGAAGGAGAATTTCTTCCGAAACTTCGCTTAACTCAACGGGATAGCGGAATAAAATCCGGAGCGGTTTCTGGCAGCGGTTTCTGTTTGGACCCGCCCGATAAAAGGAAGGTACTTGAATGAGTGAAATCGACGAGACACCCAGAACTTACTCCGGCGCGTTGCTCGGCGTGATTGCAGTAGCCCTTGTGGCCGCCCTCGGCGGACTGATCTGGAGCTACACGCTGAACGGCAAAATTACCACACAGGCAACCGAATTGGCTGATGCCAAGCAGGAAAACGTCAAACTGGCCGCGGAACTCCGCGAGACAGACGCTCGCCTCCAGGTAGCCACCGATGAGCTTGGAAAATCGTTGGGACTCACACAAAGAGAGATGGACGCGCGCGCCGCTGCGATCGTGACCCGTGAAGAAGCCGACACCAAGCGGCTTGAAAGCGCGAACAACAAGACTGCGCAACAGGTCAGCGCCGTTGCCAGCGACGTTTCGGGTGTAAAGACCGACGTGGGTGGCGTGAAGACCGACGTTGCCAAAACCCAGAGTGATCTGGCCGCCGCCGTCAGCCAGCTCCAGGCCGTCAAAGGCGATTTGAGCAACACCAACAGCGTTATCGCCCGCAATCACGATGAGCTGGTCACGCTTGAGCACAAGGGCGACAGGAATTACTACGAATTCACCCTCATCAAGGGCCAGAAAAAGCCCGTGGGCACCGTGAGCCTGACATTGAAGAAGGCTGACCCCAAGAAGAACAACTTCAACCTCGAAGTTCTTTCTGACGACAAGGTAGTCGACAAGAACAACCGCGGCGTCAACGAGCCCCTGCAGTTCTACAGCGGAAAGGATCCCGCTCTCTTTGAGATTGTGGTCAACTCAGTCGGCTCGAAGAATCAGATCTCGGGCTATCTGTCCACGCCCAAGAGCGCGCCCGTTCCGCCTACTGCTCAGTAATCGGGCCATGGGGCGTGAGCACCAGTCCTGGCTGGTAGCGGAAGTTCAGGGTGAAGTTCAGATCCGTGCGCGCGTCCCACTGCTCTTTCGTCAGCCGAAATGACGAAACAAACGTCCCGTCCACCGTTTGCCCTGGATCAAGTTCCAGGGTCAGCGAAAGAGGAGTCTGGTGCGGAACCGGTATGTCCGGATACGCCAGAAACACACGATCGTAATCCACCTGCGAGGCCGCGTAGCTGGAGTGGATTCCGTCCGCCAGTTTGGCGTTGGTCAGCACGTTCAGCAGAAAAAGCGGCTGCTTGCTCTGGTTGTGCAGCTTCACCTCGGTAAACACCAGCACCTGGTCAAAGCTCTCCTTCGGCATCGGCGCACCGTTGGCGTCAAAGCCTGAAGTCTCCGTGTGCTGCGGATGAGCCCACACGGCCACCACGTTTCCCGTCACTGCTGGCTTTGTTTGACCGACGATAAAATAAATCGCGATCGCGGCGCTCACCACGACGGTGGCAATCACGGCCGCCCAAATCACGTGGCTGCTGCCCTTGGTAAATTCTTCCCCCAGGGCGGCGTCGTCGACTTCTTCAGTGTCTTGATTCAGCAGGCTCATACCGCACCTATCTTAGCCCGAGAACCATTGAACAAGCCACGAATTCCTTGAGGTGGTTACGTCGGTGTACCTCAAATTGCACTCAATCCAGTGCAATTTCGGCACCCACTCAAGCCCTTGGCCGCAGCGACGACAGAAAACCCTTTGATTCGAGAGTATTTAGCACGTCCGCCGGTTCCAGCCACGCTCGTTTGAGCTGCCGTAACCCATAGTCCATCTTCCCCAGGTTACGGCTGTCATGCGAGTCCGAATTCATCACGATCTTGCAGCCCAGTTCCCTGGCCAGCCGCAGATCGCGGTCGTTCAGGTCCAGCCGTCTCCGGAGCGGCGTTGTGCTCCACGGCAACGCCCAGTTCGGCAGCCCGACGCAGCACCACGCCAATGTCAATCGCAAACGGCTCGCGCCTAAGCAGCAGTCGGCCCGTAGGATGCCCCAGGATCCGCACGTTCGGGTTTTCGATCGCCCTTAGCACCCGCGCCGTCATCTCTTCCTTGCTCTGACCCAAAGCGCGTGGTGAACGCTGGCGATCACCACATCCATCTGCGCCAGTACCTCATCGTCCATGTCGAGAGTGCCATCGCCCAGAATGTCCACCTCGATCCCTGTGAACACGCGGATGCGCCCCTCCATCCGGCGATCCACCTCTTGAATATTCTTGATGTGCTCCAGCGCCCGCTTCTCGTCCAACCCTCCCGTCATGGCCAGAATCTTCGAGTGATCCGTAATCGCAATGTACTTGTAACCCACTGCCAGCGCCGCCTCAGCCATCTCGCTGATCGAATTGTGGCCGTCGCTTGCCGTCGTATGCATGTGCACATCGCCTTTGATGTCGGCCTTCTCAATCAGCCGGGGAAGCGCATGACGGGCTGCCGCCTCAATCTCGCCCAGGTTCTCGCGCATCTCCGCCTGCATCCAGTCCATCCCCAGCGCCGCGTAAATCTCCTCCTCGGTAGCGGCAGCCACAACCGACTCATCATCCAGCCGCGCCAGCGCCCACTCGCTCAACGTGTAGCCCATCTTCAGCGCCCGTTGTCGCAACGACACGTTGTGCGCCTTTGACCCCGTAAAGTACTGCAGGGCCGCCCCGTAGCTGCTCGTCGGCAGCAACCGCACATCCACCTGCAATCCCTGTCCCACGTGAAAGCTCACCTTGTTCTCGCCCTTGGCAATCATGTCCACAATGCCCGGGTATTTCGCCACGTATTCAACCGCCTTAGCCGTATGCTCCGGCGCGCACGCCGGCCCGGTCGCCAGCAGGTCAAGATCGCCGCAGGTCTCACGCCCTCTTCGCAGCGACCCAGCTGGAGTCACCCGCTCAATGCCCTTGAACGCCAGCAGGTAGGCCGCAATCCGCCGTGCCTCTTCGTCGGCCACGTCGATCCTGAACCGCCCAGCCGAGCGCCGATAGTCGTCGATGCCCTTGCGCAGTTTTTCAATCTGTTTAGCGCCCATGCGCGGCAGCCCATTCAGCCGGCCCGCATCAATCGCCTCCGCCAGCTCGTCGATGCTTGCCGATCTTCGCCGCATCCCACAACAGCGCCACCGTCTTCGGTCCCATGCTGGGCAGTTTCAGCAGCTCCAGCAACCCCGCGCCGTACTTTGCCAGCAACTCATCGCGCAGCGGCAGCGACCCGGTCTCGGCAATCGCCTGCAGATTCGCCGCCATCCCCTTGCCGATCCCGGGAATCTCCAGCAGCCGCGCCGTATCGGGCGCGGCCGCCACCAGGTCGACCGTCGTCTGCGCAGCCACCTCGGCCGCACGCCGGTAACTGCGGATCCTGAAGCTGTCACCGCCGTCGATTTCCAGCAGGTCCGCCGTCTCCTCAAGCAGGCGCGCCATTGTGGCGTTGTCCATCGCGTGGCCTCCCCAGCACTCTTCCTGCTCAGTATCACGCAAAACCCCTGCCCCGATTTCGAAAACCAGGTCAGGATCTAGATCAAAAGTTTTGGAATTGAAGTCAGAACACAGGAATTACCGCCTGGTCCCTACCGGGCAGAATCGGCACCGGCCGTCAAGGCAACATCACACACAGCAATCCAGCCCCGGCTGCCGTTGTGACGAAAAGCTCCGGCCCGGGCACAGCCCTGCACAACCGCTTTTCGAGCGGCCTGAAGGGTTCGCCCAGTCGTACGCGCTGAACTAGGCTGCGGTATTAGCAGCGCTGGCGTCCCTGAAGCGAATTACGGCATCCGCCTGCGGGCCCTTCTGGCCCTCAACAATGTCGAACTCGACTTCATCGCCTTCCTTGAGCGTTTTGTATCCGTCCAGCTGAATTGCAGAGTAATGGACAAATACGTCCGGCCCGTCTTCGCGTCCGATGAATCCGTAGCCCTTGGCGTTGTTAAACCACTTGACCTTCCCTTTGTACTGAGCCACAGGCTCCTGCCTTCCTTGGGTTGTACGAGAATCCGGGGTGAGCCAGGGGGGAAACACTCACTCCGATACTCTCTAAGACGACAATACCGCAAGAAAGGTTTTTTCGTTGGGCAGGAATGTTGTTCATAAAGTGAGACGGGCCGGCTCCTCAGCCGGCCCGTACCTGCAACATTCTATCCTCACAAAGGATACGGCTACTTCTTTCCCTTCCGCCCAGTCCTCCGCGCATATAAAAGCACGCTGGTCAGCGTCTTGCCGTCCTTGATTGCGCCCTTGTCGATCATCTTCAACACTTCATTGAGCTTGACCAGCCGGAACTCGATCTTCTCGTCCTCCTCCGGCCGCGCGTCGCCCGCCACCAGCCCCTCGGCCTCGAAAACGATCATCGACTCGCCCAGAAACCCTGGGCTGGCGTAGTAGGTCACCAGCGGCTTCCATTTCTTTGCGCTGTAGCCCGTCTCTTCGGCCAGCTCACGCTTGGCCCCCGTCAGAGCCTCTTCGCCCGGATCCAGCTTCCCGGCCGGCAGCTCCCAAAGGTACTGGTTGGCCGCGTGCCGGTACTGCCGCTCGATCACGATCCAGGGATTCTTCTTGCTCTTCGACGTGTCCATCGCCAGGATCACCACGCTGCCGTTGTGGCGGATCACGTCCCGCTCGCTCTTCAGTCCGTCCGGCTCAATCAGCTTGTCGTGCTGGATGCGAAACAGCGGCCCCTGGTAAACCGTCACTGAGCTGATCAGCTGGGCCTTCTCAACAACGGTGGGAGCCAGCGACCCTACGCCCTTCTTCGCCTTAGCGGACTTCTTCGCCTTTTCCGCCTTCTTCTTTTCAGCCTTCTTTGGCTTCGCGCTCTTCGCGGCCACCGGCTTCGCCGCCTTCACCTTCGCGGACTTTTCAGTCTTCGCTTTTTTCTGCTTAGCAGCCTTCACCTTCTTCGGCTCCTCGGCTTTTGCAGTGGTCACCGCGGCGGCTTTCTTCTTGTCTTTTTTCGGCATTTCACCCTCGTCTCAATGTGCGCTCAAGCCCATGCGGCCTCGCGCGCGATTCAAGTTGAGTATACCCATTGCTGCGCCTCAAAAGTGTGCAGTTCAACCTTGTGCACGCAGACAATCAAGACACCGTGCCCCATCGGGGATCCAGGGCTGTGCCGCATTCATGCGCAGCTTTTTGCGCTATCGGGGTCCCCGGCGGACGGTCGTTGTCCGCTGGGGTGATCATGAATGGGATCGCATGCACTCAACCCAGAAGTTTTCCTAGTCCCGAGTCCCTCAGTCCCTATTCCCTGTTCCCTGTTCCCTATTCCCTGTTCTTCTGCATCGAAGCTCCTCGTCGTGTCATCCTAATTGGGTCGAGTTGTTCTCCCATCAATCCTGAACCACCGAAAGCGATCGAGTTGCCTACAGCAGATTGTTACCCGATGACCGTCATGCCGGGATTGAGCCGGCTGTTTCTTGACTTCTGTTCCGGGGAGCTCGGCTCCTTTCTCCCTTCCGCCTCCGCCGCCAATTGGCAGCAGCGCCCACCGCTTCCCGCCCACTGGCCGGAGCTGGTTGAGTTGCTGGCGAAACAAAATCCCTCACCCTCCTCCACCGCCGCTCTCGCTGCGCTCTCCCGCGGCGCAGGGATCGCAGTCACCGGCCAGCAGGTCGGCCTCTTCGGCGGTCCGCTGTTTACGCCCTTCAAGGCAGCCACAGCCATCGCCCGCGCCCGCCAGGCCACTGCCGCGGACCATCCCCACCAGGCCATCTTCTGGCTAGCCACTGAAGACCACGACTTCGACGAAATCGACCACGTCACCTTCCCTGCCGGAAAGGCGCTTGAAAAGCTGCAATATCCCCAGGGCAACGAAGCCGCAGCCGCCCGCCCCGTCGGCCGCATCGTCCTCGACGAGCGCGTCACGCCCCTCATCGAGCGAGCCGCCGAACTGCTCGGCCCCTCGGAAGCAACTGAAGCGCTCATCGCCGCCTACCAGCCCGGCCGCACCCTCGCCCAGGCCTTCGCCGATTTTTATTCGAAGATCTTCGCCGCCCAGGGCCTGCTCATTCTCGACGCCGGCAGCCGCGACTTCCACCGCCTCGGCGCTCCCGTCCTGCGCGCGGCCATCGAACGAGCCGACGAGCTACACACCGCCCTCCTCGACCGCAACAGTCAGCTTGAAGCCGCCGGCTATCACGCCCAGGTCGCCGTCACCGAGCAATCGAGCGTGCTCTTCCTGATCGACACCCAATCCGGCGCACGCCAGGCCCTCAAACGCACTTCACCCACCCCAGCCGAACCCAAGGGCCTATGGCAAGCCGGCAGTCAGAGTTATTCCACCGCCGATCTCGTCGGCATTCTCGCCTCCGAGCCCGAACGCATCTCGCCCTCAGCTCTGCTGCGCCCCGTCTTTCAAGATTTTCTGCTCTCCAGTTCGCTCTTCATCGGCGGACCAGCCGAGATCGCATATCTCGCGCAATCCGCAGTCCTCTACGAGCGCATTCTCGGCCGCCAAACCACGCCAGCCCCGCGCTTCTTCGGCACCCTCATCGAGCCGGCAATTGCCAAACTACTCGAGCGTCACGAGCTCACACTCGAACAGGTCTTCACCGAGACCCCCGAATCTCTGGCCCAGCGCCTAGCCGCGCGTTCCATGCCCATCGAAACCAAGCAGAAACTCGCCGCCGCCGGCAACGCCCTCGACGCCGAGCTCACCACGCTCGTTGAATGGATGCAGTCCCAGGACAAGGGCCTCGGCCAGTCGGCAGAAACCGCCGAAGGCAAAATCCGCTACCAGATGAACCGCCTCCGCACTCTCGCCGCCAACTTCCAGTTGCAGAAAGAATCCACGCTCACCAAGCACGCCGACGCACTCTGCAGCGCCCTCTGTCCCGGCGGCATCCCGCAGGAGCGCGTCCACGGCGCAGCCTACTATCTAGCCAAATACGGCCCAGAACTGGCTGAAATCCTAAGCAAACAAGCAGAAAACGCCTGCCCAGGCCACACCGCCATCCGGCTGTAAATCAGGGGGCAGTGATCAGAAAGGTGCGTGGGTGCCCCCGGTCCCTGGCATTTGGGGACCGGGGAAGATAACGATCAAAGTCACAAAGCCTTCCTGTTCCCTATTCCCTGTTCCCTATTCCCTGTTCCCTATTCCCTATTCCCTGTCTCTATAATTCTCCCGAACCCGCGGAGGCCCTCCATGAAGTTCTTTCTCGCAGCCCTCGCTGCCGCATTGCTCGCCAGCACCGCCATCGCCCAACAATCCACCTGCGCCACAGCGGGCAATGACAACGCCTTCCTCAACATTCAAACCATCCGCCTCTGGCCCGGCGATGCCCCGCAGGCCACCGGCACCACCTGCGACGACATCCCCACCCTTACCATCCTCAGCCCGCGCTCCGGCACCGGCAACGGCTCAGCCGTCATCGTCCTTCCCGGCGGAGCCTATCTCGGACTGGCGGCCGATCTCGAAGGCCGTGAAGTAGCCGACTGGTTTTCGGCTCATGGCTTCCGCGCCTTCATCCTCAGCTATCGCCTCTCCTCGCACGGCTACCTGCTTCCCGTCCCGCTGATCGACGCCCGCCGCGCCGTGCAACTGGTCCGCGCCCGCGCTCGCGACTACCAGATCAATCCCAACCGCATCGTCATGATCGGTTTCTCCGCCGGTGGCCATCTCGCCGCGCTTGCCGGAACCCAATTCGTCCCCGGCAAACCAGGCGCCGACGACCCGCTTGACCGCGAATCCAGCCGCCCCGACTATCTCGTCCTCGGCTACGCCTGGCTCGGCGCCGTCTCCATGGACACCTCGCACCTAAACTACTGCAAGCTCTTCAAGGTCATGGACAAGTGCGAAGCCCTCACCGCCGCCTACACGCCCGCGCTCTACGTCACCAAGGACACGCCGCCCACCTTCATGTACCACACCTTCAACGACCACACCGTGCCCATCGAGCAGGCACTCACCTTCTTCGACGCGCTGGTCAAGGCGGGCGTGCCGTCGGAGATGCACGTCTTCGCCAACGGCTCCCATGGCTCCGGCCTCGGCAAAGGCGACCCCGCCCTCGACCACTGGCCGGAGTTGCTCGAGAACTGGCTCCGCGCCCAGGGCCTGCTCACGCCAGACAAAGACGCCACCGCAAAGCCCTGAACCCAACCCTCCCGCAGGGAGGAATCGAAAATTGGCGAGAAGTCTTCCCTCCCGCATGGAGGAATCGAATATAGCCGTCTCAGATCTTTGTCCTACAAAAAATTGCGCCCGGCCTTGGCCTCCCGCTATCCTTGACTCATCCGCTCGCCGTCTCCGCGCACCCCCAAGAGGTAATCCCGATGACCAAAGCCGTCTCCTTCCTTGCCCTTTCCCTCCTGCTGGTTTCCGTTGCCTCTGCTCAGGAAACCCCCGCTCCCGCCGCCCAGCCCGCCGCCAATGCTGACACCAACAAGACCGCCGACCACCGGGATGGGGTCAAGGACGCCGACAAGGACGCCGCCATTCCGCCGGAAAAAACGGTACCGAGCCACCACGAGCTGGCCATCGGCGGCAAGACGCTCAAGTACACGGCCACCGCCGGCACCCTGCTCATCCGCGACACGGACGACAAGCCCTACGGCAGCATGTTCTATGTGGCCTACACCCTCGACGGCTCCGAACCGGGAACCCGCCCCGTGAGCTTCCTCTATAACGGCGGCCCCGGAGCAGCCACCATCTGGCTGCACATGGGCTCATTCTCCCCCGTCCGCGTCTCAACCGACAGCCCCAGCGCGACCGCTGGCCCGCCCTTCAAGCTTGTTCCCAACCAGTACTCGCTGCTCGACAAAACCGATCTCGTCTTTGTCGACGCGCCCCTCACCGGCTTCTCCCGCGCGGTCGGCAAAGGCCAGCCCAAGGACCTGATCGGCACCGATCCTGACCTGCGCGCCTTTGACCGCTTTATCATTCGCTACCTCACGGTCAACCAGCGCTGGAACTCGCCCAAGTTCCTCATCGGCGAGTCCTACGGCACCACCCGCTCCGCGGCGCTGGCCGACATGCTCGGCAACGACGGCGTGCAACTCAACGGCGTCGTCCTCATCTCCTCCATCCTCAACTACAACATCCGCGCCGGGGGGTACGACTTTATCTACGTCGCCAACCTGCCCAGCTACGCCGCCGCGGCCTGGTACTTTGACAAAGTTCCCAACAAACCCGCCAATGTTGCCGACTGGGTGCAGCAGGCGCGCGACTTCGCCTCAGGCCCCTATGCCCAGGCTCTGTTTGCCGGCGATACGCTCCCCGCCGCTCAACTCGACGATATCGCCAAGCAGGTCAGCCACTTTACCGGCCTAAGCGTGGACTACATCAAGGAAGCCAACCTGCGCATCTCACCCTTCCGCTTCCGCAAGGAGGTGTTGCGCACCGACCGCCGTACCCTGGGCCGTTATGACATGCGCTTTGAGGGCGAGGACGTGGACGCCGCCGGAGAAACACCCGGCTACGACGCCTCTGACACAGGCATTACCGGCGCCTTTGTCGGCGCCTTCCATAACTACCTTGAGAATGAGCTCAAGTACCAGACCACGGATGCCTACCGCCCCACCGCCTACGACATCGTTTCAGAAGGATGGGACTTCAAACACCGTCCCACCAGCTCCGCTCCCGGAAGCGGAGCCGGCCCCGGAGCCGTACAGTCGCAGCCCTACGTGGCCGCCGACCTGGCCAGCGCCATCCGCAAGAATCCCCATCTCCACGTCTTCTCGGCGAACGGTTACTTTGACCTGGCCACGCCCTTCTTCGCCACCGAGTACGACATCTCCCACATGTACCTGGAGCCGGAGCTGCGCGGCAACATCCAGTTCGGCTACTACCCCTCCGGCCACATGATTTACCTGAACGTTGACGCCCTCCACCAGCTAAAAGACGACCTCGCCGCCTTCATTGACAAGGCGCAGAAGTAGAAAAGGCAGCTTCTAGCTTCTAGCCGCTAGCTCCTAGCTTGTTTGCCATAAGTTGGTGGGAGATTTGAAACGAGGGGACTCGCGCGTCTCGGAAGTGTTGCCGGCTTCCCCCAGAAGAAGCTAGAAGCTAGAACTAGCGGCTAGAAGCTGTTTTTCGACCCCAAAAACTAAGAGGCGGGCCGACGGCCTCGGGAGTGGAAGGACTTCCCGAAACCGCCTGCCCGCTGGACCCTGGTCCGGGTCTAGGTGGTATCGTTAGTTTAGGCCTGTTTTCACCGAAAGCAAGTCCTATTTTCGAACAAATTCCCCAAATGGTGATAGCAGTCACAGGTCCCCGCTCATTCGGCCTCTCCACGTTGACTTGAGGGGCTGCAATTGATACAAAAGTTGTGTTCCACTCGTAAAAATCTCCGCATACGAAAGCCTCATCCAGACGCCGGAGTGAACCGGTACCACCATGCAACTGATCGTTCAACAACTCGAAGCCATGTTCCTCGGCGCCATACCCACAACACTACTTTTCATCGTGTTGGTAGCCGCTTATTCCGTACTCGTGCAGGGTCCGCTGACGGCCGTTCTCAAGAAGCGCCGCGCCCTCACTGAAGGCGCCATGGAAGACGCGCAAAAAGCTATTGCCGAAGCTGAGTCCCGCACCACGGAGTATGGTGACAAGCTCCGCCATGCGCGCTCAGAAGCATACAAAGTGCGCGAGCAGCGCATGAAGCAGTGGAACGCCGAGCGCGACGCCGCTTTGGACGCCGCTCGCAAGGCAGCCGCCCTCAAAGTGAGCCAGGCCAGGACCGAGCTTGATGCCGAAGCCGCCGCGGCAAAACAGACCATCCTGGGCTCCGCCGGCGAGTTGGCCGGCCAGGTCGTCCGCGCCGTTCTGCCAGCGGCTGCCGGGGGTTCCCGCTAATGAAGTTCCCGATGTTGATCAAGAGTGCCCTCCAGCCAGCAAGTCGTCGCCGACCTATTTTGACCCGCCTCGTTTCGGGTCCCTTCCTATCTGGCCTCGTGTTCTGCTCGCTCCTTTTGGCCCTCCCTGCCGTTGCGCCCCTCCGCCTCCACGCGCAGCAGACGGCGCCTGAGGCAACCACCTCCGCAGCCGCTCCCGAACAGTCCAACGCAGCAGCGCCCAAGTCCCAGGAGGAGCAAAACAACGTCTTCCGGCTCGAGGGCCCCATCGTCAAGTGGACGGCGAAGACCTTCAACCTTGAAGCCGAGACCGCGGCGCGCATCTTTGAGTTCTTCAACTTCGCCATCATCGTTCTGCTGGTGGGCGTTCCCATCCTGCGCATCATGCCCAAAATCTTTCACAAGCGCACGCAAACGCTGGGAGCCAGCCTGAAGACCGCGCGCGAAGCCACCACCGACGCCAACGCCCGCCTCAGGGCGGTCGAAGCCAAGCTCGCAGGCCTCGACGACGAGATCAAGAAGTTTCGCGCCGAGGTTGAGCGCGAAAGCAAGGAAGACGAAGCCCGCATCAAGGCCGCCATTGCCGACGAAAGCGCACGCATTGTGCAGGCCGCCGAGCAGGAGCTCAACGTGGCCGCGGCCCATGCCCAGCGCTCGCTGCGCAACTTTGCCGCCGACCTGGCCATTGAGCAGGCCGCCCGCCAACTGGATCTTTCGCCCGATGCCGACAAGGCCCTGATCGCCGAGTTCATCTCGAGCGCGGGCAAGGGAGGGCAGAACTAGATGGCCGCCTTCGTTTCACGCTATGCCCAGGCCTTTGCCGATGTGGTCACGGACGCCAAGCTCGACACCGCCGCACTCGACGCACAGTTCAGCGACTTTCTGGCCACATGGGAAGGCAGTGCGGCGCTCCGCGACTTCTTTGAGAACCCCGCCGTCCCCGCGCACGAGAAGATCGCCATCCTCGACAAGCTGAACGCAAAGCTCAAGCTCCAGAAAGAGCTGCGCAACCTCGTCGCCGTGCTCATCTCCAACGACCGCATCGCTCATGTGGGCGAAGTAGCTCAGGCATGGCGCAGCCTGTTGCAGCAGCAGCAGGGGATTCGCCCGGCGGAGATCGTCACCGCCCGCGCCCTCGACCAGAAAGACCAGGCGGCCCTGGTCGCCGAAGTCGCAAAACTGGCCGGCTCCAAAATCGATCCCAGCTTCAAGCTGGACGCAACCATCCTCGGCGGCGCCGTAGTCCGCATCGGATCCACAGTCTACGACGGCTCAGTCCGCGGCCGCCTCGAACGTTTGAAAGAAGCATTAATCGCTGGATAGCGAGTTTTGAAAGGGCACGGCTTTAGCCGTGCCGCAAAAGAGCATCAAACCGCAGGGCTTTAGCCCCTGCAAAATTTGACCTCGATGTGGGTTTTGAAAGCGCACGGCTTTAGCCGTACCGGAGGGAGCAGGGGCCTTCAGGCCCCTGAATGAAGTCAGACGATTAAGCCGGGCTTTAGCCCCGGTGTTTTGAAGGGGTACGGCTTCACCAAAACGGGTTTTGAAAGGGCACGACTTGAGTCCTGCCGAAAATGAGACCAAAAAGCCACCGGGGCTTTAGCCCCCGAGGGACAGCCGGTAAGAGAGTTTTTAGCAGCGACAGATTCAAGGAATAGGAAAGAAACGCAGTCGTTTCGTGGCACAAAAATCGATACTCCTCAGCGATGTTGGAGAACTGATCACTGACCACTGAACACTGATCACTGTAGAACGATTCAAGAATTTGAAAGGGAGGCAGGCGTTCAGCGGTTCCAGAAACTCAGCTCTCAGAATTAGCGGAGAACTGACCACTGACCACTGATCACTGACCACTGAACATGGCTCAGATCAAGGCAGACGAGATTACGCAGTTACTTCGCGAGCAGATCGCGAACTACGATTCAAAGGTCCAGGTCGACGAAGTCGGGACCATCACCTCCCTCGGCGACGGCATTGCCCGCCTCCACGGACTCGACAAGGTGATGGCCGGCGAACTGCTCGCCTTCCCGCACGGCATCGCGGGCCTCGCCCTCTCGCTTGAAGAAGACCAGGTCGGCGCCGTCATCCTCGGCGAGTACACCGAGCTCCGCGAAGGCAACGAGGTCAAGCGCACCGGCAAAATTCTCTCCGTCCCCGTTGGCCCGGCCATGATCGGCCGCGTCGTCAACGCGCTCGGCATGCCCATTGACGACAAGGGCCCCATCGCCACCACCGAGACGCTTCCCATGGAGCGCCTCGCCCCCGGCATCATCGACCGCCAGGGCGTCCGCGAGCCCATGGCCACCGGCCTCAAGGCCATCGACTCCATGATCCCGATCGGCCGCGGCCAGCGCGAGCTCATTATCGGCGACCGCCAGACCGGCAAGACCGCCGTCCTGCTCGACACCATCATCAACAACGCCAAGAACGACCTGATCTGCATCTACTGCGCCATCGGACAGAAGCGCAGTTCGATTGCCCAGGTTGTGCAGACTCTCACTGAAGCCGGCGCCATGGGCCACACCATCATCGTCGCCGCCTCAGCCTCA
The DNA here is from genome assembly GCA_963765025.1 of uncultured Acidobacteriaceae bacterium. Lineage (GTDB taxonomy): Bacteria > Acidobacteriota > Terriglobia > Terriglobales > Acidobacteriaceae > Telmatobacter. Next base: position 2,135 of record CAVXVM010000187.1, on the reverse strand, counting down.
GAGCCCGCGCCCATGCTCTACCTCGCCCCCTACGCCGCCACCGCTATCGGCGAATATTTCCGCGACAACGGCAAGCACGCCCTGGTCATGTACGACGATCTCTCCAAGCACGCCATGGCCTATCGCGAAATCTCGCTGCTGCTCCGCCGTCCGCCGGGCCGCGAAGCCTATCCGGGCGACGTCTTCTATCTCCACTCACGCCTGCTCGAGCGCTCCTCGAAAATGAGTAAGGAAAAGGGCGGCGGTTCGCTTACCGCGCTGCCGGTCATTGAGACCCAGGCCGGCGACGTCTCCGCCTACATTCCCACCAACGTCATCTCCATCACCGACGGGCAGATCTTTTTGGAAACCGATCTCTTCAACTCCGGCGTACGCCCGGCCGTGAACGTCGGCCTCTCGGTCTCGCGCGTAGGTTTCTCTGCGGCCATCAAGGCAGTCAAGCAGGTTGGATCAACGCTCAAGCTCGATCTCGCCCAGTATCGCGAACTCGCGGCCTTCGCGCAGTTCGGCTCCGACCTCGACCCGCTCACTCAGAAGCAGCTCAACCGCGGCAGCCGTTTGACCGAACTCCTCAAGCAGCCGCAGTTCCAGCCGCTCACCTGGCAGCAACAGGTCGTGGTCCTCTTCGCCGGCACGCAGGGCTATCTTGACGACTTCAAGGTCAGCGACATTCGCGACTTCGAAGACGGCCTCTACAAGTATTTCGAAAGCGCTCAGTCAGCGCTCATCGCCGACCTGACCACAAAGAAGCAGATCGACGACGACATCCGCGCCCGCCTGCACGCAGCCCTGAAAGAATACTCAGCAAACTTCAAAGCAGACCTGGCAGCAGTAACAGCATAATAACGGGGACTAAGGGACTAGGGACATAGGGACTATGAGCCACAAAACAGGAAACAGCAAAAATCGGAATTGAGTCCCGAGTCCCTTAGTCCCTCAGTCCCTCGCAAGTCAGAACGATGCACCTGGGAAGCGAACAATGGCCAATGTCTTAGATCTTCGACGCCGCATCCGCAGCGTCAAAAACACGCGGCAGATCACCAAGGCCATGAAGATGGTCTCGGCGGCCAAGCTGCGCCGCGCGCAGGAGCGTGCTCTTGCCGCCCGCCCTTACGCCAAAATGATCACCAGCGTGCTCGAGTCGCTCACCCGCCGCGTCGATATCTTCGATGAAAGCGGCAACCTCTGCCATCCCCTCTTCGTCACCCGCCCTGAAAAGCGCATCCTGCTGATCATCGTCAGCGGCGACAAAGGCTTTGCCGGCGCATTCAACGCCAACATCCTCAAGACCGCCTTCCAGTTCATCTCCGGCAACACTGACAAGCAGATTGACGTGGAAGCCGTAGGCCGCAAGGGCCGCGACCTGATGCGCCGCCGCTACCCCGTCGCCATCTACAACGAACAAACAGACGACCAGGGCGTCGCCCGCCAGATCCGCGACCGTAAGGCCCCCGTCGAAGTAACCGGCGATCATCCCGGCATGTTGCTCAAGCTCGAACAGGGCCGCGTCCGCGAACTCGCCGAAAACATCATCACCCGCTACATCCACGAAGAGATTGACGCCGCCTATATCGTCTACAACGAATTCAAGTCGGTCATCGCCCAGCGCCTCGTCGTCGAAAAACTGCTGCCGCTCATGAAGATCGGCATCCCACAAATTGCCGGCGCCGTCGAGCCCACCGCCGAAGAGAAAGAACGCGCCGCTGAAGCCGCCCTCTCTGCAGGCATTGAGATCGAACCCGTCGACACCGCCGAGGCGGACGAAGAAGCCAGAAAATTCGGCACCGCCAACGTCGACTACATCTACGAGCAGCCCGCCGATCAGCTCTTCGCCGGCCTCATTCCGCAATACGTCTTTTCCATGCTCTATCACGCCATGACGGAGTCCGTCGCCGCCGAACACGCGGCCCGCATGACCGCCATGGATTCAGCAACCAACAACGCCTCCGACATGATCGACTCGCTCACGCTCCACATGAACCGCGTGCGCCAGGCCGCCATCACCAAGGAGATTATCGAGATTGTTTCCGGCGCCGCGGCGCTGTAAGAACCAGCTTCTAGCTGCTAGCTTCTAGCCTCCAGCTTTGGTGCCGGCAGACTGCCGGCATAACACGAAGAGGCAAGAGCACAGATGA
>CAVXVM010000186.1:0-25880 GCA_963765025.1 uncultured Acidobacteriaceae bacterium | reverse complement strand
AACCGGCGCGAGGCAGGCGAACTGAGACTGTTGAGGACCGCCACTTTGCAATGATCGAGGTCCGGTATCCGGAGGACCCGGCGACGGTAATTTGGCTTCATTCTCTTTTTGCCCATGACGACGGCCTCCTCGTGCCGTCGCATTGGAACTACGGCAGCCGCCTGGCACTGGCAAGGATAGGTTTTCGATCCGTTTGGTGTTTTGAGCGCTATTGCCTGTTCACAACAGTTATCGTGAATGCATCCCAAGGTGGGTCCGCTGTTCGCTTAGGGACAACGACCAAGCGAACTCCTCCGTGCTAGGATTGCTGTTCTTTTCAAAGTACCCATGAGGTTCGTTGCGACAGTTAGGTTGCTCCCGCTCCCACCAACCAACCTTGGTAGTGTCCTAATCTGCTCGCAGCAAAACAGCCGATTGGCAGGTTAATTGCTAAGGGGTGGAATCTCGAATTTCAAGCGAATACAGGTTTCCCTTCGATGGTTTCGGCTTGTTTGGCTTGAGTTTGGAAACGACCAAAGGCGGCTAAAGCCTCACGGAGTGGTTGGCTAAAGATGTAGTCGCAGGCGTTGCATCGTTCTGGCGATGTCACGCGTTCGGCAAATAGGGTGATAGAGGAATCGCATTTTGGGCATACGATTGTGACTTTTTCGATGTCGGTGCGGTCAGCAGCGAAGATTCGATAGGCAGCGGTCACAGCAGTAGTAGACGGCAACAGAATGTAAACATCAAGCGGTAAACCAAACGTAGGTTAACTCACGCAGTCTGATTCTTAGACTGCTAAAGGTGGCGAATATGGCTGATAAGAGCCTTATTGATCGAGTAAAAGAAGCGGCTAACAACCCAACAGTGGAGCGTGTTGCTAATGCTGGTCGTGAGTTTGTGGCGATCCCATTGGCGTTAGAGGGCGGCGAGAGCGGTCCAAGACAGGAAGAAGTCAAAGGCCAAGCAAGGAAGGTCTAGCTCTGGGAGGCAATAGGGCGTAATCTCGGCGGGAGGGTCACGAAAGGTGATCCAGAAGCCGCAGCGTGGCTAAGGTTGGGGAATCTTTAGGCTTGGAGCGCCCTAGCGTTCGCCATTGTGCAATTTCTCTTCGTGCGCGGATTTGTGGCACCTGTGGCTCTTGGTGTGTTCTTTCTGTATCTGTGGCGGGGGCTTCTACGCAAGCGCAGATACGGATATGTGCTGTTTTATGTCGCAACCTGGGTGGCTATCATAGCTGGCCTGTTTCATTTGGCGGTTGAGACAACATGGGACGTTTTCGGGCAACTGCTGATCGGGGTCTGTTTTTGGGGAATACCAGCGGCGTTTTACTATCCGAAGCGATATCGGGAGTTTGGATTTGGAGCTAAACCGCAGCCTAGCGAACCGAAAGCAGAGCCAGAGCCGAATGCCAGAGCCGCAGTAGCAGGATCGGCAATAACAGAGAAGCCGGAAGGTATCAGGATGGTGGATTACGAGGAATGGCGCGAGGCTGTAGCGCGTGCGAGAGTTGAAAGGATGAACGAAGAGAAAAACCGAAAGTAAAAGCCTTCGGTGCCAGCCGAAGGCCAATAATCGAACTGTGCTCACGCGGATATTACCGCTTGGAGCCGTATTGTGTCCAATCTAAGGATTGAGATCAACGACACCGTTGTTGCCGAACTACTGCGACACGTCAAGAACCACGTCCCAAACGCAGGGGAGCGTTGCGACAAACTGAAGAAGGCTGCCAATCTAGCGACGATGTTCTGGCCAGCGTTGAGTAACCCCGAGAAAAGCGACTTACAGGTAGTCAGCGCTGATGAAACCACCTTCTCAGGTTCTGCTCTGTTTGAGAAAACAGGCCCATCAGGTCATCCTCTGGGTGGGTGGCTAAACGCTGGTTTCTGTTCGTCCACGGGATAGACCACGATTTGAGCGAGAGTGAGAATCGCGGCGACGATGTGGATGTTGTCCATGTCGGTCTGTTCTATGGCCATTTGTCGAAAGCCTCCTTAAATTGGCCGCTAGGCCATCAACCAATCTAGCGGCCAATTTTTTGCTGTTATTCCCGCAGCCATTGCGGGTGTCACGTGCAACGATGAATGCACACAACAAAATTGTAGTGTGCGGAAAATGCGAAACTGCAAGCCGCTTTCAGGTTCGTCGAGCTTCTTTGAAAACGCGTTCGTCAGGCGCGTAAATCTCCGCATCTGCATCCGCATGGTTAGGTTGTCCTTCTGGCCTGGCTCAGTTGCGTATTGCTGATGATGTTGTTTTCCGCCGCCAGGTCGGTCGAAACGGTCGGCGCGTCCCAGGTCAACTCGACTCGCTCGGACGCCGTCGAGACCCCCGTCCCGCTCAGAGCGATCGTCTGCGTTGCTCCACTGGTTGCGTTGCTGGTGATCGTCACCAGCCCCGTGGCCGCGCCCGCAGTCGTCGGATCGAACGCCGGATCCAGCGTCTCTGTCTGGCCCGGCGCCAGAGTCACAGGAGCCGTGACCCCTGACATCGTGAAGCCCGTCCCCGTCAGCGTCGCCGTATTGATGGTCACCGCCGAGGTTCCGGACGAGGTCCGAAGCACTGTTTGTGTGGTCGGCGTGTTCAGGTTGACGTTGCCGGAACCCCACGCTCGTCAATCCCAGCGTCAGTCCGATCGACCCTCCGGTTAATTGCGGAACCGTAGTTTTCGGCCAGCACCGCGCTGCGGTTGCCGTCAACGTCGCCGTTTGCGTTGAAGTGACTGCCGCAATCGTCGCCGTGAAGGGAGCGGTGGTAGCGCCTGCTGCCACCGTGACCGAAGCCGGCACCGTGACCGCCGAATTGTTGCTGGCCAGCGTAACCGCCAGTCCACCGGTTGGCGCCGCAGCGCTAGGTGCCGCCGTTTAAGCGTCGTTGCCCGCTGCTGTGTAGGACAATGTCGTGCAGGTGAGCGCACTCAGCGTGCCCGCCGTCGAATCCCCCGTTCCCGTAAGGCTGATCGTTGCGGTTGGATTTCGTGGTCGCGTTGCTGGTGATTTGGATCGATCCGGTCTCCGCTACCTGCCGTAGACGGATCAAACGTTTCCTGCAGCGTCGCGGATCTGCACCGGATTCAGCGTCACCGGGATCGCCGCACCGCCCAGGGTAAAGCACCCGTCCCGTCAGCGTTGCCGTGTTAATCGTCAGCGGAGCCGTACCCGACGAGGTCACTGTTCCCGATGCGTAGCCTTCTGTTGCCTGCCTGGAGCCGGTCGTTGCTGCGGCCAGTTCCTGCGGGCGGGCAGAGGGACCCAGTCATTTTCGTTCATAAAGCTCGCCGCATGGCGGCCACCCCGACGGCCGAAAACGAGAATATCCACCAGTGAGTTCGTTCCCAGGCGATTGGCGCCGTGCACGGAGACGCAAGCCACCTCGCCGGCCGCATACAGTCCCAGCATGGGCGAGTTCTTTTCATCGATCACCACGCGACCCTCAACATCTGTGGGAATGCCGCCCATGGCATAATGCGCCGTAGGCTGAATGGGAACGGGCTCGGTGAGCGGTTCAACGCCCAGGTACGTCCGGGCAAATTCGGTGATGTCGGGAAGTTTCTTGTCCAGAACATCCTTTCCGAGGTGAGTCATGTCAAGGTAAACATAGTTCTTGCCGTCGATTCCTCGCCCTTCGCGAACTTCGCGGTAAATGGCACGCGAAACCATGTCGCGCGGCGCAAGGTCAAGCAGTGTGGGGGCGTTGCGTCGCAACGCCGATGTGCACTGCGCCGTAGCGCGTGACGATGCCGGCATCGTCGTCATAAGCGCGCATTGATCTGTGGGAATTCGCGCAAAGCCAACACCATCGCCCGCATCAGAAACGGCAATATCGTCAAGCGTCCGCGCTCTTTTCCCCATTTGTTGTTGAGGTTGGTGCGCAAGGCTTCCAATCTCGGTCATGTCGATTTCTTCGACATAGGTGAAATGTGGATGCGGCGTTTCGATTCCTGCATCTTTTGCGCGATCTTGCGGCGCAAGCCGATTACCGGGACCGCTTCTTCGTCGTGCCGCTGCTGGTAACGCATTGCTCCACTGCCGGCAACAGGTTGTTGCGCACCGCGCGTCACGTATTCGTCCAGATCCGGACTGCACGATGCGCCCAGCAGCGCCGCTGCCATGCACGAATTGCAGTTCGACGCCAAGATCCCAGGCGCGTCGCCGCAATGCCGGCGACGCGATCGGTTTCTCGCCCGGTTGACGCGTAGCGGATACCGGTATGCGCGCGCACAGCTTTATCTGCTTTCGCTGGCGCTACGGCGACGTCGGCCTGGGCCGCGACAGGCGCAGGCTTTGCCACCAGGCGCGGAAGCCATCGGTGCGGGCCGGGGAGCTAGCAGGCGCCGGTGCCGCAGCCGCTGCGGCGTCAACATTGCCCTTTCCCTCGACTTCGATACGGATCATCTCCGCGCCGACCGCCATCAATTCGCCCGGCTTTGCCGCCCAGCGCCATTACCGTTCCCGGCAACCGGCGACGGAATCTCGATGGTTGCCTTGTCGGTCATCACGTCGGCCAGTATCTGGTCCTCCCTGATCACATCGCCCGGCTGCACGCGCCAGACAACCACTTCCACTTCTGCAATGCCTTCGCCGATATCCGGCATCTTGATTACGTGAATGCCCATCTTATGCCTCCATCGTTCGTTTGAATGCCTTCACGGTTAAGGATAGGCAATTGGTCGTTCGTTTCAGGGGTTGTGCCTGCTGGTTTTTGTTAAAACTTCGGCTAGGTAGCTCTTGATGAAAGATTCGCGTTCCCGGCCCTTTGAACTGGAAGAGAGCGGCTTGCTGGCCTTATGCGCAGCATTGAGCATTTCTTGGATTCCGGCGAGTCGCTGTGCAAGGTATTGGTTTTCCATGGGCGCAATTCTACCTCACCTCTGCGTTTGGCTCTCTTCCCGTGCGGTCTCGTTTGGCAGCGTACGGACCGCACCGTCAGCCCCAGAGTCGGAAAGATGGGCTACGACTTGAATGGACTGGTAGAGCTTTCGCGTTCGTTCTTTTGGAGGTCCTTGCAGTGTTGGACCATGGCTGATAGGGAGGGTACGCCAAGAAACTTCATTTGTTTGCGGCGATTTTTACCAACCAAACGCACACCCGCGGCATTCAAATAAATTTGCAAATGCGTTTTCAAAAAATCGTCGAGACGCAAATAAATATCATTGACTTTCATAAATTTGTAGCAGTTTCCCCAGCCATTGATTAGGTTGCCTAATTGTTGCAGGGTCTTGAAGAGGCTGTTGCCTGAGTTCAGTTTCAGGACTTCGCTTACTTTTTCTTCGAACTTCTTTACGACCTTTTTTGTCGGAAAGGTATCTTCTCCCTCAAAGCGCACGCCGAGAAAAACGATCCCATCTTTGGAGAAATTTCCGAATCTGCTTTTCGAATCGGGTGCGTCGAGAGAATGAATCTCAAGGCCAAGGCTCTTCAGGGATGCACGACAAAACTCGTGCGCTTGATGAGCTTCTTCCGGGGAATCACAAAAGACGACAAAATCGTCCGCGTACCTCACGAGGTTCAATCCGCGATTCTTCATTGCAAGATCAAATTCATAGAGATAGAAATTCGCTAACATCGGTGAGAGGACGCCGCCTTGTGGAATTCCGGATTCGGCTCCATAAAAGAGTTCCTGTAGCTCGTCTCTGAAGCTCTCTAGGTTCCCGAGTTCCAAATTGAAACATTGTCGGAGCAAAGGCAGGAGGCTCTTGGATCGTACCTTTTTGGAGAATTTCACCCAAAGAACTTCTCTGTCTACCGCGCCGAAGAAATTGATTATGTCGGCTTCAAAATAGAATTTCTTACCTCGTGAAACATAGTCGTGAACTCGTTCAATTGCCTTCTTGACGCCACGATTGCGAATGAAGGCGAAGCTGCTTTCAAGGTTAAACTTATGAAAGCTCGGTTCTATAAAGAGCGCGAGTGCCTTCATCACGACCCTGTCCCTAACAGTCGCAATCTGGAGGGGCCGCAGCTTCTTTGAACCGGCCTTTTGGATCGCGTGAGCTCGGAGTTTATTGAATGTGTATGTCTTTTCCCTAAGTTCCCGGGAGATTTGTTCGAGGTGTTCGTCTAGTCGGCCTTTGAAGGCTTTGATTGTTACGTTGTCGAGTCCTTTGGAACGCATATTCTTCTTGGAAATAGCTTTCCAAGCATTCCTCAGGAACTCCTTTTCCGAGATGATGCGTAAGGCCGAAGCATTATTCATAATGAATTTAGGTAGATGCCGCCTGCGGAGAAACTTCGGATGCAGGCGGCATTTTCAAGGGCTTTGCTTGAGCTGTACGAAGAATGTCCGTACGCTTTCCGCATTCGCCTTCGCTTCGCGTTGAAGCGACGCCTCCACCAATCACCCATCGAACGGCATCCCCGATTGCTCGGTCCGCCGCCAACGGATTGGTTTGGCCCAGGCTGGCCAGAAGCAAAAGCGCGCCGATCGACCGAAGCGGCCAAAGCGTCCTCAACTTCATTCTAGCCCGATTGGTTTTTTGTCAAGCTCTTCCGAGCTCCGCCCGCCCCTCGCCGCCAGATTGCTCTTACTTGCCATCGCTCTCCCTTCATCCTCGACAGCATCGGGCGGCGTCGCAGTTACAGGCTGTCTCTTACGACCGGCCCATTCTGCTCGCCGTGGATGTCGCCCTGCGCGGACCAAGGGCTTTGCTTGAGCTGTACGAAGAATGTCCGTACGCTTTCCGCATTCGCCTTCGCTTCGCGTTGAAGCGACGCCTCCACCAATCACCCATCGAACGGCATCCCCGATTGCTCGGTCCGCCGCCAACGGATTGGCAGGCACCAATATGAAAAGGATACGCTTCGCTCAAATTGGACGCAATTGGTACCGGATTATTCGCCATCCGTGCCGGGCACCCTTGGTCTGGGAATTCAGACGCAGCTTATCCTTCCTCTTCTTCGCGGAGTTTGGAGATTGCTGTGAAGTCTTCGTGGGTTGTGGTGTCGCCCTTGATTTCGCCGTGGGTGGATCGTTCGCGCCGGGGGCCCTGGTCTCGCTTTTGGGGCTGGAACGCGAGCGTGATCGGGATGACAGGGAGCAAAACAAGCAACCGCAGGTCCTTCGGCTACGCTCAGGATGACAAGCCATTTTTTGACGCTTCACTCAGGATGACACGGCTTTTTTGTGGGGGCCGGAAGGTGCCTAGGTGTTTGCTCGGTCGAGGGCGCGTTTCTCGTCTGCCGGCTCATATTCGTACCAGTCGCGGCTGAGGTCGAGCCAGGTGGGGTTTTGTTTTTCGATCAGGGTGATTTTCTTTTCGCGGCGCCAGCCCTTTAGTTGCTTTTCGCGGGCTATGGCTTTGCCTATCTCCTGATAGGTTTCGAACCAGACCAGGCGATCGCAGTTGTAGTTTTCGGTGAATCCCGAAAACTCTTTCCATTTGTGCTGGAAGATGCGCTTGGTTAGGTCGCTTGTCACTCCTATGTAGAGCGTGTGGCTGCGGCTGGCTACTATGTATGTGAAATAGGGGCCGCTGGACATGGTTGCGATGGTAGCGCGGTTGGGGTGGCTTGGATGTGATGGGGGTAACTGGTGGTTCTGCTTGGCTACTGCCAGAAAGGTCGGCGCATGCAGCCGTGCGCGGATCTAAAACAAGCAACCGCAGGTCCTTCGGCTGCGATTGGCGCAAAATGCGCGCCAATCTTCGCTCAGGATGACAATTCATTTTTTTTGCGCTTCGTTTTGGATGAAAGGGAAGGTAAAACAAGCAACCGCGGGTCCTTCGGCTACGATTGGCGCAAAATGCGCGCCAATCTCCGCTCAGGATGACAACCTTCTTTTATTGTGCTCAGGATGACAAACCTTTTTTGCGCTCAGGATGACAAGCTATTTTTGAGCGCAAAATGACACGCTGTTTTTTGGATGACCAACCTTTTTTTGCGCTCAGGATGACAAACCTTTTTTTTTGCTCAGGATGACAGGCTTTAGAACTTATCCCGCTATCCTTCTTCGGCTTCTCTTAGTTTGGCGATTACTGTGAAGTCTTCCAGTGTGGTGGTGTCGCCTTTGATTTCGCCGTGGGTGGCTAGTTCGCGGAGGAGGCGGCGCATGATTTTGCCGCTTCTTGTTTTGGGTAGGGCTTCGGTGAATCGTATGTCGTCGGGGCGGGCGAGGGAGCCTATCTCTTTCGATACCCATTTGCGGAGTTCGTCTTTGAGAGCGTCGGTGGGCTCGTTGCCGCTTTCTAGCGTGACGAAGGCGGCGATGGCCTGGCCTTTGAGATCGTCGGGGCGGCCGACTACGGCGGCTTCGGCTACTTTGGGATGGGCTACGAGGGCGGATTCGACTTCCATGGTGCCGAGGCGGTGTCCGCTTACGTTGATGACGTCGTCGACGCGGCCCATGAGCCAGTAGTATCCATCGGCGTCTTTGCGCGCGCCGTCGCCGGTGAAGTAGCAGCCGGGAACATCGGACCAATAGGTTTTTTGATAGCGCTCGGGATCGCCGTAGACGGTGCGGGCCATGGAGGGCCATGGGCGGCGGACGACGAGCAGGCCTCCGCTGCCGGCGGGGACGGGGTGGCCTTCTTTGGTGACGACTTCAGGCTCGATGCCGAAGAAGGGGCGCGTGGCCGAGCCGGGCTTGGTGGGGACTGCGCCGGGGATGGGCGCGATGAGGATGGCGCCGGTTTCAGTTTGCCACCAGGTGTCGACGATGGGGCAGCGGTTGTGGCCGATCTTCTCGCGATACCACATCCACGCTTCAGGATTGATGGGCTCGCCGACGGTGCCGAGGAGGCGGAGCGAATCAAGCTTGAACTTTTCGACGAACTGGTCGCCCCACTTGATGAAGGCGCGGATGGCGGTGGGCGCGGTGTAGAAGATGGTGACCTTGTGGTCGTCCACGATTTTCCAAAAGCGGGAGAAGTCAGGGAAGTTGGGCGCGCCCTCGTACATGAGGACGGTTGCGCCGTTCTGCAGCGGCCCGTAGACGACATAGGAGTGGCCGGTGACCCAGCCGATGTCGGCCGTGCACCAGTAGATGTCTTCGTCGCGGAGGTCGAAGACGTACTTGGAGGTGATGTAGGTTTGGACGGCGTATCCGCCGGTGGTGTGGACTAAGCCTTTCGGCTTTCCGGTGGTGCCGGAGGTGTAGAGGATGTAGAGCGGATCTTCAGAATCGAGGGGCTCGGCGGGGCAGGTGGGCGAGGCGGCGGCCATGAGGTCGTGCCACCAGTGATCGCGGCCGGGGACCATTTGGATGGGCGAGCCGGTGCGCTTGTAGACGACGACGTGCTTGACGGTATGGCAGGCGGCCATGGCTTCGTCGACGGTGCGCTTGAGCTGGATTTCGTTGCCGCGTCGGTAGCTTGTGTCCTGGGTGAGGATGGCGACGCAGGCGGAGTCGTTGACGCGGTCGGCGATGGCGGTGGCGGCGAATCCGCCAAAGATGACGGAGTGGATGGCGCCGATGCGGGCGCAGGCGAGCAGGGCAATGGCGAGCTCAGGACACATGCCCATGTAGACGGCGACGCGATCGCCCTTCTGGATGCCGAGAGACTTGAGGGCGTTGGCGAACTTTTGGACTTCAACGTGGAGCTCGGCGTAGGTGAGGCGGCGGACTTCGCCGGGCTCGCCTTCCCAGATGAGAGCGGTTTTGTTGGCGCGACGCGCCGAGGACGTGGCGGTCTAGACAATTGAAAGAGAGATTGAGCTTGCCGCCGACGAACCATTTTGCCCAGGGGAGATTCCATTCGAGGACTTTGTCCCAGGGCTTGAACCAGTGGAGATCGCTGGCGACGTTGGCCCAGAATTTTTCGGGATCTTCGATGGATTGCTTGTAGAGGGTCTCGTATTCGGCGAGGGATTTGATGTAGGCCTTGGCGGCGAACTCGGGCGGCGGCGGGAAGACACGGTTTTCGCGCAGAGTGGAGTCGATGTCCTGATTGGCAAGGGGCGGAACGGGCAAGGAAGACATGCAAAATCCTTTAAAAAGGGCTGACTGCGGGATGCGCGGGTTGTCCAGGCCGGAGTTTGCCTGAACAAGCCGTGTGGAGTCACTTTATCGGGGTTGAGGCATAACCGGCAAGGGGTTGGGAGAACAGGGAACAGGGAATAGGGAACAGGGAACAGGGATTAGCCACCCCTGCGAGCAAAGGTCGCTCGCAGGGGGCCCCGGCAGGGATTAGAAAGGCGCGGGGGATGAGTGCTCTGATCCCCGGTCCCCAATTGCTAGGGACCGGGGGCACCCGGCTGACGGGGGATGGAAGGAGTTGGGAAGCGGTCAGGCCTTCTTAATGTCGATGGTGGCGGTGGGGGCGAACTTGTGCAGGGCTTCAAGAAACTGTTGCCGCTGGTTGGGCCTTGCTGTGAGGTAGCTGCTCCCCGACTTTGATTTGGGATTCTGGTACCAGACGGCCAGCGTGTCGTCTTCAGACCCGGGAATGAATTCGTTGACGCGGGTGATGTCGCGCCAGGGGATGGTGTGCGTGACGCGGAGGAAGGCTCGCTCACGGAAAGAGGCCAGGTCGAACTCCCAGGAGAGGAACAGACAGCGGAACAAGGGGACCAAGGCAAGCGCCAGGCCGGTGCCCACGCCAATGAGGCTGATGCCGGGCGCGCGCAGGCCAAAGTGACCGCGGAGTGAGGAAAAGATCTGGAACATGCCGAGCAGCACCCATAGGTAGCCGTCCAGCCCGAATTTAGCTCTGAATTTCACGAGAAGAAAAGCATATGTGCGAAACGGGAAACCTGCAAGCGGAATTTGTTTGCAAGGCAGGAATTTCTGGAGGGTCTTCCAGAGAGGAGACGGTTGCAGGGTCGGGTGACGCGGCGCATGTCCTCTGGGGGTTGGTATGGCTGCGATGCGTTAAATCCGGGCGGGAGATTGGCGGGCTGTGGCGACGATCTGCGGCTGATCAGGGGCGAGAGTCTCTGCCCGGGGGTTGCTCACCTTATCGACGCCTGCCGATGGAGGCAGGTGGAAGATCGAGATCGTATGATGAGGAGTGCCGGTTGCGCATTGTTTTGCACAACGGGCGGCGGGGTTTCTGAGAAAGAAAAGGGTGACGGGAATGCGTTGGGTAAGTAGAACGCTGTTGGGGGCTGGTGCGATGGCCGCGTTGGCAGGAATGTTCGGCGGCGGGCCTGGAAACAGCGTTTGCCATGCGCAGCAGACAACGGCGATTGAAGCGGTTGCTTCGCCGGGTGACCAGCCGGACAATCCCGGGCCGCTTTCGACCGATCTTTCCCCGGCGATCCACGCCAAGCAGATTCGCGCGGCGATGCGCCGCGTGGCGGATTGGGAGCTTTCGCGCGTTCAAGGCCAGCCCGCGAGCCGCGACTGGGACTTTGGAACTTTGGACATCGGCTTCATGGCGGCTTCGCGCACACTGGGCGATCCGCGCTTGAGCCGCTACGTTGCGCAGGTAGGTGAGCAGTTCGGCTGGAAGCTGGAGCGCACCATGTATCCTGCGAACGATTTTGCCATTGCGCAGGCGTGGATTGAGGTGTATCGGTCTTCGCATAACGAAGGCCAGATTGCGCCGCTGCGCCGCCAGTACGACGACGCGGTGGCCTTGCTCAACGACAAAGAAAAACCGGCGTGGTGGTGGTGCGATGCGCTGTTCATGGCGCCTGCGGCGGGAACGGCCTTGTCAGAAGTGACAGGCGACAACACGTACAACGCGTATGTGGATCGCGAGTGGGGCGAGACGGAGAAAGTTCTCTACGACAAGCAGAAGCATCTTTTTTCGCGCGATGCCAGCTACCTGGACAAGCACGAGAAGAATGGCGAGAAGATTTTTTGGTCGCGGGGCAACGGCTGGGTGATGGCGGGAATTGTACGCGTGCTGATGACGCTGCCCCAGGACGATCCGCTGCGCCCGCACTACGTTGCATTGCTCAAGGAGATGGCGCAGGAGGTGGCGAGCCTGCAAGGGAGCGATGGATTGTGGCGTCCGGGGCTGCTTGATCCGGGCAGCTATCCAGAGCCAGAGGTTTCCGGCTCGGCGTTCTTTACTTATGCGCTGGCGTGGGGCATCGACCATCGCATGCTCGACGCCGATACCTATCTGCCGGTGGTGGAAAAGGCGTGGGCGGGCCTGCTGGCGCACGTTTATCAAGATGGAAGGCTGGGGTCGATTCAGCCGATCGGCGAGGCTCCGGCGGATTACAAGCCGAGCTCAAGTTACAATTTCGGCGTGGGCGCGTTTTTGCTGGCCGGCGCGGAGCTGGATGTGCTGTCGGAGCATAAACACTGGTGATAGAGGCAGGGAATAGGGAACAGGGATTAGGGATTAGAAAAGCCTGCCGGGTTGAATGAATGGTTTTTCCAGGAGCCTCCGCCGCGGTGGACGAGGTACCTTGGGCACGTGGCTATAAGAATCTGTGGATATCCCACCCTCGCCGCAAGAACAAAGACGTGGCGATGTGGGGTCCCGGATGGTCTGAATAGATGAAAATACCCTGCTCGAAGGAGCAGGGTATTTTGTTTTCGGAATTAGCAAAGACCGAAAGCGCATGTTGAATCTGAGATGTGAGCCGCCAGCGGGAAGGGCGGCTCATTCGACTCAATCCGCAGCCCTCATCTAACCGGTGTCGGGTGGCCCGACGAGGACGATGCCTGGCTGACCTGCGCGGATGCGGCCGATCCCACCACGGCCACCGAGAGCGTAGTACATGTGTTGCCGGTGAGAACAGTGGTTCCGACGCTGTTGTAGGTGTTGGCGGCGCCGATGCTGTTGGAGGTTCCGCCGTTGAGGACTCCGGCACAGGATTCGGTAATGGTGTTGCTGTTGACGACATTCTTGTTGCCTGACGAGGTGCAGGAACTGTCGAGGTGAACACCTGATTCGCCGGCGTTGGAAAGAATGTTGTTCTGGACCGTGTTGCTGTTGCTGCAGAGGTCGATCGCGTCGTAGAGCAAGGTGTCGAGAATTGCGTTGCTTTTGATGACGGTCTTATCGCCCAGGCCGCTCGAGTTGTGGATGGTGCCGTAGGTTGAATCGGTTACCGTGACAATGCCGTACTGGGTGGAAGCCACTGTGTTGTTCTCGATCTGCACGTTTTCTGACGAGTAGATGAGAATGCCGGATGCCGCATCGCCCGTGTCCCCGAAGACATCGGGCGCCCAGATTTCATTTGTCACCACGTTTCCAGTGATGGTTCCCTGGGCTCCATCGCTGATCTGAATGCCGTTCTCGGCCGCGCCCGTTGTGGGGCCCAAGCCCGAGATGTAGTTGTCGAGCAAACGGCCCTGAGCGCCAGGTCCGTCGACCGTGATTCCGTTCTTCTGGAAAGAGTGCACGGTGCTGTTCTCGATGAGCACGTTCGCCTGGCCGCTCGAATAGCCGCTTTGCACAAAGATGCCCTCGCCGGCCTGGCAACCCGTAAAGCCACCCGGAAGGACCTGGTTGCGGGTGACCACCTCATTGAGGGTTCCCGAAGCGTTCTGATAGTAGATGCCCCTCAGGTCGGGGCCGCAACTGGCGATCTGGTTGTTGCTGCCATCGACTGTGAGGTTGGTGAGCGTTACGTTGCTTGCGTTTTCGACCAGAATCTGCGCTGCCACTGGTAATGCCCCGGGATAGGTGTCGTAGGCATTCAGCACGACTCCACCGGACGGCGAGGTAATCACCGCGTCGGCCGAGGTTCCGCTTTTAACGCCGATCAGGTTCACGTTATGGTTGATAGTGACCTGCTCGGGATATGTGCCGGGGCAGACGTAAATGTTGGCGCCCGACGAGCTGGCGGTGACTGCTGCCTGAATGGTTGCGTAGGTGGGTGCTCCGCAGCCGCCTACATAGAGGTTTGCGGCCAGAAGTGTTTGAGCCCCGAGCGCTGCGACGAGCAAGAACATTCCCGACTTCACGAAACGGCGCACATTTGAATTGGTCATCGTCCTCCTTTGATCTGACATGTATCGGTTCTTCGTAGACCTGGCGGGGGGAAAAGAAGATCCAACAGCATCTCGATTCTACTGCCGCCTTTGTGGAATTGAGTTTACAAATCGAGATGCAAAGTCGAAATGTGCGTTTTCCACCATGCAACGGAAGTTGTAACCGGGGAAGCCGTATTGCTCAAGTTGTATTCCGGTTCGGTTGCAGGCGCAAGGTGCATTTTTTTGCACACGATTCCTGCATGCAGCGCACGAGTTGAGGAAGCGAGCGAATCGCCGGATGGGAAGGATGGAAATTGCGGGGTCGAGTGTGACGGCGGATGTGCGGATGATGGTTGGCGACGCCCACTCATCGCGATGATGCGCTGCGATGAATGGGCACAGCTTGCTCTGCTCCTAAAAAACGCCCTGCTCGGTTGAGCAGGGCGTTTGATCTGGCGGAGTCGGAATTGAAGCTTACTTATGCGCGGCGGAGGCGATTTTGGCCTCGGCTTCGGAGATGACGCGGAGGGCATCGGTGTAGGCGTCTTCGCTTTCGCCGGCTTCCTTCCAGAGCTTGAGACCGCGGTCGAGTTGCTGCTCGGCGCGGGGGACGTCGATCTCTTCGGGCTTGAGGGCGTCGGAGGCGAGGATGGTGACGCGGTCGGGAAGCACTTCAACAAAGCCCCAGCTGACGTTGTAGCGGGATTCGTCCGGACCGGTGTTTGCTGTGCCACCTTCTGCTTCGATGCTGGGACCGCCGTGGATGATCACATCGCCTGCGCCAAGCTCGGCCATTGTGGGCGCGTGTCCGTAGAGGACTTCGAAGTAGCCGTCTTTCGCGGGCAGTTCGACCGCCGTGGCCGCGTGCTCGAAGAGCGTGCGCTCGGGAGTGACGAGCCGGACGCGGAGTTGGTTTGATTCTTCCGACATTTTTTACTCCAAGCTTCTAGCTTTTAGCTTCTAGCTTCTAGCTCGTTCTGCGACTGCCGAATTCATCGGCTTCAGGTCAGCAGGAAAAGCTAGAAGCTAGCGGCTAGAAGCTCATAGCTGTCTTTACACGCTCGCCTTGAGTTTCTCGGCGGTTTCAAGCACTTCTTCGATTGCGCCCTTCATGTAGAAGGCCTGCTCGGGGATGTCGTCGTACTTGCCGGCGATGATCTCCTTGAAGCTGCGCACGGTGTCGGCAACCTTGACGTAGGCGCCGGGGATGCCGGTGAACTGCTCGGCTACGTGGAAGGGCTGCGAGAGGAACTTCTGCACCTTGCGGGCGCGTGCTACGGTGAGCTTGTCTTCTTCAGACAGCTCGTCGATGCCGAGGATGGCGATGATGTCCTGCAGGTCCTTATAGCGCTGCAGGATTTTCTTCACGCCCTGGGCCACGTCGTAGTGATCCTGGCCAACGATGCGCGCGGAAAGAATGCGCGACGTGGACGCCAGCGGATCGACGGCGGGGTAGATGCCGAGCTCGGAAAGCGGACGGCTCAACACGGTGGTGGCGTCGAGGTGAGCGAAGGTAGTGGCGGGCGCGGGATCGGTCAAATCGTCGGCGGGCACGTATACGGCCTGGACGGAGGTGACGGAGCCCTTGCTGGTGGAGGTGATGCGCTCCTGCAGTTCGCCCATTTCCGTGGCCAGGTTGGGCTGGTAGCCGACGGCGGAGGGCATGCGGCCGAGAAGCGTTGAAACTTCAGAGCCGGCTTGCGTGAAGCGGAAGATGTTGTCGATGAAGAGCAAGGTGTCAGAGCCTTCGACGTCGCGGAAATATTCGGCGACGGTGAGGGCGCTCAAGGCCACGCGCAGGCGGGCTCCGGGCGGCTCGGTCATCTGGCCGTAGACGAGGGCGCACTTTGAGTTGGCGAAGTCGCCGGGCTTGATGACGCCGGACTCGGTCATTTCTACCCAGAGGTCGTTGCCTTCGCGGGTGCGCTCGCCTACGCCGCCGAAGACGGAGTAGCCGCCGTGGTTCTTGGCGACGTTGTTGATGAGCTCCATGATGACGACGGTCTTGCCGACGCCTGCGCCACCGAATAGGCCGATCTTGCCGCCCTTCAAAAAGGGCTGGATGAGATCGATGACCTTGATGCCGGTCTCGAACATCTCTTCGTGGGTGGACTGCTCGTCAAAGAGCGGCGCGGGCCGGTGAATGGGCATGCGCGTCTTTTCGCCGATGGGGCCGAGGTTGTCGACCGGCTGGCCGATGACGTTGAGCACGCGGCCGAGCGTCTCCTTACCCACGGGCATGCTGATGGGCGCGCCGAGGTCGATGGCTTTCATGCCGCGGACCATGCCGTCCGTGGCTTCCATGGCGACGGTGCGTACGCGGCCTTCGCCTAGGTGCTGCTGCACCTCGAGGATGACACTGATGGGGGTGGGGACGGTGAAGCCGTCGCTGACGACGCGCAGCGCCTGATAGATAGGCGGCATGGTCGCTTCTTCAAACTGGACGTCTACGGCTGGGCCGGAGATTTGGATTACTTTGCCGATGTTTTCTGCCATTTTCAAACAGCTCCTAGCTTCTAGCTTTAGCTTCTAGCTCGTTTCGCTCAACAAGGTAGCGTGCGCATGGGCAAGGGAGAATCAGGGCCGTTTTCCTGTTGATCGCCGGCCGCTAAAACGACGCCACCTGAACCTTGAGGTGAAATCAGCATGAAACTTGCCGATGAATCGGTCGAAACCGTGATTCGAGTGCTCGACAAATGTTCCTCCGAACTGGAACCGGTGGGCCCGTGGCGCTGGCAGTGCGTGGTGCAGAACGGCACGCGGATGCCGCTCGCGGCGTCGGTGGAAGATGGCTTTCTGCATCTTGTGGGCAGTCCGCAGGCAAATCGCGGAACTTCTGGTTCGATTGAAAGGGCCCTGCTGTGGAACGACAAGCTGGCGGGAGGCGTCAAATTCGCGCTCAACGCCGCAAGCAGCGGTCTCCACTTGCGCACTGAGATTGCACTCGTCAATGAAGCGCAACTGCTCCACCGGTTTCACTGGGCACTGGCAGGATTTCACCAGGGCTATCATCGGCTGAAAAACCTTGATTCTCACGACGGGGTAGTAGCAGCGCCCAGCACGGGCGCCGCTAAGACCAGCATCCCTGATTTGCTTCGCGAGACGCCGTGGCCTTTTACTGAACGGGGCCCGAACGATTATGCGGTGGACCTCGGCACCGATTCGGCGCCTCCCGCCCGGATCACGGCGAATGAACATGGAACCAATTTTTGTGTAGAGATGCTTCGCTGCAACCGCACAGCGGAAGCCACGCGGCTTGGGCTAGCAGTCTTCCTTCTCACCGCCAGCAGTGCCTTGCGGCTCGCGCGCGCCCACGCCGTAGATGATGAGGGCCAGCAACGCTTCGGTTTCCAAGTGTGCCTCCCGCCAGCGCCAACGACGGAGGAGTTGGATCACGCTTTGGCGGCCCTTTCCATCGCGTACCGGACGTGCGCCCGGGAAGCGAATGCTCTGCTCGATGATGCGGCTGCCCGGTGCTATCTGGGCGTCCGCGATATTCCATGCACCACCAACCCTGAAAACGAAAAGGAGATATGACCATGGGAAAACCTGAAATTACCCCTGAGCTTGCCCTGGAGATTAGCGATGTTTCGGGGCAGAAGGTCTTTGCTGTTGCGAACGCGCCTGCCGATGGCACGGTAGGTGAGCTTGTGCATGAGATGCTTGGAAGAATGAACCTCCCCAAGAATGACTCGAGCGGCGCCCCGCTTTCTTACCAAGCCAGGCTGGAAAGACAAGGACGCCACCTGAATTCTTCCGAACGGATCGGGGATGCGCTGGAGGTTGGCGATCGGCTGACGCTCCAACCCAATATCGATGCGGGCCTCGGCAACTGAGCTGAGTCTGGCGAAGAGACGTTATGCTTAAACATCCCTATCGATTTGCTGTCCTCCTGATGCGCGCGGACGGTTCGTGCGCCGGCACAGTCCCTGGAACCCGCGACTGGGAGCCGGCGCATGAATGGACGCGTTTTCATTTTCAACGCCGAGGCGAGCTGCCACTCGACGGCCAGGGAGACGCGTCTATCCTCGCGCTTTGGGACCGCACCCTGGGGGAGCCCTATTGTCGCGGGTACCGGGTGGAAATTTCCCGCGCCGGTCAACGGGCGCTGACCGCGGATTTTCCCGCTGCCCACTTTGAAAGACTCGCCAGCGTAGCGGCGTCGGTCTGCGTCAAAGACGGACACCTTCGCGAAGGTGAGTCCTACTCGTACCTCGTGGTTGCCCATCCGGCGCCGCCAGAGCGGATCGAGACGGTTGGGCTTTCCGTTACCAATGCTTCTCCGAAGCTGCCGGTGTGCGATGCCTCGCTCGGAAAACTGCTGGCAAGCGCCAAACCAGCCGGTTCAGCGGATAGCGACGACATGCCGGTATTCGTTTCCCAACAAGTTCTGCGCGAAGCAGTGGCGCAGACCACCAGCCAGCGTGGCACGGAAACAGGCGGCATTCTCATCGGAAAGTTGTGGCGCGATCTGGAAGCCGGAGAGATCTTCGCCGAGGTTACCGCGCAAATTCCCGCCGAGCACACCACCGGCACGGAGCTGAAGCTGACTTTCACTTCGCAAACGTGGGCGGCTGCCGACGCTGCCCTACGTCTGCGCGGAGGAGGAGAGAGCTACCTGGGGTATTGGCACTCTCACCCCGTGCGCGAATGGTGCAAAGCCAAGGAGTGCACCTTGGAGAAACAGAAGACGTGCCCACTGGCCAAGGATTTCTTTTCCACCGACGATGAAGCTGTCATGCGCGCGGCATTTCCCCGCGCCTACAACGTTGCTATCGTGGCAAACGATACGGCGTTTGCCGACCTGACCTTCAGCATGTTCGGCAATCGTGAAGGACTGCTGCAGCCTCGAGGCTACAACATTTTGGAGGATTAGCCATGTCACGCCGACCCGCGGAAGCAAATGACGTCGCCGGCCAAATCACGGAACTGATCCGCAACGCCCATGAGGGGTCTATCTCCCTGGGCGAGCTTTTTGCCCATCTGACACTACTGCGCGAGGCCGGCAAAGAAAACGCCGCGACGATCGAGCGCGCGCTGATGGAGATGATCGAGCGCCAGCACGAAACGCTGTCTGCCCTCCAGGAAAATCATGAGGAATTGCGGGAGTTCATCAAGCGTCTGACTGCCCCGCCCTATTTTCCCGCCGTGTTCCTGGCCGCTACGCATACGCCGCAAATTCAGGGCGCGCTTGTCCAGACCGACACGGAGCGGCGCGTGGTGGAAGTTGGTGAAGAAGTTTCGCTGGACCAATTGACGCCGGGCGACGAAGTTTATCTCAGCCACGAATGCAACTATGTGATGGCGAAATCGGAAACCCCAAGCTTCCTGACGGGTGAAATCGCCACGTACAGCCGCAGCACGGGCGACGGTCGATTGGTGCTGCGCGTTCGCGACGAGGAGATCGTGCTCCTGCCGACGAATGGGATGCGCACAGCGAGCCTGAAGGCTGGCGAAGGCGTTCGTTTCAGCCGATCCATGGGGCTGGCATTTGAGAAGATTGAAGCCTCAAAAGGGGAAGAGTATTTTCTCGAAGAAACGCCGAAAGACTCCTTCGATGAAATTGGCGGCCTCGATCGCGAGATTGCGATTCTGAAGCGCGCTCTGACCCTGCACATGTTCCACGCCGACACCGCGGACAAATACAAAGTTCGGCCCAAAAGAGCGGTCCTGATGGAAGGTCCCCCAGGGAATGGCAAAACCAAGGTCGCGCGCGCCACCTGCGCGTGGCTGGCCAGCCTGTCGCCGAGCGGACGTTCCCATTTTATAAACGTCAAGCCCGGAGCACTCAGCAGCATGTGGCACGGCCTCACGGAGCAGCGGTATCGCGACATTTTCCGCGTCGCCCGGGAAGCCGCGGCAGCCGATCCATCCCGTCCCGTCATTATGTTCTGGGATGAGATTGACGCCGTGGGAAGTACGCGGGGAGAGTCAGTCCATCGCATTGACGACAAGATCCTCAATGCGTTCATGGCGGAACTTGACGGGCTGGAGGCGCGCGGAAACATCTTCATCCTCTCTGCCACCAACCGCCGCGGTGCTCTAGATCCCGCCCTTGCCAGGCCAAAGCGGCTCGGAGACCTGGTGTTGTACTTCCCGCAACCGAACCGCCAGGCTGCCCGCGCGATTCTCAGCCGCCACATGCCGGCGGATATTCCCTACGCGGCAAACGGCGAGGGTCCGGCCGCCGCCCGCGAGATCCTGCTGGACCTGGCGGTGGGGCAGATCTTCGCGCAGAACAGCGACACTGAATTGGCCAAACTCATTCTGCGCGATGGCAAGCAGCGCATGGTGCGTGCGTCTGACTTGATCAGTGGCGCGCAGTTGGAATCCATCGCCCAGTCGGCGATTGAGCGAGCCTGCGTCCGTCAGGCAGAGGGCGGACCGGAGGGCCTGACCTCAACGGATATCAACGCCGCAGTTTCCGATTTCTTCGTGGTGACGCCCCGTGCCCTTACGCCGCGCAACGCGCGGGATTATTTGCCGGGATTGGGTTTGCCGCAGGACATCGATGTCGTGCGGGTCGACGTGATTGAGCGCAAGGTCACACATCCTCACCGCTACCGCGTGGAGGCGGCATGAAGACGAACAGGCCATGGACGCAGGGCTTATCGGCCAGTCCCCTGCCCAAGCTTTGCGGCGCCGACATTGAGCTGGGCAACTTCATTGTCGGCCTCGAACAGAGTACGGGCACAGGATACGAGGCATCGCGGGCGTTGCTGGCGGAAATCCAGGGATTCCCAAGCGATCAGGACCTCTATTACGGAATCGGGTATAACGAACACAGTTATTATGGATACCGTATAGCAGCCTTATCCAATGCCTATGCCGCGGGGTCTGCCGCCCGCGGCGACGAACATCTTCGCACCGGAACTTGCTCCACCACCGCATTGGCGGCCTATAACCCCCAGGAGATCAGCCGGCGTTTTCTTCCCAGCAACGGCAGTTGTGCATACATCGACCTGGATCATTTGGAATTATGTATTCCCGAGGTTTGCAGTGCTTATGATCACGTGGCGGCCTGGCACGCCATGCTTCGCCGGGCGCGAATTGCCCTGCGTGACGCCAATGAGAAACAACCCGAAGCCCGCCGCATCCAGGTGCTGGTGAACAACAGCGACGGCAAGGGCAATTCCTATGGCAGCCACTTGAATTTCTTGATCCGGCGCCGAACGTTCGACAACATCTTCCATCGCAAGGCCCACCACCTTCAGTATCTGGCCTCGTTCCAGGTGTCGGGGATTATTCTTACCGGACAAGGCAAGGTTGGCGCGGAAAACGGCAAGCCGGCCGCGCCCTACCAGATTAGCCAACGCGCGGATTTCTGCATGACCTTGCAGGGAGTGCAAACCACCTACCTGCGGCCCATCTGTAACGCTCGTGACGAGGATCTTTGCGGCCAGCGCAGTGTTCTCGATCCCTCGGCTCCCGCCCGGCTGCACGCGATTTTCTTCGATAGTGCATTGGCCCATGGAACGGCGTTGTTCCGTGTGGGACCAACCCAGCTCATCCTGACGCTGATCGAGTTAGGTCTGGTCAATCCCCGGCTTATCCTCGACGATCCGCTGGATGCGCTGCTCGACTACAGCCACGATCCCACGCTCAAGGCTCGGGCCGCATTAATCTCAGGGCAGAGCCTGACCGCTCTTGAATTGCAGTCGGCCTACCTGGAAGAGGTGAAGCGCTACGCCGCGCAGGGTGTGTTTGAAGGCATTGTTCCCCGCGCCGAAGAGATCATTGCCCTGTGGGAAGACACTCTGAACAAATTCGCCCAAAAGGATTGGGATGCTCTCGCCCGTCGCCTGGACTGGGTGATGAAGTTGACTATCATCGAGCGAGCCATGGAGCGGCGGCCCGAACTCGACTGGGAATCGCCCGAGATCAAAGTTATCGATCACCTTTACTCCAGCCTGGACGATGACGGCTTGTACTGGGCCTATGAGGCCAGTGGTCTGGTGGAGCAACTGGTTTCGCCGGAGCGCATCGCGCACTTCACGGAAACTCCTCCCGAAGACACGCGGGCGTGGACGAGGGCCATGCTGCTGCGGCGCGCGGCTCCGAACAGCGTCGTGACCGTGGACTGGGATTCCATGACCTTCAAAATGGGCGGCCGTTACAATTGGCCGACGTACCGGACTTTCCACCTGCCCGATCCCCTGAGCTTCACCCGCGCCGAAACGGAGCCCATCTTTGACGGTCCCACGAATTTTGAATGCTTGCTCGACGCGCTGGAAGATCACGCCAGGAGTGAGGCCCAGCCCGCGGCAACCCCACTGACAAACTAAATAGGAGATGACCCAAATGCGAATCCTTCAACGGAACGATCAGGAACAATTACCCCGCACCGGCGGCGATGGTGGTTCAGGATCCGCCGATCAATTGCAGCAGGCGCGTTCAGAGGCGGATCGCCTGTTGGCCGCGGGAGATGAGGCCATCCGGCGGGCGTTGGCCGGCACCGATTCAGAAGCGTTCCTGCGCGCCGGCAGGCAGCAGGGCGGCGAATAGCGATGGCGGATTGCCTGATGGGCGTGGAGACCGAATACGCCATCACCAGCATTCGGGGGCAGGAGGCGGTTGATCCCGCGCTCGTCGTCCGCCGCTTGTTGGAGCTGGCGCACGCCGCACTACCGCATGTGCTCGACGGCGGATCCTCCGGCTTGTTCCTGGAAAACGCCGCCCGCCTCTACCTCGATCACGGGCTCCACATCGAGTACGCCACGCCCGAGTGCGCCAATCCGTGGGATGCGGTCCGCTATGTGGAATCGGGGCATCGCACGATGCTGGATCTGGTTCAGAAATTCGCCAAATCGCGGCCGGAGGAAGAGGAAACCGAGTGCTTCCGCGTCAATGTGGATTACTCGGGGTTCGGAACGAGCTGGGGATGTCACGAGTCCTATCTGCACAAGATGCCACCCGAGGAGTTGCCGGATCAACTGATTCCTCATCTCGTCAGCCGCGTCATCTACACCGGGGCGGGAGGATTTGAGCCTCTCTCCGGCGGCTTGCGATTTACGCTGAGTCCCCGCGCCTCGCACATTGACAGGGCAATATCCGACGATTCAATCGACGCTCGCGGAATTTTTCATACCAAGAACGAGCCACTGTGCGCCGGCTACCATCGCCTGCATGTCCTTTGCGGCGAGAGTCTCTGCTCGCATCTCGCCATGTTCGTGAGGTTCGGCGCAACCAGCCTCGTGGTCGCCATGGCGGAAGCGGGCTTGTGCCCGGGCAGAGACGTCCAACTGGCGTCGTCCATGGAGGCCTGGCGTTCCGTGTCCCGCGATCCGACATGCAAGACGAAGTTGCGCGTCAAGGGTTCATCCGGGATGACCGCCATCGAGATCCAGCGCCACTATTTGACCATGGCCGAGGCGCATCTTGGCGATTCCTTCATGCCCCCCTGGGCCTCGACCGTCTGCACGTATTGGCGCCGCGTGCTCGACCGGCTCGAAGATGGACCAGGCGCCGTCAACACGATGCTCGACTGGGCCATCAAGCTTTCACTCTACGTCAACCATGCATCGCGTCAGGCTCTCGATTGGGATCGGTTGCCCTTCTGGTCTGACGTGGTGGACCGATTGCGTAGCGCGCTCCATGCACCGGACGAAGACGAGTCCTTTGAGCTGGGCCCGGCGATTGGACCGCTAACAAGCATTCCCGAGGTCGTCGCCGAGCTCACGGAATCGATCGGCAGTAAAGGATTGCACTGGGACGAACTTCGTCAGGTGCTTGCCCAGCGCGCCGAATTTCTGGAAACCGATATCCGTTTTGGACAGCTCGGCCCGCGCGGCGTGTTCAACATGCTGGACGAAGCCGGCATTCTCGATCACCGCGTCAGCGGCGTTGACAATATCGAGCACGCTGTCGTTAATCCGCCCTCCAGCGGGCGGGCTCAATTACGAGGCGCCGTCATCAAGCGCGTAGCCGGCGATAAAGAAGGGGAATGGTACTGCGATTGGCACCAGGTCCTCAGCCGTACGCACGGCAGACTTCTCGACTTGTCGGACCCCTTCGCGCCGGCGGAATCGTGGCACGACATAACGCGCGGCAAAGTGCGATTCCCCGATAGTGAGATGCTGATGAACGATCCGGATAGCCCCTTCTAATTACGCCTTGGCGCATCGCCGTCGAGGCGTGGAAGCAGAGAATCGATGCCCAAAAAACTCATTTCCGATGCACGCTTGGAAGCAAAGCTAAAACAGTTACGCCTGCCCTGGGAACGCGCCGACCAGGACACCCTGGTGCTCAAACAGGTGCCTGCCAATCAATCCCTTTTCAGCAAGGCGAGCACGAACATCTTGATCAAACGGCCCTGCGCGGGCGTCCCATGCGTGGTGTGCGTTGACGAGGATCTCGAGTACGCGGGGACAGACCCCGTGCTGGCTCGCGCCTTTGCCATGGGCGCCCGACAGCAGGGTTGGCGCGTCCTCACCTTCGGCGGCAGCCTGCACGGCGATCTGTGCATGGCGATGGATTTTGCGATTGAGTTTCTGCAAGGGGAGAAGGATCCTGGCAAAGCGTCCGTTTCACCTGCCGTCCCCAGCAAGGGGTTGCTGGCCGCGTGGGCGGAGAATCTGACAGATGCGGTCACCGCTGGGCGCTTGGGCCTGACGCTCGGGCGCCACGAGGAAGTGGAACAGGTGGCGACGGCCATGCTCCGCTGGCAGCGGCACTTGATGCTCATCCTGGGTGAAGCGGGCACCGGCAAAACCAATCTTCTGCACGGAGTTGCAAGGCGGCTCGCCGGGCGAAAACAAAAGGTTCTGACGGTGAATACGGGCGCGATGATGAGTGGCACGCTCTTCGAAAGTGAACGTGAAACGATCTTGATGTCTCTGCTGAGCAATACGTAACGGCGCGCGCCACAATAACATTTACGTATTGCTATCAATCTCTCGATCGACCCGAACGTCGTCAGTCCCACCACGGTCAATACCCACATAGTGGATCCGAATTCCCGGACGCCCAGCATCGATCAATGGAACTTCGGCTTCCAGCGCATTTTCGCTGGGAACATGGTTCTCACTGTTGATTACGTAGGCACAAAGGGAACGCACCTTTCGTATCTGACCAACCTGAATCAAAATCCCTTCGTGAATGGCATCCCGACCGGGGTCGCTCCCTACCCGAACTTTGGTACTCTTGAGTTACGGGAGAATGGGGGCAACTCGACGTACGAGGGCCTCGAAATGTCACTCGAGAAGCGGTTGAGCCACGGGTTGCTATTCCGCGCCAATTGGACCTGGTCGCACTCGATCGACTGGGATTGTGACGATCTCAATATCCTCGGCAGTCCTGTCGATCCGGATGACCATTACGCCTATAAACAAATCAACCGAGGCAACAGCGACTTTGACTATCGGCATGTCGTGTCCGTCAGTTACATCTACCAGATTCCGGAAATCCGCTCGCTGCGCGACTCAACCGGAGGAGGATATCGAGCGTTGCGGCAGGTTCTGAAGGATTGGCGCTTCAGCGGGATCACCACCGGGCGCACGGGGGAGCCGTTCAGCATCACGGACAGTAACCTCAGTTCCAAGCTCGAGGGACCACGCGGCGGATTGGAAACTGCTTACGCCGACTGCTTGGCGAACGGCGCGCTCTCGGCCGGCCCCTCTCGCACCATTCTGCACTGGTTCAATACTGCCGACTATGCGGCGCCGCCCATCGTGGAATTGCCCAACTGCGGTCGTAACACTCTGTTCGGGCCGGACCTGATCCAGTTCGATATGAGCCTGGACCGGAGCATCAAATTCGGCGAGAGCCGATCGGTTGAACTGCGCTGGGACGCGCTCAATTCGTTCAACAATACACACTTCGGATTCCCGGACCGCAATGTCACCGACGGCACATTCGGGCAGATCAGCAGCCTGTCGGGCGACCCGAGAGTCATGCAATTTGCGCTCAAGCTTTATTTTTAGTTTCATTTTGACTAGAACGCTATATGCAACGATTCCAATTCCCTCGCCTCCCAAGGGGGCGAGGGAATAAGTTCCCGTTGATTACCCTTCGTTTTGGACAAGTCTGACTATGGCGAGACCGCATCCGCACGCCCGTGTACACTTGCTTTGGAAACTCTCAAT
>CAVXVM010000185.1:0-12580 GCA_963765025.1 uncultured Acidobacteriaceae bacterium | reverse complement strand
ACGGAAAGACCGCTGTCAGTCATGGGAAGTACTTCTCCGCTGTTCGGCACAGTTTTCCCGGTGATTTCCGGGGCCGGACCGCATCCTGATTATAGCCTTGGAAGGGTAAAGCGCGGTTTGAGCGGAAACCGGGAAGAAGTTGTGTTTTTGAACAGGGAATGCTGGTAAAACTGGCTCTAGAGTGGGATGACGTGTAAAGGGAGACGAATTGGACGAGCTGAGGGCAATGCGGCGTGCGGCGAGGGGAGCCAAACCCCATTGGCTCAATCACAGACGGGGAGTTGTGGCCGCAATCTGCCTGGCGGCGACGACGGCCGTAGCGCAGCAGGCGGTTCCGGTGGTCCTTGAAACCGTTTCTCCGAGCCCGGAGACAAGTTTTGCGAGCATGAGCGCGAAGCAGGATAGCGGGAAGTCGTCGACCAAAATCACTCCCGAACAGGCAAAGCAGCTTTTTTCGCTGGTGGACGAGCTGATCAAGTTCTCGTCAGAAGAGACGGGACTGCCGATCAAGAGCACGGTGAAGCGGCAGATGACGACGCGCGCGGCGGTGCAGAGCTACCTGGAAGAAAAGTTCAATGACGACCAGGACGCCAAGCGACTGCAACGGGACGAGATTGTTTTGAAGAAATTTGGCTTGCTGGACCGCGACTTTCAGCTGAAGCCGTTTCTGTTGGCGCTTCTGAAGGAACAGATCGAGGCCTACTACGACTCGAAAACCAAGACGGTGAACATGCTGGACTGGGTGGACGTGGAGGAGCAGAAGCCGGTGCTGGCGCACGAACTGACCCATGCGCTGCAGGACCAGCACGCAGACCTGGAGAAGTGGGACGACCAGACGCCCGACGACGTTTCAACCGACTCGGCGAGCGACAACGACCACCTGGCAAGAGATGAGATGGATACGGCGCGCGACGCCGTCGCCGAGGGGCAGGCCACAGCGGTGATGATGGACTACATCCTGAAGCCGGCGGGCAAGAGCCTGGTGAAAGATCCCGAAGTGATGGACATTGTGAAGGGGCAGATGAACGGCGCGGACGATTCGCCGGTGATGGCGCGGGCCCCGCTGCTGCTTTCAGAGTCAATGCTTTTTCCCTACCGCGAAGGACTGAGCTTTGAGCAGGACATATGGATGGACCAGGGAAAAGCCGAAGCCTTCTCAGGAGCGCTTGACCATCCTCCGACGTCGACTTGGGAGATCATCAATCCGCGCGAATACGAGAGGCACCAGGTTCCTTCCATCCCGCTGCTGCCGGATATTCATACCCTGGTGGACAGTCTTTACAAGGCCTACGACATCGGCCAGGTGGGGCAGCTGGACGTGCATATTCTGACGGAGCTTTTTGGCGGCGACGAGGCCGCGCGCAACCTGACGCCGGCGTGGAACGGCGGCATCTACTGGGCAGGTGAGCTTCGCAGCGCGAGGACGGCGGATGAACAGGCGAGTTTGAAGTCGCTGGCGTTGTTCTACCTGGCGGCGTGGCGCAACCCTACTTCCGCGCAGAACTTTGCCAAGCTGTATGCCGACAACCTGGGACGGAAATACTCCGGACTGAAAAGGGACACAGCCGCGCAGGCGACCGCGCCCAACGATGGCCGCACAATGGAACAGGCGTATAGCACAACCGAAGGGCCAGTGCTGATTACCACGCGCGGCAAGCTGGTGTTTATTACGGAGAGTTTTCCGCTGGAGCTGGCGCGCCGACTGACATCGCTGGTACTGGATGCGCAAGGGACGGGCGAGATGAAGATGGCGATGGCGGGCGGCAAAAACGTGGCCAGCACGGAAGCAGGTAAGGCTGAACCGCTTTCAGGGGACGTGGTGCGCTTTATGGCTCACTGCGGCGTGATGAAGGCGGCGGTGGACGCCGCTGTGCAGGCCGGGAGATAAAGAAGCCGACGCCGCTGAGCTCGTGAAGAGCAAGAGGGCGCCGGCTGTTTTGCCCTACTGATTGCCGTCGAGAATTGAACCGATGACACCACCCAGCAATCCGCCACCAAGGCCAGCAGCCGTGGTGTTTTGACGTGCCTCAGTCTTGGGCAGATACTCGCTGATCTGGTGGGCGAGCCGGGAGATGGGCAAGGTTTGCAGCCACACCGCGCCGGGGCCGGTGAGCACGGCGAGGAACAGTCCGTCGCCACCGAAGATCATGTTCTTGATGCCGGGAACCGTGGTGATCTGGAAGGCGACCGACGATTGGAATGCTCCCACATGGCCGGGATGCACGCGCAGGGTTTCACCAGGGGCGAGATTCTTGACAACGAGTTCGCCGCTGAGCTCGAGCCACGCGGTTCCTACGCCGCCGACTTTCTGCAGGAGGAAGCCATCGCCGCCGAAGATGCCTGCGCCAAGCGACTGCTGGAAGCCAACGCCGATGGTGACCTGGGGCGTGGCGCACAGGAAGCCATGACGGTGGACCATGTACTCAGGACCGTTGCCCAATTCGACGGGAACAATGTGGCCGGGCATTTTGGCGGCGAAGGAGACCTCGCCGGGATACTGGATGGCGCGATATTCGGTCATGAAGATGCTGCCACCGCCGGCGACACGCTTGAGGACGCCGAAGATGCCGCCACCACCACCCATCTGGGTGTGGGTTTGCATCTGGATGGAGCCGGTCATCCAGGAGAGCTCACCGCTCTCGGAGTACACGCTCTCGTTGGGGTCGAGTAGAACGTCGAGTACGGGCATGGTGGTGCCCTGAATCCTGGCCTGCATAGCAAGACCTCCTGTCAGCAAACAGTGTACCCGCAAGCGAGACCGCTCGGCGTTGAAAATTGGACAAACAGGCTGAGGCGGGAGGTTAGGAAACAGGTGCGACACCGGCCATGATGATGGGGAGTGTGGGCGTGGGGGAACCTTCAGCGCGCTCGATGGTGACGCCGAAGGCCTTGGCCTGCACGCCGACGGGAAGATCGGGCAAGACGAGGCTTGCGTTGCCCGCGGCATCGGGCCGGAAGGTGCCTGCAGGGATGGACGGTGCGCCATTGGATGGGATCACCCAGAGCTCGTAGGTTTTGTCCGCAGGCAGCGGGCCCATGTTGCTGGCCTCAAGAATGAGTCCGCCGCGCGAAGCGAGATAGACGGCGCGCGCAGTGGGCACGGGCGCCGCTTTGCCCGCGGTGAGCACAACATGCTGCGCTTCAGGCGCAGTGAGAACGTCCAGCACTTTTTGCGCGTGCTGACTGTCCGCGGCGAATTGCGCGATCAGATAGTTGTCTTTGGCAAGCTCGTGCTGGACGGAGTTGTTCGCCAGGCCAAGCAGGACGGCGACAAGCGCCATGACGGCAGCGATGGACCACGGAATAAGAATAGCGGCACGGCGCTTTGGCGGCTCACTGCGAATGGGAATGACTTCAACCGGCGCCGCGGGCGCAGGCAGATCGGCAAGGCGATCGATGAATCGCTGCCGCGCACCTTCAGGCAGGGGATGCTGTTCGACACTCATGGCGACCATGGCGAGGTCAGAGGAGATTTTCTCGAGCTCGCTACGGCACGCGGGGCACTCGGCGAGATGAGCGCGCACGAGAGCGGCCTCTTCCGGAGTGGAACCGTGCATGGCGTAGAGGGCGAGATCCTCATGCTCGAAATGTCCGCCGGTGGTCATGCTTCGAGAGCCTTTCGTAGAGTAATGAGCGCCGACCTGATGCGGGTTTTGACCGTACCCAGCGGCTCGCCTGTTCGTGCTGCAATCTCAGAGTGGCTGAGCCCTTCAAAATAAGCCAGCTCCATTGAAGCCTGTTGGTCCTGCGGTAAAGCCTTCATCACCTTCCGCACCATCTCAATCATGGACTTGTGCTGGCTCTCCGCGGCCAGATTTGTTTTCGACACCAGCACCACGTCATCGACCGAGTCGGAAGGCTTTCTGCGGCGCAGCGCGTCAATGGCGCGATTGCGAGCGACCACGGCTAGCCAAGCGCCCATCGGTCCGCGCCCTTTGAGAAACGCGTGCGGCTCGCGCCAGACCTTGAAGAACACGTCTTGCAAAACATCCTCCGCGTGGCCCGGATCAGCGAGCACCCGCAACGCTACCGAATACACCATGCGACTGTAGCGATCGAAGATCTGGGCCATGGCCTGCTGATCGCCGGCGCGCACGCGATCGAGGAGCAGATCGTCGTCCGTCGGCGGGACTGCAGACGGCCCAACTCCAGCCATTCTGGATTCATCTGGAGTGCTATCCAGAGAACGAAGGCCGGAAGGGATCGGATTGGGAGGGGCGTCGGGCATGAGGAGATAGAAGGGGAAAATGGCAGATCAGGCTGCCTGCTTGGGCCATTCTATGGTTCGCTGCGAGGAAGATACAACCAATTTCGAGCGTTATTCACAGTGCCAAAAAACCGGCGGGGATTTTGTGGCGAGGCAAATGGGCCGGAGGGTTGCTCCGGCCCACTGTTTCGCGCCTGGACAAGGAACAGGGACCTGACTTCCTATCCGGGTACGAACTGAAGAGGCAAATCGGATTCAACCGCGGCGAAAGTTTTGCGGCACGGCTGAATCCGTAGCCTTCAAAAAAAGCAGACTCTTCTGCTGATGAGTGTTTCGGCAGCCTGCGGAGTTTCATGAATGGATTCACGAGGAGCGACTCTTTCATTACCAGGCGAGCAGTTCATCACCAGAGGTGGGCGAGAGGAAGGTGACGGGAGCGGGCAGAGGTTCGAGCGAGTCGCCGTAGCACTGAATATTTTCAGGTCCGGCCTGGCGGGCATGCTCGAGTGCCTGTTCGGCTTCGCGAAGAACTACAACGGGCGAACGGCCGTGGCTGGTGGCGATACCGAAACATGCCGAGAGCCGAATCGATTCCCCTTCCACGCGGAAGGGCGTACTGAAGACATCCATGCGCAGCCGGTCGGCGAGCATGACGGCATTCTCAGTTGCGCAGCCGGGGAGAACCATGAGGAATTCGTCCTTGCCGGGGCGTCCGAGCAGATCGTAACTGCGCAAAAGGCGCGCAGTACGGGCAACGACCATGCGCAGCAGCTCGTCGCAGGCATCAGTGCCCAAGCGCGTGTTCCAGTGGCCGAAGTCGTCAATATCAAACAGGATGAGGCAGAGCGGGCTGTTCATGCGCTGCACGCGATCGGTTTCTCGAAACAGCATGGAGAGCAAGGCCTCGCGGTTGTAGACGCCGGTGAGCCGGTCAAGTTGAGCATTGACGGCGGAGGCGTCGCGCAGGTTGTCGAGCTCAAACATTGCGCGACGAACGCGGAGTACTTGATCGACTCGGAGCTGCCAGTAGGCCGGAGCGCTGGCGCGAAGGATGAGATCGTCGACGATTCCTTCTGAAAGGCGATTGAGGGCCTCCTCGGTGACAGTGTCCGAAATGAGGACAATCGGAAAAGACCGAGGGGAGTGACCGGCTCGCAGCGTAGCCAGCAATTGCCCGTTGGGCATGCCGGGCAGGTCGAGATCGAGAAGCGCGATGTCTGGTGGATTGTCCGCTGACATTGAATCAACAACAGCCTGTGCGGAAAGAACGATCTTGACGCGAGCACCCGAAGAAAGAAGAGCGGGCTCGACGCGGGCGAGCAAAGCTGGATCAGGCGAAGCGAGCAGGAACGTGGGCGGGTTACGGTCGAGCATCCGGGATTTCTCCTGATGGATGCATCGGCAGAGATTAGAAAACTTTTAGAAAGCGGGAGAGAACTTTTGGGGGATGCGCAGGTTGATGTGTGCAGAATTCAGACGCTCTGAGCGACGATGGCTCACTTGCCCTTCCGCAGTTGACGGCCGATTTGCAGCGACCGTATGCGGAAGGGCTGGAAAGCTAGTCAGTGAAGTCAACAAGTGGCGGGATGGGAATGATGCCGCGCTCGTGACCGAGGTCGAGGAGTTTGCGGATGGCCTGGCGTCCGTCGGGGCCGTAGTCGAGGGTGCGCTCGTTGACGTACATGCTGACAAAGCGGCTGGCCGTTCTGGTGTCGAGTTCGCGGGCAAACTGCATGGCGTATTCGAGTGCCTGCTCGCGGTGATCGAGAGCGTGCTGGATGCTGTCGCGCAGGGCCTTGGAGATGATCTTGTGCTTTTCAGCTCCGAGCGAGCGGCGGATGGCGTTGCCGCCGAGGGGCAGCACCAGGCCGGTGGTTTCCTGCCACCAGACGCCGAGATCGAGAATCTTGTTGAGGCCGCTGATGTTGTAGGTGAGTTGTCCTTCGTGAATGATGAGTCCGGCGTCATAGGTTCCGGCAAGAATGGCGGGAATGATCTGGTCGAAGGGAACTGTCTCAGTCTGCAGATTGGTGTTGAAGATCTTGAGCGCGAGATAGGCCGTGGTGAGCGTGCCGGGCACTGCGATCTTAATTTTGTTGAGGTCTTCAGGCGAGAGCTTGCGATTGGAGACGATCATGGGGCCGTACCCCTCGCCGACGCTGCCGCCGCAACCCATCAGGGTGTAGTTGTTCTGAACGTAAGGATAGGCATGAAAGCTGATGGCGGTGACGTCGTAGAAGGCCTCATCGCGGGCGCGCACGTTGAGGGTTTCAATGTCGCAAAGGGTGTGAGAAAAACGATAACCGGGGACACGAATTTTGTTGGTAGCCAAGCCGTAAAACATGAAGGCGTCATCGGAGTCGGGACTATGGGCGATGGAGATGTCGATGACGTCAGGCGGAGTGGCTGATTCAGCTTTGTCAGTGCTCACTTGGGGGTAGATCCTTTCACGGTTTCAACTTTGATGAAAATTTAGATGCGGCGAACGGTTGCGGCGGCGAAGGCGCAGGACGCCGACGGCCAAGGCGGCCGCGGCTACGATCTTCAAGGCATCGCCAGGCAGGAAGGGATAGAAACCGAGGGCGAAAAAGGGGCCCGGAGCAGCGTGGGAAAAGACCGACAGCCAAAGGGCGCCACTTAAAAGAATGACAAGATCGCCGACAGCAGCGCTGAGGGCGGCAGCGACAAAACCGCGGCTTGAGCTGCGCCACAAGACCGAGATGAGCGCGACAGCGAGCGGATATACGAGGAGGTAGCCACCCGTTGGTCCAAGCAGATGGGCCAGACCGCCGGCGAAGACCGGAGTGGGAGCGAAGACGGGCAATCCCACAGCGCCTTCCACCAGGTAAGCGAGAAGCGTGTCGAACGCGAGACGCGGAGGCAGCAGGAGCCCGAGCGCAAGAACTGCAAAATTTTGCAGAGTGAGCGGCACGGGGGTGAAATAAAGCGGCAGAGCGATGTGAGCGCAGCCGGCGACAAAGGCGCTTCCGGCGAGGACGATGACGACCTTGCGCAGCAGAGTAGCCGCGGCGGCGGGGAGGGCCGCGGAGTGGATCTGGGCAGTGAGTTCCTTGTTCAAGAGATTTTCTCCAGTGCCCCCGGGACTGATGGATGCCTGTGGGGCCTACATTCAGGGCTCAACTTCGATGTCAGCTTCCTGGGCAGCTTCAATGGGCGCAGGCGGCTTCTGCCGCAGCATCTTGCGCTGTAAATAGATATGACGCGCCACGCCTGCGGCCGCAAACAGCAGCGCTCCAAGCGAGACGAGGAAAACAATGAATAGCCAGCGCAGCATAGGAGCGAACCAACCAAGAATATCAGACAGGTTCAGTTCAAGAGCCTGAATCGGGCCGCAGGCTGGCATGCAGCCATTCCAGATAGGGGTGGCTTGCAGACTCGACCGGTAGAACCAGAAACTCGGGAGTCTCGTAGCTGTGGAGCTGGAGCAGTCGCGACTGGAGATCCGCGAGCTGATTGGGACCTGACTTGATGAGCATGAGGACTTCAGTGGCCGACTCGACACTTCCCTTCCAGCGATAGACGGATTGGATGGCAGGGATGATGGAGACGCAGGCAGCCAGATGCTCTTCTACCAGGACGCGGGCAAGACTGTTTGCCTCATCGAGGTTGGAAGCCGTGGTGAGGACGATGCGCGGCATCGGATTGGAGTCAGGCATAGGTCGCTCCCATGGTTAGAAATTCCGAATCATCTTCACGCGGGCGAGCACGGACTCGGCCGGCGCTTAGGCGAGAATTATACGAGCGACGGAACGCGGCTTGCCGAGCGTAGGCTGGTAAGGCAGTATGGACGTTGGACCACGATTGAAAGCGAACGCGGAGGAACGGATGAGTACAGCAATCAAGTTTGGCACTTCAGGATGGCGGGCGATTGTTGCCGACGAGTTTACGGTGGCGAATATCCGGCTGGCAGTGGCGGGCATTGCGGCCTACGTAAAGACGCAGCCGAAGCCGCACCGGGTGCTGGTGGGGCGCGATCCGCGATTTCTGGGCGAATCGTTTGTGGCCGAAGCGGCGCGCGTGCTTGCCGGAGCGGGCGTAACGCCGATCGTGATTCCCGAGGCCGCACCGACACCGGCGATTGCCTACGCGGTGCGCACGCTCAATGCCTCAGGGGCGATCAACTTTACGGCGTCGCACAATCCGCCAGAGTACAACGGCATCAAGTTCTCAACGCACGATGGCGCTCCGGCACTGCCCGAGGTAACAAAGCAGATTGAGGCGGCGATTGCAGGACTGGGTGACGGTGGAAGTATCGCAAGAAAGGATCCTCCTGCTGAAGGATTTGAGACGGCCGATGTGAAGCCGGCGTTCTTGAAGCGCCTGGCCGACCTTGTGAATCTGAAGGCGATTGCCAAGTCGGGCATCAAGGTTGTTTACGATCCGTTCTGGGGCGCGGGGCGCGGATATCCATGCCACCTGCTTCGCGAAGCGGGTGTGACGGTGGAGACGGTGCACGATTATCGCGATGTGCTGTTCGGAGGCCATGCGCCGGAGCCGGACGACCACCTGCTGGGCGATGCGAAGAAAAAGATGAAGGAGATCGGCGCGGCCATCGGCATCGCCACCGACGGCGATGCGGACCGCTTTGGCATTGTGGACGGCGATGGGACTTTTATTCAGCCGAACTACATTATTGCGCTGCTGCTGGACTACCTGGTGGAGACACGCGGCTGGAAGAACGGCGTGGCGAAGAGTGTGGCGACGACAAACCTGATCAACGCAGTGGCGGAGCACCACAAGGTTCCGCTGTATGAGACGCCGGTGGGATTCAAATACATTGGCGAGCTGATTATTGCGGACAAGATCGCCATTGGCGGCGAAGAATCGGCGGGACTGACGATTCGCGGGCACGTTCCTGAGAAAGACGGCGTGATTGCCGGGTTGCTGGTGGCGGAGATGGTTGCCACGCGCGGCAAGAGCCTGGGCGTGCAGCTGAAGGAATTATTTGGCAAGGTAGGTTCCTTCTACCCGGTTAGAGAGAACTTCCGCTTGACCCCGGAGGTGAAAGCAAATTTCACTGAGAAGTTGAAGACCGATCCGACGGAGCTGAGCGGACGCAAGGTGACGCAGGTGGTGCGTACCGATGGGCTGAAGCTGATTTTGGAAGACGGGTCGTGGGTTTGCTATCGGCTATCGGGCACGGAGCCGGTGGTAAGGGCTTATACGGAAGCGCGCGACGAGAAGGACATGGAAGCCCTGAGCGCGGCGGCGAAGAAATTTGTCCTGTCGTAAATGCAGATTGAGGTTGGCGTGGCGGACGAGAAGCTGGAAAGCCAGAAAAGAAGCAAGGAGCCAGCGGCCGTTCCGATGCGCGAGCAGGCGCTGGAGTGGATGCGGCGCGGCTGGCGTCCGGCGGGAACCTTGCTGGCTGTGAGCCTGGCAGCGCTGCTGATGTGGCACGTGATCAACGGCAAGCATGGGCTGACAGTTTGGCACCAGAATCGCGCCGAAGATCGCGAGTTGCAGCGAGAGATCAAGGACGTCGAGCTCGAGAATGCGCAGTTGAAGCAGTCGATCGACCGTCTGAAGAGCGATCCGGACGCGATTGAGCACGAAGCGCGGGAGAAGCTCCACTATGCGAAGCCGGGCGAGGTGATTTATACGCTGCCTGAGCCGTCGCAGACGCAACCGGCGGCGGGCGGGAAATAGAGGAAGGCGCGGGTGTGCAGGCTGCTTGCTTAGCTCTCAGGTCTCAGCTTTTTCTTGTAGAGAGGGGCTTCTTCCCTTCCCGCCCCTTCTCACCCTTGGCGTTCTCGCCAAATTAGAAATCAATGTGCGCCCGCACCATGTAAACATACACCGGTCCGCGCACCGTGTTGTAGCCGGGATGCACGATCTCCGACCCGCCGGTCGCCATGTAAAGCCCGCGCCACAGGTGGGCGTTGTAGTACCACTCCAGGATGTCCTCGCGCCCGTACGTCAATCCGCCGTCGCCAAGCAGAAAGCCCAGCCCGCCGTAGTGCAGATAATTCTGATGGTCGCGCTTGATGGCATTCGAAACATAGGCGACGCCGATCTTGTCGTTGCTCCTGTGCCACTGTTTCCCGGCATAATCGCCGCCGAAGAGAATCGTCTGGCCCACTTCGGTATAGGCAAACGATTCGTGCTGATCCTCGTTCCAGCCGAAGCGGCCGAAGAGCCGGAGATAATCAGTCACCTCCTGCTCGGTATTGAATCCAAAGCCGTATTTCACCGCGCCGAATTTTGCCGTCTGCGTGATGTCGGGAGTCGCAATCCTGCCTTCGAGATACTCGTTTACCGATTCGCGGTAGTCGCCCATGTGCGCGTGGTTCACATAGCTCAGCACGCGCACGGCGCCTTCTCGCTTCGGATCGAGCAGCCAGCCGAAAAGCCCTTTGCGCAGCTCAAACTCCCAGTTCTGGCCATTAGCGCGGCTGAATGCCCAGTCGAGATCGATGCCGTTGGCCACGATCGGCATCGCGGCAATGGCGTAGCGCGCCGACCAGACTTTGTCGTCGTATTCCAGAACCCCGCCCACCGTGTAGCCGCGTGTGTCGGCCGCGTAGTCCCACGCGCCGTTGTTGTCGACCGTCCAGTTGGTGAACTGCAGGTGGCTGTCCGTGCCGACCGAGTTGATGTCGAGCGTGTCCGGCAGGCTCATCTTGCCGATGCGGATCTCGAAGCGGCGCGCCGGAACCTTGGTGGCCAGCGCAAACTGGCTGCGGTCCTGGTCGGTCATCTCGTCGGTCAAGCCGATGATCTGGTGAATCTCGCCGCGCGAAAGATAGGGCGTAGTGCTCAGGTTGGGGTTGCGCACTACGTCGAGATTGGTTTCGCCGGCCAGTCCCAGCGCCTGCGAGATGCCGCGCCCGCCGGCATTCTCAAAGTCCACGATCAAGTCGGTGTTGTAGCGCGTGTTGGCTGCCACTGGTAGCCGAGGTAGAGTGTCGCCACCTCCGAGGCCTTGGTCTCGAACGTGTCGCGCAGGCTGTTTGCGCCCTCGTAAGGCGAGTGGAAGTGGCCGTGCATCTGGAAGATGCTGTTGGCCTGGCCGGAAACCCAATAGCGCGCGGTCTCGGAGTGCGGAGCCATGGTCAGCACGGGGCCGTCCTGCGGCGGGACCGCGCGAGCCGGCGTTGTCCGGCGCGGGCGAGGCGCATTGGCCTGCGTCGGCGTTTGCGCACTGGCAAGGCAGGCCGCGAGCGCGCACACGACTCCCCAGCGGCACAGGAAGACAAAACGGTCGGCATGGGGCGGAGGAATGTGCATAGAATGAAAGGCGGAACTATACCCCCACCCCGCTAGATACTATACCGGGGGTGGGTATTGTCAACGAGGAGGCGAGCCAATGTCGCACCAGGAACGGGAAAAGCTGAAGCTGCTGCAGAGGCTGAGAAAGCTGCGCGGGCCAGCTGGACGCGGTGGAGCGTTCGCTGGCCGCCGACGAGGATTGCGGCGGTCAACTGATGCTGCTGGCGGCGGTGCGCGGCGGCGTGAACGGGCTGATGGGCGAGGTGCTGGAGACGCATATCCGCTTTCACCTGGTGGATGGGGCCAAGGAACAGATTGCCCCCGAGCTGGCCGAGGACCTGATCGATCTGGTGCGCGCGTATCTGAAGTGATTCTTCCAACCGATGCTCCCTGGTCCGGCTCCCCACCATCGTAGTTCGAGGGAGCCGCGTGCATTGTGAACGTACGGTTGATTTCGATGCCGCTAGCGAACATGGTTCAGGATTCCGGCCTGATTCAACGCGTGATAGCCAAGCATCAGCGTGATTCAGATCGGGTCAGCTCGCAGTACCCCAGCAAGATCCGCACCGCAGGCGGTTCCGCTACGCGTACAGATGCACCCTCCCGGATTCGCGTTCGACTTCATCCTCATAGGATGCATGGTTGACCGCTTGCGGAGCCTTCGTTTCCACCCCGAACGCAGGTGAGCGGCCAATTCGAATCGCCTGTAGGCACCCAGACACAGGTGAGGCGAACAGTATTCCGGATCAAAACCAGCTTGTTCTGCATGGTTCCTCCTCGCTAGTCCAGACGTAGCTGCCGGTTCCAAACGCGCGGGTGGGCAGTTCGGTTGGCCTTGGCACGCTGGCTGCAGGTTCGGGAGGGTGGGTCACGGGCTTCTGGTACCAGCGGCTCACACGCTCAATTCACAGGTCATGCATCGTGAAGAGCGGTGTGGAATCGTCGATAGCCAGGCTAAGGGCGGTTGCCGTACCGCTCATCGCGGCACAGGAAAGAACTCCAGAGACTTGGGGGTTCTGTGCGGATTCTTTGCTCATATAGTTGTTTTGCAACTCCTGCGCAGGTAGGAACCCTGCGACTCGTCCGTTGTACCATACCCCCGGTGGGTATTTCAACAAGAAAACCATACCCCGGCATACT
>CAVXVM010000184.1:0-8210 GCA_963765025.1 uncultured Acidobacteriaceae bacterium | reverse complement strand
CGCCTTGCCGGCCCGTCGTGCCGCAGGCATTGACCCGATGAGAGCTCTTCGCATGGAATAATCCGAATCACCAGGAACGTCCAAACGCAACGAGGCCCTCCCATTCGGGAGGGCCTTGTCTTTGCAACTTGCGTTTGTGAAAGCCTACGCGACCACTTCAATCCCCATCGAGCGCGCCGTGCCCTTGATGCTCTTGATCGCCGTCTCCACTGAGGAGGCGTTCAAATCCGGCATCTTCTGCGTGGCGATCTCGCGCACCTGCGCTTCGGTCACCTTGCCGATCTTTTCCTTGTTCGGCGTGCCGGAGCCCTTGGCGATGCCCGCTGCCTTCTTCAGCAACACCGCCGCCGGCGGCGTCTTGGTCACAAAGCTGAAGCTGCGGTCCGCGTAAACCGTGATGACAACCGGAATTGTCAGTCCGGCCATCTCCTTGTTCTGCGTGCGCGCGTTGAACTGCTTGCAGAACTCCATGATGTTGACCTGCGCCTGACCAAGCGCCGGTCCCACAGGGGGCGCCGGCGTGGCCTTCGCGGCCTCGATTTGCAGCTTCACGTACCCGGTAATTTTCTTCGGAGGTGCCATGTGTGTTCCTTCAGAACCAGCTACTCGCTCCTGGCTTCTAGCTCGCAGCTGGTCATTTCCTGTTCAAATTTTGGTGTTGCCGCCTTAGCGTTCGCTTGCAACCGGCGCCTGCCAGGGAGGCACAACCGGCTAGAAGCTGGAAGCTAGTAGCTAAAAGCTGCAACTACTCAATCTTTTCGACTTTGCCAAACTCCAGTTCCACCGGCGTCGAGCGTCCGAAGATGGTCACCATGACCTTCAGCGTCTCGCGATCTTCGTTGATCTCGTCCACAACACCGTTGAAGTTGGCGAATGGTCCATCCGTAATCCGGACCTGCTCGTTCTTCTCAAACTTGATCTTGAGCCGGGGCTTGTCCTTTGCCGTTTCGCTGCGGAAGAGAATCGAACTCACCTCTTCTTCGCTCAGCGCCACCGGCTTGTCGCCCGTGCCCAGAAAACCCGTCACCTTCGGCGTGTCCTTCAACACGTGCCAAAGATGGTTGTCCAGTTCCATCTCAACCAGCACATAGCCCGGCAGGAACACACGTTCGATCGTGCGCTTCTTGCCGTTGATGATCTCCGTCACCGGCTCGGTCGGGATCATCACACGACCCACCCGGTCGGTCAGTCCGAAGGCCTGCACGCGGCTCTCAATCGACTCGCGCACCTTGCGCTCAAAGCCCGAGTAGGCGTGCAAGATGTACCATCTGAAGCGCTCGTTCCGCACCGGCTGCGCCGCAGCTTCGGGTTCTTGCGGCTCGCCGGGTTGTTCCAGTTCTTCTGC
Source organism: uncultured Acidobacteriaceae bacterium (assembly GCA_963765025.1). Classification (GTDB taxonomy): domain Bacteria; phylum Acidobacteriota; class Terriglobia; order Terriglobales; family Acidobacteriaceae; genus Telmatobacter. The sequence goes on along the minus strand of CAVXVM010000184.1, from coordinate 6,865 downwards.
CATTCTGCTCTCGATTCGGGCCGCTGCTGTTATTGCAACCCACCCAGTTTCACCAGCAATTGGTGTACACCGATGTTGAAGATCCAGTCCACCAGGAAAAAGTAAGAGGCGAAGATGAACACCGCGATGATCACCACCGTGGTCGTCACTTTCACTTCCTTCCAAGTCGGTGTGACAACCTTGCGCATTTCTGCGCGCACATCGCTCAAGAATCGAGTGAGGTTGGTCCACGCGCCGACCGCGTTGCCCTGGAACTCCTGCAAGGCGCCGGGCTCCTGCCGTTTGGCAGAACGATCGTCGCCCTTTTCGATTGCTGTCTTCGTTGCCATACTTCCATTCCTTCGCGCCCGGCCTTCGGCCCAACGCATTCCCGTTCAATCTGGCAGGGGCGGAGGGATTCGAACCCCCAAGTTCGGTTTTGGAGACCGACAGTTTAGCCGTTGAGCTTACGCCCCTAAAAACAGCTTTCAGCTTTTAGCTTTCAGCTTCTAGCTCATGCCTCGTGAGTTAAACACTCAACCAACGCATGGACAAGCTAGAAGCCAGGAGCTAGCAGCTAAGGGCTGTTCTACTTCGTTTCCTTGTGCGGCTGGTGCTTGCGGCAACGGTTACAGAACTTCTTGAACTCAAGACGGCCCGTGGTCGTCTTCTTGTTCTTCGTCGTCGAGTAATTCCGCTCCTTGCACTCAGTGCACTGCAATGTCACAATTTCCCGCATTTCAAAATCCTTTCAGCTCAGAAACCAGGGCAGTTGTATTGTTCCCTCGTTCCCTTGGTCCCTGTTACTTCACGATCTCAGCAACCGTTCCAGCGCCCACCGTGCGGCCGCCTTCGCGGATCGCAAAACGCAGGCCCTTTTCCAGTGCCACCGGCGTGATCAGTTCCACCTGCAGCGACACGTTGTCGCCCGGCATCACCATCTCAACGCCTTCCGGCAGCTCAGCCACGCCCGTCACGTCCGTCGTGCGGAAGTAGAACTGCGGACGGTAGCCCTTGAAGAACGGCGTATGACGGCCGCCTTCTTCCTTGCTCAGCACGTACACTTCGCCCTTGAATACCGTGTGCGGCGTGATCGAGCCCGGCTTCGCCAGAACCATCCCGCGCTCCACGTCTTCCTTGGCAATGCCGCGCAGAAGAAGACCGGCATTGTCGCCCGCCATGCCTTCATCCAGCTGCTTCTTGAACATTTCAACGCCCGTCACAACCGTCTTGCGCGTCTCGCGGAATCCCACAATCTCGGCTTCCTCGCCAACCTTGATCTTGCCGCGCTCGATACGGCCCGTAACCACCGTGCCGCGGCCAGAGATCGAGAAGATATCTTCGATCGGCATCAGGAAGGGCTTGTCAACCGCGCGATCGGGCCGCGGAACAAACGTGTCCACCGCTTCCATCAGCTCGTCGATCTTGGCTTCCCACTGCGCTTCGCCGTTCAGTGCGCCCAGGGCAGAGCCACGGATCACCGGAACGTCGTCGCCGGGGAACTGGTACTTCGAAAGAAGCTCACGCACTTCCATCTCAACCAGGTCGATCAGCTCCGTGTCTTCAACCGCGTCGCACTTGTTCAGAAAAACCAGCACGCAGGGAACGCCCACCTGGCGCGCCAAAAGAACGTGCTCCTTGGTCTGCGGCATCGGACCGTCGGTCGCTGCCACAACAAGAATTGCGCCGTCCATCTGCGCCGCGCCCGTGATCATGTTCTTGATGTAATCGGCGTGACCGGGGCAATCCACGTGCGCATAGTGACGGTTCTTGGTCTCGTACTCCACGTGCGCCGTCGCAATCGTGATACCGCGCTCACGCTCTTCAGGGGCGTTGTCGATCGAGTCGAACGAACGAAACTGGTTTTTCGGGTTGTGCTTCTGCAATACCTTGGTGATGGCTGCTGTCAAAGTCGTCTTGCCGTGATCGATGTGCCCAATCGTCCCAACGTTCACGTGCGGCTTGGTACGATCAAATTTTTCCTTCGCCATGCGTCTCAGTTCCTTCCGTTAGACTTTTTCCCTCGCCTCAGTAGTAGGCGTAAATTCTGAAATACCTTTGCCGCAGTTCCAGCGGCACGGCTTCAACCAGCCTGAGATAGCGCTCGCGCGTCAATCCCTGGTCAGAAACCGGCAGTGCCGCGTACAGCTTTTCGGCTTCCTTGCCCAGCAACCCGCGCTTGAGGATCCCCTCGTAGTTGCGAATCCGCAGCCCGGACTTGCTCACCCTGGTCAGAAAGACTTCCACATCCCGGGAGTCGAAAGCCGCGTCGATCCGCGCATGAAGCTGCGCGTATCCCTGCTCGTCCCGAACCGCAATCGCTGCCTGCTCAAACATTGGTTTCTGCTCCCCGATGTTGCCTGTACTTCCGAACTTTGGAGCGGGAGACGAGGATCGAACTCGCGACCAACAGCTTGGAAGGCTGTGACTCTACCACTGAGTTACTCCCGCCCTGAAACAGTGGTCAGTGATCAGTGGTCAGTGATCAGTCTTTTCCTGCCGGTGCGAGCCAGATTCTCGCTCACGCCTTTGCTCCAACTGACAACTGACAACCGCAACTGACAACTAGTACTTCTGGAGCTGATGACCAGGATTGAACTGGTGACCTCTCCCTTACCAAGGGAGTGCTCTACCAACTGAGCTACATCAGCCCTCTGAATGCAGCTCCTAGCTTCCAGCTGCTAGCTTCCAGCTCGTTTTTCGTCAGATTCGGCTTCGCTGCCAAATCTGAGATTGCCAAAGCTGGAAGCTAGTAGCTAGAAGCTAGTCGCTGCCTTACTTCTCCCCGTCCCGGCGAATTCGATCCGCCGAACGGGCCAAAACTGTGCGCAACACCAATCCTCCGATGATGATGAGTGGAATCCACCGTATCTCCACCGGCCTGCCCATCACCAGAACCTTGCCTGCGTCCATGGTGAACCAGATCAGAGCCGCCAAACCCACGTACAAAACCAGGGCCACTGGAAATCGCTTATCAAGATCGGTCCCGCTTCGCTCAAGATCGGTCCCGCTTCGCTCAAGATCGGTCCCGCTTCGCTTCAGATCAGCACCGCTTCTCTTTAGCCGGTCCTGATCCTCGCTCATTCCAGCCCTCGAACTCAGTCTCCAGTGGACCGTGTCTTTCTGACCACTGACTACTGAACACTGACCGCTAAACTCATGGTGCACAGGGGAGGATTCGAACCTCCGTAGCTCCAAGGAGCGGCAGATTTACAGTCTGCTGCCATTAACCGCTCGGCCACCTGTGCCCAGTCACCCCAAAAAGCAAAAATCGCTTTTAGGGGACCCCGCCCAGACACCCCAAAAAGCAAATTCGCTCTCAGGACGCCCAATTTCGTTCAATCCCAGCGGCAAAAACCACCGCCAGAAATCCTGCCAAACTCATACGCCTCAGGCGCGTTTCAAGCCGCTTCAGCGCATTACCCCTCACCCGGAAAGCCTCCGGCATTTCGGAGCATGCACCTCTGTGGGATCACCGCGGAGGACCGGCCGGCGCAGCCAAGAAACCAGCAAAAACCCTTCGAGCGCCCGACCATTCGTGCTGCTTCACTTCCTGATGCTTCCAATGCCGAAACCCGGTCTCGAAAGTGGAGCTGGCGAAGGGATTTGAACCCCCGACCCTCTGATTACAAATCAGATGCTCTACCAGCTGAGCTACGCCAGCCCTTCCCACCGGAAACCGCCCGGGCATCTTGTTCAATCCCGCAGCCGCGCCCGGACACACTCCCGCTTCGGGCGTACCACGGCACAAAAATCAAGGTTAGCACACACGGTGCGGCGGAGCAAGAAAGGCAGGGAACAGGGATTAGGGATTAGGGATTAGGGATTAGGAAAAGCTCCTGGGTTGAGTGCATTGCTCGATCCGGTGCCTCCGCCGCGGCGGACGGGGGGCCGGGGCACCCGTTAACTCTGAATTATTGAACGGGACTGCCTCAGCTGGTAGTTCTTGCGGCCAGGCCGAGTACCGCGGCCATGACAAGGATTGCCGTTGACGCGATCGTCCCGATGAGGAAATCGCATTGGCTCGAAACATAGCTGAGCGTATGGTGATTCACATCATTCAGGACACTGACCATGGCCTGCGCCTGCTCCCTGGTAGCTCCGCTTTGCACCAGGTTATTGGAGAATTGTTGAATGTCGCGGTGCATTGTTTCGTCGAAGAGTTGGCTCACTTGGATTGAATGCCAATATGCAAGGCACATCAAGAGCAGGATTCCAGCGAGCACAATCGAACTTTGAAGCAAGACTCTTTTTCTCATTTAGATCTCCTCGGTCGCCCATTTGTGGAGTTTTAGAGAGTCTATAATCCCGGGACCAATAGGCAGCGGAGGGGATTGCACGCGGATCAGCGGCCACTCGGACAGAATGCTCTTGAGCGCTCGGGGACCCTCTGACAGAGGACGCCCGCTTGAGCATCCCTCGATCGGTGTTGTACCGGCGTTTGGCGGGTTGGCGTCCGCTTGCGCGGACATGGCGAGTTGGCAGGTTGGCGAGAGGCCCGTGGCTAAAGCCATCATTTTTGCGGCCTCTTTCTTCAGGGGCTTGAAAGCCCCTGCTCCCTCCGTGGGGGAGCAAACAGGGGAAGAGCAGGGATTAGCCATCAGGGATTAGGAAAACCTTCGGGGTTGAGTGCATGGCTCTCCCCGGTCCCCAAATGCGAGGGACCGGGGGCACCCGACTTGTGCGTGCCCGGATCCGACTTCTTACCCGCCCACTCATCCCCGCAGACAACGCCGGGATGAATTGAGTGCATGGCTCTCCCCGGTCCCCAAATGCGAGGGACCGGGGGCACCCGACTTGTGCGTGCCCGGATCCGACTTCTTACCCGCCCACTCATCCCCGCAGACAACGCCGGGATGAATTGAGTGCATGGCTCTCCCCGGTCCCCAAATGCGAGGGACCGGGGGCACCCGACTTGTGCGTGCCCGGATCCGACTTCTTACCCGCCCACTCATCCCCGCAGACAACGCCGGGATGAATTGAGTGCATGGCTCTCCCCGGTCCCCAAATGCGAGGGACCGGGGGCACCCGACTTGTGCGTGCCCGGATCCGACTTCTTACCCGCCCACTCATCCCCGCAGACAACGCCGGGATGAATTGAGTGCATGGCTCTCCCCGGTCCCCAAATGCGAGGGACCGGGGGCACCCGACTTGTGCGTGCCCGGATCCGACTTCTTACCCGCCCACTCATCCCCGCAGACAACGCCGGGATGAATTGAGTGCATGGCTCTCCCCGGTCCCCAAATGCGAGGGACCGGGGGCACCCGACTTGTGCGTGCCCGGATCCGACTTCTTACCCGCCCACTCATCCCGGCAGATAACGCCGGGATGAATTGAGTGCATGGCTCTCCCCGGTCCCCAAATGCGAGGGACCGGGGGCACCCGACTTGTGCGTGCCCGGATCCGACTTCTTACCCGCCCACTCATCCCCGCAGACAACGCCGGGATGAATTGAGTGCATGGCTCTCCCCGGTCCCCAAATGCGAGGGACCGGGGGCACCCGACTTGTGCGTGCCCGGATCCGACTTCTTACCCGCCCACTCATCCCGGCAGATAACGCCGGGATGAATTGAGTGCATGGCTCTCCCCGGTCCCCAAATGCGAGGGACCGGGGGCACCCGACTTGTGCGTGCCCGGATCCGACTTCTTACCCGCCCACTCATCCCGGCAGACAACGCCGGGATGAATGGGGCAAAGTGTGGTTTCTGGAGGGAGAGAATTGGCGCTTTCGGGTTTGCATATAAATAGAGCTGAATCGGGCAGAATTGTGACATAAGGGTCTTAAAAGGGCCTTAAATGGAGCAAAAAGTGACAAAAAAGGTACAAAAAAGGGGGCTCAAAACGCTGAAATCGCTGCAGAGATTCCTGCTGAAGCATGGGAATGCGGTGACCACGCGGCGCTTGAGCCCGGAGCGGCCGGAGTTGCGGGAACGGCTGGACGAGGCGCTGCTGGCGTACAGAGTGGCGCGGGATGTGACACCGGCGGAGGACACGAAGAGCTGGCTTCGGGCGGTGCGTCAGGCGACGGGGGTTCCTGTGTACGTGATGGCGGATCGTCTGGGGGTGACGAAGCACGAGATATTCCGGCTGGAGAAGTCGGAATGGGAGTCGCGGATCGTGTTGGCGAACCTGCGGCGAGCAGCGGCAGCGCTGGGGTGCGAGCTGGTGTACGCGCTGGTTCCGCAGAAGGGGACATTGGCGGATCTGGCTGCGGGGGAAAAGGAAGCGCAGGAGGAGGCGCGCGCGACCATACGGCAAGAAGCAGAACAGAGGCTGGAGAAGACGGCGGCATGGGTGGGGTTGCGCAGGGAGGCGCTGCTGGAATTCAGGAGGGCGCTGCGGCGGGAGGGGATGAGGACGTTGTAAGAACAGGGATTAGGCATTAGGGATTAGGGATTAGAAAAGCGGGGACTGGGGGTTTGGGATGAGTGAAGGTGGGGTGCTGAGGGACAGGAAGGCTAGTGTTCCGGGGCAGAGGTCGCCGAGGCGCGCGGTGGTTGGAGGGGCGCGGGAGCGGGAGCTGGAGTTGCGATTGAAAAGGAAGGAGGGGCGCCTGGAGGAGCTGGAGCCGGAGGCCATTGTGAAGCTGATGAGCGAGCGGGCATTGGAAGGCGATCTCCCGGTAATTCGGCTGATGGTGAAGATTGCCGAAAACGTGCCGGCACCGGAGCGGCACTGGCGTATGGCGAAGCCGAAGGAGAAGAAGCGGCCAAAACGATGGCTGAGCCCTGAGAATAGGCGTTTCCTGATGGGGCTGGATTGAGGAAACAGGGATTAGGGATTAGGGAACAGGGATTAGAAGAGCAGGGGGCAGGGGTGAGAAGTGAACGGCAGCTTTTTTGCGCACACCGCATGGTTCGGTTGGGTGGATTCGCTGCATGCCTCC
>CAVXVM010000183.1:0-4048 GCA_963765025.1 uncultured Acidobacteriaceae bacterium | reverse complement strand
GTTATGTGATCTGCTGAGCTTCAGTTGAGTATTGCTTGATTCGCGATGCTCGCGAAAAGTTGCGGAGATTTATTTCGCGGATGGAGCCGCAACCTTTTCTCTGCGCAGTGTTTGCATAGGACATAACCGGCTGGCCGGGAGGCAGAAAGAAAAAGGCCTCAACCGGAAAAGAGCCGGGCCGGCCACGGCAGATCGATGCAGCAGACCGAGGGCCGGCGCAAGGCGGAGGCGTTATGAAAAACACCAGAAAATGGACGATGGGGAAACTGATGTTGGGTGCAGCGATTCTTGCCGGCGCGGTTGGCCTTGCGGCCCCCAAAGCCGATGCGGCTCAGTTTGGAGTTTATGTGCGCGGACCCGTTGCCTACGTTCCGCCCAGCCCCGGACCTGGATACTTTTGGACGGCCGAGTTCTACAACGGCGGATACTGGGTTCCGGGCCGTTGGGAGTTTCGCGGCGATCGCGACCGTTTCTTCGTTCGCGACTTCGACCGGTTCCACGGGCGGGATTTCGACCGGAATCGTGACCGGGACCGCGACCGGGATCGTGATCATGATCGCTTCCGCAGGTAGCTGCAGTTTCTCCGGACAGATTTCCTGCGTTGTTGCCCTGTGCGAGCGGCCTCTCCGAATCTGGAGGGGCCGTATTTTTTGTGTGTTCGAGCGCGATTTCCCTGAAAAAATCGCTCGCAAACGGGCTGTTGGCACATCTAACATGAGGGAGCCCCAAGGATCTGAGGAAAAAAGGGTTGCTATTGGACGGATTTGTTAAGGATTCTCTTACACAGACCGCAACTAAACCCGAAATAAGTTGTTTGAAAGGTCAGAAGCCGGATGGGAGGGAAAACCCCCGAACCGGCAAGTGCTGAAAACGGGGTTCAGCCCCGGTTCCCAGGCCGAAACAAGAAAGGGCCAGGGCGGCACAAGGAGGATGTCATGCGGAGTTACCGCGCAGTTCTTTTGGCAATGGCACTGGCCCTACCGCTCGCGGTGACGGCCAGCGCCCAGGTGGGAGTTGGCGTCGGCGTCGGCGTTGGTCCCGAAGTTGCCGCTCCCTACGATTATGCGGGCGATTATGGTTATGGCCCACCGGCTTGCGACTGGGGCTACTACCCCTACTACCCCTATGCCTGCGCACCTTACGGGTATTACGGGCCTAGCTACTTTGTGGGCGGCCTGTTCATCGGCGCCGGTCCCTGGTACCACTGGGGCTGGGGCGGCCGTTACGGCTATCGCGGCGGCTACGGCTACGGCGGTCGTGGTGGATACGCCTACGGCGGTCGCGGTGGCTACGGGGTTGGCGGTCGTGCTCCCTACGGTGGCGGCGGCCGGCTAGGCGGGGCCTACGGCGGCGGAGTTGCACGCGGCTACGCAGGCGGCGGCTATGCCGGCGGACGCCCGGGTGGCGGCTACAGCGGCGGTGGACGCCCGAGTGGTGGCTTTAGCGGCGGTGGACGCCCCAGTGGTGGCTTTAGCGGCGGCGGACGCCCGAGTGGTGGATTCAGCGGTGGCGGTGGACGTGGCGGCGGCTTCAGCGGCGGCGGCGGACACGGCGGCGGCTTCAGCGGTGGCGGTGGCCACGGCGGCGGCGGCGGACACCGGTAAGTTGCACTCGTAACAGGATCGAGAGGCCCGTCTGCTTCGGCAGACGGGCCTTTTTTGTTTGGTCCCCAAAAGGAGTATTCTGTGTCGTCCAAGAAAAACGGACAGGGACCCAAATCCAAATCATAGTGGGCTTTATGAAGCGCAATCATCTTTCTATCATTGTTTTTTGTGCTGTCGTCGCCCTCGCCCTCAGCCTGTCTACAACGGGCTGCGGAGGCGGAAACAATGGCGGCGGTGGATGCGGAAGTTCCTGCGGCGTCACAGCGCCAACCGGAACGTTCTCGGCAAGTCCAACCAGTATTACCGGCGGCTCGTCCACGACCTTGTCATGGACCTCCGCGAATGCCACCTCGGCGAGCGTTGACAATGGCGTCGGCTCCGTGACTCCGGTCTCGGGCGGCAGCGTCAAGGTCAGTCCGACAACGACAACGACCTACACGCTCACCCTCGAGGGCAGCGGCGGATCCGCGACCTATCAGGCAACCGTCACCGTGACATCCGCGGGCGACGCGCTCATCCTCTACTACAACGGGAACAACACTGTGTCCGTCGTGGGAAGCGACGGAATGAATCCTACGCAGATCGCTTCCGGCGTATATGACCCGGCATGGTTCGCAAACAATCAGTCATTCATCGCCGCGGACAGCACTGCGGCGGCTGAGTTCCATATATTCACGACTGACGGCACGGCGGCCGGCACCAAACTGCAGAGCACCATTTCTCTGTCGCCGATCGTAAACCCTGGGTTCCCGACACCGTCACCTGACGGCAAGACCATCGTTTTCGTCGGGTTCTCTGCCGCGACGTTCGGCCATCTGGGCATCTATACGGTCAAAGCGGACGGCACCGGTCTTACCACCACGCCTCTGTATCAGAATCCGAACAGTGGAGGAGTGGCCCTGGGACAGCCGCGCTGGTCGCACGATGGCAAGTACATCGTCCACAACCGCGTTGATACATCCGGACATTCGGAAGTGTGGGTGATGAACGCCGACGGCACGAACCCCCGGCAGGTCACCAACATACCGGGTACGAACAACAGCGACGGCGCGTTCTCTCTCGACGATGGAACGATCTTCTTCGACGAGTGCGCTCTCGGCAACACCACGTGCCAGATATGGAAGATCGCTTCCGCCGGAACGGTGGACACGGAAACGCAGCTTGTCAATAATGCCCTCGGCCCCGTGCCTTCTCCGGACGGAAAGTCTCTCGTCTATGTTGGATTTACGTACGGCGAGACGACGGTGCCTCTCTTCGTTTCTGACGTGAACGGCAATAGCCCGAAGCAGATCGTCACCACGGGGTACGATCCCAGTTGGTAATGCCGGACACTTAGCCCGCAGACGGGATTCACCGCCCGACTTCAACGGCGCACACCGGTAAGTCGCATTCGTAACAGGATCGAAAGGCCTGTCTGCTTCGGCAGACGGGCCTTTTGTTTTTGTATGGCATTGCGCATGGTGTCTGTGGCGCGGCGGTTGGTTTTTGCGTAGAATTCTCGGCTATGCACAGGTACCAGTTGGCGTATGCCGTTCTTTTGGTCGCGTGCGCTACGGTGAGCTTGATCTGGGTTCAGCCTGGGTCGTGGAGCGCGCCAGCTCCAGCTAAGCCGGGAACGGGCGAAGAGAACTTGAGCGTGAAGGGCGGATTGTTGTCGTGCAAGCCGGTGCTTGCTGTGCAGAACGTGTATGTGCGAATTCACGCCGGCCGGGAGCTGGCGGAACGGGCGATTCAGCAGATCGAATGGGCGACCCTGCGCGGGCTGTTGTAGAAACAGTGGACAGCGGACAGTGGACTGACATGGGCTCTTCCCTATCCCCGGTCCCCAAAAGCTAGGGACCGGGGGCACCCGGCTGTTTTAGAAGCAGTGGACAGCGTGCCGCGGGCTGGGTGCCGATATCCTGGGATCGTGAAACGCTGGATCGAAGCTCCGCAAAGGTCCTTTTCAGGCTCGCATCTCCGTGAAATACTCCGAGGATGATTATCAGCCGGAGAAACGCCTGCATCCTTGCCATGTTGTTGATCCCCTTTGCCGCTGACGCGCTGAAGACAGCCGCGCAGACACCCGCCCAATCATCGGCGGTAGACCCGCTGCATTCCTGGGTTTCAGGTACCGATCCCGCTGCGCTGGAGTCGTGGGTCAATCAGAGGCTGGTCGAGGAACAGGCCGCAATCGACAAGCTGCTTGCGGTGACTGGGACGCGTACGCGATGACGGTTCCTGCGCGCCTCGACCGTTGGTCTTGCTGAAATTCTGCCCCAGCGAGGAGGCCGGGGGGGTAAATTGATCCCGAACCTAGATGCGAAAACAGAAACCCAGGTCTTTATGCTCCGATCGCATTGAGAGGGCGGATGCGAATGATTCCGTGCTACGCTTCACTTCGGGCTAAGCTTCGGCGATTGAGCGGGATAACCCACTGGCGCTGCTCCAGCGCGTGAAAGCAG
>CAVXVM010000182.1:0-10260 GCA_963765025.1 uncultured Acidobacteriaceae bacterium | reverse complement strand
AAACTCATCTTCGGCATCCTGTTTGTCGCCGGCGGTCTGCTCACCTTCGCTGAGTGGCTGAGTTTTCCGCATTGAGACTTCCCCGCAACGCCAATCGCGCGTCTTCATTCCGCAGTCCTGCTCAAGTACACTCGTAGATAGATCACTGATGCCCGGCCTCCTCACAAAAATCCGCACAACGCTTGAGATGATCAAGTGGGAGCACTCCATCTTCGCGCTGCCCTTTGCGCTCACGGCGGTGCTGCTGGCTGCCAACGGCCTTCCCGCCTGGCGCACCGTGGTCTGGATTCTGGTGGCGATGGTCGCCGCGCGCTCCTGCGCCATGGCCTTCAATCGCTGGGCTGATGCCGATCTCGATGCCGCCAATCCCCGCACCAGCAACCGCGCCATTCCCGCCGGACTGCTCTCGCGCAAGTTCGTTCTCGGCTTCACGCTCCTCATGGCGGTCATCTTCGTTGCCGCCGCGTCCCAGCTCAACCGCCTTACCCTCTATCTTTCCCCGCTGGTGCTCGCGGTCCTGCTCAGCTACAGCTACATGAAGCGCATCACGCGCTGGTCGCACCTGGTCCTCGGTCTCGCGCTCGGCCTTGCTCCTTCCGCCGCATGGATCGCCGTGCGCGGCTCGCTCGATCTGCGCATTGTCGTGCTCACCGCAGCCGTCACGCTCTGGGCCGGCGGATTCGACGTCCTCTACGCCTGCCAGGACTACGAGCACGACCGCGCCGCAGGCCTCCACAGCCTGCCTCGCGCCATCGGCATCGCCGGGGCTTTCTGGGCCGCGCGTCTCATGCACCTGGCCATGCTTGTTTTTCTGATCCTGTTCGGCCTGCTCTTTCACTTCGCCGTCCTGGGCTGGGTAGGCATCGGCGCCGTGGCAGCGCTGCTCGCCTACGAGCACTCTATCGTTTCGCCCGGTGACCTGCGCCGCCTCAACGCCGCCTTCTTCACCATGAACGGCGTCATCGCCACCGTCTTCTTTGCTTTCGTCGCCGCCGATATCTGGGTACGCACTTAGGCCCTATTAGCTGGACCTGGATCGTTCGCCCCTTGGGGGACTTCGAATGTTAGCTTGCCGATACTGCAACGCACTTCTAGCCGCGTCTCTCCTAGCCGCGTCCTCTGCGTCTGCGCAGACGGCGCCTTCCGCATCCGCTCCAAAAGCACCCACGCAGCGTGTTGACTTTGTGGGCTGCCGCTCCGTTGGGCAGGTGGGGCTTGTCGATCCGCCCAGGGGAGAAAGCAAAGTAGTCTCCATACCCGCCGAAGTGGCTCAGAAACTGGCCTACTATCAGGCCAAAGAGGGTTTCGGGGTGCTGGCTCCGCGAGGTTGGCACTGTTTTTCCATCTACGGTTCCGGCGGCAGCAGTCTTTTCGTCAGCCCCAATCCGATCAAGAACAGCGAGTTGTTCTCAGCAAACGGCAATGGCTTCACGGGCGACGTCATTCAGGCTTCGGTTTCCTATGGCGACACGTCAGGCAGGTTTGATGTGGCGCGAATTGTGGCGCGCATCTTTCCTGCTTACAAGCGATGGGCGCAGTCGGTGATAGCCGAAACGTTTGATCCGGAAGTTCCGTACGTCTTCGGCCCTTTCCCTTCGGACACACTGTATGCCTTGCGCGCGAACTTTGTAGCCTTTGAAACGCCTGCGAACACTCAGGGAATTGGCACCCAGTCGCGGCTCATTGCAAACGCCGAGCCCATTCGCGGCGTTGCCCTGCTGTATGGGAGAGAGCCGACCCTGTTGCAAGTCTCCGTCCGGCTGGCAGAGAACCAGAGCGAGTTGCTCGGACCTATCCTCTTGCAGGTTCAGGCCGATACCGCTCGAGCCGAGGCCCCGCCCATTCCGGCGAATTGAGGGTGGGTGTGTGGTATGGTGCGAATGGGAACGGCGGTTGAGCTTCCACATCTGAACGCGAAAGTACGCACATGAAGATCGCAATCCAGGGCGAACCCGGCTCCTTCAGCCACGAGGCGGCTCTCAAGCTCGTCCCCGGCGCAACCATCATCCCATGTCCGCTCTCGGCCGAGGTTTTTGCCACCCTCGCCTCAGGCAAGGGTGACGCGGCGGCCATTCCCATTGAAAACAGCCTCGCCGGTTCTGTCTCTGAGCACTTTGATCTGCTGCTCACCAACAACGTCAAGGTCGAGCAGGAGACGCTGCTGCGCATCCGCCACAACCTCATCGCCAATCCCGGCGTTACCATGGCCGACGTCGATCGTGTCTATTCACACCCCGTCGCGCTGGCGCAGTGCCGCCGCTTCCTCGCCGAGCACCCCGGCATGAAGGCCCTCGCGTTTTACGACACGGCCGGCAGCGTCAAGCAACTCGTCGAGCAGCGCGACCGCTCTCTCGCTGCCATCGCCAGCAGGGCCGCGGCCGAGTACTATGGCGCCGAAATTCTCGAGGCGGGCATTGAAGACAACCCTGAAAACTACACCCGCTTCTTTCTCGTCCGCCGCGCGGCCGACGCCCAGTCCGATCCGGAGGCCAACAAAATCAGCATCGCATTCTCCGTGCAGAATCGTCCCGGCTCGCTCGTCGCCGCGCTCAGCGAACTCGCCGCCATCGGCACCAACCTCACCAAGATCGAGTCGCGCCCCGTCCACGGCAAGCCATGGGAGTACATCTTCTACGTTGACTGCCAGATTCGGTCCTCGGCTGAAGGCTCGCTGGCCCTCGAAGCTCTGGCCCGCCATTGCGATCTCGTCAAGGAGCTGGGCCGCTACCGCGAAGCCGTCCGCTGACATCCTGGGTTCCCCGGCTCACTTCGCCCAAAAAACGCAAAATGGGACGGGCAAAAGCCCGTCCCGTCTTACTAATCCCTAATCCCTGTTCCCTAATCCCTGCTTTTTAGAAGTGGTACGCCACACCGATCACCGGGTTGCTGATGTTGTACCAGCGGTTCGTGGTCAATTGCGTATCGGCAAAGGTCGGCACCTTTACCACCCAGGCGCGGTATTCGGCCCGGATGTCGAAGCTCGGGCTGATTTCATACGCGAATCCAGCTCCGTACAGGCCGCCCACCTCGGTTTGCTGCTTCACGTCGAGCGAAGTCGTACCCGAATTCCGGATCGGCAGAAAAATCAAAGCCGCCGGTCCCGCCTCGACAAACGGATTCAAGTTTTTGTACACGAACGACTTGACGAAGGCGCCCGAGATTTCCTGGGTGCGTGTGTTCACCAAATAATGGTTGGTATTGCTGATCACGTAATGAATGCTGTTCTCGTACGTCATCTGGTAGTTCGCTTCGAGGGCGCTGGTGGGGGTCATCATGAAACGGTAGCTCGCTAACCCGCCGAAAGCGCGGTTCGCGCTTACCTGAACATCGGTGGACGAGGCCATGAACGGTTCGATAATGCCCGTTCCACTGAGGCTGATGTCCTGGCGGCTTTCCTGAGCGCGGCCTGCGGCCACAAATACGGCCAGCAGAATTGCTATTAAGGCGATCTTCTTCATTCGGTCCTGAACCTCACGACTGCACAACCGTCCGGCTGGCAACGAGCTTAGTCGATTCCGGCGCGCCGGTTGGATCCGGGCCCCGCTCTCGATATTGTAAATGCCCTGACCGGGTCAGGGCAGGAACCCCAGCTTCGGAATCTTCTGAGTCTATAGACGTTAGTGAGCCCGTTCGGGTGTTTTTATCGTGAACCCCGCGCAGGCCCGAGACTTCAAGAGCGGGAAACAGGCAACAGGGAGTTAGGGATAGAGACTTCTGTGGAAGAATCAGCGTTTTCCGATGGTGCTCGCAAGCCAATTGGAGGGCCACCAGAATAGCCCGCCGCCAACGGCCTATTTGGCACGAATGTTCCACAGTCTCAGGCGGGCTCGGTGCGTCAGAGGACTCGGCAAATCAGGCTATGCCCGCACCTGTTTATCGCGGCGCACGCGGCGATCTACCCAAATGCGACAGAAGGGCAGTTCGAGGCACAGTTTCTCGCCCCTCCCAACCCTGACAGGAGTTGGGCGGGCAAAAAACCTTATGGCATTAATGGGAATTTAAAGCTGGACCATCCAACAGGTGCGCCCAAAAAGTCGTTCAACCGGAAAACATCCTTTGTTCAGTTAGTTTTCTGATGCGTCGAGTCCGCGATCGGGCCTCTTTTGTCCGAGCAGGAACAGGAATATGTGCTGGTACCACCGCTCGTTGCAGTTACGGCAGCGCAGCGGCACAAAGAGAAATGGCAGTACCAATAAATCGTCCAGACGCAAATGAGAGCGCCGTACTTCTTCTGACAAACACCTTCGGCATACCATGACAACCTCACTGTCCCCAGGGGAAGGGCCGAGCATTGATCCTGTGTGATGTGGGGACGAGACCGCTTACTGAATCGAACTAACTTGCCAAGCTGTTTTTCGAACCTCCGGGCGCCGTCGCCGAGTTTTCTACGCCCCGGCCCGCTCCACCTGAAAGTAGAACGGAGGCCCTTGCGTACGAGCCATTGCCTTCAGGGTGCCCAGAAATGCCTTGCCCGCATAGGAAAGTGTTGCCTGGCGCCGGTGAATCAGCCGCAGAACGCGGCGAATCTCCAGCTCGTCTACAAAAACCCTCACCAGGTCCCCACTTTCCAACTCGCGTCCTACAGTAAGATGCGGAACCAGCGCTACCCCGTTGCCCATCGCCACAAAACGCTTGATGGCCTCAATGGTCGGCAGTTCAATGCCCATGTTCAGCGGCGTCCGGTAACGCTGAAAGGCCTCAATCACCTTGCGGCGAAGCGGCGAAGTCACGTTGTGCGCCACAAACAGCTCGCTGCCCAGGTCGGTAATCGACACCCGCTCCACCTTCGCCAGCGGATGGTCCGGTCCCACAATCAGCGCCAGGCTGTCAGCGTACACGGCAATCGTCCGGAACTGGGCCGGGTCAGGCCGAAACGACACCACTCCCAGCTCAAACGTGCGCAGGCTCAGCTCTTCGGGAATTCGCGAGGCAAGCATCCGGTTCACCGTCACGTTCACGTGGGGAAACGCGCGCCGGAATTGATCGATGGCCGGCAGCAGGTACATGCATGTGTACTCGTTGGCCGCCAGTTGCAGGTGCCCGCGCTCCAGGTTCTTCAGCTCGCCCAGCGCGCTTGAGGCCTCGCGCCTGAGCGCCAGCAGCCGCTGTGCGTAGTCGCGCAACAACACCCCCGCCGCGGTCAATGACCCGTCCCGCGCCGCGCGATCGAACAGCGTCTCGCCCACTGACTCTTCGAGCTTGCGAATCACCTGGCTCACGGCCGGCTGAGTACGGTGCAGCCGCACTGCCGCCCGCGAAAAACTTCGCTCTTCCGCCACCGCCAGAAATGTTTCCAGTTGGTTCAGTTCCATATCAGTTTTCAGTTCTCAGTTGTCAGAAAGTGACAGTGCCACATCCGGCAAAGCGCGTGTCCAAAGGCAGGTCATTAGCTTTGCATCAAATACTGACAACTGAAAACTGACGACTGACCACTGCATTATAAGCGATTCTAATCGTTAGCCCAAGAATTATAACTTTGCCTTATATACGCTCGTTGCGAGACACTATCAACGTAAGAGATGTGTCTTCCCCGACAGGCGAGTTTATGAGTTCAAATCACGTAGTCTTTTTCGACACCACTCTGCGCGACGGCGAGCAGTCCCCGGGCTGCAGCATGACCACGCAGGAAAAGCTCACCATGGCCCACGCCCTTGAGGATCTGGGCGTCGACATCATCGAGGCCGGCTTTGCCATGGCCTCTGAGGGCGACTTCGCGGCCATCGCCACCATTACGCAAGCCGTGAAGAAACCGCGCATCGCCTCGCTTGCCCGCGCCAAGACCGAAGACATTGAAATGGCCGCCCGCGCCCTGCAGTTCGCTGACCGCGCCCGCATCCATGTCTTCCTCGCTTCCAGCGACCTGCACCTCGAATACAAATTGAAGATAAGCCGCGCTCAGGCTCTCGAGCTTTGCGGTGAATCTGTTCGCCTGGCCCGCTCGCTAGTGGACGACGTCGAGTTTTCGCCCGAAGACGCTACCCGCTCCGACCGCGATTACCTTGTTGAAATGGTGCGCATCGCCGTTGAAGCCGGTGCCACCACCATCAACATGCCGGACACCGTCGGCTACTCCACGCCTGAAGAGTATGCTGCCATGTTCCGCGAAGTCCGCCAGCGCATTCCCGCCATTGACGCGCAGGGAATCATCCTCTCCTCGCACTGCCACGACGATCTCGGCCTTGCCGTCGCCAACTCGCTGGCTGCCATCGATGCAGGCGCGCGCCAGGTGGAGTGCACCATCAACGGCATCGGAGAGCGCGCCGGAAACGCCGCTCTTGAAGAGATCGCCTCCGCCCTTTACGTCCGCGGCGACCGCTACGGACAAACCACCTCCATCAAGCTCGACCAGCTTTATCCCACCAGCCAGGTGCTCGGCCAGATCATCACCTTCCGGCCTTCGCCCAACAAGGCCATCGTGGGCGACAACGCTTTCGCGCATGAGTCCGGCATCCACCAGCACGGTATGCTCGCCAACCCGCTCTGCTACGAAATCATGACGCCCGCCCTGGTCGGCGTCGCCAAAACTCATCTCGTCCTCGGCAAGCACTCCGGCCGCGCGGCCCTGCGCCACCGGCTCGAGCAAATGGGCTTCGCGCTCACCCGCGACGACCTGCAGCACGTCTACTACCGCTTTGTGGCACTGGCCGATCGCAAGAAGAACATCTACGACCAGGACCTCGTCGGCTTGCTCCCCGACCAGATTCGCGAGCGCCGCCACGAGCCAGTCTCCGAGCTGGACTGAGCAGAAAGCGCTGTCATCCTGAGCGAGCGCAGCGAGTCGAAGGATCTGCGGTTGCTTTTCGATCGCATCATCCGCAACAAGGTTTTGAAAGGGCGCGGCTTTAGCTGCGCCAATACAGCAAACCGAGAAGGCGGGGCTTTAGCCCCTGAGGGAATGATCAACGAATGCATCTAAAGATTGTAGTTACGGCCGGCGACGGCATCGGCCCTGAAGTCACCAACGAAGCAGTCGCGGTCCTCAAAGAAGTCGCCTCGCTCGGCGGCCACACCCTCGAATTCGACGCCAGGCGCATCGGCGGCGTCGCCATTGTGCGCGACGGCACGCCTTTGCCCGCCGACACGCTCGCAGCCGCGCTCGACTCCGACGCAGTTCTGCTCGGCGCTGTAGGCGCCAACCAGTTCAACTCGCTTCCACCCGAAGAGCGGCCCGAAGTGGGTCTGCTGAAGCTCCGCACTGCGCTTGGCGGCTTTGCCAACCTCCGTCCGGCGTTCGCATTCAAGGAACTTGAGGTCACCAGTCCGCTTCGTCCAGAGGTCATCGACGGCACCGACATTCTCTTTGTCCGTGAACTGCTCGGCGGCCTGTATTTTGGCCACCCGCGCGAGTGGGACCGGGTCGCCGGCGAGGCCTGGAATACCATGCACTACACCCGCGATCAGGTGGCCCGCGTGGCCCGCATCGCCTTCAAACTTGCACAGGGCCGCCGCAAGAAGGTCACCAGCGTCGACAAGGCAAACGTTCTTGAAGTCTCACAGATGTGGCGCGCGACAGTGAACGAAGTTGCCGCGGAGTTTCCCGGTGTAACTGTCGAACACCAGTATGTCGACGCTATGGCCATGCACCTGATGAATCAGCCCCGCAGCTACGACGTGGTGCTCACCGAAAATCTCTTCGGCGATATTTTGAGCGACGAGTCCGCGGTCATTACCGGCTCGCTCGGCATGTTGCCCTCGGCCACCATCGGCGGCAAAGTCAATTTGTACGAGCCGGTCCACGGCTCCGCACCCGACATTGCCGGCAAAGGCCTGGCCAATCCGCTTGGCGCCATCCTTACCGGCGCGCTCATCCTGCGCCACTCCGGCGGCCTCGAAGCGGAAGCCGCCGCAATTGAAGCGTCGGTCCGCAAGGTTCTCGAGCTCGGCTTCCGTACCACCGATCTCGCGCGCGGAGACAACAATGGGCTCGCCGTGCTCTCGACAACCGAAATGGGCGCCAAGGTTCGCGAGACGGTTAAGACGATGCTTGTGAGCGCGTGACCGACCGTTTTGACGGGCCACGGCTGGTAGGTCAGGGCTTTAGCCCTGACACAAACGAACCAACAATAAAGGGGGCTTTAGTCCCTGAGGGATGTGGTGAATAAACCAATGAGCACCGAACCCAAGACGCTATTTGAAAAAGTCTGGAATCAGCACGTCGTCGTCGCGCCGGAAGGCGAACCGGTCCTGATTTACATCGACCTGCAACTACTCCACGAGGTCACTTCGCCGCAGGCCTTTGAAGGTCTCCGCCTGGCCAATCGCAAGGTGCGCCGTCCCGATCGCTCCATCGCCACCGTCGATCACAACGTGCCCACCACGCTTGAAGGCCGCCTCAACATCGTTGACCAGATCGCTGCCAAACAAATTGCCACGCTGCGCCAGAACTGTGCTGACTTCGGCATCGAGCTCTACGATGTCAACTCGCGCGATCAGGGTATTGTTCACGTCATCGGTCCCGAACTTGGCATCACCAAGCCCGGCATGACCATCGTCTGCGGCGACTCGCACACCTCCACGCACGGCGCCTTTGGATCGCTTGCTTTCGGCATCGGCACCAGCGAAGTGGAGCACGTGCTCGCCACGCAGACGCTTCCGCAGGCCCGGCCCAGTACCTTCCGCATCGCGGTTGAGGGTGAGCTGCCCTCCGGCGTCACCGCCAAAGACATCATCCTCGCCATCATCGGCCAGATCGGCACCGACGGCGCAACCGGCTGCGTCATCGAGTACGCAGGTTCGGCTATCCGCTCGCTCTCCATGGAAGGCCGCATGACCATCTGCAACATGAGCATCGAGGCAGGCGCGCGCGCCGGCATGATCGCTCCTGACGAGGCCACCTTCGCGTACCTCAAAGGCCGTCGCTTCGCTCCGCAGGGCGCCGACTGGGATAAAGCAGTAGCCGAGTGGAGCAAGCTGCCTTCCGATCCTGGTGCAAAGTTCGATCGCGAACTCGTCATCGATGCCGCCACGCTCGTTCCATATGTGAGCTGGGGAACCAGCCCCGGCATGGTGGCTCCGGTCACAGCCAGTGTGCCCGATCCTGCCGCCGCCGCAAATGAAAGCGATCGCAACTCCTTCGAACGCGCGCTCGAGTATATGGACCTCAAGGCAGGAACACCGCTTGCTGAAATCTCAATCGACCGCGTCTTCATCGGCTCCTGCACCAACGGCCGCATTGAAGATCTGCGCGCCGCCGCCCGTATCGCCGCCGGCCGCAAGGTCTCCAGCCACGTCGGCGCCATGGTCGTTCCCGGCTCGCAGGCTGTCAAAGCGCAGGCAGAGAAGGAAGGCCTCGACCGCATCTTCAAGGAAGCCGGATTTGACTGGCGCGAACCTGGATGCTCCATGTGCCTAGGCATGAATCCTGACATTCTCGCACCGGGTGAGCGCTGCGCCTCCACCAGCAACCGCAACTTTGAAGGCCGCCAGGGACGCGGAGGACGCACCCACCTGGTGTCGCCTGCAATGGCCGCCGCCGCCGCCATCGCCGGCCACTTCGTCGACGTCCGCAGCTGGCCCATCAACGCACCCGCTCCCGAGGAGGTAACTGCCTAATGGAACCGTTCCGCACACTCACGTCCTTGGCCGCGCCGCTCGACCGCACCAACGTCGACACCGACCAGATCATTCCCAAGCAGTTCCTCAAGCGCATTGAGCGCACCGGCTACGGCGACTTCCTGTTTTTCGACTGGCGCCGCAACGCCGCCGGCGATCCTGACCCGGCGTTTGTCCTCAATGACCCGCGCCACAAGGGATCGCAGATTCTCATTGCCGGAAAGAACTTCGCCTGCGGTTCCAGCCGCGAGCATGCCGCCTGGGCTCTCTCCGATTACGGCTTCCGCGTCGTCATCGCGCCGACATTCGCTGACATCTTTTTCTCCAACGCCGGCAAAAACGGCATCGTGCTCGCTCGCCTCAGCGAAGAGCAGGTGGCCACGCTGCTCTCAAACGCAAAAACCATTCCCAACTATCAACTCACCGTCTCGCTTGAAGCGCAGACAGTCACTGATGGCCGCGGCTTCTCGGCAACCTTTGAAGTCGACCCCTTCCGCAAGTTCTGCCTGCTTGAAGGTCTCGACGATATCGGACTAACCCTGCGCCACACCGCCGCCCTCGACACATATGAAACAAAGCACGACGAAGCAAGCTGGCTGAAAGCAAAATGAAGCGGAGCTAGCGGTGCGCGCGGAGTTAGCGCAGTTAGCTTCGGTTCTTCCTAACTCCGCTAACTTCGCAAAACGCGCTAACACCGCTCTAAGGAAA